>JAKQCT010000013.1 GCA_029559035.1 Acidobacteriota bacterium
ATACCTGCTGGCGGCGGTTCCCCCTCTGAGTGATGTGATGCGGATATCCTACTGCGACGACCCTTGCCAATCTTGCCATGCCTTGATTCTATTCTTCCGGGACACACTTGTCAAGAATTAAGTATTGTGTCCCCTGATATCCCGACTCCGTAATTCAAGCATCAAGAGACGAGCTTCCATCGCCCGTTACAATTGAATCCACTGTTCGCCTATGATTTTTCCTATAACTTCACTTTCTTCAGTAGTCAGTTTCTTTGGTTCGTCATGGTAGTCAGGAGCAAATAACTCAAAAGTAAATACAAAACCAAGCAACGCCATCTCTCCATTATTAGGACATTTTAGTACCCAGTATTCATGAAGGTCAGCCTTTGGACTCCATTCCTTAATTTGAGAGGCTTCCTCCCATTTCTTTTGGGAAATAGACTTTTCAAGTTCTTTATGAATTTCACTTCCTTGAATTGAAGTCGCCAATTTAAACAAAAAATGGCGACTGGGCCTTCCTTCGCATAATGGACATCGACGTACAGCGGCCAACTCATACCCACTTTTTGTCTTGCTCTTTGTTGCTCGCACAGCATACCTGAGATCAGATAATTCGCGAATTTTTATCTTAATCTTTTCAATAATTTCCATTTTCAACTCCGGTTACTGTGGTGTCGTGGCATCATAAACATTTTCACCAGCTTTTTCACCCACCAACGCGCCTATTATCCCCCCACCAACACCACCAATAACTGCGCCAATAGCTGCGCCAGCAGGAGTGAAAAATGCGCCAATCAATGCTCCACCTTTTGCGCCTTCTGCACCGAAAGCAATAGCTCCAAGCCAAGCCCCGGACTCTTTTGCCATGGTTTTACATTTTTGTCCTTCAGGCGCTTTTGCCACATTTATCGCAGAGATTGCAGCGCCTGCTCCGAGCATGAGAGGTCCCGCTTTACCCGCAACTCCCATTGCGGCATTGACTTCCGCATTGGTCTTGGTAACAGTGCCAGTCAGGTTAGAACCAAGCGTTGAACTGGGTTTCATCGTTTCTGCTATAGCTGCCCCAGCCGGTGTTGTCATATTTCTTGCACTTGTCACTAAAGCATCTCTCGCGGCGTTGCCACCTTCCGGAAGCTTGGATACAGCCTCTTTATAGCCTGTTCTAACGATAGCATCACTCGTTGCCTGTGCACCCAGACTTACTGCAGCTCCTTGTAAAGGTTTTTCTTCTTTTCCTGTATCTCCTTGCGGGCTCGGACTGCCTTCAGTGTCTGGACCCTTTGGGCCAGCCACTTTCCTTAAATCGCTCATAAACTGACCCAAATCTCCCGTATGTCCTGTGGGATCATTAAAGCTTACCGGATTGCCAGTAACATAAGCGTAGAGATTAAAACTTTGAGGATTTGTCAACTTTCCTCTGACATTATCCGGCTTCATGAAGCGACCTATATTGCTTCCATAGTATCTGAAATGCATGTAATCATACCCGGTTGCCTTGTCCCTCTCATGGCCGGTGTACTGGTGTGTGTTCTTGACTGTATCTTCATCCCCGGTGGGATATGGCGCTATCTCCACGCCGAAGGGTTCGTAGTCATGGCGACTTACAACCCCGGTTGGGTTTGCCGCAGTGGGGGTGGTCGTAATCAGCCTCGTTGTTCCGAGATGATCCCAGTGGTAGAAGAGGTATTCGGGGGCGGAGGCTTCTGTGCGGGATGAAGGCTGAAGGCTTAAGGCTGAAGGATTGTCTTTATCCGCTGTCGCGTTCATATCACCATTGTCGGCCTGTCTGCCCTTGTTGTCAATTCCCTTGAGCCGGTTAAGCTCCCTCAGGATGCTTTTCTTCTCCTCGCTCTTCTCCGTTTCCGAGAAGATCCTGCATTCGAAGTTCACTTCCTTGTTTCCGCAGAAGACCACCACCATCTCGAGCCCCGTTTCGGCAAAGCAGTTCTCCTCCGTAGACACCCTGTAAAACCCGTTCTCCAGCATCGCGAACTGGTACCTTCCCGAACTGTCCGTCGTCGTGCTCGCGATGAGGCCCGTATCGCCGACTATACTTTCCTTAAGATTTACCACGACTCCGGATAGCGGCACATCCCCGCCTGCCGTCACCACGCCGTAGATGGCGTACGTCAGGCGCCTCGCCGTGAAGTTCACCTCCATGACATCCGCTCCCGCTATCGTCACCTCCGTTTGCGTCGGAGTAAAGCCGTACTCGCAAGGATAGCTCGGCGCGAGAGTGAATGTGTCCCCCGCCGGATATCGGGGGACACAATACTTAATTCCCAAGATCATTCGCCGGCCTGCCTTTGCTCAATTCCATTTCTGCTCCTTTTCATCATTTCGTTTGCGGATATTCCCAGTAAAGGGATCATCTGACGAATACCTTCACAGAATCGCTTTTCCCGTCCGAATCCCTGGCTTCGATCCTGTGCTCTCCCCTTGTGAAGGGCCAGAAGGTTTTCGCGCCGCTTTTGGCTTTCCTGAACGGCTTTCCGTCTATCACCCATGAGACTTCTCCTTTTCCGTTCATCGATTCGAGATAGACTCCCTGGTAGGGAGCTTTCAGCGTCGGATCGAAGAGGAACACTGCTGACGGAAGAGGAGACGATATGGCGAATTCCTTTTTTTCTTCGCGCGACGCGCCTGCGAGGGCGTCTTCCGGGATCTCCCTGTAGAGCCCCATCGATCTCGCCCATTCATCGAAGGGCTGGGGATATCTCGCATATGTCCTTCCCTTGTGCCTGATGTGCCATTCGCACACCTCTGGGATCTTGTCCTGCGGAAGCTCCTCGATGATCATTGACGGACAGGCTTCTCCCGCGAGTCCCCCGGAAAGCGAGCAGAGCTCGACTTTCTTCAGCGAACCCGGGTCCTGAAGGATCCTTTCCTCCGGCGGAGGCTCCATTCCCCTGGTCCTCAGGACGGCTTCCTCCATTATCTCGTGGAAGATCGGCCCGGCCCCGGAAACACCGCTCGAATACTTGAGCGGCCTCCTGTCGAAGTTGCCCACCCAGACGCCCACTGTGATGTCCCGGTCGTACCCGAAAGCCCAGTTGTCCCTGTAGCCTTCGGAGGTCCCGGTCTTGGCGGCGACCGCGTATGGAAAATCAAGCACGCTGTTCCTTCCGAAGGCGAACTCCCTGGCCCTCGGGTCGGAGAGCACATCGGCAACTAGATAACACGACTCGTAGGAGAACAGCCTCCTCGCCTCCTCCCTCTGTTTTCCCGCGAGCTTGACGGGCTTGATAAAGCTGCCTCCCCTTGCCAGCGCTGAATAGAGGGCGGCAAGTTCGTCCAGCCTGACCTCCGCGTTGCCGAGGGCCAGACCGTATCCGTAATAATCCGCCGACTTGTCGATCGTCGTGATCCCTCCGCTTTTCAGCCGTTCGATGAAAGCGTCGACCCCTATCCTGCTCAGGAGATAAACCGCCGGGACATTCACGGACCCCGCCAGCGATCTCCTCGCGGAGAGCGGCCCCCTGAACTTGTTGTCGTAATTCCTCGGCTTGTAATAAGCCCCTTCTTTCTGCGTTCCGTACGCCTGCGGAATGTCCGGCAGTATCGAAGCGGAAGTGAGATCGCCCTCGAACGCCATCGCGTAGAGGAAAGGCTTCAGCGCCGAGCCGGGCTGTCTCGGAGCGACGACTCCGTCGATCGAGCCTCCCGTTTCACCTGAACCATAGCATCCCGAACCTTCCCACGCGAGCCATTCGCCGCTCCTGTTGTCGAGTATCACCACGGCGGCGCTTCCCGCGCCTATCTTCTCGAGAAGCTTCCTGTTCGAATTGATGATCCTCTGGACATCTCCCTGGAGGTTGATATCAAGAGTCGTGACGCAGTTCCCCTTGAATCCTTTCGGGAGCTCGTCCCTCACCCTTTCGACGAAGTGGGGGGCGGAGAACGGTTCCGGGGCCCTTGATACCGTTATCCTCTCGCCGACAGCCCGCGCATAGCTTTCCTCCGAGACAAAACCAAGCTCCCTCATCCTTTTCAGGACGCGCTCCTGGCGCTTCTTCAAACCTTCGGGGTTCTTCGACGGGTCGAGCCTGGTCGGCGCCTTCGGGAGCGAGGCGAGGTAGGCGCACTGCGCGGCCGTGAGCTTTTCGGGAGATGTCCTGAAATAGGCCTCCGCCGCTTTCCTGATGCCTTCGCAGTTCTTTCCGTAAGGCGCCAGGTTGAGGTAGAGGGCCATGATCTCTTTCTTGGTGAGCCTGCTCTCGAGCCTCAGGGCGTAGACCGCTTCTTTCAGTTTTCCGAATATGCCGCTTCCCCTCCTGTTGATGAGCCTTTTCGCGGTCTGCTGTGTGAGCGTCGAGCCGCCTTCCCTGAGCGAGAAGGACCTGATGTCCACGGCCGCCGCCCTCGCCACCGCCACCGGGTCTATGCCGTTGTGGCTGTAGAACCTGTGGTCCTCGGCGGCCATCGTCGCGCCCTCGACGAGCGGAGGGATGGAGGCCGGCTCCAGCCAGTTGCTCCTAACTTCCCTGCCCGAAAGAGTTTCGTAAAGAAGGATGCCGTTCCTGTCGAAGATCCTCAAAGATTCGGACCTGCCGGACGGTTCCGCGCCCGCGGGGAGCGGCCCTAGCACCAGCCAGAGCGATATCGCGAGCGCTGCCGCGAGAGCCGCGACAAGAACTGCCGTGGCTCTCATCACGCGACGCTTCCCTTGATGCCTTCGGTCACTTCCTTCCCTGGCCGTCGGAGACCTTCACGAGCACCCCCTGTCCCCTGCCGTTCACTCCCGCGTCGTACATCTCCTCGGCGGAGGGTGATGCCGCCTGGAACTCTCCCGATGTTGTCGCCCTCGCGAGGTAAGTGAACTGGTGCTTCCCCGGCGACAGGTAATCCGCGAACATCACGACCCTGTCGTCGTGCTTCTCGATCTGCCTGAAGCCGCTTATCCACCACCAGTCGTAATATTCCCATTCGTAGTATCCGTAGTAATCCTCATCTTCGCCCCGGCTGTCGTTCGGCTTCATGCTCTTCAGCTTCTTCGCAGTGGTGGCGAAGGCGCCGTCGAGGATCTCGAAACCTGCAGGGAGCGGGTCTGTCACCACCACGTTGTAGCTCTTGTCGGGGACGGTCACTTCGAGGTGCACCTCGACCATCTCTCCCGCTGTGAAGGACGTCTTCTCCTCCTTCGAGCCCGAAGCGGTGTATGTCCTCTTTACGGCTATGCCCCTGACCAGCGGCGAGAGCATGACTCCTCTCGGCGCGTACCTCAGCCTCACGGAATAATGAAGCTTGTCGCCGGTTCCCGAAGCGAGCTTGAGCGCGAATTTCCCCCGGACCGATTTCGCAAGCTCTTCCATCGGGACCGCCCTCGTGAGCTCTGGGCCGTTCTTGTCGCCGAGGACAGCATCGAACAGGGTCTTGCCGTTTAGCGTGACGGTCACCGGGCACCTGGCGGACATTTCCGCCTGTTTCTTCGCGTACGCGGCGAGCGCTTCGTAGATCATGGCGTTGCGGTGAGTGTTCCATTCGTCCTGGACCCTTCCCCTTTCGACCAGGAACTTTGCGAGCCTGAACTGCATGTCCGTGTCGTTGGTGTTGGTGATGAAGCTCTTCAGGGCGGCCGCTGTCGCTATCTCGTCGGAAGCCCAGTAGTAGTAGTAATAGGTGTCCCTGTTCTCCTTCAGGTAACCCTTCTGCCCTGACATGACCAGGCGGGACCTTACCGCGTTCTCCAGCGTCCTGGCCGCCGAGGCTTTTCCGGATTTTACGGCCGCGTCCCACAGGTGGCAGAGCGAGATCGTCGGAACGGAAGCGACCTTCTCAAGCATCAGGTTGAGGATCTGGTCGGAGTTCCTTCCCCCTTCGGCTATGACCTTTGCGGCGAAGGAGCTCTCCTCGTACCAGCAGTAATAGTATTCGGGCGTTATCTTCCTGTCCTTCGTCATGAGCCCTTCCAGGTAGTTCACGCACTCCGTCAGCATCTCTTCGTCGGGAAGAAGCCCTTCCTCCTTCGCCCTCTGCAGGAGGTGGCAGATGTAGGCCGACAGGTACGGCTGGGAAACGCCGTCTCCAACCCAGAGGCCGAAGCCTCCGTCGCTTCTCTGGAAAGGCCCGAGCCCCTTGATCCCGTCGATGATGACCTTCTTGGCTTTCTCGCCCTTGTCGCCGGTCTTCCCGAGGAGCCTGCCCAGCGCGTAGCTGTTGAGAAGGACGATGATCCTGGAAGACCGCTGTTCCGCGCATCCGTAAGGGTATTCTATGACGAAGTTGAACCCGTCCTTTATCTCCGCCATCAGGTTCTGCGATACCGTGACCTCCAGCCCTCCGATCGTGGTGAATATGTCCCCGGGGACCTCTCCTTCGAGGAGGACTTCCCCGCTGAACTCTCCCGCCTGCACCTTCGTGACCTTCTCCAGCGGGTAGTTGACCGGGATGTCCAGTTCGAACGCGTCGTTCTCGTCGAGGAGAGACGCCCTGACGCGAACCCTCGCTGTCCCGGGCAGAAGCCCCTTCATCTTCCACCTGAACTCCGATTTGCCTTTCGCTGCTATCTCGGCGCTCTTCTCGGAGGCTTCGACGGAAAGCAACGCGGGCGTCAGGCTCTCGATGTTGACCTTTCCCGTCCCGCCCTTCGACAGGCGGGAGTTAAGGAGCACGCCCGCGTAGGCCTCGTCGCCCGCTGTGAGGAAGCGCGGGAAGGCGGGAGTGAGAAGCAGCTTCTGCGAGACGATGAACTCCTTCTCCCCCGAGCCGAACCTGCTGAGCCTGTCGTGCGCGACCGCCATAATCCTGAAGGCGGTCAGGGATTCCGGCAGGAGGAACTCTCCCTCGAACGAGCCGTCGGCGCCCGTCATCGCGGACCCGACCCAGAAGGCGAGGACCCTGAAATCCTTCCTTATCTGCGAGGCCTGGCCGTATTCCATGCCTCCTCCGCCCCCCTCGTCCTCGCCCTTCGGAATGCTGACCCTCGCGGAGATAAGTTTCTCGCGGGAATCGGCGTTGAAGACCGAAAGAGGCCTTTCGACCCAGAACGATTTCGACGGGTCCGGGGTCTTGTAATTGGTAAGGTTCAGGACGCCCACATCCACGGCCCAGAGGGTTACTTCGGCGCCCTGCACGGGAGCTCCCGCGATGTCCCTGACGGTCGCCTTCACCTTCGCCTTGTCGGCGGGGCGGTATTCCTCCCTGTCGCTGGAGACGGACACCCTGAGGTTCTTCGTCTCGTTCTCGACGGAGATCTTCGCGTAGCCGATCCTGAAGGCGGGCTTGTCGTTCTCGTCCTCTCCGCTCCTGCCCTTGAGCAGTATCACCGAGACATAAATGTTGGGGATGTCGTCCTCCGTCAGCTTTATCTCCACCATCTGCTGGGTCGACGTCAGGTCGAGCGTCCTGCAGCTCCTGACCGTCTCCCTCTCTGTAGTGAGTAGGATCCGCCCCGTTTCCCACGGGGACTTGATGAATATCCTGGCGGTGTCGCCGGGCTTGTATTTCGGCTTCTCCACCATCACCTCGATCTTGTTGTCGGTGCGCCTTTCCCAGGGCGTGTAGCCTCCGCCGTAGAACCACCACGACGAGCTGACCTCCCGGGTCATGCCTCCGATGTCCGCCTTGGCCCTCACGATGTACTCCCCGCCGGAGGGCACCTGGAAAGCCAGGTCTACGGGTGCTTCGGCGCTCCTCACCTTTCGCGTCTCGACGATCTCGAAGTCCCAGTTCGACTCCCATTCGTAGTATGAATCGCCCGTCGCGGAATTGGAGCTTCTCCAGACCATCTTCGAAAGTTCGACCTCGACGTCGATCCCAGGGACCGCCTTTCCGTCGCTGCTCAGGACCACCATCCTGGTCTTTATTCCTTCCTTGTAATCCCTGAAGGCCCATTCGCCCTCGAACAGGCCGATGAAATGATCGGGGTAGAGGACGGTCGTCCCGCTCGAGGAGATGCTCTGCCTCGTCACGTCCGTCACCTCGGTCTCGACCGAGTATTCCATCGGGACGGGCTGCGGCGTTATCGGGAAGGACATCTTCAGCTCGCCGTCGGCGTCGAGCTTCGCCTCTCCCTCCTGCACCGTATCCCTGTCTTTCATCTTTCTTTCGTCCCACCAGCAGAGCCTGTAGTTCCAGTTCTCGCCCGGGAAGACCTCAGTCACCTCCTCGGGAAGGCTGTAGGAGGGCCTTCCCTGGAAATGGTACTTGACGTCTCCCGCGGAAAGTGGCGCGCCGAAAAGATACGAAGCCGAGAGCTTCCCCTCGAGCGAGGTTTCGCCCTGCTTCCCGGAAATGTCCACGCTTACGCGGAAATCGGGCTTCCTGTAAGCGGCCACCAGGAAGCTCCCGTAGATCCTCTGCTCCTCGCCGAAGGATATGGCGATCTCGTAGCGCCCGAGCGCCGCCTCCTTCGGAATGCTGAAGACACCGTCGGAGCTTGACATCGAGGAGAGGGTCACGGTCCTGCTTTCCCTCACCTTCCCCTTGGGGTCGGTCAGTTCTATCACGACGGAAGAGCCGGGGTCGAAAAGGGCGAAAACGCCCTTGACCTTGTTCCTGAGGATGGCCTTGTAATGGACTTCCTCGCCCAGCTTGTAAACTCCCCTGTCGGTGAAAATGATCCCCGCCTTCTTCCGGGTCACTCCGAGGTTCCAGCTGTAAGGGATGTCGAACCGCCACGGCTCCATCCCATCCGCCCAGTCGTTGACGATGTAAGCGGTGTCGCCGTCCTTCCTGGCGATCACGGCGAAGAGCCTGTTGTAATAGGAGGCGTATTCGCCCTCGGGGACCGAAAAAGGCGCCTTGTCGATGGCCGCTATCCCGCGCTCGTCGGTGACCGCGGCTGCGATCACGCGGTTGTCCATGCTCCTGATCTCCACCTGGCATCCCGCCACCGGTCTGGCGCTTGACAGGGAGGTCACGTGGACGAGACATTCCTCGGGGCTGTACTTGAGGGTGAGTCCGAGGTCGGTCACCTGGATCAGCGCGGTCTTCGAGCCGTCGTACCAATGGCTCGATACGGGAGCGTCCTTGTAAGCCTGCTTCAGCGCTATGGAGGCCCATACTATCCCCTTGCCCCCCGCGTTCAGGAAAGGCTTCAGTTCGAGGCCCGCGTTGAACACCTTGTCCTGCCTGAAGCCCTTGATCTCCCTGGTCTCCTTGACCATCTTCCCGGTGTTGACTAGCGAAAGCATTTCTCCTTCGCCGCTATATCCGCTGTTGAGTATCGGGACCAGTTCCTCGACCGGGACTGGAGCCATCTTCTGCTCGACGGTCACGACGTTCCTGGCGTAGAAGGGCACCATCGTCCCTCGCGCGCTCTCCCAGACGCCCTCTCCTTCCCCGAAGGAGACGTATGCCCGGCTCAGCGTGAACTCGAAAGAAGCGTAGGCGGGATACCCGAGCTGCTCGCCGTCGACGGACTTCATGTTCTCGTCCACCCTGAAAAGATAGTGATGGCCGGCCTCGGGCTTGAATCCCAGCATTCCGAGCGAGAGATATGATGTCTGCGTGCCCTCCGGCTCCTTCAGCTCTATCTCGGTCCCTTCGGTCATGTCGTAGCCTTTCAGGTTCCGGTAAAGCTCCTTGTAATCGACCGCCTTGGAAAAATCGATGGTGGGATGGCCGTCAACTGTAAAAGTGGGCTTGGGCCTTCCTCCGTAATGGTCGACCAGGAACAGCGCGCTGAACCCCGTCAGCGGGTATTCGATGCCGTTCTTCGGCGACACGCCGCCCTCGAGCGCTTTCGTCTGGGAGTCGAACTTCAGCACGAGGTCCGCATGGAGCGGAGGGGCTGACACCGTCTCGACGACCATGATGTTGCTGTCGCCTGAATTTCTCATGTACCACCCGAAATGGCTCTTCACGAAGGAATCGACCTGTTCGGTCCTCTTTTCGGCGACCCGGAACACAAGTTGCCTTCTATTTTTAACCTCGTCATAGACCCTCTCGAGCTTGGCGTAGAGCCTATCCCGCGCGCCGGGCTCTCTCCGGTCCATTTCCCTGAACCCCTCGGGGGTGAGGACGTTCGAGGAAAGCTGCTTCTCGCGCGTCGTTATGGCAAGGTGCCTGGCGATCCCTTGAGGATCGACGGGCTGGTTGAAAAGGACGGCTATGACCGCCGGAGAATCGAGATCCTCGCGGTTCCTCATCATCGCCGCGCTGATTATCTTCAGAGTGGGGGTGGTGAAGCTGAAGGAGTAATCCTGTCCGAGGACGCTTCCCGAAATGCTCGACGCGCCCTTTTTGACCGTCACGACGAACCTGGTCGAGTACGGCACCTTCTCCTTCTCTCCCGGGACTATCTTCAGCAGGCGGTCCGAACCCCAGTAGGCGCGCCACCCTGTAGTGGGAGTTATGGTGATGTAAGATGGAAGCCGGTTGGCCTCGTCAGGGGTCTCCAGCGTGTTCACCATCGACTCGGAGAAAAGAATCTGGATGCTCTCGAACCTGTCCCGTTCGAGATTCTGAAGCTCTCCCTGCGGGTTGGCCGAAAGCACCTCGAGATCCCCTGCGAAGGCGGCGATGACGCACACCGACAGGAACAACGAGACCGTTAGAACGCGGATTCTGCCCACTTTGCACCTCCTGGGGCTAGGATATTCTTCCGTTTTTCTTTTTTCAAGGGGTTGTTCGTGGAAGGCCGATCGGTCAGGGGTTCAGGGTTTCCCGAGCTCCTCCGCGAGGAACTTCTCGAGGTTCCCGTACCTGAAGAGGTATCCGGCCTTTTCCAGCCTGGCGGGCTTCGCCCTGACGCCTCCGAGAAGCAGCTCGTCGGCCATCGGGCCGAACGCGGCCTTCAGGGCGAAAGCGGGGACCGTGAGGAAAGCCTTTTTGTGAAGTGCCTCCGCGAGATATTTCGTGAACTCGGCGTTGGAAACGCCGTTCGGAGAGGTCACGTTGACAGCGCCCTCCAGGCTTTCTTTCCTCATCATAAAATCGAAAACGAAAGGAAGCTCCCTCGAAGCCACCCACGACACGGGCTGGCTCCCCCCGCCGAGCTTTCCTCCGAGGTTCATCCTGAAGAGCGGCAGCATCTTCTTCAGGACGCCGCCGCCTTTGCCGAGAACGACGCCGAGCCTCGCCGCGACGACACGGGTCCCCTTCTCCTTCAACGGCAGGGACGCCTTCTCCCATTTTTCGCAGACCTCGGCGAGGAACCCCTCGCCTTTTGGAGTATCTTCATCGGCGGCCGGGCCGTCGTAGCCGTAATATCCGACTGCGGAAGCGCTCACGAGCAGGGCCGGAGGTTTATCCATCCCGATTATCGTGTCCGTGAGAAATCCGGCGGTTCCGACCCTCGAACTTATGATCTCAGCTCTTTTCCGCTTCGTCCACCTCGCAGAAATCGAAGCGCCCGAGAGGTTCACTATCACGCTCACGGAGTCGAGGGCTTTTCTGTCGAGTATCCCGTGCTCTGGATTCCAGTAAAATTCGTCGGCGGAGAGAGGTTTCCTGCGTACGAGGGTGGAGACCTGGCAGCCCAAAGCCTTCAGCCCCGGGACCAGCACGCTCCCGACGAATCCTCCGGCGCCCGAGATCAGGACCCTCGCGGACATGACCCTGCTAGTGCGCCCGGTTGTTCTTCTTGAGAAGTTCGATACCCTCGAGCGGGAGGGCTTTCCCGAAATAGTGGCCCTGGAAGTGGTCGCATTCCGCGTCCTTGAGCAGGCGGTACTGCCCCTCAGTCTCAACGCCTTCCGCCACCACCTCGAGCCCGAGGCCGTGCGCCATCGTGATTATGGCCTTGATGATCGCCAGGTCCTTGGGGTCCCTTTCCATGTCCCTGATGAAGGACATGTCTATCTTCAGGCAGTGTATGGGGAACCTCTTGAGATATGTCATGGAAGAATAGCCGGCCCCGAAATCGTCGATCGCGAGCCTGATGCCTCTCCTGCTGAGAGCGTAGAGCATGGCCGTGGTACTGTCGAGGTCCATGACGGCCGTCCTCTCGGTTATCTCCAGCTCGAGGTACTGGGGGTTCAGGTCAACCCTTTCCAGGACCCTTTCGAGGACGTCAAGGAGGTCCCTCCTGTGGAACTGCCTGGCCGAAAGGTTGACCGCCATCTTCAGGTTCGGGAACCCCTCGGCGTGGAGGTTCTTGAGGTTGCTGCACGCCACGTTGAGGACCCATTCCCCCAGCGGCACGATGAGCCCGCTTTCCTCGGCGATCGGAATGAACTTCTCCGGGGATACCATGCCGTACTTGGGGTCTATCCATCTGAGCAGGGCTTCGAGCCCCACGATCCCCTGGCCCTTCTCGACTATGGGCTGGAAGTAGAGCGCGAGCTCGTTCCTGTCGATCGCCCCGTGCAGGCGGTTCCTCAGGTCGATCCTTTCCTTCGCCTCCTCGCTCATTTCCATCCTGTAGAACTGGTACGCCGCCCCGCCTTCCGCCTTCGCCCTGAACATGGCTATGTCGGCGTTCTTCAGCAGAGCCTCGAGGTCCTCGCCGTCCTCGGGAAAGACGCAGATGCCTATCGACAGGGAGATGTGGAATTCCTTGCCCGAGAAGCTGAACGGTTCTTCGAAGGCGAGAAGTATCTTCTTGGCCATCGCCTCCGCATCCTCGGCTCCCGCGTTCTTGAGGATCACGGTGAACTCGTCGCTCCCGATCCTGCCGAGGCCCGCGCTGTCCTCTATGGTGGAAGCCAGCCTCGAAGCGGCGGCCCTCAATATCTTGTCGCCCAGTATGTGCCCTTCCGTGTCGTTGAGCTCCTTGAATCGGTCGAGGTCGAGGAACAACAATGCCACGTTCTTGTTCTTCTCTCCCGCCTCCTCCATAGCCTTCAGCAGGTTCTCGTGAAAAGCCCACCTGTTCTCGAGCCCCGTGAGGAAATCGTGGTGGGCGAGGTACTTGAGGTTCTCCTGCGCCTGGACGATGCCGGTGATGTCGAAAGCGGTCGCGACGATGGCCTCCTCGCCGTCGAGCTGCGTCGCTCCCCCCGTGAATGCGACCCACTTCTCCTCTCCCCTCTTGGTCAGTATCCTGAGCTGCTTGAAGGAGAGGTCCTTACCCTTTTTCATCTGCTTGGCGAACTCTTCGTGGGTCTGAACGAAATCGTCGGGATGGACCAGGTCCCAGAGCTGGAGGGCAAGCAACTCTTTCCTGGTGTAGCTTGTCAACATCTCGGCCGCGGCGTTGACGTAAACGATCCACTGGCCCCTGAAGATGAAAATCGAGGCGCTGGTGGTCTCGGCGAGCGTCCTGAACCTCTCCTCCGATTCCTTCAGCGAGAACTCCGCCTTCTTCCTGTCCGAGATGTCGAAAGCGGTCACCAGCGTCGAGGTCCTGCCTTCGAACTGTATCAGCGCGACGTTCAGCTGGAGCCAGATCTCCCTGCCTTCCTTGGTAAGCGCCACCACTTCGTAGTTCGACGGGACGTCCTCTCCCCTGACTCGGGCGGAGGCCCTCTCTTTCACCCAGGTCTGATAATCGCTCCGGAGGAACTCCCAGAATTTCTTCTGGTAGACCTCGCTGTCCTTGTAGCCGAGCATCTTGAGGCCAGAGGGGTTGATGTACTTGGTGGAATCGCCGTCGAATATCAGGATGCCGGCGCTGGTTGTTTCCGCCAGGACCCTCAGCCTCGCTTCGCCTTCCTTCAGCGCGTCGCCCGTCTTGCGCCTTTCGACGGCCATCGCTATCTGCCCCGAAACGAAAGTTAGCAGGTCGACTTCCCTCTTTCCGTAACGGAGGCCGGCCGTGTAGCTCTGGACCACGATCACGCCTATGGTGAGCTTGTTGACCACGAGCGGGACCCCCAGCCAGTCTATGCTCGGAGCGCCGTCCGTGACCACCTCGCCTTTCTTCAGGAGATCGGCGAAATTGTCGGGGTCCACGAGGAGCGGCTTGCCGGTCTTTATCACGTAGGAAGTGAGGTTCTTTCCGAGAGGCTCCGGCTTGGGAGCCTCGTCGAACTCGTCCACGAAATAGGGGAAATCGAGCAGTCCTGTCTTCTGGTCGTAGAGGGCGATGTAGAAATTCCGGGCGGCGATCAGTTCCTCGACTATCTTGTGTATGTGCGCGAAGAGTTCGGGAAGGGTGTTCGTGAACGACGCCGCCGACGCTATCCTGTATGTGGCGTTCTGGAGCTTCTCCGCCGTCTTCCTTGCTGTTATGTCCCTCTCGAAGAGGATGACCCTCTTTTCGCCCTCTTCGTACTGGAAGGTGGTTGCGGTCGTCTCCACCGCGAACGAGCCTCCCGTGGATACCTGCAGGTGCTCGATCTCGCAGAAGCTCTTTTCTTCCGACCCTACCCTGGCGAGCAGCTTGTCGAAAAGATGGAGGTCGTTATGCTTCGCGAGAAAATTCCTGTAATCAGCCCCGACCGCTTTTCCGGCGTCGATCCTGTGCATCTTCATCCACTGTGAGTTCGCGAAGACGATCCTGCTGTTGTCGTCCAGGAGGACGATGCCGTCCTTCATGGTCTCGCTAAGAGGACCGAGCATTTTCTTGAAGTTCTCGGCGTTCAGACGATAATTATTCAACGCACCCCCTGAACCGCAGCTTCCGATCCTTCCTGGAAATCGACCCGCTTTCCGGTTTGAACAACGATCTCGTTCTTTCCCCGGAAGCATCTCCTATCACGGGCAACGCCCGCAACGAGGATTTTTAATGATTCGACCGCTTTTTTCAACGAAAACGAGGTAGCCCCCGAGAACCTCATCCTTTTTTTCTCGCGAAGCTCATCTCGATCTCGTTCAGCATGGATTCGACATTTCTCTGTTTGACCGCGTCCTGATCCCTATCCGGCGGTGATGAAACGCCGTTCTTCGGGACATCCGGGGGGGAGGCGGCTTCATCTTCGTCGTGGCCCTGTTCGCCCGCGGCTCCCTTTCCTCCTGCTATCTCTTCCGCCCTCTTCAGGAGAAGCTCCTTCTGATCCCTTAAAAGGATCGGGCAGAGGATGCTGTTCCTGATCTCCCTCACTCGGCTCTTCAACTTCTGGCCGCTCATGCTTCCTTTTTTAAACTTTATCTCTTCCATCCGTCGGGAGAGCTCTTCGAACTTCTCTTCCGCGCCCTTCTCGAGGAACTTCGCCGCCTTTTTTTTCAGTTTCGAGCATAGCCGTTTTATCTCGGAATTCTCCTTTTCCGAAGCTTTGCGGCCGCTCTTCATCGAAACGAGAGCCGCGTCTGGCGTGTCGGGATACCCCTGCCACCCCGGCTCGGACATCAGCTTCAGGGAATCCTGCAGGAAGAGGATCTGTTCGATGTCGGAGTCATCCTTTGAAGGTTTTTCGAGCAGTTCCTCGAGTTCCTCCATGCAGCCCTCGACGGCCTCTTTTCTCTTATAAAACAGCCATTGTTGGTACTTCCGTTCCTCGTCCTGCTTTTCCCTCACTGCTTCCCTGGCAAGGGAAAAAGCCTCCCACAGCCTGGCCCTGTCGTTCTTCCTCAGAGGGGTTATCCGCCTGAATATGTCATGTATCCTGTCCGAGTGGAGCCAGAAAGCCTTGAAGTCCCAGCGGCCGCCTTCATAATGCGACCCCAGTTCCGCGATCTCCTTCTCCAGAGCTTCCGCGTTCGCGGCCTCGAGTTGCGTCCGTTCCTCCCTGCTAAGTTTGACCTCTTCGCTCATTCCTGTTCTCCTACGATGGAGCTCCCCCAACAAACCGGATTAGTCTACCACAGTTTTCCCGTTGGAGCCTCCTCCGCCCTCCGAAGAGTTGCATTTTACCCGAAATCTGTTCAAACTATGCCTTGTCTGAACGGAGGGCAGAAATTGAAAACCCGGGCAATCCTCCTGTTGTTGATGCTTATGCTCGCTTCTTCCTGCTGCGTGGATTTCGGCGGAAAGGAAAAGCGCTACAAGAAAATGATGCTTTGCGCCAGGAGGGTCAACAACGACAACTCCATCATGATCCTGAAAAAAGGTTCCTTCTGCTGCCCCCGCCTTCCGTCGCACGTGAACGACATCTCTTCTGCGAGGCGTTTTTATTACATGAAGGCCGCCGAGATATTCCCGGAAAGGGACGAAGCGTTCGAGGCCGTCGGCAGGACCTTCTGGGAAGAGGGGCGGCACGCGGAGGCTCTGGAGTACTATGAAAAAGCGCTGGGCCTGTCCCCGGGCAACATCAACGACCTGGTTGCGGTCGCGACTCTTCGAAGGACCTGCGGCAAGCTCGACGAAGCCCTGGAGACCCTATCTCTCCTCGAAAAGACCGAATTCCGGGAGAAAAGCAAGAGCCTGGCATACCTGAGGGGCAAGGTCGTCTACGAGCAGGGCGATACAAGGAAAGCGAAAGAGCTCTTCGAGAACGCTCTGGGCGATATCGAGAAAGGCGGGGGATCTTTCTATATCGGGCCGACGCCCTACACGATGAAGGACATCTATTTCTACCTGGCGCAGATCGAGCTAAAGCAGAATGAACCGCAGAAAGCCCACGAGCTTTTCCTGAAGTACCTTGCCGAGGAAGGACATCCCGATTTCGTAAGCACATACCAGGAGTGCCTCAGGCAGAGCGCCGGCGAACAGGAATTCCTTTACGGGCTGGTGGAGGAGAGATGGGCCCGGACGCACCAGTAGCCCCGTTTTGACATGAAACGCCTTTGTGAGATACTTCTATTTATAGTACCCCGAAGGGGGGGTAGACGGAGGAAAAATGGTAGTCAATAAAGAACCTGTTCTCGTCTGGCGTTATTTCGAAGAACTTTCAGCGATCCCCCGCCCGAGCGGCCATGAAAAGGCCGCCGCGGACTGGATAGCGAAGACCGCGAAGGAGCACGGCCTTCCATTCAAAAAGGACAAGGTAGGGAACGTGATGATCTCGATACCGGGCACGGCTTCCTTTGAAAAAGCGCCCGCCGTCGTTCTGCAGGGACACCTCGACATGGTCCCAGAGAAGAACCACGATTCGAAGCACGATTTCCTCAAGGACCCGATCGGCCTGAAAGTGGAAGGAGACTGGCTGAAGGCCAGGGGCACCACTCTGGGCGCCGACAACGGGATAGGGGTGGCGATGGCTCTCGCGCTCCTGGACGACAAGAAAGCACAGCACGGGCCGCTGGAACTCCTTTTCACGATCGACGAGGAGAGGGGCCTGAAGGGGGCGAACTCCCTCTCGAAGGACTTCGTCAAGGGCCGGAGGCTCATCAACGTTGATACAGAAGAGGAAGGCGCCATATACATCGGCTGCGCGGGAGGGGTTGATACCGCCCTCGAATTCAAGGTTTCCAGGGAGAAAAAAGGATTCTCCTCGATTCACACGCTCATGGTGACGGGATTGAGGGGAGGACATTCCGGGTCGGAGATACACGAGGGAAGGGGCAACGCCAACCAGCTCCTGGCAAGGATCCTGCTGGAGCTTGAAAAGCATGGTATCGAATACTTCCTCCACGAGATATCGGGAGGCTCGAAGAGGAACGCCATACCCAGGGAAGCCTTCGCGAAGATATCGGTCAAGCCCTCTTCCAAGGACAAGCTGAAGAAGCTCCTGAAAAAACTGACCGCCGAGTTCAGGTTCGAACTGCGGGGAATCGACGAGAAGGTTTCGGTCTCCCTGAAGGACGAAAAATCGGTCCCGGTGGGGCCTATCAGCAAGAAATCCAGGACCCGCCTTCTCTGGTTCCTTTCGGCGATACCCCACGGTCCCCTGGCTTTCGACAGGGAGATCCCGGGACTGGTGGAGACGTCTGCCAACTTCGCGATCGTGGAGACATCCGCGAAATCCGTGAAGGTCCACACTTCCCAGAGGTCGAGCGTCTGGTCCAAGCTCCAGTACGCGGCGGAGACGGTCAGGAACCTCGGGCTTGTTGCCGGGGCGAAAGCCGAAAGCTCGGGCATGTACCACGGTTGGACGCCTAATCTATCTTCCGCCCTGCTGCTCCAGGCGAAAAAGACCTACAAGAGGATCTCGGGAAAGGATGCGGAAGACAAAGCCATCCACGCGGGGCTGGAATGCGGCATCCTGGGAGAACGCTACCCCGGAATGGACATGATCTCGATGGGACCGGACATCCGCAACGCACACTCCCCGGACGAGATGGTATCGATACCGTCTGTGGAGAGGACGTACCTCTTCCTCAAGGAACTTCTGAAGGATCTGGCCGAGGCAAGGTAGCGCCGGCCCGGATCTTTTCTCGAGAAAAATCCCATGGGGGGTTGACCACCCCCCTTTTTTTTGCTAACATTGTGACCTTAATATAGTTAGCGGAGCGAAATGAAACTGAAAAGATACCATGTGATAGTTTTGAGAGAGGACGGCAAGCAGTATCAGAACCGTATCCTCGATTTTCTTTATGTCAGGAAGAGGATGGTCATCCTCGGGTTCCTTGCCGCCCTTCTTCTCATCGGGAACCTCGCCTTTCTCTTTCTGGCTGCCAGGCAGGGGTTCCTGATCGCCGAAACCCGCAAGGCCAAGGCTGACCTGACCGTTGCAAAGGAAAGCCTTTCAAGGGTCAAGGACGATCTATCAGTCGTCGAACGCCAGCTTCAGGGCACCGAGGAAAAGCTTTACCGCCTCGAGCACCTTGCGAAAGAACAGAACCTGAGCCTGCCCCAGTTAAGCCTCGCCGGGACCGGAGGCGGGATGAGCAGGAACATCGTCCCGAAGGGTTCATGGGATTTCGAAGATCCCGAGCTCAGGTCCATCTACCAGAAAATAGAGGACACGAAATCTTACTGCAACGCCCTGGTCCGCGAGACCGAGAATCTCGATTCCGTCCTCAACCCTCATCTTGTATCGCTTTCCCGCAAACCTTCCATATGGCCGGTCAAGGGATTCCTCTCTTCTCCGTACGGAGGAAGGCCTGATCCTATTCACGGAGCGCCTTCCTGGCATCAGGGGATTGACATATCGGCTCCTCGCGGTACCCCGGTCGTCGCGACCGCCGAAGGAATAGTCGCCTCGGCCGGCTGGATGACAGGGATGGGGAGCACGGTCGTTATCCAGCACGGCAACGGGATGGTGACCCTCTACGGTCATTTATGTGAGATAAAAGTTTCTCCCGGCCAAAAGGTCAAGAGATGGGACGTCGTAGGTAGCGTCGGCGCGACCGGCAGGGCGACCGGGAACCACTGCCATTATGAGGTCCACGTCAACGGCAGGCCGACGAATCCCGCCCATTTCATGAACTATTAAGAGGGCTTGACATTCAGCGCGACTAATATTATAATCCGCTCTCTTGATGGTTCGTCCATCAGGAAGGTTTGAGGAAAAAATAGAAAAGTGGATTATATATCGGATGTGATTAGGAAAGGAGAAAGTAAGATGAGAAAAGCTCTGTACGCAATGATGGTAGTTGCTTTACTTGGACTGATCGCCTGCGCGAAGCCGCCGCAGGCTGAGATCGACGCCGCCAAGGCCGCCCTCCAGGCTGCCAAGGCCGCCGAAGCAGCAATTTACGCCCCCGAGTCGCTGAAGGCCGTGACCGACAAGGAAGCCGCCCTCGACACGGAACTCGCCACCCAGCAGAACAAGTTCTTCAAGAGCTACAAGGTCGCCACCCAGCTCACCAGCGAACTTAAGCAGCTCGCCGAGAAGGCCAAGGCTGACGCGGCCGCCGGCAAAGAAAAAGCCAAGGGCGAAGCAGAAGCCGCCATCGTGGCCGCCGAGACCGGCATCCAGATGGCAGTCGAAACCCTGAAGCTGGCCCCCAAGGGCAAAGGCAGCCAGGCCGACATCGCAGCCATGCAGGGTGACATCGACGCCGCCACCACCGCCATCGGCGAAGCCAAGGCCGACATGACCGCCGAGAAGTACCTCGACGCCAAGTCGAAGGCCGAGAACGTCAAAGCCCAGGCCGAAAAGGTCTGCTCCGACGTCAAGGCCGCCTGGGAACTCAAGTTCCCCGGCAAGACCTTCCCCGAAGTGAAGCTTCCCGAAGCTCCCGCTCCGGCAGCCGAAACGAAGTAAACCAGTTCGAAAAATGATCCACGAAAGAGGGGGTGAAAAACCCCCTCTTTTTTTAAAGTGGATTCTCTTGAAAATGAGAGCGGTAAGATATAATATATAAACTTGTGGGAAAGAGATTTATGAAAGGTTTCTTATTACGCATACCGATCTACTTGGCCATCCTCCTTCTGGGGATTTATGCCGCCGAGACCGTGGTCCCGGAACTTGACGGCCGCAAAGACCTTCCCGTGGGAAGCGACGCGGTCAACGCAAGGAACATGCTGTATAAATCACTGAAGCACGGGGCCAAAGATTATTTTCCCCTGGAATACGACGACGCCGAGTACGTGCTCGACCAGGCGCGCAAGGCGGTCAACGCGGAACTCGCCCAGAACTGGTTCGTCAGGGATTTCACCTACTCCTCCGGGAAACTGTCCGAGGCCGAGGACAAGGTCTCTTCCCTTCTCTTGAAAACGGCGCGCCGCGAGAACGGCGACAGGATAGAAAGCGAAGCGAAGCTCAGGCAGCTTGAAGCCATCCTGAGGGAAGGCCGGGCTCTTCTCGAACACACCTCCATCAGCACCCTCGCGAGGCAGAGGTACACGACCGCGGACCTCCATTACAAGAACGCCAGGGACGCCTTCGCACGCAATAAGTACGGCACATCCCTCAAGCAGGCTCACGCGGGGATCAAGAGCGCCTCCATGGCCATGGAAACGAGCAGGTCGCTGCTGTCTCGCTATTCAGACCCCGCCCTTCTCGCCAAGTGGAAATCGTGGAAGAACAGGGCGATCGAATCGAGCAGGATCTCGGGAGTCGCCATCGTAGTAACGAAGGAGAAGCACAGGCTCGACCTTTACAGGAACGGGTCCCTTTCGAGAAGCTTCGACGCCGAGCTGGGAGCGAACTCGATCAATCAGAAGATGTACGCAGGAGATAGAGCGACCCCCGAGGGGTATTATTCGATAATCCAGAAAAAAGGCCACGGGCAGAGCAAATACAACTGCGCCCTTCTTATCAATTACCCGAACGGGGACGACCGTCACAGGTTCAACACACTGAAATCTAGGCACGAGCTCGGAAGAGGTTCAAAGATCGGCGGACTGATAGAGATCCACGGCGAAGGCGGAAAAGGGTTCGACTGGACAGACGGATGCGTCGCGCTGACGGACAGGGAAATGGAGTGGCTTTTCAAGGCAACACCAGTGGGCACCGCCGTGGCGATAATCGGATCTGATGGCAACGGGGGGCCGATCAGTTCGGCTTTGAACGGCTCCGGCGGGAATAGATGACGGGGACGGGGAACGCCACGCTTTACGACGTCACCAACGACGACCTCGCGGCAAAAAAGATGCCCCGTGTCTTGGTCGTAGTTCTCGTTCTCCTTTCCATCCTGCTCCTTGGGTCATCCCTGTTCCTGGCCGTTTTTCTCGGAACGGGATACGATTCCAGAATCATAACGGAGGAACTCCTTGTCTCTGGGAGGCAGGCTCCTTCCCATTCGGAGCGATCCGATCCCCAAACAGCCCTGGCGGAAGCTGAAAAGATCACGGAGGGGCTGCTCCCCAAGAAATATTTCATAGTTATCGACAGGGTCCACAACCGCCTCTGGCTGAGGGAAGGAGAACGCACCGACCTCGAAGCTCTCATATCGGCGGGGGCCGGTTCCGTTCTGAAGGACCCCAAGGGAGACAGGGAGTGGGTCTTCGATACTCCCATGGGAAGGTTCAAGGTCAAGGGAAGGCGTGAGAAACCGCTCTGGACCGCGCCCGATTGGGATTACATCGAAGCCAACGAACCTTTCCCGAAGAATTACGCGGACAGGGTCGAGGAAGGCTCCCTCGGCGAATACGCCCTGGACCTTGACGTCCCGGGCTACATGATCCACGGCACTCTTTACACGAGACTGATTGGAAGAAATGTCAGCCACGGCTGCATAAGGGTTGGTAGAGATGACCTACGCG
Source organism: Acidobacteriota bacterium (assembly GCA_029559035.1). GTDB lineage: Bacteria > Acidobacteriota > UBA4820 > UBA4820 > UBA4820 > JAKQCT01. The sequence continues at coordinate 21,722 of JAKQCT010000013.1, forward strand.
TCCTTTGGAAAAAGAGCCCGGTCGGCAGCGCCGTTTTCATTTTTTAAGGCGTTCGCCGTCGCTCTATCGCTGTTCCTCCTGAACTCCTGCGGAGGCCCGCCCACGCCCTCGCTGGGCGATGAGGCCGCGCTCTCGCCTCCGGAGGCGGCCCATCTTGCGGCACTGAAAGCGGACCTCGCCGCATCCAAGAACTTCTACGCCGAACTCTCGCTAAGGGACGGAGAGCTGAGGCTCTGCCATTCAGGGACCTTCCTCAGGAAATACAAGCTCTCGGGAGCTTCGGTCCAGCACCGGAGGCTTCTCTTCTTCAGTTCCGGCAAGCTGGACGAGTGGAACAACAGGATCTGGAGGAACGGGGAGCTTTCCCCCCCCCGGGTCATAGAAAGGGTCAGGATAATCCCCGGCGACGAGTCCACCCGCCCGACCCCCGGCAAACCTGGAATCCTCCCTCCGACGATGGAAGAGATAATATCCGTCCCTTCTTCGTTCAACCTCGAGTTCCCTGAAGGGCTTACCGTCAGAGTGGAACTGAGGGGCGAGATCCCGGGCAAGAAACTGGAGCTCAAGAAAAAGAACCTTCTCTGGAACGATTTCCTCTGCGGTCTCGGTTTGAGGAAAGGCCCCGCAGTGAGATTGAACCTCGAGATGGAAGGAAAAGAAGGGGCGGCCTTCTTCAGGTCGCTCCCCGAGAACTCCCCTCTCCTCATACTGCCGTGATTAAAAGGGAAACGATCCGCTTCTGCGTGGAGACCGCCGCCGTGTCCCTATTGTCCGTCGCGTTGTTCCTCACGGCCCTCCAGTTCTTCGCCAAGCCCTTCAGGGTCGAAGGCATGAGCATGGAACCGCTTCTCCACGACGGAGATCTCATCCTGGTCAGGAGATGTTATTCCCCTCCCGTGGTGAAAAGAGGCGAGGTCGTGATAATAAGGGCGCCCGGCGGAGGCTTCGCGGTCAAGCGAGTCGCGGCTGTTGCGGGGGACGAGATATCCGTTTCCGGAGGGCGGCTTTTTGTAAATGGCAAAAGTGAGAGTAAAATGGCTTTTTCGGATGGAGGCCCGGATGCAGAGCACGCCAAAACAACACTCGGAAAAGGCTGCGTTTACCTGCTCGGGGACAACCGCGGGAAAAGCCTCGACTCGAGGGCCTGGGGGGCGGTCCCGGTGGATACCATCTACGGGAAACCCCTCTTCCTCGACGGAGCGGTCGTGACGGGAAGAACGGCTTTGAAGGGATCCCGATGATCGACGAGAGGGCCGGAAACACTCCGCTGCACGGAACGCTGGAAGAGCTCGGCCTTCCGGAGATACTAGATTTCCTCTCGACGATGGCCAAGACGGGCGTCCTGCTTCTCCGCAACGGGAACGTGACAAAGACCCTTCACATCAAGAGAGGAATCGTCGTCTTCGCCACGTCGAACATTCCCGAAGAGCGTTTCGGGGAAATGCTCCTGAAGGAAGGGAAGATAACCCCCGACCTTTTCACCGAAGCGTCAAGGCAGATCACGAGGGGCAAGAGGCTGGGAAAGATCCTCGTCGAGATGCAGGCGATAAGCCCTAAAGAACTCTGGAGCGAAGTGCGGCACCAGGTCCAGGAGATCGCTTTCGGCCTGCTCTCCTGGGATTCCGGCACATTCCAGTTCTTCGAGGGAGAGGAGAGGACCGGCGAGAACATCACCACTTCGCTCACTGTGCAGGAGATCCTCCTCGAGGGGCTGAGACGGATCAGGAACAAAGCCCTCCTCGAAAAAGCCTTCCCGAGCAAGGACATCGTTTTCGAAAGGGTCCTTCCCACGCACCGTCCGACGAACCTTCATTTCGAAGAATACGAGAAGCACGTGTTCAAGCTGGTCGATTCCGGCAGGACCGTGTCCGAGATATGCGACCTTTCCGAGATCGGCGAGTTCGAAACTCTGAAGACCCTCTTCATTTTCTTCTCGATCGGCTTCCTGCACGTCAAGAAAAGGAAGGACCGGTTCGCCGAGGAACAGAAGGAGCTGCAGGACGCGAGGCAGCTCATAAGGAACTACAACGAGATGTTCTCCTTCCTCTACCACTACTTCCTCAGGGAAGTTGGCCCGATCGCCGAGAACATCCTCGAGAAGTACCTCAACCGCCTGAAGACCGACCAGCCAGAGCTTTTCCAGCGGGTGACGATGAGAAGCAACGGCACGCTGGCCGAAGAGAGGATCCTCGAGAACCTGAAGGCCGTGCCGAGGGACAGAATGCTGTTCCTCGTGAGGGGATTGAACGAGTTCCTCTACTCCACTCTTTTCGTGATCAGGAAGACCCTGGGAGAAGAGCACGAGAAGAACGTGCTCGACACCCTGAAGAGGACGAGGCCGGACCTTTTCGAGAAGTATGGCGGAAAACCCTGACCTGAAAGCCTTATCCGGCAAGATCCTGGCGGTCCTGGGGCCGACCGGCTGCGGGAAATCAGCTTTCTCTATAGAACTCGCCCTATCCATTCCGTCCGAGATCATTTCTTCCGACAGCATGGCAGTTTACCGGGGCGTGGAGATAGGGACGGACAAGGTCCCGGCCGCTTCCAGGCGGGGCATACCCCATCATCTCTACGACGTGGCCGAACCCGGGACGTTCTTCTCCGCAGGCCTTTTCCGCGCCATGGCGACGGACGTCATAGAAGGGATCCGCTCGCGGAACAGGCTCCCGATCCTCGTTGGCGGAACCGGGCTCTACGCCCGATCTCTCCTTGAAGGGATCGCGTCCGCTCCGTCGCGGGACGAAGCCCTGCGCGCCAGGCTGAAGGAAAGGTCCATGAGAAAGGGGCTTCCGTCCCTGTACCGGATCCTTCGGAGGCTGGACGGACGGAGAGCCCTCGATGTTAGCCCCAACGACGAGATCAGGATAGTGAGGTCTCTCGAGATCAGGATACTTACCGGCAAACCCTTCTCCCTCGTCATGGAGGAAGGCAGGAATCCAGCGGCCCAGGACGCGTTCAAGATCTGCCTTACCCTCCCCCGCCCCCTGCTCTACAGGCGCATTGAAGAGAGGGTCGACAGGATGGTCTCCCTCGGCCTCGTGGAAGAGGCCAGGTCGCTCTGGATGAGCGACAGGCTTTCAGGGCCGATAGCAAAGGCGATAGGCTACAAGGAGCTTGTCCCCCATTTCGAAGGACGCGCGAGTCTCGCAGATTCGATAGAAGAGATAAAGAAGAATTCGAGGAACCTCGCGAAGAGGCAGTTGACTTGGTTTAGAAAAGAAAATGGGCTAGAATGGGTTAGGATGGAAGACGAGCATGAACGACTCGGCATCAGGGAAAAAGTGACAAGATGGTTGAAGGGAGAGAGATATGACAGGTGAGGTCAGTATCCAGAACCAGCTCCTGAACCTCGTCAGGAGGGAGCATTCCCTGATCACCGTTTTCCTGGTCTCGGGGAAGAAATTCGTCGGTTACGTGATCGGCTTCGACCGCTACACTGTGCATCTCCGGTGCAGGGATTTCGACCAGATAGTCTTCAAGCACGCGATCACCAACATATCCGTACCCAGGGCGATCATGCAGAGGCTTCCGATCGCCGAAGGGGCTGACCACGCCGAGGTTTTTCAGAACGGCCCGGAGCACGAAGAGATGATCGGAGAGCCCGAATCCAGGGAGGAGAGCTGATATGCAGGACCTCGAGCTGCTGAAAAAAGTCCCTCTCTTCCAGAACCTGAGCCCCCGCGAACTGATGGCGGTCAAGGACAGCGCCAACATCTTGAAGCTTCCCAAGCAGAACATCCTTTTCTGCGAAGGCGACAAGGGAGACGCGCTCTTCCTGATCCTCAAGGGCAAAGTAAAGGCTTTCCTTCTCGCGGAGGACGGCCGCGAGGTCATCCTGTCTTTCATGGGACAGGGGGAGATCGTGGGGGAAATGGCGATCTTCGACCTGGAGGAGAGGCGCTCCGCGACGGTGGAAACCATCGAGGACTGCGAATTCCTGACGATCACCGGAGACAAGTTCATAAAGGTGCTGGAAGGCAACCCCCAGATCTCGCTCAACGTGCTCAAAACGCTCTCCTCGAGGCTGAGGGAGACCTCTTCCAGGATCAGGAGCCTGATCTTCCTCGACACTTACAGCAGGGTCGGCAGGTACCTCCTGGACAGGGCGAAGACCGACGGCCGCGAGCTTGCGGACGGCTCGGTGCTCGTCACGAGGCCCACTCACGAGGACATAGCCAATTTCATAGGTACATCGAGGGAAACCGTTTCCCGCTCCCTCAAGGAGCTGGAGAGCCAGGGGCTCCTCCGGAACGTCGGGAGAAAAGTGATCCTTTACAAGATACGAAAAGTCTAACAATCCAACTTCAATTTTATCGGGGGACAAAATGACTGTTATTATCGACGGAACCAACCTGACCATCGAGAACGTTCTTCAAGTGGCAAGATTCAGCGAGAAGATAGAACTCCACCCTTCCTCGCTGGAAAAGATCAAGGCTTCGAGGGCATTCATCGAAAGGAAGATAAAGGCCAAGGAGATCATGTACGGCGTCAACACGGGCATAGGCGAACTGGCGTCGATCGTCCTTGACGAGAACCAGACGAAGGAGTTCCAGAAGTACCTCATCTACAACCACGCGGCAGGCATCGGAGAACCCGCTCCGATCGAACACGTGAGGGCCGCCATGCTGAGCAGGGTCAACGTGCACGCCAAGGGATACAGCGGCTGCCGCCCCGAGATCACACTAACCTACATCGACATGCTGAACAAGGGCGTCATCCCGGTCGTCTGCGAAAAAGGCAGCGTAGGAGCCTGCGGGGACCTCTCCCCCATGAGCCAGTGCGCTCTCTCCCTGATGGGCGAGGGCGAGGCTTTTTACCAGGGCAAGAGGATGCCGACCAGGGACGCCATGGAGAAGGCGGGCATACCCATCCCCGGCCTTCAGGCCCGCGACGGTCTCGCCGCGATCAACGGGTCGAACCTGATAACCGGCATCGGCTGCATCCTCCTCAACGACATCGAAGCGTGGACCAAGCACGCCGAGATCGCCGCCGCGATGACCCTGGAGGCCCTGCTCGCCAACATGAAGCCCTACAACACCCGCATACACGAACTGCGCGGTTTCCAGGGCGCCGTGAAGTCAGCCGCGAACCTCCGCGCCGTGATGAACGAATCCGACCTGATGACCGGAAAGATGAAGGTCAAGGTCCAGGACGCGTATTCGATGCGCTCGACGCCGCAGGTGATAGGCGCGCTGCGCGACCAGCTCGCCCACGCCAGGAAACAGCTCGAGATCGAGCTCAACGGAGTCGCCGACAACCCGATCTTCGTTGGCGAAGAGGACATCGTCCTGACCGGGGCCAATTTCCAGGGGACGCCCATCAGCCTGCCTCTCGACGTCGTCGGCGCGGCGGTAACGATGGTTTGCGTCCTATCGGAAAGAAGGCTCAACAGGCTTCTTAACCCCGCCTGCAGCGTGGGGCTCCCCTCCTTCCTGACCAAGGGCGCCGGAATGTTCTCCGGCATGATGCTGAGCCAGTACACGGCGGACATGCTCATCAGCGAGGCGCGCATCCTTTCCGCTCCCGCCTATGTGCTTTCCATCCCCGCCGCGGCGGACCAGGAGGATTTCGTCTCGATGGGAATGAATTCCGCCCTCAAGACCAAGCAGATCCTGAAGAACTCCTACGGCGTAATGGGCATCGAGTTCATGGCCGCGGCGCAGGCGCTGGATTTCAGGGACTTCGGCTTCGGGAAGGGAACAAAAGCGGCACACTCCGCGATCAGGAAGCACGTCGAGCATCTCGAGGTCGACAGACCTCTCTTCAACGACCACAACGCGATGTCCGCCCTCGTGGAGAGCGGCGAGATCCTGAGCGCCGTCGAAAAAGAGGTCGGTCCTCTCGTCAGCTCGTGGAAATAGGAAGGGCGCAATTATGAAAAAGCTGTCTCCTGTATTCCTTTCGGTCCTTCTCTTCGCGCTGCCATTATTCGCCGCAGCGCCCGAAAGAGACGCGATCCTTAAAGAGATGGCTATCCCCTCCACGGACAAAGTCAGGGGGCAGAAGGACGGCGTCGGTTACGCCAGGACGGCGGAACAGATGACCGAAGCCTGGGACCTTTCCGGCTCCGCTCCTTCTCCCCTCTGTTTCGGAAAGGAGATCCTCGGGGAAGGTATTGCGGTGATCGTCCCTCACGACGATTATATTTACGCCGGGCGCGTCTACAGGTCGCTCGTTCCGGCGCTGAAGGCGAAAACCGTCGTCATCGTCGCCCCTTTCCACCGCTGGAAGGATTTCGGCGTCAGGGGCAGGGTCGTTTTCGACGGGTACGACGCGTGGAGGTCACCGGAGGGAGAGGTCCCCGTTTCGAAGATCAGGGATATAATCGTTCGCGGCCTGCCCGCTTCGGATTATGTCGTCAGCAACACCATGCACGACTCCGAGCATTCGATCGAAGGTCCCCTCTACTGGCTGAAGCGGGCGAATCCCTCCGTCGAGATAGTCCCCATCCTAGTGACTCCGATGGACTACCAGACGATGGAGCAGGTCCTTTACGACCTGAAGGACGTCCTCGGGAACTACCTCGAGTTCAACGGCATGAAGATCGGAGAGGACGTCGGGTTCCTAATCAGCGCCGACGCGGTCCACTACGGCGAAGACTTCAATTACGCCCCCTACGGGCCCGGCGGAGTGGAACCTTACCTGAAAGCGGTAGAGGAAGACAAGCGGATAATGTCCAGGCTTCTATCCGGCACCGTCAACGAACGCAGGCTCAAGGCCATCTTTTCCGCCTTCCAGGACCCGAACGCCCCCGATGCGGCGCACATAACCTGGTGCGGGCGATTCTCGATACCCTTCGGCCTGAGCCTGGCGTCCGGACTCTTTTCAAGCCTGAAAGGCAGGGGCGAAAGCAGAGGCCTCGTCTGCTTCGGCACGCCGATCGCATACTCGACATCGGTCGGAACTCCGTCACTTCCTTCGAGGACGGGCATGGCATCGACGGCCCCCTCCAACCTTTACCATTTCGTCGGCCACCCCGGGATGTTCTACGGAAAGGCGCTGGTGGAGCCTCTCTCCCAGAACAGGGAGCCCCTCCAGTAAGAGCCACTTGATTTTTCGGCCCGCAGGCTTTAATCTGGGAACATGAGCTGAGTTCCTTGTCCTTTGTTGATTTTTTGCCGCGAAGGAGGCTTGAGATGGAGACCTACCGGATCCCAAAAGAAAAAATGACGGTTCTGCTGAGAGTCCCCCCGGAGCCTCCCGACGAGAAGACGGTTTTTCTCAGCCCGTTCGCGGATTCCCACCAGGGACGAGAGACCTTGTCGGACCTTTTGCTGAAGAAAGACAGGTTCCTCCCCGTGCTTGAAAAGGATTCATACCTTCTCCTCGTTCAGAAAAGCGCGATACAGTGGATCGAGGTGCTGAAGCCAGAACAGGCCGAATGGTACTATTTCGAAATGAGGCAGGGAACCTCAAAGGCGAGGATACTCGTCGAATTCACGACGGGTGAAACGATGGAGGGCCACATCCACGCCCTCACTCCCGAAGGGGACAGGAGGGTCTCCGACGTTATAAACCTCTCGCAGGGGTTCCTTCATCTCGAGACGAGGGAGGGCCTCTATCTTATAAACCTGGAAAAGGTCAATACGGTCAAGATAATCGAAGAAGAAGCTTCATGAGGAAGACCTGCCGGGACGCGTTGCCGGCGTGACGGGCATTTTGCCTGAAGGAGAACAGCAATGGGACTTTTCGACGCCATTCTTGAAAAAGTAGGGATCACCAATTCTGAATCCAGGGTAGTCCTGGGGCCGAAAACGGAAGCCGCGATGAAATCCGGGTTCAAACCGCCCGTGGCTCAGCCGGCCGCTCCGCCGGCGCCCGCGCCCATCGCCCTCGTGGACGTAATGTCAAGGCTGGAAGAGCTCGCGAAAGCCAATCCTCAGAAGCTGAACTGGAAGTCATCCATTGTCGACCTTCTGAAGCTCCTGGACCTCGACAGCAGCTTCTCCGCGAGGAAGGAACTCGCTGTGGAGCTCGAATGCCCCGCCGAAAAGATGAAGGACTCCGCCCAGATGAACATGTGGCTTCACAAGACCGTCCTCCAGAAGCTCGCGGACAACGGCGGGAACATTGCGAAGGAGCTTCTCGACTGAAACCGGGTTCGCCTCGCCACAGCTCGAAGTCGGGCGACACGGTCCTCCCCTGCACGGAATTCTCTTTATGAAGACGATAAGCCGTTTCTCCTCTGCGCCGCGCGGTTTGGTGTTCGAATGGAAGGAGCTGGCTGAACAGGCCTTTTCCAGGACTGCAGGCGCTCCGCTCATCGGGGGCAACTCGATACGTCTTCTGAGGGACGCCCGGGAAAATTATCCCGCCTGGCTCGAAGCCATAGGCTCCTCCCGCGAACATGTTCATCTCGAAAATTACATTTTCTCCGCCGACCGCACCGGAGAAAAGTTCGCCGATGCCCTTTCCGAGCGCGCGGAAAAAGGCGTCAGGATCAGGCTCATCTACGACTGGGTGGGCTGTTTCATGAAGACGCCCGGGAAGTTCTGGGACCGGCTCAGAAGACACGGGATAGAGGTCCGTTGCTACAATCCCCCCAGGTTCGACAGTCCTCTCGGTTGGCTCTCCCGCGACCATAGGAAGGTCCTCTCGGTAGACGGAAATGTAGGCTTCGTATCGGGTCTTTGCATAGCCGACGAGTGGGAGGGCATTCCTGAAAAGAAGATCGATCCCTGGAGGGACACTGGCGTGGAGCTGAGGGGCCCCGCCGTGGCGGAGCTGGAGCAGTCTTTCTCGATGAGCTGGGAGATGACAGGAACTCCCCTGCCCCCAGACGATCCGCCGGAACCGGATCCCATTGTTCCTGCTGGCGACGCGAGCGTTCGGCTGGTGGCGGGCCTTCCCTCGACGGTGAGGATGATGCGCCTTGACCAGCTTATCGCCGCACTGGCGAAAAAGAGGCTCTGGCTCACTGACGCATACTACGCGGGAACTGCGGCGTATGTCCAGGCGCTCAGGGCGCTCGCGGAAGACGGCGCCGACGTGAGGCTCCTCGTCCCGCACGGCACCGACATACCGCTTCTCAGGCCGCTCTCCCGCTCGGGATACCGCACCCTGCTCGAGGCCGGCATCCGGATCTTCGAGTGGAACGGGACCATGCTCCACGCCAAGACCGCGGTCGCAGACGGTGTGTGGGCCCGGGTCGGATCGACCAACCTCAACATGTCGAGCTGGCTGGGCAACTGCGAAATGGACGTGGTCGTAGAGGATGCCGGTTTCGCGAGGCAGATGGAGGAGATGTACATCGAGGACCTCAGAAACTCGACGGAAGTGGTCCTCGACGAAAGAAGAAAGGTCCGGGCTCCCGGGGAGCCCCGCCATCCCCGCCAGCTTATAAGAAAGGGAGGAGGAAGCGTCAGCCGTGCAGCTGCTGGAGCCATCCGCATAACCAACGTCGTCGGCGCGGCGGTTACGGACAAGAGGATACTCGAACCCGTCGAGTCGAGGATAATGATATTCTCGGGGTTGTTCCTGCTTCTTCTCGCCGCCCTCTTCATGGTTTTTCCGTTCCTCCTCGCATATCCCCTGATCCTCGTGATTTTATGGATTTCGGTGATCCTTATCTACCGGGGTATCAGACTTCGTTCCGAAAGGAAGGTTTCCTCCCTGAAAGACCCCGCGAAGTAAACTCCCGCCGCGATCCCGCCTGTTCCTCATTTCCGCCATCCGTTGTGCCGGTTGGAGCGGTAACTTTGTCCTGCAAGCTTCCGTATATCAGGTTTGTCGATTTCGACCATTGGAGGAAAGAATGAAAAAGTTCCTTAAAATTACGATCCCGGTAGTCGTGCTGATAATAATCGCCGTATTGGTATATTCATTCTTCATCAAGAAGGGACCTTCGAACGGAAACACGCTCGTGGAGATCAAGAAGGGCGTCATCACCAAGAAAGCCCTTGCGGTGGGGCAGATCGAGCCGAGATTCAAGTTCCAGGTAAAATCGAAGATCTCCGGCATAGTGAAAAGCTGCGCCGTGGAGGTCGGGGACATCGTGAAGACCGGCGACCTCCTGTTCGAGATCGCGCCCGATCCCACCCCGCAGGACCTCATCGAGGTGACCAGGAACCTGGAAACGGCTACGGCCTCCTACGAAAAGGCTCACGCGGATTACGAAAGGGCCGGCTCGCTGTTCAAGCAGGGGATCACATCGGAGAGCGACCTCGACAAAGCCAAGGAGCTTTTCAGCGTTGCCGAATCCCAGATGGCGAGGGCCAAGGAAACGCTCGAGCTGACGATGCGCGGCAAGGTCACCAGCTCGAAGAGGAACATCGAGAATGTGATAAAAGCGCCCGCCCCGGGATGCATTCTCACCAGGACCGTCAACACGGGGGACCCGGTCGTTCCCCTGACATCCTACCAGGCGGGCACCGAACTGGCGACACTTGCGGACATGACGGACATCATTTTCAAAGGCACAGTCGACGAGATCGACGTGGGCAAGCTCCACACAGGGATGAAGGCCAAGATAATCATGGGGGCCCTTCCCAACGAATTCATCGAGGGGACTCTCTCGAAGATCTCCCCGCAGGCGAAGCAGAAGGAGGGGTCGACCCTGTTCGACGTCGAGATAGAACTCGTGCAGAAGGCAGGGATCACCCTGCGCGCGGGCTATTCCTCCAACGCCGAGCTGATCATAGACGAGCGCAAAGACGTGCTCGTCGTTCCCGAAAGGCTCGTCACTTATGAAGACAACGGAAAGAAATCCTTCGTCGAGATACCGGAGGGTTCCAAGAACGTGCCGAAGAAGGTTGAAGTCAAGCTGGGCCTCTCCGACGGGATGAACGTGGAAGTGCTCTCCGGCCTCAAGGAGAACGACAAGGTCGTCGAGCGCCCTCCGAAAGAGATAAAGTAGGGATAGCCCCATGATGCCCCTTCTTACCCGAGGAAGCAAAAATATAAACGCCCCGGATTTCATTCATCGGGACGTTTTCGCTTCCTGCAATTTAAAATTTCAAATTTCAAATTTAAAATTTAAATTCTTTTCGCCTTCCCCTTCGCCTTTATTTCTCGCGGGAGGGATGACATGACCCCCGTCATCGACGCCGTAAGGCAGCTCTTCATGGACCTCAGGACGCAGAAGCTGAGGACTTTTCTGACGACCTTCGGCATAGTCTGGGGAACGGTCTCCCTGAGCCTCCTGCTGGCCTTCGGCGACGGGCTATATACTCAGATGAGGAGGAGCTTCGCGGGCCTCGGCGACAGGATCGTCATAGCGTGGCCGTCTAGGACATCGCTCCCCTTCGAGGGCATCAACAAGGGAAGGAGGATCCTCGTGACAGAAGAGGACCTGGACCTCGTCAGAAAAGAGTCGAGGCTCCTGTTGTCGATCTCCCCCGAATACTCTTCCAGCTTCAAGGTGGACATAGGAAAGAAGACGATCCTCGTGGACATCTCAGGCGTCGAGCCGGAGTTCGGCGAGATGCGCAACCTCGTTCCGCAGAAGGGCGGACGGTTCATAAACCATCCCGACATGGACGAACGGCGGAGAGTCGTCTTCATAGGAAACGACCTGGCGAGGGACATGTTCGGCGAAGAGGACCCGGTAGGAAAGACGGTCAAGATTTTCTCCTCCCCTTTCACCGTGGTCGGAGTACTCGTCAAAAAGGACCAGGATTCCAGCTACAGCGGAAGGGACAAGGACAAGGCTTTCATCCCGGCCTCGACGTTCACCGCGGTTACAGGGGCCAAATACCCGGACATCCTTATCTACAAGGCGAAATCGCCCGACATGAACCAGCCGCTGACGGAAGAGATAAGGGGCATACTCGGAAAGAAGCTTCACTTCGACCCGACTGACAAGGAAGCGATACAGGTGTGGGACACGACCGAGATGTTCGTCTTCCTGGACACATTCATGGGAGCGTTCAGGCTCTTCCTCGGCATCGTGGGGCTGATGACGCTCATCGTAGGAGGCATAGGCGTTTCGAACATAATGAACGTGGTGGTCGAAGAGAGGACGAGGGAGATCGGGATAAAAATGGCGCTCGGCGCGACTCCCAGGTATGTTCTTTTCCAGTTCCTGACCGAAGCAGTGATAATAACCGCGCTCGGGGGCGCTATAGGCCTGGCCATTTCAAGCGGCATCTGCTCGCTGTTCGCCAAGGCGGGGCTGGAAGAATTCGTGGGAGTGCCGGTCGTGACCCTGAGGATAGCCATTCTCACATCATCCCTGCTGGGCTTCGTGGGCATAATGGCCGGCTATTTCCCCGCGAAGGACGCGGCTTCCAAGGAACCCGCAGTAGCTATGAAGTTCTGAGGGTCTGAAATGACGAGAGAAGAAGTAAAGATAATACTGACGCTCTTTTTCAGCGCGGCCTTCCTGAGGAAGAAAAGGGCCGTGCTCACCATAGCGGCGATCGCGTGGGGCACGGTCGCGATACTCCTTCTTCTCGCTTTCGGAGAAGGGCTTCAGAACCGCCTCCTGACGGCACGCAAGGGCATGGGGGAGAATATCTCCGTCGTCTGGCCGGGCCAGACATCGGAAGCATACAAGGGACTCAAGGAGGGGAAGCAGATCATCTTCAGGGTGGACGACATCGCTTTCCTCAGGGAGCGCCTCCCCGAGTTCGAAGGAATAGTCGGCGAGATGACCAACTGGGGAACCACTCTCTCTTACGGAAAGAAGACCATCACCGCTTTCGTGACAGGCGCCAACTGGCAATACGGCGACATCAGGAACCAGATCCCCGACAAGGGCGGGAGGTTCATCAACCCGCAGGACGAAGAGGAGAGGAAGCGGGTCATATTCATCGGCTACGAGAGGGCCGAGGAGCTCTTCGGAAAAGAGGACCCCGTGGGCAAAGAGGTCCTTCTGAACGGGACCCCTTACACGGTCATCGGTATTCTCAAGAAGAAACTGCAAATGGGGAATTATTCGGGCCCCGATTCATACAGGTCGGTCATTCCCCTCTCCACCTTCGTTTCGCAGTACGGCAGGCAGGAGCTTGACAACCTCGTCCTCAAGGTCGGCGACCCCAAGACGATGGAGGGCGGACTCGTCAGGCTGAAGCAGACCCTCGGCGGAAAATGCGGGTTCAACCCCGAGGACACCAAGGCCCTTCACATCTGGGATACGGTGAACAGCTCCAAGTACATGGTCAACTTCACCCGGGGGCTCAACATTTTTCTCGGGATCATCGGCGTCCTGACGCTCCTGGTCGGCGGGACCGGCATCGCGAACATCATGTACGCGGTGGTCAAGGAGAAGACCAAGGAGATAGGCATCCTGATGGCGATAGGCGCGCGCTCGCGCTGGATCACGCTCCCCTTCATGCTCCAGAGCCTCTTCTACACCCTTCTGGGGGGAGCCTTCGGGCTTCTTATCTCCTCTGCGATAATATTCGTCATTTCGCTCATCCCGACGGAGGGCAACGAAGCCATAGAATTCCTCGGGAAACCGACCCTTTCGGTGCCTATAGGGATCTTCACCGCGCTGGTCTTGGGCGCCATCGGCCTGCTGGCGGGCCACTTCCCCGCCAAGAGGGCCGCGCAGATCGAACCCGCGGAAACCTTGAGATACGAGTAACAGGAGGATATGATGAACATCCCTTTCTTCAGGAAAAAGAACAACGGCGGCGACGGGAACGGCATCGCGATATCCATGGACAACATAACCAAGGTCTACGACACGGGAAAGATAAAGGTTGACGCCCTCAAGGGAATCGACCTCAGCGTCAAGAACGGAGAATTCGTCGCGATAGTGGGCCCTTCCGGATCGGGAAAATCCACTCTGATGAACATAATCGGATGTCTCGACAAGTCCACAGACGGCAAGTACGAGCTGTCGGGCGAGCTGGTCTCGGGATTCGACAAGGAGAGGCTGGCGGACATCAGGAACAGGAAGATCGGATTCGTCTTCCAGAACTTCAACCTTCTCCCCCAGATAACCGCCCTCGACAACATAGAGATGCCGATGATCTTCGGCAGGGTACCTTCTTCGGAGAGGAAGCAGAAGGCCAGGGAGCTTCTCGCGAAGATGGGACTTTCCGACAAGGAAGCCGCCAAGCCGACCGAGCTCTCGGGCGGCCAGACCCAGCGCGTCGCCATAGCGAGGGCGCTCGCCATGGACCCCAAGGTCCTGCTTGCCGACGAGCCGACCGGGAACCTCGACTCCACATCAGGCTCCGACATCCTGAGCGTCTTCTCGGAGCTGAACGACCAGGGAAGCACGATCATCGTCGTCACCCACGACATGGCGCTCGCCCGCCGCGCCAACAGGATCATCGAGATCCGCGACGGCAGGATCGTTTCGGACCAGAAAACCAACTAGGGCGGCGGGATATCCAGAAGAAGATCTTCTCAGTGGCGTCCGCGCTTGTTATCGTCACGCCGATGCTCCAGGGATTAAGCCCGAGGCAGGGTTTCGAGGCGGTCAGCGTGTATGTTCCCGCAGAAAGACCCGTGAACTGGTACCACCCGCAGTTGATCTCGTCGGAGAAGATTTGCCAGAAAATCTGGTAAATAGGGACAGCCACCTACCTATTATCTTCATTTTTCACTTTTCAATTAAGGCGATGCCTTATGGCTGACGCCAGGGCTGAAGCGCTGAAGGCTGATGGCTGAAGTTCAATAGGGGAAATAATTCCACCGTTTTAAAATTTTCAATTTAAAATTTGATATTTAAAATGAAAGCGCAGCTTGCCATCCCCTCTCCTGCTGTATAATTATATTTTGGAAGAAGGGTAAGATGAGAATAAAAAGACATCACTTAATGACGGCAACTCTCGGTTTGTTGGCAGTCATTCTGGGGCTGATTGCTCAGCCTGCATTCGCCACCGTCCCGGGGGACGATTTCATCAGGGGCTATATCGCCTCGGTTCTCGAGCAGGGCCTCGGCTGGAACCGGAGCGATTACCGTATAGAGGTCGCGGACGGCCATGCGCAGATAACGATGCTGGAGAACGATCCCGTTTCCAGGGACGCTGCGCTGGAGAAACTCCGCTCGATCGAGGAGCTGAAGGAAGTGGCGGTCACGGTCACCCTTCCCGAAAGGCAGGAAACGGGGAAACTTCGGGAGATCGCCGAGAAGATCGCCGCGGGAGAAAAATTGCCCGCGGGGGACGTCTTCCGCCCGCTTGTCGCCGACCCGAAACTGCCGCAATTCTTCGTCAGTCTCGACCACATAAAGACTCCCCGCGAAAGCTACACGATGGGCGAGGCGGGTTTCGGGGAGACCTTCGGGCTTTACAAGTTCCGGTCGGGAAGGAAAGGCGAGAGCCTTCAATTGAGCGTCGGGGCGTCGCTGATCGCGAGGTTCAACATGGAGACCGACTCCTACAACCTTCTCAACGCCGATTATACAGTCGGGCTTCCCCTGACCTACCGCAGGGGCGACAACTCCTTCCGGCTGAGGCTCTACCACCAGAGCTCGCACCTGGGGGACGAGTTCCTTCTCTTAAACCCCGACCATCCTGAAAGGATCAACCTCAGTTTCGAGGCCCTGGAATTCATATACTCGCGCGAGTGGGAGGGCTTCAGGGCCTATGTCGGCGGAGAGTACATGATCCGCAGGGACCCTTCGGACCTGGAGCGGACGAGCGCCCACTTCGGGTTCGATTACATCGGGAGCAAAAAATTTTTCCACAGGGGCAGGTTCATCGGCGGAGTGGACTTCAAGAGCTACGACGAGCTGGCCTGGAACCTCGATACCAGCGTCAAGTTCGGCATCCTTTTCGGCTCCCCGGATTCGGGACACCGCCGCTTGCGCCTGCTCGCGGAGTGGTACAGGGGGCACGACCCGCGCGGCCAGTTCTTCGTCAACAGGGTAACCTACTACGGCCTGAACTTAAGCCTCGGCTTCTGAGGTCTCTGGTCAGCCTCACTCCCATGTGCGATAATCTCCAGCTTTGGAGAGCGCGGCAGGATGCTGGAAGAGATCTTATCGGGACTTAACGACAAGCAGAAGGAGGCGGTGCTGGCCGGGGACGGCCCGATGCTGGTGCTCGCCGGAGCCGGTTCGGGAAAGACCCGCGTCATCGCCCACAGGATAGCGTACCTCCTCGAAGAGAAGCACGAGCCTCCTTACAACATCCTTGCAGTGACATTCACCAACAAGGCCGCGAACGAGATGAAAGAGAGGGTCCTTAGGCTCCTCGGCAGGGACAGCGTTCCCTTCCTCTGGATCGGAACCTTCCACTCGATCGGGGTCAGGATGCTGAGGGAGGACATCGAGAAGCTCGGCCTCGGCATCGACAGGAACTTCACCATTTTCGACCGAGACGACTCGAAGGCCCTGGTTAAGAAGATAATGAAGGAAGAGGGGGTGGACGACGAGAAGTTCACGCCCCAGGAAGTGGTCGAATACTTCAGCAGGCTCAAAAGGAGCGCTGAAACGGCGAAAGCGAAGGGGCCCGTCCTCGCGATGTTCGACCTTTACCAGAAGAGGCTGAGGGAATCCAACGGCTGCGATTTCGACGACCTTCTCCTTTACACGCTGAGGCTTCTGAAGGAGGTCAAGGAAGTAAGAATCCGATACCAGGAGAGGTTCAGGCACGTGCTGGTGGACGAGTACCAGGACACCAACGACGTGCAGGAGGAGATGCTCTCGATCCTTTCGGGAAGATGGAACAATCTTTTCGTGGTGGGCGACGAGGACCAGGCCATCTACAGCTTCAGGGGCTCGGAAGTAAGGCACATCGTGGATTTTCCCGAAAGGTACGACGGGGCGAGAACGGTGAAGCTGGAACAGAACTACCGCTCCATCTCGACAATATTGAAAGCCTCGTCGGCCCTCGTCTCGCACAACACGGACAGGCTGGGAAAGAATCTCTGGACGGACAGGGGCGCCGGCGACAAGATCCTTTTCTTTCCCGCTCCGTCGGACCGCGAGGAGAGCGCCTTCGTCGGCGACAAGATAAGGGAGCTGAGCGGGACCTACGATTACAAAAAGATAGCCGTCCTCGTCAGGACCAACGCCCAGTCGCGAAGCTTCGAAGAGGCGTTCCTGAACAGGCGGGTCCCCTACCAGATCATCGGCGGGCTCAGGTTCTACGAGAGGAAAGAGATCAAGGACATCCTCGCCTACATCAGGCTTGCGCTAAACCCGTTCGACAGGGTGTCGCTGCTAAGGATAGTCAACACGCCCCCCAGGGGCATCGGAAAGACCACGATCGCCGAGATAGAGAAGCTGGGAGAGGAGAGGAACCTGGCGCTCTTCCAGGCCGCGAAAGCCGGAATCGCGGAACATCTTTTCAGTCCGCGGGCCTCGGCGGCGCTCTCGGATTTCGTGAAGCTGGTCGAGGCGCTCGCGGCGAAGGTGAAAGAGCAGAAGCCGTCGGAAGCGGTCAGGTGGCTTCTGGATGTGACCTCGTTCATCAGGCACCTTGAAGAGGCGTCCGACCTTCTGAAGGACGACAGGATCGAGAACGTGGAGGAACTGGTCTCGGCGCTGAAGGAGTTCGAGGAGAGGGAGCGGGGCGACATGCAGACCTTCCTCGAGAGGCAGGCTCTCCAGAGCGACCAGGACGAGCTCAACGGGAAGGCGGTCGAGACGGACAGCGTCAAGCTGATGACGATCCACTCCGCGAAAGGCCTTGAGTTCCCGGTGGTCTTCATCGTGGGGCTGGAGGACGGCTACTTTCCGCACGAGCTGTCGAAAGGAAACGAGATGGAGGTCGAGGAGGAAAGGCGTCTTCTCTACGTCGGGATGACGAGGGCTATGGAGAAGCTCGTCGTCACGAACTCGGCCAGCAGATACATCTTCGGCTCTCTCAAGGAACGAAGACCTTCGCCGTTCCTCGGAGAGATCCCCGCGGAGCACCTGAAGCTGGTCGCCGGGATAACTCCGACGAGGAAGTCCGGCTGGGGCGATCTGTTCCGGGAAGGTTCACGGCCGGCAGGGTACGGAGGATGGACGGACGCTGCCAGGCTTCAGCAAAGCTCTTCGGACAGCGAGTTCAGGCCGGGCGCCAGGGTCCACCACAAGACCTTCGGGGTGGGCGTGGTCCTTTCGACCGAGGGAAGCGGGGACGGCCTCAAGGTGATCGTCTCTTTCAGCAGGTTCGGCAAGAAGGTCCTGCTCGCAAGGATAGCCAGGCTCGAAATAATGTGACCGGTTTTCCGCCCGCCCCGTCTTTGCAACTTCTTCTATCTTATTGTAAAATACAGCGTTTAGGAGGAAAAGGTGAGTAAGGATTACAAAGATTCTCTGTGCCTTCCGAAGACCCAGTTCCCAATGAAAGCGAACCTCACGACGAGGGAGCCTCAGATCATCGAAAAGTGGGAAAAGGAAGGGCTCTACGGGAAGATCATGGAGGCGCGCAAGGACGCGCCGGTATTCGCCTTCCATGACGGGCCTCCTTACGCCAACGGCCACATCCACCTCGGCCACGCCCTGAACAAGATCCTGAAGGACATAGTGGTCCGCTCGAGGATACTGATGGGGAACAAGGTCTACTACAGGCCCGGCTGGGACTGCCACGGCCTCCCCATCGAGCTGGCGGTCGAGAAGGAGCACGGCAAGAAGGTGCACGGTCTCGACATCCACGAGTTCCGGAATTTCTGCAAGGGTTACGCCGAAAAGTACATAGACATCCAGCGCGAGGAGTTCAAGAGGCTCGGCCTTCTCGGCGACTGGGAGAACCCCTACCGCACGATGGAGTTCGATTACGAGGCGGAGATCGCCAGGTCGTTCATCGAGTGCTTCCTGAAGGGTTACGTCTACAAGGGGCTGAAGCCCGTGCAGTGGTGCATCCGCTGCCAGACAGCCCTGGCCGAGGCCGAGGTCGAGTACGAGGACCACGCTTCGCCCAGCGTTTACGTGGCTTTTCCCTTCGAGGTGGAGGAACGGGCGAAATGGCCAGAAGCGCTGAAAGGCTTCGACGCCTCCGCGGTGATCTGGACCACCACCCCCTGGACGCTTCCTGCCAACCTCGCCATCGCTTTCCATCCCGATTTCACCTATGTCGCGATAAAGACGAAGGACAGGGTCTACGTGGTGGCCGAAGAGCTGATGGAGATTTTCCTCAGGGAAACGGGCGTCTCCGGGACCGTCGAGGGGAAATTCAAGGGGAAGGAGCTGGACAGGCTCTACTTCCGTCATCCCTTCTACGACAGGAAGTCGGTAGGGCTTCTGGCTCAGTATGTCACCTCGGAACAGGGGACGGGCTGCGTGCACACCGCGCCCGGACACGGCCAGGAGGACTTCATAAGCGGCCTCAAGTACGGCCTCGAGATCCTCTGCCCCGTAGACGGGAAGGGCAATTTCGTCGAAGACCTGCCGTTATTCGGAGGGCAGAACGTCTTCGAAGCGAACCAGAAGGTTATCCAGCTTCTCAAGGACAAGCACGCCCTTCTCAAATCGTCCACGGTGCACCATTCCTACCCGCACTGCTGGAGATGCAAGAACCCCCTGATCTTCAGAGCGACCAAACAGTGGTTCATTTCCCTCGAGCACGACAACCTGAGGAGGAGGTCGCTCGAGGCAATAGAAAAAGTGCAGTGGATACCCGCCTGGGGGCGGAACAGGATCTACGGGATGATCGAGAACAGGCCCGACTGGTGCCTCTCCCGCCAGAGGAAATGGGGAGTCCCGATCACGCTGCTCTCCTGCGACAAGTGCGGCGAGTGGGTCAAGGACCGAAAGTTCTTCGACAACGTTGTGAAGGCGATGGAAGAGCGCGGCGCGGGCGTCTGGTTCGAGGCCGATCCCTCCGGCTTCCTGCCGGAAAACTTCGCCTGCCCCAAGTGCGGCGGGAAGAAGTTCAACGCGGAACAGGACATCCTCGACGTCTGGTTCGATTCGGGCGTCAGCCACAAGGCGGTCCTCGGAAAGAACCCCGACCTGCCGTGGCCCTCGGAGCTGTACCTCGAAGGATCGGACCAGCACAGGGGCTGGTTCCACACGTCGCTTCTGACTTCCATGATCCTGGACGACAAGGCGCCCTACAAGTCCGTGATAACGCACGGCTTCACGCTCGACGGACAGGGAAGGAAGATGGCCAAGTCGATGGGCAACGTCATACCGCCCTCCGAGGTGACCAAGAAGTACGGCGCCGAAGTGCTCCGCCTCTGGGTGTCGATGGTGGACTACCGCGACGACGTCAGGCTTTCGTGGGACCTCTTGAACCAGAACGCCGAAGCGTACATGAAAATAAGGAACACGATCCGCTACCTGATCGGGAACCTGAACGGCTTCGATCCCGAAAAGGACAAAGTGCCCGTCGAAAAGATGCTGGAGATGGACAGGTACATCCTCTATCTTTTCAACAGGCTGATCCCGAAGGTGGTAAAGGCCTACGACGACTACGCCTTCCACATCATAAACAGGGAGCTTCTGCAATTCTGCACCGTGACGCTCTCCTCCTTCTATCTCGACATAATAAAGGACAGGCTCTACTGCTCCGGCGAGAAAAGCGTCGAACGGCTCAGCGCGCAGAGCGTCCTTTACCTGGTCCTCGTCAAGATGCTGAAGCTTATGGCGCCGATACTTCCCTTCACGGCGGAAGAGGCGTGGGGCTATCTCTACGGCGAGAACGCCGCTCCGATCCACGCGGAGGTCTTCCCGGAGGCTTTCGTCGAGGAGGATCCCGCCGTCATCGAGAGGTGGGACAAGCTGAGGGAGGTCAGGGAGACCGTCAACAAGGCGCTCGAAACGAGCAGGCAAAAAGGGGAGATAGGGAAAAGCCTCGAAGCGAAGGTGGTCATCAGCGTGAAGGACGGAGGCGCCCTGTCGCTCTTGAAGCAATATGAAAAGATCCTGCCCGAAGTGTTCATCGTTTCCCAGGTGGAAGTGCTGGAAGGGGAAGATCCGGTTGTCGTCGTCCCGCTCGAGGGAGCGAAGTGCCCCAGGTGCTGGAACGTTCCGGTCGGTTTCGTCAAGGCCGGCGAGGACGAACTCTGCCCGAGGTGCGCAGAGGTGATCTCCAAGTTATCATGAAGCGTTTGAAATATATGGTCCTGGCTCTCCTGGTCTTCATCCTGGACCAGGGGACAAAACTCGCCGTCATCAATTCGCTCACCCCAGGCGATGAGAAGGAGATACTTCCGTTCTTCTCGCTCGTGCACTGGCAAAACCGCGGAGGGCTTTGGGGGTTTTTGGGATCGGCTTCGGAAAGCGTGACCTTCTGGATCTTCCTGATCCTGCCGATACTCGGCCTCGTGTTTCTCTTTTACCTCTTCTTCACGACGAGGGAGAAGCTGGAGATGATCCTCATTTCCCTGATAATAGGAGGCGCGCTGGGAAACATACTGGACAGGATCGTCCACGGAGCGGTCACCGATTTCCTCTATTTCTTCATGCCGGGAGGGCCGGCCTGGCCGGCATTCAACGCCGCGGACGCCTTCATTTCCACATCGCTGACCGTGCTTCTGATAAAGATCGTCGTCACAGGAGAAAAGAAAGATGCACCCGATCCTGTTTAAATTCGGAGATTTCGTCATCGGAACATACGGGCTCGTCGTCGCGATCGGAGTCTTCTTCTCGATCTGGCTCGGCAGGGCCCTCGCCCGCAGGGAAAAGCTCGATCCCGAGGAGGTGACCGACTTCTTCGTCTATTCGGTGCTCGCGGGGTTCGTCGGCGCGAAGATCGCGCTCGTCATCGGCGACTTCAGTGAGTTCTCGGAAAGGCCTCTTCACTTCCTGATGGAGAACCTCAGGTCTTTCGGCGCCTTTTACGGCGGGTTCGTGGCGGCGCTCCTGGTCGGCATTTTTTACATCAGGAAGAAGAAACTGCCCTTCTGGGAGCTGACAGACATCACCGTTGTCTGCCTGGCGCTCAGCCAGGGGATAGGAAGGTGGGGGTGCTTCCTCGCGGGTTGCTGTTACGGTTCGCCGACATCGCTTCCGTGGGGCATGTACTTCCCATACGTGGACATCTGTTCAGACGGGACGAAGATCCATCCGTGGCCCATATATGAATCCATCCTGGACTTCGCGATATTCGGGTTCTTGTATCATCTGTTCCCCCGAAGGCGGTTCAAGGGGCAGGCGTTCATCCTTTACGCCATCATCTACGCCTTCGGGAGGGGCGCGCTGGAGTTCCTGAGGGGGGACGCGATGAGGGGGCTTTATTTCGGCGGGGCGGTCTCGCTGAGCCAGATCGTCGCCATCGCCATCATCGCGGCCGCGGTTCCGTGTTATTTCTGGAGAAAGAAACAGGCTAAGAAAGAAGATGGATGAGATCCTGGAGATAGTGTTCGAAGGGGCCGCCAAGAGGATCGACGCCGCGCTGACGAAAGAGCTCGCGGGAAAAGGAATTACAAGGTCCAGGGTGCAGAAGCTGATAGCCGAGGGAAGAGTTATCCTGGAAGGCAGGGTGCCCAAGGCTTCGGAAGAGGTCCGCAAGGGAGACAAGGTCGTCATTTCGATGCCGAATCGTCCGGATCCCGAGCCCCTGCCCCTCGATTTCCCCCTGAAGGTCGCCTACGAGGACGAGCAACTTTTCGTCGTCGAGAAGCCGTCCGGCATGGTCACTCATCCCGCCCACGGCCATTTCGACGACACCCTCGTGAACGTTCTCCTCTCGCTCGGGAAGCCCCTTTCGGAGTTCCAGGGAAAGGAGAGGGCGGGCATCGTCCACCGCCTGGACAAGGAGACGAGCGGGCTGATGATCATCGCGAAGACAGAAGAGGCCCACTCCTACCTGTCGGGGCAGTTCGCCGACAGGAAGGTGTCGAAGGAATACCGCGCGCTTGTCTGGGGAACCCTGCCCAGGGACGAGGTGACGGTGGCCGGCAGCATCGGCAGGGATCCGAAGAACAGGCAGAAGTTCGCCGTCAGAACCGACGGGAAGACCGCGGAGACGGTCTTCACGGAGCTGGAAAGGATGAAGCATATCAGCCTGGTCCTTGCGCGCCCGAAGACGGGCAGGACTCACCAGATAAGAGTCCACCTCGCCCACATCCATCATCCGATAGTGGGGGACAAGCTGTACGGCGGGCGGCAGGAAAAGGGTGTTCCCGAAGCGCGCCTTAGGGACGCGGTAAAGAACGCCGGGAGGTTCTTCCTCCATGCCAGCAGGCTTCTGTTCACTACCGTGGGAGGGGAGAGGATCGAGGTCGTTTCGGAGATCCCGCGGGATTTCACGGACCTCATGGAGGTTTTCAGGGAAAATGAGTAGACAATTCGCCCTTTACGGATGCGGGAAGGCGGGCCTTTCGGTCGCGCTGGCGCTTAAGGCGGCCGGCTGGAAGGTGTTCGGCTGCGATTCCAGGACGGAGAAGAGCAGGGAGCTCGGGTCGCAGTGGCTCGCCTGTCCGGCCATCAACATCCCCGCGGACCTTCCGCCCGGCATTCCCATAATGGTCGGGGTTCCGGAGGGAGCCCTCGCGGAAGCCGATTACAGGATCGCCGATAACGACAGGCACATAGCCGGCAGGATCGTTTTTCACCTGAGCGGCGCCCTTCCGTCAAGGACGCTTAACCTTTGCAGGCTGAGTGGAGCGAAGGTGGGCTCTCTTCATCCCCTCATGATCCTTCCGGACCCTCTTACCGGGGCGAGGAACCTGAAAACCGCCACCTTCGCGATAGAGGGGAGGGAAGAAGCGGTCTCTCTTCTAAAAAAGATGGCCGCGGCGGTTTCGGGGAAGATGTTCATCTTGTCGGTGAGGGGAAAGACCCTCTACCACATCGCGGCGGTGACCGCGTCTAACCACCTGATAAGCCTCCTGGCGGAGAGCGAGAATCTTCTCATGAGAACGGGCGTTCCCGAAGAGGAGAGCCTTAAAGCGTTCCAGTCCCTGGTCGAGGCCACAGTGAAGAACTTCTTTTCGGAAGGGCCGGTGCAGGCGCTGACGGGCCCCATAGAAAGAGGAGAGGTCCAGATGATAGGCTCTCATCTGCACGCTCTCGCTAAGACTCCCGCGTCGCGGGACCTTTACAAGGCGGTGGCCCGCAAAACGCTCGTCCTGGCGAGGAAAAAGCACCCGGAGAGGGCGGAGATATACGACGAACTTGAAAAGGTTCTGGAATAGTGGCAGTATAGTATATTTTCGGAGGTCCGAGGGATGGCTTTCTTCAATTACGCGACGATGCAGATGGCTGCCAAGATCGTTTATTACGGTCCCGGCCTCTGCGGCAAGACGACCAACCTCCAATACATCTACAACAAGACCTCCAACCAGTCTAGAGGCGAGATGGTCTCTCTCGAGACCGAAACGGACAGGACGCTCTTCTTCGACCTTCTTCCTCTTGAAGTCGGCGTGATCGCGGGATTCAAGACCAGATTCCAGCTCTATACCGTTCCCGGCCAGGTGTTCTACGGTGAGACAAGGAAAATGGTCCTGAGGGGCGTGGACGGCGTCGTCTTCGTCGCCGACAGCCAGAGGGCGCTCCAGGAATCGAACCTGGAAAGCCTGAAAGACCTTCACAACAACCTCAAGGGGCTCGGGCTCGACATCAGGTCGGTACCGATGGTGTTCCAGTACAACAAGAGGGACCTTCAGAACATCCTCTCCGTGGAAGAGCTCCAGAAACAGCTCAATCCTTTCGGATACCCTTACTACGAGGGCATCGCGATCAAGGGGACCGGCGTTTTCGACACGCTCAAGGGAATAAGCAGGATCACGCTGCAGGCGCTGACCGAAAAGCTCATCAAGCCGAACGAAAAGACTACGGTGTCGGTCGCCGAACCGGTGAGATCCGCGGCCCCCCAGAAACCCTCCCAGCCTCAGCCGGCAGCGCCTTCCCCCGTGGTGGAGTTCGCAACAGAACAGACCAGGCTTTCGGAAGAACTTCTCGCCCAGACAGCGCCCAAGATCAAGACGATCACTTCATCCGCCTCGAAAGTTTCCAGCGAGCTCGACCACATAAGGGAAAGGCTGCTCGGGCCCCTCGTCGTGCCGTCGCAGAAGCCCAAAGTGAAGGACCTCGTTTCGCCGGCGCTCGAGGACCTGAAAAAGTTTTCCGTCCAGGCGCCGACTACCCCTCAGCCGCCCCGCAGGATCGTAGAGCCCATCAACATTGATTTTTCGCAGGAAGCCCTTTACAAGATCGAGTCGGTTTACGTGACCATCGAGATACAGACCGGGAAAAGGACCTTCAAGGAGAAGATCAGGGTGCACGAGAACTCGATCGGGAAAGAGAACGACACAATCGAGCTGGATATCAAGCTTCGTCCTAGAAAAGCTTGAACTTTTTTTTGCTTTTTTCTTCCTCCAGGACCGCCACCCTTTTATAAAGCTCTTCGATACTCTTCTTGATCTTCACATTGTTCTCTACCAAATTCTCAAAAACCTCCAGAAGAAGGTCGATGTCCTTCCTCAGGAGCATCGGATCCTTATCTGAAATTAGAGTGGCTTTGACATCCTTGAGCGTTTTTTTCTGATTGTGGACCATGTCATGGATATACTTCAGCTTTTCAAGGTCGTCCGGACGGAACCGCCGATGCCCTCCCTGGGTTTTCGTTATGTTGAGGTAGCTAGCGAACTCGTTCTCGTAGAACCTTATGGTGCTGACAGGCAGATTAAGCATTTCGCTCACTTGTCCTATTGAATAACTGAGATCTATTTCGTTGGCCATCCGAACCTTCTTTCTTACTGAAGAATTTTCAGAAACCACATTATAGAACAAATTACTTTCATACTTCAAATTCCAAAAAGGAAAGTAAAACTACAACTGTCGAAAACCGATCTGTCCTCGGTTTACTGCCCGGGCGCTCCCGGCCTGGCTCTGTTGTCGAAGCAGTCGTCAGCCGGACGGCTTGCTTCTGACATCACTCAAAATAAAGCTCTGGTAGATTTTCTGAAGAGGCGGAAGCCCGGGCACCAGAAAATGGCGTCTATGCCATTTATACCGAAAAAGCGCAAGAGTTTTTCATCTTTCTGATGGGTGGACGATCGGGAAGGAAGGAATTATATTGCCTAGTGGAAAGGAGCAAGAAATGAACACAAAAAAAACTCTTGTCGCGATGCTTATGGGGGGGCTTGTTCTCGCAATAATGGCAACCGCGCCCCAGTTATCGAAAAAAATATCGCTTTTCGGGTACAAATCGGAGGCCGCCGGGATTAAGCTGATTGTGGATGGCGGGGTGGCGAGGCTCAGGGGGGAAGAGAAGTTCATACCTCTTCTGGTATGGCTCGGCCACAGCGAAAAGAAGACGATTCGCGTTAACCGAGGAAGTTTCACGCTTACTGATCCGCAGGGCAATTCCTTCTCCATGCCGGCGCACTCGGAGGTGGTCGAGGGCTACGGGGCTCACATCATGAGCTTCGACTACGAGCTCGCGAGAAAAAGTGACGATTACGGCGCGATGGATTTCCTATCCTGCAAGTTCATGAGGAAGATCGCGTTCTTTCCGGACCCCTCGTCCAGCAGGATAATGTACGACAACGCCGAACTTCCGAACAGAAGCTACATGAGGACCCTGCTCTATTTTCCCAGCAAGGCGGGAAAGTCAGACGGGACTTACATCCTGACCTACGAGGACAGGGAAACCGGGGACAAGGTGGCGGTCGCCTTCAGGATCGACTGGATGAAATGAGAACGCGCTGAAAAACAACCGTTGACGGGCCGGCGCTGCCGGCCCTTTTTATTTTTCGAGAGTATGCTACAATCCTTCCTATTTTGGAGGGGCGGATGAACGGGAAACTCTACGTCGTCGCGACGCCGATCGGCAACCTGAAGGACATCACCCACAGGGCCGTAGAGGTCCTGGGATCGGTCGCCGTCATCCTGGCGGAGGACACCAGGGTTTCCAGCAAGCTGCTCAACGCGTACTCCATTTCAACGCCGCTCAGGTCCAATTTCGCGGGCAACGAGGCCAGGCGTACGACCGAAGCCGTTTCTGAACTGCTCTCCGGAAAAGACGTGGCCCTGATAAGCGACGCAGGGACCCCTTCGATATCAGACCCCGGATATCTTCTGGTGAAAGCGTGCAGGGAGAACGGCATCGACGTGATCCCCGTGCCGGGGGCGTCTTCTCTCTCCGCGGCAGTTTCGGTCAGCGGATTCCCCGATCACCCGCTCCTTTTCATGGGGTTCGCGGGAAGGAAGGAATCGGAGAGAAAGAAGTGCTACGACGAGATAAATAAGCTTCCATGCACGATCGCGTTTTTCGAGTCGCCCCTGAGGGTAAGGAGATTCATCTCGGAACTTTACGGGAATTTGCCTGAAAGGGATATTTTCGTGGCGAGGGAGATGACGAAGAAGTTCGAAAGCTATTTGATGAACCCGGTCGCGGATGATGTTCCGGAAAAAGGGGAGTTCGTCGTCATCCTGTCGCCTCCGCGGAGAGAGAAGAAGGAACTCGACATCGACGGGATAAAGGCGGAATTCGCGAAGCTTGTCGAACGGGGGAGCGTTCCGAAGGATGCCGTCAAAACGCTCGCGAAAAGTTGCAAAATACCGAAAAGAGTGCTGTATAATATCCTGCTTGTGAAAGACGAGGGATAGTGGCGAAACAGAGCGCGCTAAGACAACTCGCGGAGGTCCTGGAGCGGTCGGAGCAGATCGTCATCACGACGCACATCAAGGCGGACGGCGACGGGATCGGCTCGGAGCTTGCTCTGAAGAGGGCTCTCGCCGGCATGGGCAAGGACGCCAGGATCATCAACGACACTCCCGTGCCTCAGCCGCTCAAGTTCATGCTCGATGAAGATGACGAGATCATCTTTTTCGAACCGGCACGCGACCGCGATTTCATCCTCTCCGCGGACCTGATCGTCGTCGTCGATGTCGCCCTGCTCTACAGGCTTGGCCGCATGCAGAGCTTCTTCGAAGCGAGCCGGGCGCAGAAGATCTGCGTCGACCATCACCTCGAGGGCGACGACGTATTCGACAAGAAGCTGGTCGAGCCCGACGCGACATCGACCGGCGAACTCATTTTCGACCTGCTGAAAGAACTCGATTGCGAACTTACGCCCGCGATCGCCAATGCGCTCTACACTTCGATCGTCGTCGATTCAGGCTGCCTTTCTTACGAGAGGTGCGTCTCAAAGACTTTCCTCACGGTCGCGGAATTAGTGGACAAGGGCGCCTGCCCATACGACGTCCACCTGGCGCTCCACTGGAAGAAGACTCTTCCCGAACTGAAGCTCGAGGGAGATGTCATCTCCAAGTTGAAGGTAAGAGGCGAGGTCGCGTATAGCCATGTGACAAGCGAGATGGCGAGGACCCTCGCCGTGGACCCGATGGAAATGCCCGAACTTGTCCACATCCCCCTCGCTCTCGGTGAAGTTGAGATAGCCCTTTTGTTCATCGAGAACGGCGGAAACGAGATAAAGGTCTCGGCAAGGTCGAAGGGGCGCGTCAAGGTTTGCGAACTTGCGCGGATATTCGGCGGCGGCGGCCATTCGCTCGCGGCGGGGTTCGTCCTCGACGGCCCGCTCGAGAAAGCTATTGAAACGGTCGTCGGCGAGGCCGTCAGCTTCCTGAAAAGATCGTAGCCCGAAGCCTTCGGCGCAGGCTGATGATTTAAGGCTGATTGCTGAAGTTCGACAAGGAATTGAATTCCACAGTTAACAAAATCACATTCAAAACAATGTTTTGCAAGTACTCGGGGCTTGAAACGCCTCTTAAATAAAGAGGCGCGGGGCGGCGAAGGCCGCCCCGCTTGCTTATGAGGGTTAATGAGGGAGGGTGGGTTATGACTTTATGGCGATCTTCTTCGGCTTGGCTTCTTCCGCGTAGGGAAGCGTGAGTACCAGGATGCCGTCCTTCATGGTCGCCTCGACCGAATCGGACTTGATCGCAGAGGGAAGCGAGAAGGAGCGCGAGAACTTGCCGTATGTCCTTTCTATCTTGTGGTAGTTCTCCTTCTTCTCGTCCCTTTCGAACTTCTTTTCTCCGCGCACGGTAAGCACGTTGTTCTCGATGTGGATCTCGACATCTTCCTTCCTGATGCCGGGGACTTCCATCTCGAGGACCACCTTGTCCGCCTCTTCCCTCATGTCTACGGGAGGAAGCCAGGCGCCGTACTCGAATTCGCCTCCTTCGCCCTTGTCCATGGATTCCCTGAGTATCCTTCCTATCTGGTTCTGGATCGCCATCATCTCGTTCACCGGGTTCCATCTCCTGATATACATTTTCTACCTCCTATCTTTCTTGTTTCCGCCCCCGAACCAACGGGGGTAAGCCATAATATAATACCTGTTCGTCAAATTGTCAAGTATCTTTAGTGAAAAAGGCTCATATTATAGCTTATAGCAAGATTATAAAGAGGATAATTTGTTATTGATTAAAGGTTTTTCTTCAATTCCGCCAGTAAGTTAAGCGCTTCAAGGGGGGTCAGTTTCTCGATGTCCGTCTCCGAGAGCTTGTCCCTGAGTATTTCGAGGTTCTCGTCCCTGTCGAAAAGGGTCGGCTGTTTCAATGATTCTTTAAGCTCCGCCGCTCTCGGCGACCTTTTCTCCAGGTCTTTCAGGACTTCCCGCGCCCTCTGGACAACTCTAGCGGGTATCCCCGCCAGCTCTGAAACGTGTATCCCGTAGGATTTGTCAGCGGCGCCCTCCTCGACGGTCCTCAGAAAATAGACCTTCCCTCCCTGTTCCCTCACGCCCATCGTCAGGTTATGCGCACCATCGCTTTTTCTTCCGAGGTCGGTGAGCTCATGGTAATGTGTCGCGAAAAGCGTCCGGCATCCGATCCCTATATTCTTGAGAAGAGCCTCCGCTATGGCCCAGGCGATGGCGAGGCCGTCGAAGGTGGAAGTCCCCCTGCCGATCTCGTCGAGCAGGACCAGCGACCTCGGAGTCGCGTTCCTCAGGATGGCTGAGGATTCGGTCATCTCCACCATGAAAGTGGAAAGCCCTCTTCTCAGGTTATCGCTCGCGCCCACCCTGCAGAAGACCCGGTCGACAGTCCCTATCCTCGCGCGCTTTGCCGGGATGCCGCTTCCGGCGTGCGCCATTATCGTGAGCAGGGCTATCTGCCTGAGATAGGTCGATTTTCCGCCCATGTTGGGGCCGGTGAGGATAATGAGCTGGTTCTCTCCGCTGTCTATCAGCGTGGGATTGGGGACGAAGGGCTGATGCCTCGGGTCCCGCTCGAGCACCGGGTGCCTTCCTTCTTCTATATCAAGGAGAGGTTCGTCGGTTATCTCGGGAAGTATATATCCCCTTTCGAGGACGGACCAGGCGAATGATGCGTAAAGGTCGATCTCCGCAAGGATCCTCGCCGCCTCTCTCAGAAGGGGAAGCTCGGCCGAGACCCTCGCGCAAAGTTCCGCCCAGAAGGCTTCTTCGAGGGCGAGAGCCTCTTCCTTCGCCGAGATGATCTTCACCTCAAGCTCCCTGATCTCCTTCGTCACAAACCGCTCCGCGTTGACGAGCGTCTGTTTTCTTTCGTAATGGTCGGGGGCTTTTTCGATGTGAACCTTCGTTATCTCTATGAAATAGCCGAACACCTTGTTGTACTTTATCTTCAGGGAAGGAATGCCGCTAGTCTCCCTTTCCTTCTTCTCCAGTTTTATTATCGCTTCGTGGGCGTTGCCCGAGAGTTCTCTGAGCTCGTCCAGCTTTTCGGAGAACCCCTTCCTGAACACGCCTCCCTCCCTCCCGTGGGGAGGAGGCTCTTCGGCAAGGGCCGAGCGAAGGTACCCGCCCAGTTCTTCGAACAGAGGGAGCCTGCCGGCTTTCAGCGAGGGCGGGCCGGGAACAGCTCCCGCCGTCGAGGCGATCTCCTTGAGTTTCCCGAGGATCTCCCTCAAAGCTCCGGCGTCGCGAGGCCCGGCGATCGAAGCGCCGAACCTGGCGTTTATCCTGGCCCAGTCGGGAAAGTTGACGAGCAGTTTTCTAAGGTCCCTCAGCTTCTGCGTTTCCCCGAGCCAGGCGGAGACTTCCTCCTGCCTGACGAGGATCTCTTCCTTGTCCGAGGGCGGAGAGAGGAGCACTTCCTCGAGAAGCCTTTTCGCCATCGGCGTCATCGCCGAATCGACGGACCTGAGAAGCGTCCCTTCCTTCGAACCGTCCTCCAGGTTGACGACAAGTTCGAGGTTCCTGCGGGTCGCTTCGTCTATGATCAATTTCCTGTCCCACTGTTCCAGCTTGGGAAAGTCGATCGGCGGGCTTTTCTGTTCCTCGAGGTAACGAAGAAGCGCGCCCAGCGCCCTTTGGACCGCCTCAGAGCCGGGAATTCCCGGAAGGGACGATGGAAGGCGGTAGTAGGCGCATATCTTGTCGCAAGCCCTGTTCGGCTCGAAGAATCCGTCGTTCAGGCGCGTCACGAAGATGCCGGGCAGTTCGGCGGGCGCGCCTTCCTTCAGGAGAAGCTCCTTCGGGCAAAGCGTCTTGAGGATCTCGATGACGAGGCTCTTGTCCCCCGATCCGACCCGCGCCTCGCCGGAAGAGATGTCCGCGTAGGCGAGGGCCGCCTCGTTCGCGTCCTCGTGGAGCGAAGCGATGATCACCCGCTCCTCTTTTTCAACGAGGCTCTCTTCGAGGAGCGTTCCGGGAGTCAGGATCCTCGTGATATCCCTTTTCACGATGCCCTTGGCTTTTTTCGGGTCTTCGATCTGGTCGACGATCACGGCCTTGAGGCCGTTCTTCACCAATCTCTGCAGGTAGAGGTCCACCGAGTGGAAGGGGACGCCGCACATCGGGAGAGGGTTTTCCTTGTCCCTGTCCCTGGTCGTGAGGACGATCTCCAGGACGGGAGCTGCGGCGAGCGCGTCCTCTCCGAAGATCTCGAAGAAGTCGCCCATCCTGAAAAGGATGATCTTGTCCGGATGTTCGTTCTTGAACCTCTGCCACTGTTTCATGGCCGGAGTGAGGTTCTCTTTTCCCTGAATTCCCGCCAAGGTTCCTCCCGAAAAAAGGATTTTAACATTATTGACAAGGTTCGGGCATTTTGGTTTTTTCTTCTTCGGTCATAAACTGATATCCTGATGATATGGAAAAAGGAGGACTGCATGGCAGGAGGGAAAAAAACTCCACGGGAAGGCGGTCTCAGAACCATTCCCGGAGTCGGCCCAAGCATCGAAAAGGACCTACAGGAGCTCGGATACTTCTCGGTCGCCGACCTCAAGGGTGCCGATCCGGAAAAGATGTACGAGAAAAGCTGCCGCATCGCCGGGACCGGGATCGACCGCTGCCTCCTCTATGTTTACAGGTGCGCGGTCACTTACGCCGGAATGAAAGATCCAAAGCGCGAGAACCTCAAGTGGTGGGATTTCAAGGACGGGAAATGAAAAAAACAGCGGTTTTCTTGCTTTTCGTCGGAATATCCTCCTTTCTTCTTCATGCTCAAACGCCATCAACTACAAAATCCTGCAATGGCGTCTCTTTGATAATGAAAACAATCGAAGAGACGGGCAAGGCTAGAACTTACAGCCGTTACAAAAAAAATCTTGATGATCTCAAATGGGAAGAGGCGCCTATAGAATGCATGTGCAATTTTTGTCCTGACATCTATTGTCATCCGGAGATACCAAAGGATATCAGAAATAGTCTGTCATCGCTGAATTGGAACAATGGCCTTGAAGATTATTGCTATAAGGCAACTCAAAAAACTACGAGTGCTTTGATCCTGAGATACTTCTACACCGACTTCTCGTTTGAAAAAGTAGAGCCGAGGCTACAGCGGACAGTGATAGCCTACAAGGACGAAAATCCGTCGCTTAAAGATCTTACCGACGAAGTGGTGAAACGGGGGGCTGTTCTGGAGGATTGGGAAGTCGTCAACAGAAACGGACAAAGGATTTTCATCCATAGCGAACTGAAAATCTCGGGGATGTCTGTCTTTCTTTTTCATTCCGACAACACGACCGCCGCGTTGATCTATTCTGACCATTATTTTCTGAAAATAGATAAGCAGTATTATCCAGAGGATTCTGTTGCCAAGTGCAGGCAGCACACGATCGTGCGCTGGGTAATAGAGGCTAAAAACGAACTGGAGAAAGGCGGCTATAAATTTCACTGTGAAACGGAGCATATGTATTTGGCGGAGTACGGACTTGCGCAAGCCGATGTGTCTTTGAGAAATATTAAAGAACACCTTCAGCAGATACGCGAATGGAGAAAAACTGGAGACCCCCGCATTCAGCCTCTATTGTTCTTGACCGGAACATTCATGATCGACCCCATAACCGAAACAGAATATATGGGCTATGAGTTCGACGTCCTTGGAGCAGGCTATTTCAAGGATTCCAGGGATGAGAAAACATATTGTTCATCCTTTTCTGTCTTGAAAGAATTGATTAAGGATTATCGGGGCACCAAATGGGGAGAGCGGGCAGTCATCGTCAACGCAATGTTCGGGTTCGGGGAATGCGACATCTGGGACTGCGCCTATTATAAAAAAGTTATCGCGGAGTTCCCAGGATTCCTTTCCAAATGCCGGGACCGCGACGCTCTGATAATGGGGACATTCTTTATCGGAGCGGCTTATGAAACCCAGTGGTGCTCGTCAAAAACACAACTCGTTCCTCTGGTTCATGATCCCAGAGATGTTCCTATGCCCTGCCCGGAGGAATGCAGGGGTAAGGCTATAGAAGCCTACAAGAATGTTTTGAAAATGGACAGGGAAAGCTGTTTTACCCCATATTTAAAAAGGACACTGCCAATGCTTTATTTGAATATCTGCACGGGCGCGAATTTTTTTGTGATCTTTGTGGATTGAATAAAATGAACCTCATCACTCACGCGCTTGTCGGATGGACGGCGGCCAATTTTTCAAAGACGCTTTCAAAGCGGGACATGTTCATCATCACCTGCGCGGGAGTGATACCGGACATCGACGGCCTGGGCGCGCCGGTCGAGATTCTGACGAGGGATTCTTCCAACCCGCTTCTGTGGTGGACCGAGTACCATCACGGGCTTCACACTCTTCTTTTCTGCGCGGTAGTATGCGCGGCAGCATCCTTTTTCGGCAGGAGGAAACTCCTGACGGCTTGCCTTGCGGCAATCTCCTTTCATCTGCACATACTTGGGGACATTCTCGGCGCGCGCGGCCCCGACGGATACCAGTGGCCGATCCCATACCTGAGGCCTTTCTCCGAGGCGTGGCAGCTGACCTGGGAAGGCCAGTGGAAGCTGAACGCCTGGCCCAACATCGCCATAACCATGATCCTTCTTGCGATCGCATTCAGGCTGGCGTGGCTCAGGGGCTATTCGCCCGTCGGCCTTTTCTCCGAAAAGGCGGACACAGTTTTCGTTGAGACGATAAGGAAGAGGTTTCCGGGCAAAATTTAACCATCAAATCTTAATGATGTCGGCTTGCCTCTTTGTCTTATTTTGGCTAGAATTCCATTTCAAGGAGTTGCGATGCCCCCTTCAATAAAAGAGATCGAAAAGACCGCCTGCCAGATAAGGAAAGAGATCGTAAAGATGACCAACAAGGCTCAGTCGGGCCACCCCGGCGGGTCGCTCTCGGCGATTGACATCGTCGCGTGCCTGTTCATGGCCGAGATGAAGCATGACCCGAAGAACCCCGGCTGGGAGGAGCGCGACCGTTTCGTCCTTTCGAAGGGGCACGCCAGCCCCGCGCTATATGGCATCCTCGCTTTTGAAGGCTATTTTCCTAAGGAAGAGCTGATGACCTTCAGGCAGCTTGGCTCTCGCCTGCAGGGCCATCCGGAAAAGCTGATGCTGCCCGGGGTGGAGATAACGACCGGCTCCCTGGGGCAGGGGCTTTCCGTCGCGAACGGGATGGCGCTCGGCCTCAAACTTCGCGGGCTCGGCGGCAGGGTCTACTGCCTCATCGGCGATGGCGAGATGCAGGAAGGCCAGGTGTGGGAGGCGATTCAGTCGGCGGGACACCGCGGCACCGACAACCTCTGCGCGATCCTTGACAGGAACAGGCTCCAGATTGACGGCAAGGTCGAGGACATCAAGAAAGAAGAGCCGATCGTCGAGAAGCTCGCCGCCTTCGGCTGGAACGCGATAAGGATAGACGGGCACGACTACAGGGCGATACTCGAGGCTCTAAAAGCGGCGCGTGAGACGAAGGGGAAACCGACCTTCATTGTGGCCGACACTGTGAAGGGCAAGGGCGTGTCGTTCATGGAGAACAACGTGGATTTCCACGGAAAAGCCGCCACCGACGAGGAATGCCGGAAAGCCCTGGAAGAGCTGGACGGCCGCCTTGAAATGATCGAGAAGGGGAACTGATATGGCATCCAAAGGGACAAGGGACGCTTACGGAAAGACCCTTCTCGAACTGGGCAGGGATGATAAAAGGATAGTCGCGCTCGATGCCGACCTTTCTTCATCGACGAGGACGGTCCTTTTCGCGAAGGCATTCCCCGAGAGGTTCTTCAACGCCGGGGTAGCCGAAGCGGACATGATAGGAACGGCGGCAGGGCTGGCCTCTGTCGGCCTCATCCCGTTCGCCTCCACCTTCGCCGTCTTCGGCACGGGAAGGTGCTACGACCAGATAAGGCAGGCGGTGTGCATCTCGCAGAGCAACGTGAAGATCGTCGTCACCCACGGCGGCATCACGGTCGGCGAGGACGGAGCGACGCACCAGATGATAGAAGATGTCTCGCTGATGTCCGGCCTTCCGAACATGAGGGTGATAGTCCCCGCGGACGCCCACCAGGCGGAAGCGGCGGTGAGGCTTGCGGCGAGAACGGATGGGCCTTTCTTCATAAGGCTAAGCCGCGAAAAGTTTCCCGTCATCTATGAAGAGAACCCGAAGTTCGAGCTGGGGAAAGCCGATATCCTCAGGGAGGGGAAAGACCTAACCTTTGTCGCCATGGGGTTGATGGTCAGCAACTGCCTCGAAGCCTCGGAAATCCTTTCGAAGGAAGGGATCGAAGCTGAGGTGATCAACTGCGCCTCCGTGAAGCCGATAGATAAACAGACGCTCGTCGCCTCGGCTAAGAAGACGGGGATCATCGTTACTGCCGAAGAGCATTCGGTCATCGGCGGCCTCGGGTCGCAGGTGCTCTCCGCCATCTCTGAGGAGTGCCCCGTGCCTCTCAAGACGCTGGGGATCGAGGATAGGTTCGGGCTCTCGGGAAAGCCGGGCGAGCTTGTTAAATACTTCGAGCTGGACCCTGAATCCATCGCGCGGAAAGCAAAAGAATTTCTCGGCGGGAAAAAGAGATAGCGGCATCTGTTGGCTGCCGCATTGAAAATTGAAAAGTGAAGATTGAAAAGTGAAAAATGGAGGTATGGTAATTCTCTTAAGAGATTTGAATGAGGATGATTTAAGTCAAAATGGGAAAGAAAGCAGAGGGTCTTTCTGTTGGCTGCCGCATTGAAAATTGAAAAGTGAAGATTGAAAAGTGAAAAATGGAGGTATGGAATTTCTCTTAAAAGATGTGATCAAGGATGATCCAGGTCAAAATGGAAAAGAAGGCTGAAGATCTTTCTGAGCGGCTGGTCGATTATGGCGCCGAAATCGTGAAGCTGACCGCGATGTTGTCAAAAACATTCGCTGGAAGGCAGTTAGCCGCCCAACTGCTTCGAAGCGGCACTTCAGCCGGTGCCAATTACGAGGAGGCGTGCGGAGCAGAAAGCAGGGCCGATTTTACACATAAGCTTCATATTGTTTTCAAAGAGATCAAAGAATCGCTTTATTGGTTGAGAATCGTTAAAAAGGCCGAAATATTAAAAACATCAAGGCTGGACGAAATTATTGACGAAACCAGGCAATTGAGCAATATTGTGGCAAAATCGATCATCACGGCAAAGAAGAGAAAATAGTTGTCTTTTTTAATAGGTGCATGAACTCCGAAAGGCGGATTTATTAAGAAAATGGTTGCGAATTGAAGATTTTTCAATTTTCATTTTTCAATTTTCATTTTTCAATAACCCCTTACAAGGGGATATTGTGATCCGCTTTTATCACGTCACTAAGGTTTACCGGTCGAAAAGCCACGCCCTCCAGGACATAACGGTCACGATCCATCCGAGGGAGTTCTGTTTCCTGACGGGCCCCTCGGGCGCGGGGAAGAGCACCTTCCTCAAGCTGGCGCTGGGCGAGGAGCATCCCACATCGGGCCAGATCCTAGTGACGGGAAGGAACCTCCAGACCATCTCCCACAGGGAACTTCCCTATTTCAAGAGAAGGATCGGGACGGTTTTCCAGGATTTCAGGCTGATACCGTCAAGGACCGTCTTCGAGAACGTAACGATGCTCCAGACCCTTCAGGGGGTCGCGCTCAGGGACAGGCGCAAACTGGCCTTCGACACGCTCCGACTCGTCGGCCTTCAGAACAAGATGGAATCCTTCCCCGAGGAACTTTCCGGCGGAGAGCAGCAGAGAGTGGCGATCTCGAGGGCGCTTATCAACAAGCCGGTCCTGCTTCTCGCGGACGAGCCGACCGGGAACCTTGACCCCGAGCTCGCGCACGAGATAATGAGGATATTCCAGGAGATCAACGCCTCCGGCACGACCGTCGTTGTCGCCACGCACGACAAGACCCTGATCACTACCTTCAGCGGAAGGGTGATAGTGCTCGGCAAGGGCAAGCTGATAGATCCGGGAGAATGATGGGACTTTTCAGGCTGATCCTCTTTTTCGTTCAGGAAGGCTTCCTCGGTATCGCGAGGCACAAGACGCTGAGCGTGTTCGCCATCTTCATCGTCTCCCTTTCGCTTTACGTTCTCGGCTTCTCGAGGTACCTGACGTCCAACATCAACAATCTCCTTACAAGCTGGGAGGGGCAGCTCGAGGTAAGGCTGGTGATGAAGGACGGTATCGACGAGGAGGGAATCAGAAAAGCCATATCGATCCTCGAGAAAGACCCGCAGGTCGAAAGCACCAAGATCATCAGCCCCAAAGAAGCGATGGAGTTCCTCGAAAGGCTGTCCCCCTCGCTGCGGGCGCTGTCCTTCAAAGAAAGCGACAACCCTCTTCCCTACTCGCTGAGCCTTACCCTCAGGAAACCGGTGGATGTGAACAAAGTGCGCGTCCTTATCGAAAGCGCGAGGAAGATCCCCGGCGTAGAGGAGGCTATCTTCGACTGGGAGTGGATGGACAAGCTGAAGACCTATTCGAGGTTCCTGGCGTTCCTCGGATGGCTTCTCTTCGCGGCACTCGGCGTTGCATCGCTTTTCACTGTCACCGCGATAACGAGGATACTCGCCCTTTCGAGGAAGGAGGAGATCGCCGTCCTCTATTCTCTGGGCGCCACTCCGGCCTCGATCAGAGGGCCTTTCGTCATGAACGGCATCCTCATCGGCCTTCTGTCGAGCATCCTCGCCCTGATCTTCATCCTTGTGACGCACCTTGTCATCAGGAGGACGATGGGCGGAGACAGCTTCATCCTGCTCCTGCTGTCGAAGGAGTTCCTCACCTTCTCTGACCAGGCCGCCCTCGTGGCGGTTGGAACGGTGATGGGAGGCGCGGGGGGATTCCTGAGCCTCGGATCGATCCACGACTGGCGCTATTCGAGGTTCGCGGGGTAGAGACTGCTTGTTGATTTTGTCCCATCAAGATATTAAAATTCAAGGCTCGCGCGGTCTACGCGATGTTTTTCGGGGAGCGGTAAAATGAACGAAAATAAGAACCAATGCATGTTCACGCTCGGATGCCCGGTTTACAAACATTTTTCCTCAGAAGGCATCAAGAGGCTGTTCATCCTGCAGTACTGCGAGTCGGATTTCGTCAGATGCGAAAGGTTCATACTGAAAATGGCGGGAAAGGAAGTCCCCGAGAAACTGCTTCCCAACGGGGATACGCTCGAATAGGGCGATCCGCGGCCCTTTTAAAAATTATTTCTTGTCCAGGTCTTTCAGCACATCCTCGAGGCTCGGCGAATCGGATTCTCCCGACAGGTCTATCACGTTCTCCTGCTTCCCGCTGTTGAGCTGCGGTATCTCGATCCCCCAGCTTCCCCCGTAGGACCTGTTCACCTCGGCAAGGTCGTTCTTCATCGCGAGGTATTTGTCGAGCTGGTCCTTGAAGTGATACCTCAGGCGGGTGTTTATTATCTGAGTGTCGTCAGCGGCGTAGGCGGCGAAGATCCTTCTTATCTGGACATCGGTCATCTTCAGGGTTTCGGCGTTCTTCACGTGCCCCGGAAGCTCCGCCATTAGCTGGTCGAGCCTTCCAAGCTCCTGCTCCTGGCGCATCTGCTTTCTTTTGAATTCCGCGTCCTCGTGACCCTGTCCGTCAACCATCGCTTTTTCTTATCTCCGTTTGAAATCATACCATTTTTCAATCCGGCATGCCACAGGCAGGGCCTGCAACTATAATTTCAAATTAGAAATTTCAAATTTAAAATTTAGAATGAAAGGCGGCCCATGAGCCGCCTTGTCTAGCTGATCTTCGATCCGGGCGGGACATCCTCGAGGAACTGCAGGAGGATCGGTTCGCCGTCAAGGTTCCCGGCCATGATCATGCCGTTGCTCTCCACGCCCATCAGCTTGGCGGGTTCGAGGTTGAAGACGAAGGGGCAGGTCTTTCCCACGAGCTCCTCCGGCTGGTACTTCTTGCCGATACCGCCGACTATCTGGCGGTTCTCGTCGCCGAAATCGACGATCATCCTGATCAGCTTGCTGCTCTTCGGCACGCGCTCGGCCTGTATTATCTTTCCCGCCCTGAGGACGATCTTCCTGAACTCGTCGATCGTGACCAGCGGTTGTTCTACTTTCTCTTCCGTATCCACTTTCTTCTCCGTCTTCTGTTCTTCCGGCTTTTTCACGTCCGCGAAATATTCCTTCTTGTCCACCCTCGGGAAAAGGTTCGAGATCCTGTAGCTGCGCGTCTCCTGAGGATCGTCCCAGTTGAACTGCGGGAACAGTGCCGGCCTGAACCCGAGCGACTTCA
This sequence comes from Acidobacteriota bacterium, assembly GCA_029559035.1. Taxonomy (GTDB): domain Bacteria; phylum Acidobacteriota; class UBA4820; order UBA4820; family UBA4820; genus JAKQCT01. The sequence continues at coordinate 61,317 of JAKQCT010000013.1, forward strand.
TTATCGTTCCCGCTGCGTGGGGCATCACCGGCGCGATCTGTAGCGCTATCAGCCTCAGCGCCCTCGCGGCCTCGGAGAGCGTATCCTCCGACTCCTTCGTCTTCGGCTTGGCCCAGGGCTCCCTTTCGACGAGGTACTTGTTGAGCTGGGAGATGAAGGTCCAGACGAATTCGAGCGCTTCCTTCGGCTGGAACTTCCCCATTGCGTCGTGGTAGTCGGAAAGTTGTTTTAGTGCGGCCTCCTTCAGGCTTCCGTCGCCGGCGGTGATCTTTCCTTCGAACTGCATATCGAGAAGCGCGGTGAGCCGTGAGGCGAAATTGCCGATATCGTTCGCAAGGTCGGCGTTCAGCCTGTCGATGAAGGCCTCGTCCGAGAACGAGCCGTCCGTCCCTATAGGCTTCTCCCTCAGGAGGAAATACCTCATCACGTCGCTCCCGAACTGGTCCACGTATGGTACCGGGTCCACTATGTTGCCGAGCGACTTGCTCATCTTGTTCTGGTCCTTCATCCACCAGCCGTGGCCGAAAACGTGCTTCGGCAGCGGAAGCCCCGCGCTCATGAGGAACGCCGGCCAATAGACGGCGTGGAACCTGAGGATGTCCTTGCCTATGAGGTGCAGGTCGGCGGGCCAGAACTCGTTGTAAAGCTTGTCGTCCCCCGAGCCGTATCCCAGCGCGCTCACGTAATTGGAAAGGGCGTCGAGCCAGACGTAGAGCACGTGCTTTTCGTCGCCCGGCATTGGTATGCCCCAATGTATGGAGGTCCTCGAGATGGAAAGGTCTTTGAGCCCCTTCTCGACAAAGCTCCTCACCTCGTTCATCCTGCTCTCGGGCATGACGAAATTTTTCTGCTCGGAGTAAAGCTTCAGCAGCGGTTCCTGGTACTTCGAGAGCTTGAAGAAATATGACTCCTCCTTCAGGACCGTCACCGGGTGGCCGAAATCGGGGCATTTGCCGTCGACTATGTCCTTTTCGGGGAAGAAAGATTCGCAGTTCACGCAGTATGGACCCTCGTAGCTGGCCTTGTAGACGTCGCCCTTCTCCTCCATCAGCTTCAGTATCGCGAGAACTCCCTTAGAGTGGCGCTCCTCCGTCGTCCTGATGAAATCGTCATGACTTATATCGAGTTTCTTCCATAGGTTCTGGTAGCGGCTCACGACGCGATCCGCCAGCTGCCGGGGAGTGATCCCCTCCTTCTCGGCCGTTTTCTGCACCTTCTGTCCGTGCTCGTCCGTTCCCGTAAGGAAGCGCGTGTCGTCGCCCATCAGCCGGTGGTACCTGGCGAAAAAGTCCGCGAGGATCGTGCAGTAGGCGTGGCCCAGGTGAGGGTTGTCGTTAACGTAATAGATAGGCGTCGTGATATAGAACTTTCCCATTTAACTCCCCGGATCCGCCTTTCGGAGGCGGAACAAAGGGGTATTGTACCAAAAAAACGGGGAATTGCGGCAATAAACTGATTCAGGGCCGGCTTTCCGCGCGGGTGATATAATCTCTCCTCGGAGTTTTTGATGGACATGCCCGTATTACAGGTTGTTTTAATAGCGGTGGCCCTCTCGATGGACGCGTTCGCGGTGTCTATCTCCAGCGGGATCGTCATCGGGAAGATGCGTGTCCGTCACGCCCTGCTCATCGCCTCGTTCTTCGGGGTGTTCCAGGCGGTCATGCCTTTTCTTGGTTGGGAGGCCGGGCGCGGCCTCAGGCGGATCCTGATGAATTACGACCACTGGGCGGCTTTCATCCTGCTTCTGGCAGTGGGCGTGAAGATGATCTGGGATTCGTTGAAGAAGGACGCGGACGAGAAGCCGTTCGACCCGCTGAACATCTATGTCCTGTTCATCCTCGCCATCGCGACAAGCATAGATGCGCTCGCGGTGGGGATAGCCCTTTCCTTCGCGGGAGTCAACATAGTTCTGCCGGTGATCATAATAGGCTGCGTGACCTTCGCGATGTCTTTCGCGGGAACCTATGTCGGGTCTATATTCGGCCACATGCTGGAATCGAAGGTCGAAATGGCCGCGGGGATACTTCTCATAGGCATCGGAGTGAAGATCCTCGTCCAGCACACCCTGGGCTAGGTCCAGCCGGCAGGCCCGTCAAATCAAGCTCCCGCGCCGTGTGTTATCCTTGTCTTCTGAGCGGGGGGAAGAATAACCGCTCTTTTTTCGATGTTGAACATTCTCGTGGAGGAAAAATGAAACTCGGATCTGTCGCCTTGGTTTTAGCGTTTTTAGTTCTTCCGTGCCTGGGGGGCGCGGCGGGAGAGAACCCATTGTTGAAGCCTTTCGGAACGCCCTTCGAGGTGCCGCCGTTCGACAGGATCGAGACCGGCCACTACCTTCCCGCGGTAAGGGAGGGGATCAGGATCCACAACTCCGAGATAGAAGCGATAACCGCGAACCCCGCGCCCGCAGATTTCGGAAACACCGTCGAAGCGCTCGACACTTCGGGAAAGCTACTGGAAACGGTGAGAGCTGTCTTTTACAGCCAGACGGGAGCTTGCAGCAGCGACGAGCTGATGGCCGCCGCGAGGGAGATCTCGCCTCTGCTCTCCTCTCACAACGACGACGTCATGCTGAACGACAGGCTCTTCGCCAGGGTCAAAGCGGTATACGATTCCAGGGAGAAGGCGAAGCTCGCTCCCGACAGCCTTTACCTCCTGGAGAACATCTACGGGGAGTTCGTCCGGGGAGGCTCCCTTCTCGGCCCCGAAAAGCGCGCCAGGCTCAGGGAGATAAACAGAGAACTGTCGCTCCTTTCCCTGAAGTTCGCCGAGAACGTCCTCTCGGAGACGAACGGTTCTTTCGTTGTGGTGGATGACGCCTCCAGCCTTGCAGGCCTTCCGGAGAGCGTAGTCGCCATGGGAGCCGAAACGGCCAGGGAAATGAAGATGGAAGGCAAGTGGGTCTTCACCGCGCAGAGGCCGAGCTGGACGCCGGTCCTGCAGTACGCCTCGGACAGGAAGCTGAGAGAAGAGCTTTACAAGGCTTACGTCATGAGGTGCGACAGGGACAACGAAAGAGACAACAAGCAGGTACTGCAGAAGCTCGTTTCGTTGAGGTACGAGCGTGCGGCCCTGCTCGGGTACTCCGACCCCGCGGGCTACCATCTCGAGAACCGCATGGCGAAGGAGCCGAAAGCCGTGACCTCCTTCCTCGACCGCCTCTGGAAGCCCGCGCTCGAGAGGGCGGGGGCGGAAGCCAGGGCGATGCAGGCGCTGATCGACAGGGAAAAGGGCGGGTTCAGACTCGCTCCCTGGGATTGGTGGTACTACGCCGAAAAGCTCAGGAAAGAGAACTACGACCTGGACGAGTCGGAACTGCGCCCCTACTTCTCACTGGACTCCGTGAGCGCCGGCGTGTTCGGCCTCGGCGAGAGGCTCTTCGGGCTGAAGTTCATCGAAAGGAAGGACATCCCCGTTTACCATCCCGAGGTGAAGGTTTACGAAGTGAAGGATGCGGGAGGAGAAACTCTCGGCCTGCTCTACACGGATTTCTTCCCGAGGGATTCGAAGAGGGCGGGAGCGTGGTCGGGAGGTTTCCGGGATTCCTGGCTCGAGGACGGTAAGCGGGTAATCCCGCTTTCGACGATAGTCTGCAACTTCACGAGGCCCGCGGCCGGAGATCCGTCGCTCCTGAGCGTCGACGAGGTGACCACTTTTTTCCACGAGTTCGGCCACGCACTCAACACTCTGTTGTTCGAAGGAAGGTACCGCAGGACCTTCGCGCCCCTCGATTCGGTCGAACTGCCCTCCCAGATCATGGAGAACTGGGCTCTCAAACCTGAGCTTCTCCGCTCATACGCCAGGCATTACAGGACGGGCGAGCCGATGCCTCAGGCGCTGATCGAAAAGCTGAGGAAAAGCAGGCTTTTCAATCAGGGGTTCCAGAACGTGGAGTACCTCGCGGCCGCTTACCTGGACATCGCGTGGCACTCGAAAGGCGACCCGAAGGACAGGAACGTGACGAAGTTCGAAGAGAATGTGATGAAAGAAATAGGGCTTATCCCGGAAATTCTTCCGAGATACAGGTCGGTCCATTTCTCGCACATGATAGGAGGCTACACCGCGGGTTATTACGCCTACATCTGGGCGGCGGTGCTGGACGCCGACGCCTTCGGGGCTTTCAAGGAGAGGTCGCTCTTCGACAGGAAGACGGCTCTTTCGTTCAGGAAGAACATCCTCGCCTCCCTCGGGACGGAGGACACGATGACCCTTTACAAGAAATTCCGAGGACGCGAGCCGAAGGTCGAACCCCTTCTCGAACAGCGGGGACTGCTGGGAACGGACAGGTGATCCCCGCTCGACGGCTCGGCGGGCAGTCCGCTTAAAAACAGGTTGAATCCGCGCTCCGTTCGAGATCGTCGCTGTCATGACCGGCGGTTCCCTCCGTCCCGGCCGATCCCCGATCGGCTGTGACCAGGATGAAGAGCAGGGAGGTATCTCCGGTTATGCCGCTTTCAAGGTCGAAATCCAGGATTTCCAGCATTTCGCCCAGGTCGTCGTCGATCGTCGCGGCGCACTCTATCTTTCCGAATGAAGCGGAGGAAACCTGGAAAGGGTGCGTCGCCGGGGAGTTCGACACATAAATGTTGTAATTGGCGGTCCCCACATCCTGGATGGTAAGGTCGAGGTTGTTGGGGTTCGTTTCGTTCTTTGCGATCATCATGAAATATGGATCTTCTCCCGAGACCTCCGGGGCGACGGCGCTAAGTGAGAAGTCGGCAATCACTCCCGAATCCTGCGTCATGTCGAAAGGGCATGCTTCCGTGCCGGTACATCCCGAGGCGGAGCCGTAGCCTCCCGACCATCCGTCCCATTCCGAGCCGTAATCCGGGGAGGCGTGCAGCGTGACCATCGTTCCGTTCTGCACGGTGCAGGTGCCGACGTTGCCCGTCCATTCCAGCGTGCAGCCATCGGCGGTGACAGTCCCGGTTCCCGTTCCTGATTTGGTCACTGTCAGCGTCCGGGGAGGCGAGTTGAAGGTTGCGGTGCAGTGCTTGACCGAGTCCATCGTCACCTGTCCGACCGAATTGCAGTCGCCGCTCCATCCGGCGAAAGAAGAATCTGGCCCGGGTTCAGCGCTAAGCGTAACGATCTGATTTTTCGCGAAAGAAACGGAGCATGTCGCGCCGCAGTCTATCCCCGCCGGGCTGCTGGTTACCGTGCCGCTGCCTGTTCCTGCCGTTGAAACATACAAGCTGAAAAAGGCCGGGGAGTGCACCGGCAAAAAATTGTAGCTGGACGTTTTAGTTCCGATGGGAACGCCGCCGTACCAAAAATAGCCGCACCATACCTGTGAGCTGCTGCCCTTATACGCGGATGACGACCAGTAATAGCCTGTCTGTATTCCCGTGAAGAGATGATCTGGCGGCAGGGCGGGACTGTACCTTCCATTATCGATAAGGGATCGCAGTTCGTTCTTGTTCGGAAGGCGCCAATCCCCTTCCGCCGAGCCGTCGGAAAGACCGCATTCGCCGCTGTTGAGCGTGTTGGAGCCGGAGATAGCGTTCGCCCATGTCTGAGTGCCGAAGCAGTTGGCGTTCTTAAGCCAGATAAGGCCGGTAAGGTTGTCGGTCACCGTTCCGTTCCCGTTGTCGGTGAACCTGGGGACCGGCCACGCGTGGCCCGCTTGAAGCGCCCCGTCGTCGCCGGAAGCGTATGATGTTGTCTGGCCCGTCCTGCAAACCTCCGCCGGGAAGGCTGACGAGGATCGGACCATCACCGCGTAGTTCGGATTGTAAACTTTGTCGTCGAGCTTGTCCGAACCTGCACCCAGGCTGAGGCTCCAGCCGTAGGATGTCATTTCGGGGTAGGTCGTCGACGACCAGTAGTAACCAAACTGCACCCCGGTAAAAGGATGATCTATCGGGAGAGCCGGGGACGATCTTCCGGTATCTATAAGGCTGTAGAGCTCCGTTATGCTAGGCAGCCGCCAGTCACCCTCCACGGAGCCGTCGGAAAGACCGCACTCCCCGCTGTTCAGGGTGGCGGCCGAGGCAAGCGCGTCTGCCCAGGTCTGCTGGCCGAAGCAGTTCATGTTCTTGAGCCACACCAGAGCTGTTAGGTTGTCCGTGACAGTGCCGTCGCCGTTATCGGTGAACCTGGGGCTCGGCCAAGCCAGCCCCATGCGGAGATTGCCGTCATCGCCCGCAGCGTAAGAATTAATTTGCCCGGTCTTGGGGATGTTCACCTCTCCCGCGTAGAGGATCATCGAAGATATCATAATAAGGAAGAGGAAAGCCGAAAGGATGGAAAGAGTTCCGCGCTTTCTCATGTCAAGCCTCCTTTATCTTTTCGCTTACGGTTTTATTATCGGAGCTTTTTTAAAAAATTCAAGTCGAGGGGAAAGAAAACGGGAAGGGCGTTTTCAGAAAATGACTATCTTCAGGAGATCCTTCGGGTCTGAGATGATGATGTCCGCGCCCGCGTCCGTCAGCTCTTCTTTTCCCCTGAATCCCCACTCCGCCCCGACGGCCAGCATGGACGCGGCCTTCGCGGTCTCGATGTCGGTGTGGGTGTCGCCGAGGTAGGCGAAATCGGATGGAGGGATCCCCAGTGTCTCCGCGATATGCAGGGCGCCCCACGGGTCGGGCTTCTTGGGATTCTCGTCCTTCGCCCCGAGCACGAAAGCGAAAGGGATATCGGGAAAATAGTAATTGACCGTGTCCTCTGTGAAATCGTGCGGCTTGTTCGAAAAGATCGCCATCGGCATATCCATCGCCGAAATCCCGGCCAGCATTTCGGAAACGCCTTCGTAGGGTCTCGTCTTGTTGTGCCACCTCTTCTTGTATTCGGCCCTCACGGCGGCGAGGCAGTCCGAGACCATCGCGTCATGCCTCTGATCTTCCGGAATCGCCCGCCTGACCAGCTCCTCTATGCCGTCGCCGATGAAGAGGTTGTATTCCTTTAGGCCGTGCGGCGGGAATCCGAAAGATGCGAGCCCCGCGTTGCAGGAATCCATGATGTCTTCGACCGTGTTCAGGAGAGTGCCGTCGAGATCGAACAGGACCGCCCTTATCCTGCTCATTTTACGGCCTCCAGAAGGACCGCCGTCTCGATGCCGTATGTCTGCGGGAAGAGGTCGTATGTCCTTATCAGTTTCGGCCTGAAGCCGAAATCCGAGAGCCTCCGGAGGTCCCTGTCCAGAGTCGGCAGGCTGCACGAGACATAGACCACCCTCCTGGGCGAGAGGGAGGGCAGATGCGCGAGCACTTCGAAGGCACCGGTCCTCGGCGGGTCGAGAAGGACGGCGTCGAATCTCGCGCTCCTTCCTATCAGCTTGACGATCCACTCCACGACACTCCCTTCAAGATGCTGGATGTTCTCGCAGCCGTTGGCAGCCGCGTTGTCCTTGGCGTCCGCCACGGCGAAACGGGAGGACTCTACGGCGGTCACCTCTTTGCAGCATGAGGTGATCGGAAGGGTGAAGTTGCCGATGCCGGAGTAAAGCTCCAGGACCTTTTCGTGGCGGGAAAGGCTCATCATCGAAAGGACGTCGTCCACGATCACCCTGTTCATCCTGTAATCGGCCTGCGTGAAGCTCCGCGTGTCGTATTTCAGTTTTATCCCGCCGGGGAAGAAGCCCTTTTCCGAGGCCAGCGCGTAGGAGAGAGAAACATCGCCGGACCTGAGGATCTCCTCGTTCTCCCTCGTTCCGACGAACAGCGTCCCCTTGAGCCCCGAGGCGTTCAGCTCGTCCAGCAGGAACCTGCAGGCCTGTTCGCTCATTTCCTTCAGCGATACCGCCAGCACCATGTCCCTGTCGTTCTCGTCCGATGAGAGGTTCAGCTTGAAGAGCTTCTCCTTCATCCTGAACCCTTCCATGACAGATTTAATCTCCCGGAGCTTGTCGTTGAAGGCGTCAGAAAAAAGGTGGCAGTGGTCGAAAGGAACGATCCTGTGGCTTTCCGGCTCGTAGAATCCCAGCTTCAGCGCGCCCCTGTCGAGGAAGAGGTGGAAATCGCCGCTGTGCCTGTACCCGATGGGCATCGGCGAAGGGACGATCGGCTCGAACCTGGCCTCTTCCGTCCAGCGCCTCAGGACTTCCTTCGTGATCCGCTCCTTTTCCTCGAGCTGCTTCCTGTAGTTTATGTGCAGGAACTGGCACCCGCCGCACTTGCTGAAGTGCGGGCAGACGGGCGCCATCCTGAAAGGCGAAGGATAGATGATCTTCTCGATCTCCCCCTCGCCGTAGTCGCTCTTTTCCTTTGTGACCGCTATCCGCACCTTGTCGAGCGGCGCGGACTTCGCCACGAAGAAGACCTTCCCGTCCACCCGGGCGAGGCCTTTTCCGCCCCAGACCAGCGATTCTATCTCGGCGTCGATCCTTTTAACTTCTTCTTTCCGCTCCGTGCGCGGCTTATTCGATAACTTTTTGAATTTGCTGAACTTGCGTTCCATCTGTTCTCCCTTGGGGTCAGGTCTTGAATTAAGAATTTTGCC
>JAKQCT010000014.1 GCA_029559035.1 Acidobacteriota bacterium
GGCAAAATTCTTAATTCAAGACCTGACCCCAAGGGAGAACAGATGGAACGCAAGTTCAGCAAATTCAAAAAGTTATCGAATAAGCCGCGCACGGAGCGGAAAGAAGAAGTTAAAAGGATCGACGCCGAGATAGAATCGCTGCGATTTCCGGGGACACAATACTTAATTCTTGGCAAGCTGGAAGCGTAATTAGGGGTCAGGGTTTTATTCTTGAATAGGCAGTATCAACTATTTTTCGCACATTTCTGGAATCCTCTGGCATCAAAATCTAACTCCGGGCGCTGATCGATCCCGCTGTGCTATACTTTTTCCGGAGGTGCGGCGATGAGAACTCGGCTGTTCACGGTGGTTCTGGCGGCGGCGGTCGTTTTGATGACGGGCTGTTACGCTACTTTCAGCCCCGAAAGCGGGCGAAGGGAGATCCTGCGGCAGACCGGGATGGAGCCAAGGGACACTTTCGAGTTCCAGCTCGAGGGCGCGACCATGTCGCTCGCCAAGACGATGGTTTCGAAGGTGGCGGGCGAGCAGGTGAACTTCGGCGGCCTCGACAGGATCGACCTGGCCGTCTATGAACTGCCTTCGGGAAAACAGATCGATTTCGCCAGGGTCCCGTGCCGCGGCTGGGACAAGCTGATCAACACCAGGGAGGGAGACAAAAGCTTCATGGTGCTGGTCAGGACGAACGGCGAGACCCTCGCCGACATGGTGGTGATGGCCCAGGGGCAGAAGCAGGTGCTTTACGGCAGGCTGAAGGGGACCTTGAGCAGAGACCTTCCGGGCACTCTCCAGAAGGTGATGAGCGCCACGGGGATCGAAGGGCTCAAGGACCGCATCATCTCGCTTTCGCCGGAGGACGAGGAAAGCCCCAAGGAGCCCCCGCCGAGGGAGTCCAAATAGCGGCTTCCGGGATTTCTTCCTTTCAAGCCCCATAAGGTATAATCATCTCTTATGTCGGGGTGACCATGTTCGATTCTTATCTGCCGATAGCGATAATGATCGTGGCCGCGACCCTGTTCGCCGCCGGGACACTCATAGCGTCCTGGATAGCTGGTCTCGTGAAGGGATCAAGGACATCAAAAGAGGTCTACGAGTGCGGGATGCCTCTTCTCGACGAGGCCGAGAAAAGGGTTTCGGTCAGGTATTACCTGGTCGTGCTTCTTTTCGTGCTGTTCGACGCCGAGGCCCTGCTTCTTTTCCCGATAGCCGCGGCGTTCAGGGAGGCGCTCAAAGACCCGATGATGGGGATCAAGGCCTTCATGGAACTGGCGATCTTCATACTGGTCCTCCTGATCGGGTTCATCTATCTCTTCAAAAAGGGGGCGTTCAGATGGGAATGAACCACCCGGTTCTCGACGAGGACCTCGAACTGGTGAAGGGCGGAGTCATCCTGGCCCCGCTCCACAAGATCATCAACATCTCGAGGAAGAACAGCCTTTGGCCGATGCCGTTCGGCCTCTCATGCTGCGCGATAGAGATGATGGCGGTCGTCGCCAGCAGGTACGACCTCGCGAGGTTCGGCGCGGAAGCCTTCAGGTTCACGCCGAGGCAGTCGGACCTGATGATCGTCGCGGGGACCCTGACGAGAAAAATGGCTGAGGCGTGCAAGCGCATATACGACCAGATGCCCGAACCCAAGTGGGTGATCGCGATGGGGGTCTGCACGACGACGGGAGGGATGTTCGACTCCTACTCGGTGGTGCAGGGCATAGACCACATCATCCCGGTCGACGTGTACGTGCCCGGATGCCCTCCGAGGCCGGAAGCGCTGATCTACTCGATAATGAAGATCCAGGAAAAGGTGATGAAGGAGAAGTGGCTCCCCGGACAGAAGAGGAGGCACGGCCATTACCGGGGAAGAGACCCGAAGTACGGCGCTCTTCCCGTCGCGGGAAAAGGCCCGGCGGCGCGCGGAATGGAAATGCCGGAGGACGGCCCGAGCTGGAGAAAGGGGTTCTTCGGTGGCTGAAGAGATCGTCCAGGCTTGGCCCCTGGAACTTGAAAGCGTGATCGGGAAGCTCTCCTCGAAATTTTCCCTCAAGAGGTTCAGGGGCGAAACCACAATAATCCTCGACGCGAAGGACCTTCACGAGGCGCTCAGGGTCTTCAGGGAGGACGGCTTCGATTATCTCGCGGACGTTTCCTCCGCCCATTATCCCGAAAGGAACGAAATAGAGCTTATATACCTGGTGAGGTCCCTCAAGGACCGGAGGCAGGCGAGGCTGAAGGCCGCCCTGCCGGCGGATGACCCGCGGACCGTTACGGCGTGCGATATCTGGTCCGGGGCCGACTGGCCGGAGAGGGAAGTGTACGACCTCATGGGAATCGTCTTCGAGGGGCATCCCGATCTCAGGAGGATCCTGATGCCGGAGGATTTCGAGGATCATCCGCTCAGGAAGGAATACCCGATGGAGGGGGACGACTCGTGGAGGAACTTCCTTAAAGAGGGCGAGGGCGAATGAAGAGTGAAGTGAAGGACCTCGGCCTCAGGACGGAAAGGATGACAATCAACATGGGGCCGCAGCATCCCGCGACGCACGGCGTTCTGAGGATCGTCCTGACGCTGGACGGAGAGCGCGTGGTCGCGGCGACTCCCCACGTCGGCTACCTCCACAGGGGGATAGAGAAGATCGCGGAGAACAAGACGCTCCACCAGGTGATCCCTTACACCGACAGGATGGATTACCTTTCGCCGGCATCGAACAACATCGGCCTCTGCCTCGCGGTCGAAAAACTGATAGGGCTTGGCATCACCGAGAAATGCAGGGTAATGAGGGTCGTCGCCTGCGAGCTCGCGAGGATCTCGAGCCATCTACTCTGGCTGGCGACGGACGCGCTCGACATTGGCGCGGGGACGATCTATTTCTACGCCTTCACGGAGAGGGAAAAATACTACGACATGTTCGAGAAGATGACGGGGGCCAGGTTCACCCTCTCCTACGGCAGGATAGGCGGCCTCTCGTGCGAGTGGGAGTCGGGCCTCGAAAAGGAGGTCCTCGATCTGGTCGAGGGAACGCCCGCCTGTCTCGATGAGATAGAAAAACTTCTGACGAGGAACAGGATCTGGATCGAGAGGAACCAGGATGTCGGCGTCATTTCCGGGGAAGAGGCCGTCGCGCTGGGCCTTTCGGGGCCGAACCTGAGAGCCTCCGGAGTGGAGTGGGACATCAGGAAGGCGTATCCATATCTCGGTTACGAAAGATACAAGTTCGAAATTCCCGTCGGCGAGCACGGGGACTGCTACGACAGGTACCTCGTCAGGCTGGAGGAGATGCGCCAGAGCATCGGCATCGTGCGCCAGGCCCTGAAGGAATACGACGAAAAAATCCCGCTGTTCCCGCAGGATGACGCTTCGGCGAAGTATTACTATCCGCCGAAGGAGAAGGTCCTCACCAGCATGGAGGAGCTGATCCACCAGTTCATCGTCGCCACCGAGTCGCCCAAGACCCCGAAGCACGAGGAGATATACCTTGCGATCGAGGCTCCCAAGGGCGAGCTGGGCTTCCACATCGTGGGCTCGGGAACGAGCGTCGCACACAGGCTCCACTTCAGGAGCCCTTCGTTCGTCAACCTCCAGGGCCTGCCGGTGATGATAAAGGGGGACATGCTCGCCGACGTTATCGCCACGGTAGCCTCGCTCGACCCGGTGCTGGGAGAGGTGGACAGGTGAGCCGGGATATCAGGGAACTCCTCGCCGACAAGGAATTCCAGAGGAAGATGGAGAAGCTCGCCGGCCTGTATCCCGAGGAGAGGAGCGCCCTTCTCGCCGCGCTTCATCTTTGCGAATCGGAGACGGGGTGCTGCGGGGAAGAGTTCCAGGAGTACATAGCGGGGAAGCTCGGGATCCCGAGGGCGTCGGTGAAAGGGGTCGTCACCTTCTACGAGATGTTCCACGAGAAGCCGAGAGGGAAATACCTCGTGCAGGTCTGCAGGACGCTTCCGTGCATGCTCGCGGGAGCGGAGATCCTCCTCGACCACATCTGCGGAAAGCTGGGGATCAGGCCGGGCGGGACCACCAAGGACGGGAAGTTCACGCTGGTGACCGTCGAATGCCTGGCGTGCTGCGACAGGGGGCCGTCCCTCATGATAAACGACACCCTCTACACGGGGATCACGCCCGAGGGGTTCGACAAGGTCATAAAGGAGCTCGATTGAAGATGGCAGGGGAGCTCAAGGTCCTCACCGCCAACCTGGGCATGAAGGGAACGACCGAGATCGACGCCGTCATGAGGCGGGGTGCTTACGAAGCGCTCATCAAGGCGATGACCAGGATGACTCCCGACCAGGTGCTGGGCGAGGTGAAGGCTGCGAACCTCAAGGGAAGGGGCGGAGCCGGTTTTCCCGCCGGGCTCAAGTGGAGCTTCCTTCCGAAGGGGAAAGACAAGACGAGATACCTGGTATGCAACGCGGACGAGAGCGAGCCGGGAACTTTCAAGGACCGCCTGCTGATAGAGAACGATCCTCACAAGGTCCTTGAGGGCATAATAATCGCGGGCTACGCGACGCAGTCGGCAGGCTGTTTCATCTACATCCGGGGAGAGATGCCGCAGGGCGCGAGGGTCCTTCAGAGGGCCGTCAACCAGGCTTACGACCGTCATTTCCTGGGGAAGAACATCCTCGGCTCCGGCCTCGATTTCGACATCTGGGTGGCGCGCGGAGCGGGCGCTTACATCTGCGGCGAGGAGACCGCCCTCATGAACAGCCTGGAAGGGAAGCGGGGGGAACCGAGGATAAAGCCGCCGTTCCCCGCGGGTTACGGCGTTTACGGGAAGCCGTCCAACATCAACAACGTGGAGACATACGCGAACGTCCCCGCCATAATAGAGAAGGGCGCCGACTGGTACAACTCGATCGGGAGCGCGGACACTCCGGGGACCAGGCTTTTCGGAGTATGCGGCCACGTGAAGAACCCCGGCCTTTTCGAACTGCCCTCAACCGTGACTCTGAGGGAGCTGATCTACGGCCACGCGGGTGGCATCCTGGGGGACAGGAAGCTCAAGGCGGTCATCCCGGGAGGTTCGTCCGTCCCTGTGCTCAGGGCCGACCAGATAGATGTCACGATGGATTCGGCGGGGCTTAAAGCGGTCGGCAGCATGCCGGGCTCGGGCGGAGTCATCGTCATGAACGATTCCGTCTGCATGGTCAGGGCGCTTCATAACCTGATGCGTTTCTACGCGCACGAATCGTGCGGGCAGTGCACGCCGTGCAGGGAGGGGACGCACTGGCTGGAGCTTCTGTCGGGGGCGATCGAGAGGGGCGAGGGGAGGGAAGGCGACGCCGACAAGATCCTGTCGCTCTCGAAGAACATCATGGGAAGGACCATATGCCCTCTCGGCGACGCGGCGGCGATGCCCGCGGAGTCCTTCGTCAGGCAGTTCAGGGAAGAATTCGAGTTCCACATAAGGGAGAAGCGTTGTCTTCCCGAGACAATGAGGATGACGACGATATATTCGGCATAGACGATGGCGCTCATACTGGTTGACGGAAAAGAGATCGCGGTGAAGCAGGGGGAGACGGTGCTCCAGGCCTGCATGCGGGAAGGGATCGAGATCCCGTATTTCTGCTACCACCCGTCGCTTTCGATCGTCGGGCAGTGCAGGATGTGCCTCGTGAAGGTAGAAGGCGCGCCCAAGCTTCTCACGGCGTGCACCACGACCGTCCCCGAGCTTCCACGCGAGAAAAAATTGGACGGCAGGTACGACATGAAGGTGTCGGTAGCCTGCGACGAGGCGAGGGAGGCGCAGAGAGGGATCATGGAATTCCTCCTCGCCAATCATCCGCTCGACTGCCCCGTCTGCGACCAGGCGGGCGAATGCCGACTCCAGGAGTATTCCTACGACTACGGCGCCCCGAGGTCCGAGTTCGTTTTCGAGAAGCTCCACGCCCCGAAGAGGGTCGTTCTCGGCCCGCACATAATCTACGACGCGGAGCGCTGCATCAAGTGCACGAGGTGCGTCAGGTTCTGCCAGGAGATCACTAAGACTAGCGAGCTGAGCCTCGTTGAAAGGGGAGCGGATACGATCGTCGGGACCTTCGAGGGAGGAAGCCTCGACAACCCATATTCTGTCTGCACGGCCGACCTATGCCCGGTGGGAGCCCTGACTTACAGGGAGTTCAGGTTCAGGGAGCGCGTCTGGTTCCTCCAGGCCCACAACTCGGTGTGCCCCGAATGTTCGAGGAACTGCTCGGTGCGGGTGGACAGCTACAAGGGCGAGGTCCTGAGAATCGTGCCCCGCTACAATCCGTCGGTGAACGGTTACTACATGTGCGACCACGGGAGGCTCATCACCGAAAGGATGAGAGGGCTGGAGACGAGGGAGCTTCCCTCGCTCATCCGGGACGGAAAGCCCTCGCCCATGAACGAAAAAGATTTCTACGCGAGGCTCGTCGCTCTCTTCTCGGAAAAGAAATACCGGCCCGGGGATGTCGCCGTGATCCTATCTGGAAGGATGAGCCTCGAAGAGATGGCCGCTTACAAGCGGCTGTCGAAGGAGCTCTTCGGAGCAGTTATCGGCGATGTGCTTCTCCGCTCCGGCGAAAGCGACGACCTCCTGGTGCGGGACGAAAAAAGGCCAAATTTAGAAGGGGCGAGAAAGCTCGGCCTGCCTGTTTCCGGGAAGGACGAGGCCGTCAGCAGCCTGATCGGCGGGAAGAAAGCGCTTCTGATCATAAGGGAGGACCCTGTCGGGGAAGCCCCGCAAGAGGAGAGAGAAAGGCTTGATACCGCGATCGGGTCGGTCGAAACCGTTGTGGTGATGGACGACCACCTCACCGCGACCGCGGCCCGCGCCCATTATTTCGTGCCGCTCGCGGGTTGGTTCGAGATGGAGGGGACCACCGTCAATTTCAAAGGCCAACTGCAGAAGACTACGAGGTGCGTCGCCCCGCCCGAGGGAAGAAAGCCGTTCCACGACGTCACCGCGGAATTCCTGAAAGCGGCGGGAAAGGAAGCTCCCTCGGGTTTCCGCGAATGGTTCGAAGAAGTGAAGAAGGAGATCCCGGTGCTCGGCCTCGTGAAGGCGGGGGAGATACCGCTCAAGGGGATCCCTCTGCCGGAGAGAAAGGAGAAGCATGGCTGACATCATCCTCTTCTCCGCCATAAAGATCGTCGTGGTCCTAGCCGTGGTGATGGGCGGAGTGGCGTACACGACGCTCGCCGAGAGAAAGGTCTCCGCGTGGCTGCAGGACAGGCTGGGGCCCAACAGGGTCGGACCGTTCGGGCTTCTCCAGCCGATCGCCGACGGGATAAAGTTCTTCACCAAGGAGGACATCACCCCCGGAAGGTCCTACAAGCCGTCATATTTCCTCGCGCCGATGGCGACGCTGATCCCCGCCCTCATAACTTTCGCCGTGATCCCCTTCGGAGAGAGCGTCTCCCTGTCCGGGAAGGACCACAGGCTTCTGATAGCAGAGGGGACGGGGCTTGGGCTCGTGTACCTGCTCGCCGTCTCGTCTCTGGGCGTTTACGGGATACTGCTGGCGGGACTTTCAAGCAACAACAAGTATTCGCTCCTGGGGGCCCTGCGCTCCGTCAACCAGGTGGTCTCCTACGAGGTGGCCCTCGGCCTCGGCCTGATCCCGCTGGCGATGACGGCAGGCGGCTTCGATATCGACGCGATCGTGCGCGCGCAGAAGGGCGGGGTCTGGTTCGTCGTTCCCCATTTCATAGCGTTCATAATACTTCTCGTAGCGCTTTTCGCAGAGACCAACAGGCTTCCCTTCGACCTTCCGGAAGGCGAGAGCGAACTGGTCGGAGGCTATCACACCGAGTATTCGGGGATGCGTTTCGCGATGTTTTTCATGGGGGAGTACGCCAACATGATCACGGCGTCCGCTCTTCTCGTCCTGCTCTTTTTCGGAGGATGGCACCTGCCTTTTCTAAACTACGGCTGGTTCGGTCCTGTGCTGGGGGGGATTCTCTCCGCTATCGTTTTCGCGTGCAAGACGGCGTTCTTCGTCTTCTTCTTCATATGGGTCAGATGGACCCTGCCGCGCTTCAGGTACGACCAGGTGATGCACATGATGTGGATAAGGATCCTGCCTCTGGGGCTGGCCTACATCCTCGTGACCGCCCTGTTCCTTTACCTTAGAGGGCCGATCAAATGATCTGCAGAAGGCCGGTCCTCACGATCTGGGAGAAGCTCTACCTGCCGTCGATAGCGCAGGGGCTCATGGTGACCGTCCGCCATCTATTCAGGAAGAGGGTCACTGTTCAGTATCCCGAGGAGCGCTGGATCCCGCCTTCATATTTCCGGGGCGCGCCCATACTTCTGACGGGCCTCGACGGGCAGGAGAAATGCACATCGTGCAAGCTTTGCCAGTTCATCTGTCCGCCGAAGGCGATAACGATAAAAGGGGCTGAAACGGAAGACCACAAGGAAAAATACCCCGAGGAGTTCTTCATAGACATGGGGCTCTGCATATTCTGCGGGTACTGCCAGGAAGTGTGTCCCGTCGAAGCGATATGGCTCAAGCACCAGTACGAGCTGGCCGACTACGACAGGACCGCGCTCATCTTCGACAAGAAAAAGCTTCTCGAGATGGGCAGGATGGCGCCGTATCTGAAGGGCAGGGAGAAGCCCGTTCAAGGGGGCGGAGAGTAGGATGGCGTTCTTCATAGCGTTCGTGTTCTTTGCCGTGGCGGCTTTTGTCTCTTCCCTCTTCCTCATTTTCCACCCGAAGACCATACCGGCGAGCCTTGGGATGGTCGGCGTGATGGTCTCCCTCTCGGGCGTTTTCGCGCTGCTCCATTTCCCGTTCCTCTCCTTCATCCAGGTGATCCTTTACGCCGGAGCGGTGATCGTCATGGCGGTCTATCTCGTCATGTCGCAGGGGTTCGAGGAGAGGGGGAAAGAGGCCGCCATAAGCCAGGCTTTCTTCTCCTACGCCCTTTCGGTGATCTTCCTCTTCCTCTATTCGAAGGTGATCCTCAGGTCCAGCTTCGCCCCGCTGGAAAAGGCGGAAGAGAGCCTGGGATCTTTGGGAGAGCTGGGGATGGAGCTGATCGCGAATTACCTCGTGCCTTTCGAGATCCTGTCAGTGATACTCGTGGCGGCGATGGTCGGAGCGGTAGTGCTCTCGAAAAGGAGCGCGGAATGAACATCGCCCCATACCTGCTTCTTGCCGGTTTCCTCTTTTCGCTCGGGCTGATAGGCGCGCTCACGAGAAGGTCGGCCATACTGGTCTTCCTTTCGGTGGAGCTGATGCTTAACTCGGGGAACCTCGTTTTCCTGGCTTTCGCGAGGGCGCTGCAGGACACGGGCGGAGCCGTCATGGTCCTCTTCATCCTCGCGCTCTCGGCCGCAGAGGCGGCGGTGGGCACGGCCATAATCGTCGCGTTCATCCGAAAGAGGGGGACGGCCGAGATAGACGCCGCCAACCTCATGAGGTGGTGATCGCGGGTACCCCTTCCGGCTGAACCTCTGCCGGTTCAGGTTCGGGAGGAACGGGATCAGCGGGAATTTTGCCGTCGCTTTCTTTCTTTTCCAATTCAAGCCTGTTCAACAAACCGTTCGCGGTGAGGTAGTAGACGGTCTCCGTTCCGTTCGCGGAAAGGCACTCGATCTTCCTTACGGGCAGTTCGGATGCAGCGTCGAGCGTGACA
The DNA here is from genome assembly GCA_029559035.1 of Acidobacteriota bacterium. Classification (GTDB taxonomy): domain Bacteria; phylum Acidobacteriota; class UBA4820; order UBA4820; family UBA4820; genus JAKQCT01. The sequence goes on from JAKQCT010000014.1 coordinate 9,602, forward strand.
GCCTGCTTCCAGGTCACGCCCTGATCGTCCGACAGGAAAATGCCTCCGCCTCCGGGAACGTAAAGAGCCGAACCCACGGCCATCACAAGCCTGGAAGGGTTTCCGGGGAATGACGATACCGCCGTCACGGGGCCCAGGCCGTCCCCCGGCTTGAACGCGGTGTTCCACGAAAGCAGGTCCTGTGAACGGAACAGGCCTTCCGCAGTGACAGCCAAGAAAAAACATCCGCTCTTTAAAACATCGATCACTCCGGCATCAGGGCCGGCCTTAACCGGAGGATCGCAGGCGAGGGACCAGGAAAAGCTCTTGTCCTCCTGCTCGGTGCCTTTCCAGAGTCCGCTCCTGCAGGCGGCGTAGAGAACGGTCAGCCCGTTCTCCTCATGGTCAACGATGACTTTCCTGCAGTAATTCCCGAGATCCTTCGACGGTATCTGTCCGGAGCATTCGTTCCCGCAGGAGTAGCCTCCGCTTATGTTCTCGAAGCCGAGCAGGAGTTCGTAAGGATGTTCCTGACTGTACTGCCTGTGAAATCTCCTGTTGCGCCAGACGCCCGCGTCGCTTGAAAAGTATGCCCAAAGCTCGGGGGAGCCTTCAGGGCCGGTTCTTTCTTCGACAGTCATCGAGCTGAAGTTCGAAGTGCAGACGGTCACTATCGGAACGCTCGAGAATGAGAGATCGAAGGACGCCCGGTTCTCCTGGCCTTCGTTGAATGCGAGCTTGTCCGGGTCCGTTCCGAGATCCAGTTCGGCGGCCCTCAAAAGAGCGTACCGAGTTGTGCCGTCGAGTCCTCGGAAAGGATGGATGTCCCGTCCCAGGAATCTCCTCACGGCGCCGTTCTCTTCGACATGGAAACCCGTGACGCCCGTATTCAGCGCCGTGAAATCGTACCTGATCTCGGTGCTGAACTTGAGGGTCGTGCCGTTAAGGTGAATGACCTTGAGGAGGCTCCTGAAGGAATTGTAGCTGTCCCGCTTTCTCGTGATGAAGTAGACATCCTGCCCGTTTGCCGTTCCGACCACGGAAAAGAATGGCGAGCCCTCCTCGCCGAATCTTGTCCATCCTCCGCCCGCCCCCGTGTTCCAGGCGAGGAAACGGAATTCCGCGAGGTCCTTGTCGGCGACGGAGAAAAATACCAGAGTCCCCGCCTTTTTCATGTCGGTCACGATGCTTTCCGATCCTTCGGGGAGAAAAGAGACGAACTTGAAGACGAACCTGCCGTCAGATCTTCCTCCGCACCTGGCCAGAAAGGGGCGGGGCATCCTGCCGTATGTCGGAGCTCCGTTCAAACTCCCCGTTTCGACTATGTCGCATACCGTGAACATCTCGTCCTCGCCGGTAAAGAAAACGGGAGACCTGAAACGGCCCTGTCCGCTGAGCTTTCCACCCGGAACGGTCCCCAGGTCAACGAAAACGCTGCTAGAGGCGCAAAGCTGGCCGGTCTTTCTGTCGAGAGTCTTGTAACGGGCGATGTATTCCTGGCCGAGCGACCCGTGGAAATCGAACTCGAACATCTCGTCCGCCGAGGGGCTCATGGAGATCAGCATGTCTCCTCCCCAGTAGTCGCCTCCCATGTTGAAGCACGAAGAGTTGTCCGAGCAGAAGCTCTTTTTCGGCGGGTTCTTGCACTGCTGTTTGTAAAACGGGCATTGAGGGTTAGGGACGATCGTCCTTCCGCCGTCAAGCGACACGAACACCGGCTGGCAGGCTCCTTCGCTGAGCACAGGGAAGTAAATTGTCTCTTTATCCCTTCTGGAAAAGACCGCCGACGATGTCGCGGAGAACTTGAAGTTGTTGCGGAAATAACCCGGGCCGTTCTCGCAGACGTTCATCGGGTACCAGTTTTCCCCGCCGTCGTCGGACCTGAAAGGAACTCCCCCCACCGATTCCCTGTTTGTCGCGAGAAGGATGGTGTCCTTCACGAAAGGCGAGAAGGCTATGGGACAGGGGAAAAGGCTGTCCGAGCAGTTAAAAATGGCTTTTTCCGGAAGCCCTTTCCCTATCCTCGTCCAGTTTTTTCCGTAGTCCCTGCTTCTGAGGAGGGTTCCCGAAACATAGGCGAAGAGCCATCCCTCGTGGTTCGGGTCGGCCGCCACCCAGGGCTTCTTGAAATGCCAGGGGTCCGTCAAGAGGATCTCTTCGGAACTCGTCGGCCACACCTTTTCCGGAACGGGAGGCTGCCGGGGATGAGAGGGATGACCCGGGAGCGCGGTAAAAAGAATTAAGGAAAAGAGAATGAAAAGAACCGGCCGTTTCATTTACTCTTACCAAGAGAACCGCTCGAGAAACTAAGAGGATCAGAGTCATAATTGTTATTAATGTATTTCACGAATCTAAGCTTGACTCCGTTTTCCAGCTCTTCCTTCACTGAAGCAGGCGAGAAATTCAGAAGCCCGTCCAGCGGAAAATACCTGTCCCCGGTGAATTCCTTCTCTATGTGGGTGATGTAAGCCTCCGCCGAAACGGGCAGGAAGCGGCGGAAAATCGATTCCCCTCCCGCAACAAATAATATATCCTTTGATGAGAGGTAGTTATCGATTAATATCTCAACTTTATTTACGATAATAATTCCTTTACGCCTGTAATTACTGTCATTTGTGAGGATAATGATCTTGCGGCCGTTCAGCGGCTTGCCGATCGATTCGAAGGTCTTTCTACCGAAAAGGACCGCGTGTCCCATAGTAACTTCTTTAAAATACTTGAGATCCTTAAAAAAATGCCAGGGAAGCCCCCCGCCGTTTCCGATCACTCCGTTAGAGGAGACCGCCGCGATCGTTGCTATCAATGTAAGCTCAACCTCCACAAGAAGTTAACATTTTAATGAAAATCAAAAGGGTAAAATCTTGAATGTTGCGTAACCTTCTCAAAATAAAGTTATTTTTTTACCGCGTTTTTCAGGAGGAAATCCTTAACCTTAACTTTATCATAGGATTGCCCCTTTTCGAGGACATCCGTTCTCTGGGAGATCAAGAGTTCGCCCTTTTCGCTGAGAACATACAGATGAGGATATCCATCCGGGCTCGGGAATTTTGCCATGAAAAGTCCGTTGGGAGTCAGGTCGGATTCCGCATAAATCTTCAGAACGACATAATTCTTTTCAAGCAACACGGCAAGTTCGGGGTCGTTTTTCAAGAAATTGTCCAATATGACACACCACTTGCACCACGGCCCTCCCACGAACATCAGGATCCTTTTCCCGTCCGCGGCGGCGGTCTTTTTCGCTTCAGCGAGGTCTTTGAACGGGTCTCTCTCCCTGCCGTAGGGCGGTATGGCAGCGTTCAGCAAGACTGACGCTGTAAGAACAAGAAAGAACAAAAGGACAGTCTTTTTCATCCGGTTCTCCCAAGTATCCGATTTTATATGAACTTCGCCCGGTTTGGCAACATGCCGCGCGCCGCGATGTTTATTTGAAGAAGGCATCGGGGGTATAATGATGATGCGCGGGGAGCGCTTGAAGAGGAGGACGAACATGGCCGAACGGCGAGGGGAAAAAGCCGGGTGGACGATTGGTTTTCTCGGAGGCTTCGCATGGGTTGCGGTTCTTTCCGTCGTTTTCCTCCTCAAGGGGAAGCCCTCGGCCGGGGCTATCGGACTTCTCCTGTTCAGCGCCGCGATAGTCGCGGTCCTGTATTTTGCCCCGTGGCGTCATCCGAGGACGAGCGCCTGGAAGCTGATGCTGGTGCCATACTTTTTTCTTGCGCTCTCTTTCGCGTGGGGAGCCTGGGCCTACGGCGGCCTTGCGCCGCTGGGGCTCGAATGGTGGAACATCGTCTGGTTCGTGCCCCTTCTGCTTCCCTTTTTCACGGGCGGGAACAGAAAGTGGTCTGACGGAGGTAACGGCTGATGGAAGCTTTGAAACTCCTCTCCACTCTTTTCCCCATGGCTCTCGCCGCGGGCATAAACATCTACGCGACGATACTCATCGCGGGAGCATCATTGAGGCTCGGGCTGATCGATGACCCTCCCGAAGCGCTCCGGATCTTCGAATCGTGGCCGATACTTATCACCGCGGGCGTTTTCTACCTGCTCGAATTCTTCGCGGACAAGATCCATTTCATCGACGATATCTGGGATTTCATCCATACTTTCGTCCGCCCCATAGGCATTTCCGTCCTGGTCCTGGCGTCCGTGTCAACGCTCGATCCGAACGTGGCGGTCTTCGCGGCGATCGCGGCCGGCGGGGTTTCTTTCGTTTCCCACACGGCGAAAGCAGGGACCAGGATGTCCATGAACGTGCTCAGCCCCTTCGAGAACTTCAAGAACATAGCGGTGAGCCTTCTCGAGGATATCTTTTCCGCGGGGCTCGTTTTCATGGCGATGAAGTACCCGTACTTCACCGCGGCCGTCGCCCTCGCGATCTTCGTGTTCCTTCTCGTGATGCTTCCGATCCTCTTCCGCTGGATGAAGTTCATCTTCACCGCGGTCTTCCTGAGGCTCAAGTCTTACGCGGCCCGAGTGGAGATCCCGGACGTACCGCCGGGGGGGCAGATTAGACTTCTGGATCACGAGAAGCCTTCCGTCTCTTCCAAGTGCAAATCGCAGGGCGTCCCCAGTGCCGGAGGCCGCAGGGGATTCCTCTCCGTTTTCCCCGGAAAGATGGTTTTCACTTACAGGAAATGGTTCCGGGACCGCGCCTGGACCCTCTTGAAAGCGGACATCGAGGGCGCCTATATCAGGAGAAGGCTGCTCGTGGATGTGCTCGAGGTCCACTACCTGAATGCGAAAGGGAAAAAGAAGACCGCGAGGTTCGTCTTTTACAAGGACCGTTCGCCGCTTCTCGAAATGATCGGGGCAGTCCTGGAGATCCCGTCCGACAAGAACGGGGCCGGAGGCGCCTTTTCCCCGGCGGAAGCGTCCGCCGGCTGAACCCGTTCTTCGTAACCGCATGTCGTGCCGCCAGGCAACCGGCGTCCGGCGGTGTGCCGCATTTTTGCAAGCGGGGCGGGGATTTGGTAAAGTATAGCTTGGGAGAAGCAGAAGAAATGGACGATCAGGAGCTTTTCAAGGTCACATGCCCGCACTGCAGGGCTCTTCTGGAGATAGACCCGCGGAACAAGCTTGTCGTCGGAGGCGAAGCCCCGCCCGCTCCCAAGGAAGGCCTCTCATTCGACGAGAGGCTGAAGAAACTGGAGGAAGACAAGAAGAACGCCCAGAGCAAGTTCGAGGAGTCCGTCCGGGCGGAAAAAAGCAAGAAGGAAGTGCTGGAAAAGAAGTTCAGGGAGCTTTCGGAAAAGGCGAAAGATAGCAAGGATATGCCCATGAAGAGGGATATCGATCTCGATTGACGGAGGAAATGAAAGATGAAGATCGTCAAAGTGGCGCTGATAATCATTCTCGCGGCCGCCGTGCTCGTCTCCTGCAACAGGAAGAAAGTGGAGCCGCCCAAGGAAGTGGATGTGTTCTCATGCAACACGGCCGAGAGGGTCGTGGCGAAGGAACTCGTGACCGTCGACAAGGGAACGTCCGTCGACGGCGACGGCTCCATCATGATCGCTACGGCGGAACCCGTGACCGTGCGTTTCTTCGAAGCCAAGCTTCCCGGGGAGAACTGCAAGTACACTTATAAAGTGAAGATGAAGACCGACACTCTCAACGGGGACGCCTACCTCACGATGGACGTGAATTATCCCAGCGGCGGAAAGCAGACCGTCCAGCAGGACATCCAGAGCTATCTCTCGGACACGAACGACTGGACACCGATGGAGATAACCATCTCGGCGCCCAACCAGAAGCCCGCTTCCGTCACTCTCAACGTCATCGTCGACGGCGACGGGATGGTGTGGGTTGACGACCTGCACCTCATCGCGACGCCCCTGGGCTGATCGTGCCTTTCAAGCTCAAGGTCTATCACAGCCCCGATTCGGACGACGCCTTCATGTTCTACGGCATCTCAGAGGGCCTGCTGAAGGACCCTTCGCTGGAGGTCTCGTGCGAGCTCATGGACATCCAGAGCCTGAACGAGAAGGCGCTTAAAGGGGAGATAGACTGCACCGCGATATCTTTCCACGCGTACGCGCACTGTTTCAGGGACTATCACATACTCGCGCAGGGCGCCTCCTTCGGGGACGGGTACGGGCCCCGGCTGATCGCGAGTACTCCCGTCAGGCTTGAAGATCTGAAAGGCCGAAAGGTAGCCATGCCCGGTGCGCTCACCACCGCCACGCTGGCTTTCAGGATGCTCGGCATCGATTGCGAAGAGATAATGGTCCCTTTCGACAGGATCATGGACGAAGTACGGGAAGGGCGCGCGGACGCGGGTCTTCTCATCCACGAAGGTCAGCTCACATACGCCGCCGACGGGTTCCATCTTGTCCTGGATCTCGGAGAGTGGTGGAAGGAGAGGACGGGCCTTCCTCTGCCTCTGGGCGGGAACGTCATCAAAAAAAACCTTGACCCTTGCGTCCTGAAGGGCTTCCCCCTGCTTTTCAGAAGGTCGATAGAGTACTCCTTGGATAACAGGGAAAAAGCCCTCGCTTACGCGAAGCAGTTCGGCAGAGGGCTGACCTGGGAAGACGCGGACCGTTTCGTTGACATGTACGTTAACAAGTGGACCCGCGGATACGGCGAAACAGGGAAGCTCGCGGTCGGAAGGTTCCTCGATGAGGCGTTCGGGATGGGGCTGATACCCGAAAAGGCGGAACCCTCTTTCCTCGATTGAGCTTTTTGTTGACAAAAGGTGGTGTTTCAAGGCGATAATATGATCTTGGAGTTGGGATGAAGACCAAGATTCTAGTGGTGGAAGACAGCGGACCGATGAGGAGCCTCATTACCGCCGCGCTCGAAGAACATCTCGATGTCGACGTTTACGAGGCGGAGAACGGCTTCGCGGCGCTCAAGCTGATCCCCGACAACCAGTTCAAGGTCATCGTCACGGATATAAACATGCCGGACATCAACGGGCTGGAACTGATCGTTTTCCTCAGGCAGCATCCAAATTTCAAGGACGTCCCGATCCTGATAATCTCCACCGAAGCCGGTGAAGAAGACCGCCGCAGGGGTCTGGAGATAGGCGCGAACGGCTACCTCGTGAAGCCGTTCACCGAGGGCCAGCTCGTGGAAACGGTCCAGAAGTTCCTCGTCTGAGGGGCGGCAATGGAAAAACCCCAGGTCAAGGCGATCAAGGATTTCATCGGCGAAGCGGAGGAGATCCTCGAATCTCTCAGCGAAGATGCCGAGAGCGCCAGGTCGCAGTTCGAAGCCGGCGGCAAGATCCGTCCCGACATAATAAACAAGATATTCAGGGAGATGCACTCGCTCAAAGGGCTTGCGTCGATGCTCGCCCTCGAGAAGATCACGGTCGTCAGCCACGACATGGAAAGCCTTCTCGACAAGGTGCGGATGGGGAAGGTCAAGTTCGGGCCTCCCATATTCGAGATCCTTGATGAATCGAGGAAGGTCCTGAGGCAGCTGGTCGTGGAAGTCGGACAGGGTGGAGAGAAAAGCGGCACCGAAGACATACTTGCCAAGATCTCCGCCGCGTCAGGCGCGCCGCCAAAGCCCAAGGACCCTCCCAAACCGAAATTAAGGCTCGAGGAGGAGACGCTCAAATCCTTCACCGAATACGAAGAACACCGCCTCAAGGAGAACCTCGAGGAGGGAAACAACATATTCGCGATACAGGTGGGTTACGACTTCACCGATTTCGACACCCGGCTGAGAGCTCTTACCGAGGCTCTGAATGAAAAGGGTGAGGTTATCAGCACGCTCCCCGTCATGGATCCGTCGCTGCCCGAAGGCATCCATTTCAGGCTGATCTTCGGGACGGACCTGAGCGAGGCAGGGGTGAAGGCGTTATCCGGGGTTTCTGAAGGGACCGTCACCAACCTGCTGGAGGCAGGAGGAGAGAGCGCGGAGCCTTCCGCCAAAAAGGAAGAGAGAAAAAACGAGCCTTTGCGCGAGGCGGAACCAGCGGAGGCGAGAGAAGAAGGAGCTGCCGTCTCGGATGAGGCCGACGAGATAAAAGGGATCTCCAACACCGTGAAGGTCGATATCTTGAAGCTCGACGAGGTGATGGGTCTGGTCGGCGAGCTAGGGCTTATCAGGGCTTCTTTCAGGAAGATCGCCGACAACCTCGCGGGCGTCGAGGAGATGGAGGAGACGAGGCAGGACCTGGTCCGCCATGTAAGGTCCATGGAGAAAAAACTGGAAGAGCTTCAGCGGTCGATAATCGACATAAGGATGGTCCCCATAGGCCAGATATTCACCAAGCTCAACAGGACCGCCCGCAGGCTGGCCCGCCAGTCGGGCAAGGAGGTCTCCATCCAGCTTTTCGGGGGCGAGACCGAGCTTGACAAGAGAATCATGGACGAGCTGGTGACCCCCCTCGTCCACCTGATAAGGAACGCCATAGACCACGGCCTCGAACCCACGCAGGACAGGCTCAAGGCGGGAAAATCTACCGAAGGCAGCCTCGCGATATCGGCCTTCCACAGGGGGAATTCGATTGTCATCGAGGTGACCGACGACGGAAAAGGGCTCGATTACGAAAAGATAAGAAAGGTAGCCGTTGAGCGGGGTATCATCAGCGAAAGCGCGCTGCTCTCCCCGGAGGAATGCCTCGACCTGATCTTCCAGCCGGGGTTCTCGTCGGCCGACAAGGTGACCGAAGTCTCCGGTCGGGGCGTGGGCCTGGACGCGGTCAAGACCACCGTCGAGGGGCTCAAAGGCTCCATCTCGGTGTGGACAGAAAAAGGGAAAGGCTGCACTTTCCAGATCATCCTTCCGATAACCCTCGCGATAATCCAGTCGCTCATAGTCAGGTGCTGCGAGCAGTTCTTCGCGATACCGATATCCTCGATCGTAGAAAGCTTCAGGATAAGCCCCGAGGAAATAGAATTCGTGGACCAGAAGGAGGTATATAACCTCAGGGGGATAACGCTTCCGATAATGAGGCTGGAGAACCGCTTCGCGCTGAAAAGGAATGACGGCCGCGCTCTCAGCTCTCTGTTCGTCGTCGTGGCGAAGCGCGGCGACAAGGTGGCGGGGATAATCGTGGACGAGCTCGAAGGGGAGCAGGAAACGGTCATTCACCCGATAGGCCAGAAGCTGGGGCACATTCCCGGCATCGCGGGAGCCACGGAGATCGGGGAGAACCAGGTGATCCTCGTGATAGACACGGCGGGGCTGCTCGCTCCGCTGGAGGCCGTCCGTGTTTAAGGAGTTCTACGGCTTCAGGGAACGCCCGTTCGGAAAGACCCCCGACCCGAGGTTCCTATTCCCCTCCGCGGAGCACGAAGAGGCGCTGGCGAGGCTCGAGTACGCCATAGAGGAAAGGGACATGGCCGTCCTGACCGGGGAGATAGGTTCGGGAAAGACGACGATCTCCAGGGCCCTCATGGACAGGAACGACAACGACCATTTCATTCTGATCGTAAACCCGAGGCTGAGCCCCAACCAGCTCCTGAGGGAGATAGCGAAAAGGCTCGACATCGAACCGAAGCATTACAGGGCCGACCTGCTCGACGACATCTCCACCAGGTTCATGGAGATGAACGAGGAGAAGAAGGCCGTGGTCCTCGTCGTGGATGAAGCCCAGCTGATACCTGGGAAGAACACTTTCGACGAGCTCAGGCTGCTCTCCAATTTCCAGCTCGACGACTGCAACCTCGTCTCCATAATCCTCATCGGACAGCCGGAACTGAGGGAAAGGCTCAAGCATTCCACATATTCGGCGCTCAGGCAGAGGATCGGAATGTGGTACCACCTCGGCAACCTGAACGCGGAGGAGACTTCCGCCTACATCAAGCACAGGATGAAGGTCGCGGGAGGAGGAAGGGACATCTTCAGCGCCGAGGCGACGAGGCTCATAGCCGAAAAGACGAAAGGAATACCGAGGCTGATAAACTCCCTCGCGACAAACTCGCTTCTCACGGGCTTCCAGAAAGAGGAAAAGCCGATCTCCGCCGCCACCGTCAAAGAGGCCGCGGCGGAAATGGTCTTTTAGGGAATACCGTTTGGAAAAACCCACTAAAGCCGAACAGGCCGCTGGATATACATTCAACGACTCCTCGTTGCTGAGCCAGGCGCTGTCCCACAGCTCCTTCGCGGAAGAGAAAAGGGGAGGGCGGAAGTTCTCCAACGAAAGGCTGGAATTCCTGGGCGACGCCATAATCGGATTCCTCGTTGGTAAGGCCGTCTACACACATTTCCCCGAGGAGGACGAAGGAGTGCTTTCAAGGCTGAAGGCCCACTGGGTATCCACATCCGCGCTCGCCGTCATTTCCGAAGAAGCGGGCGTAAGGGACGCCCTGATGATGGGCGCCGGCGAAGAGAAGAGCGGCGGCGGCGGGAATCCCAGGAACCTTGCGGGAGCCCTTGAAGCATTCCTCGCTGCGATCTATCTTGACGGGGGCATGGCCGCCGCGGAAAAGTTCGTTTCGAGGTTCTGGGATGAAAAGATCGGGCGCGAAGGGACCGGAGTGCTGAGACTTGACTCGAAGACGCTGCTTCAGGAAAAGCTTCAACTGCGGTTCAAGGAGATCCCGGAATACCTGGTCGAGGAAGACGGTTCGGAATTCCTTGCCACGGTCCGCTTCAGGGGTAAAAACCTCGGAAATGGAAGGGGAAACAGCAAGAAAAAGGCGGAACAGGAAGCCGCCGCGAGAGCTCTTGAAAACGACAGTTTTGATCATGAGTGATTAAGAAAGAGAGGTGACCGTTCATGAGGAAGAGAATTCTGCTTCTCATTTCCGTTACGCTCCTGGCATTCTCGGGCGTATCGGCACAGACGAGCCAGTCCGGCCTTGAACAGACGCTCGCCGGGATAACCGCGGAAAAATACCCGGGATCCCCCGCCGTCATAGTTTTGGACGAAACGAAGGTGGATGTCGAAGATTCGGGGCTTTCCCATGTAAACCGCAGGATGGTGGTGAAGGTCCTCAACGAGGAGGGATGCCTGAGGTATTCCACCTACAGGCTGGATTACGACCCGGCTTCCTCGTTCGCCGAGATAAGGTCGATCGAGACGATAAGGGACGGCAAGAGGGAGAAGCTTCCCGCAGGCAGCATCCTCGACCTGCCCCAGCCCCAGATGATGATCTACTGGGGCCCCAGGATGAAGCTGGCTTCCATCCCGAGGCTCAACCCGGGAGACGCCGTGGAGATCAACACCTACTCCAAGGGCTTCGTCATCGCGTACCTTACCGCCGGAGAGGCGGCGCGGGACGACGAGAGGTACATCCCCCCCATGAGAGGCCATTATTATGACGTGGTGCTCTTCCAGGGAGACCTGCCGATCGTCAAGAAAAGCTACGAACTGATCATGCCGAGGGACAAGTTCCTGAACGCCAGGGTATATCACGGCGAGGTCGGCTTCGAGACCTCCTACGACAAGGAGAAGGTGAGATACCTCTGGTCGAAAGAGAACGTCTCTCCCATCGAGGAAGAACCTAGAATGGTCGAACCCACCGATGTCGCAACAAAAGTGGTGCTCGCCACTGCGGAAGACTGGCCCGCGAAGTCCAGATGGTTCTACGAGGTGAACGAGAACGCCAAGGCGTTCGAATGGGACGGCGACATCAAGAAAAAAGTGGACGAGCTGACCTCCGGCCTCGGGACCGACGACGAAAAGCGGAAGGCGCTGCTGGCTTGGGTCGCGAGGGAGATCCGCTATTCCGGGATATCCATGGGCAAGGGCGAAGGGTACACCCTTCATCCGGGCACGATGACGTTCAACGACAGGGCGGGCGTCTGCAAGGACATCGCAGGGATGCTCATCACGATGCTTAGGTGCGCCGGATACACCACCTATCCCGCCATGACCATGGCCGGCGCCAAGGTCGAGGACGTTCCTGCCGACCAGTTCAACCACTGCGTCGTAGCGGTCAAGCTCGGGCCAGGGCAGTACAAGCTCTACGACCCCACCTGGTGCCCCTTCAGCCGGGAGGTGTGGTCTTCCGCGGAAAAGCCGCAGAACTATGTCATCGGGACTCCCGAGGGCGAAGTTCTCATGGAGACACCTCTAGCTCCTCCTGAGGACAATTTCATCAAGATCGTTTCAACGGGAAGGCTTGATTCCGACGGAAATCTCGCTGGCAGGATGCACATCACCGGGGGAGCCTACAGCGAAACGAACCTGGTCTGGGCCGTCACTTCTACGGACAAGAACGAGGTGAGGCACGTTTTCGAGGAGTGGATCCGCAGGATCGCACCCCAGGCGGAACTGGTCTCCTTCGCCAACGAAGATCCCGTGGACGTGGACAAGCCGTTCTTCATCACCCTTGATTACAGGGTCCCGGGTTACGCCATCAAGGCCGGCAGGGAACTCCTGTTCAAGTCTCCCGCTGCGCAGAACATCCTTTCGAACAGGCGCCTTACCGACTTCGTGGCCGCCGTCGAGGGCGACAAGAGGGAACACGACATATACCTCAGGTCCACCAGGAAGTTCATCTTCGAAGAAAAGATCGAGCTTCCCGCCCTCAGGAAGAATACCGATGCCAACCATCCCGACCCGGTAGACGGCCCTGCCGCGGCTTTCGACGCGAAGGCTTCCTCGTCGGGCAAGTTCTTCGAGCTCAAGGAAACATTCTCCGTGAAGAAAAAAATAGTCCCGGCCTCGGATTACGGAAACCTGAAGGAGGCCTACGAAGCAATGAAGGACTTCGGATCCCGCTATTACAGGGCGGCGTACTAGGAGGCGAAGATGAAGAACAACGCTTTGAAAATAATCCTGCTTGTCCTGGCTGCTGCCCTCCTGAGCCTCTCTTTGTCGGCGCAGCCCGTTTACGGTTCAGCGCCCGGAGCGAGAGAGTATCCTGACGCCGACGTCCTGATCCTTTCGGAAAAGATATCCCTCACCCTCATGCCGGACGGCAGGATCGAGGAGAGCCGGCACAAGGTTGAAAAGGTCCTCACATACAACGGGATAGACACGATCGGCGACCCCAAGATCGCCTTCGACACGGCGACCCAGGCGCTGGCCATTGACAAATGCACGACCTTCAGCCCGGACGGAAGGGTGACCGAGGCGCAGAAGAACAGCTTCACGGAGATGACGCCATTCGAGCTCGAGAAGTCCCCGGACCACGTTTCGATAAGGCAGATGGTAGTCACGAAGGTGGGAATGGAACTGGGTTCGGTCGTGGAGTTCGGGTACACGGTAAAAGACACCAAGCCCTGGAGGAAATACCTGCAGGGAAAGATCCTCGTTCAGAACGAATACCCGACTCTGGTCAAGGAGATCACGATCAGGGTCCCCCGCGGGACCTCCCTGCTGTTGTCGGGAGGAGTCGCCGTGGAGCGGTCCGACGAATCGGACTTCACGGTGTACAGGGCCGCGCTCAGGGACCTTCCGGCGCTCAACTTCCACGAGTTCGTGAATCACGAAGAGTACCTTCACCCCTGTCTTGTCTATTCCACCGCGCCCGGTTGGGCCGCGCAGGCGGCTCATCTCGGCACGATGTTCAGTGAAGCCGCGGGCAAAAGGTCCGGAGCGATGGAGAAAAAGGCCAAAGAGCTGACCGAGAAAAAGCTTTCCGACAGAGAAAAGGCCCTTTCGATCCACGATTTCGTGACGACGAAGATGAGGGCGGTCGATTGGGGGCTTGACGCCTTCGACTATTCAGCCAGGGACGCGTCAAGGGTCTTCGAAACCAGCGGGGGACACAAAATGGACCTCGCCGTGCTCTTATCGGCGATGCTGGATTCTGTCGGGCTAAAAGCGGAACCATGGCTCGTGATGAACGCCCCGTTCGGCGATGAAGAAGCGAAGATCCCGGCTGTTTCGCTTTTCGACGATGTCGTCATGACGGTGGGTACCGGGACAGGGACCCTCTTTCTAGGCTCTGATGCTCCCGCTTCGTCGGCATCCCTCAGGGACTGGACGGGGTCCAGGGCGCTGAAGATATCGTCTGCCGTATCAGGATTGTCGGTTTTTCCCGCTCTTTCCGAGGGCAATTCGGCGAAATGCGCTTTCTCGCTCGAACCCCTGGATGGCGCGGTGGTGCGGGGGACAGGTTCTGTCCTGCTTACAGGAGGCTACGCGAATTACGAATCCGCGAGGACCGGGATCGAAGGAGAGATAATCCCATACGTGAAGGGTGCCCTCCCGGACGCGGCCGATATAAAAGTCACCGCCAGGAACATCTCGGCCGACCACCTCGACGCGGAAGTGGAATTCACCGTTGACCTGAAGAAAGCCGCAGGGAAGACGGGTTTGCATGCCGTCCTGAACACGGGCCTTCCCGGGGCGTCCATCGTGAACTGCAACCATCTTGCGGGCAGGGAAAAACGAACTTCGCCGATGATCCTCTCGATGACCGGAAATGAAAGCTACGAGATAAGGATGAAGCTCCCCGACTGTTTTGCCGGAGCCGGCAACAGGCTCGTGTCTTTCAGTCACGACACGCCCGCGCTGAAAGCGTCGCAGGATTTCACCGAAGGGGAAGGAAAGGTCACAGTCAGCTACTCCGTTTCGACTGACCGGGAGATCATCTCCGCCGGCGACTACGGGAAAGCCAGGCAGGCCGCGCTATCTCTTCTGACGGAGCCGGCTAGGAAGCTGGTCCTCGAGGAGAAAAAAAAGAAGTAGGGTCGTTTCCATAAGTCATGAACCGACGGATCTTCTGAGGGCGGCTATGTTCTCCAGCCGCCCTCTTATTTCAACTTCCAGGAAATCGGTGCCGTACTCTTCCCTGAGTACCGTGAAAAGGTTCCTCATCTTCAGGAATTCGATGATCCTTGAGTAGGGGACGGATATCGTCGTTCCTCCGAAACGCTTGTGGACTTCGCATGCGATCGCGGCTTTCAACGTTCTTACACCGGAGCCTGTCTTAGCCGAGACCGCCAGTGCCCCGGGGAAAAGCGATAAAGCCCTATCCCTGAAGGAGGAAGGGGAGATGTCCGTCTTGTTGAGGACGGTGATGGTCGGGATGTCCGCCCCTCCAAGCTCCGACAAAGACTTTAAGACAATATCGCCTTGTTCCTCGAAATCGGGATGATTGATGTCCAGCACGTGAATGACGAGGTCGCTGACGGCTATCTCTCCGAGCGTGGAGCTGAATGATGCCACGAGGCTGTGGGGAAGCTTGCGTATGAACCCGACGGTATCTACTAGAAGGACTTCCTGGAGGATCCCGGGAATGTGGACCCTTCTGAAGGTGGTGTCCAGAGTGGCGAAAAGACGGTTCTCTGAAAAGAGCCTCGAGTTCGTCAGCGCGTTCATGAGGGAAGATTTTCCAACGTTGGTATAGCCGGCGAAAGCCGCGACGAAGGCGTTCTCCCTTCTCCCGGCCTGCACTTTCCTTCTTTGAGCCAGGTCCGCTATCTCTTCGGAGAGCCTCGATATCCTGGCTCTTATGACGCGCCTGTCGGTTTCCAGCTGGGTCTCTCCCACGCCCCTGGTGCCGATGCCTCCCGCCTGTCTTGACAGGTGCCCCCACGCTCTCGTCAGCCTGGGAAGAAGGTAGTTGTACTGCGCCAGCGAGACCTGCGCCTGCGCCTCCCTGGTCCTGGCCCTTTTGGCGAATATGTCGAGGATCAGGCCCGTCCTGTCAAGGATTTTGACGCCTATCGCCTTTTCAAGATTCCTGATCTGGGCGGGGGAAAGCTCGTCGTCGAAGACAACGAGCTGGATCTTCTTTTCCCTGCATGTCCCGGCTATCTCGTTCGCTTTTCCCTCGCCTATGAAAAAAGCCGGGTCTACCGACTGTTTTCTCTGGATCACCCTTTCTTTTTCATCGGCTCCCGCGGTGTCAGCCAGAAGCGACAATTCGTCGAGGTGCTCTTCAGCTTTGTGGTAGGGTAGATATGGAAGGCTGAGGCCGACAAGAAGGCAGGGAATCCTCGTCTTCAGCCTCCGGAGGGAAAGAAATTCCTGAGGTGGTTGTAGCTCGACTCGAGGTCTTCAGGAATAACCCGGAGCTCTCCGATAACCGTCACGTAATTCGTATCGCCATGCCATCTCGGCAATATGTGGTAGTGCAGATGATCCACGATACCAGCGCCAGCGGCCCGACCGAGGTTCATACCGATATTAAGGCCGTCAGGAGAATAGCAGGACCTGATCGCATTCTCACACAAGGCGACAGCGTCCGAAAGAGCATGTTGTTCTTCCTTCTCCAGCATGGTGAGCGAGTCTTTGTGGGAATGGGGCACCACAAGAATATGCCCGTTGTTATACGGATATCTGTTGAGCATGACGGCGACGAGTTCGTTCCTGAAGATCACGAGGTTGTCAAAAGAGGGCTGATCTTCGAACGCTCTGCAGAAGACACAGCCCTCTTCGTTTTTATCCGACTTGATGTATCCCAAACGCCACGGCGCGAAGTTCGTCTCCAAGCTGCCGTCCTCAGCCGTTGATCAGCCCCTTCAGCTCGCTTCCGGGCTTGAAGTGAGGGATCTTTTTCGCTTCCACGAACACTTTGTCCCCGGTCTTGGGGTTCCTCGCCTGGTGCGATTTTCTTTCCTTCATCTTGAAAGACCCGAAGCCTCTGAGCTCGACCTTGTCGCCTGTTTCCAGCGCGCTCATTATCGAGGAAAAGACAGTGTTGACGATCAGCTCCGCCTGCTTTTTCGGGATGGAGGACCTCTTGGCAACGAGTTCGATGATATCCGCTTTCGTCATCGTCATTCACCATCCTTTTTCTGGAACTGGCTGAGGTCGAAGATGTCGCCCAGGGAGACCCTGCCGTCCTTGCCGGCCGGCTTGTCGGAACTCTTGGGTTCTTCTTCCACGGGCCGGTTCTCCTTGAGAGAGAGGCCGATCCTCTTTTCGTCCCTGTCCATCCTTATGAGCTTGAAGCTGTATGCCTTGCCGACTTCCACCACCTGCGAGGGGTCCTCTATGTGGTCCTCGGACAGCTCGGAGATGTGCACGAGGCCTTCCACTCCGTCGCCGAGGTCGACGAACGCGCCGAAGTCGACTATCTTCGTGACAGCGCCTTCCACCGACTCGTTGAGGGAATGGGAAGTGAAGAACTTCTCCCACACGTCGGGAAGCACGTCCTTGATGCTGAGGGAGATCCGCTTGTTGACGACATCGATGTTCGTTATCTTCGCCTCGACCTGGTCGCCCTTCTTGTAGAGCTCGGAGGGGTGGGCGATCCTTCTCCAGGAGAGGTCGGAAATGTGGACCAGCCCGTCGACGTCGGGAAGGACCTCGATGAACACTCCGAATTCGGTGATGTTCTTCACTTTTCCTTCGATTATGTCGCCGACCGCGAAGCTGTCCTTGATGGTTTCCCAGGGATCCTCCTCGATCTGCTTGAGGCCGAGGGATATCCTCTTGGAATCCTTGTCTATCTGGAGCACGGCGACTTCCACTTCGTCGCCTATGTTAACAAGGCTCGACGGGTTCTTGATCTTTTTCGTCCAAGACATTTCGCTCACGTGGATCATGCCTTCGATGCCGGGTTCGAGCTCGACGAAAGCGCCGTAGTTGGTGAGGGAGATGACCTTCCCCTTGACCCTGCTTCCCGGGGGGAACTTTTCTTCGATGTTGCCCCAGGGGGAAGGCTCGAGCTGTTTCATACCGAGCTGGAGCTTGTTGTTCTCCTCGTCGTAATCGAGGACAAGGACGTCGATCTCGTCACCGACCTTGAAGAGCTCCGACGGATGAGCGACCCTGCGCCACGACATGTCCGTCACGTGCAGCAGGCCGTCTATCCCGCCGAGGTCCACGAAGACGCCGAAGTTCGTTATGTTCTTGACGAACCCCTTGATAGGCTTCTTGGAATCCTTGGCTTCTATGAGGCGGTCCTTCTGGCCCGACATCCTCTCTTCGAGGAACGCTTTCCTGGAAAGGACTATGTTGCCCCTCTTCCTGTTGACCTTGATGACCTTCATCTCGTATTCCTGGCCGCGCAGGGCGCGCAGGTTCCTCACCGGCTGTATGTCGGCGAGGGAACCGGGAAGGAAAGCCCTCACTCCCACGTCAACAGCCAGTCCTCCCTTTACCCTGTCGAGGACGACGCCCTTTATGGCGCGGTTCTCCTTGAAAGCGTTCTCGACTTCTTCCCACGCCTTCATTTTCTGCGCCTTTACCTTCGACAGCACCACGTAGCCGTTCGCGTCCTCCATCCTTTCCAGGAAGACTTCGATCTGATCGCCGGGCTTGACGAGGATCTCGCCCCGGGGAGTGGTGAACTCCTCGATCGCGATTATGCCCTCGCTCTTGAGG
Source organism: Acidobacteriota bacterium (assembly GCA_029559035.1). GTDB lineage: Bacteria > Acidobacteriota > UBA4820 > UBA4820 > UBA4820 > JAKQCT01. Next base: position 27,714 of record JAKQCT010000014.1, read on the forward strand.
CCGACGTCCACGAGAACGTCCGTCTCGGTGACGGCCACGACCCTGCCTTTCAGGAGCTGGTGCTCCATCGAATCGGTTGAAGGGATCTCCAGGAACTGCGACATGTCGATGGGACCCGTCTCGTCGATGTTCGCCGACGTCAGTTCAAGGGGATGGATGGATGCGGAAGTTTTCTTGGACTCCTCTCTGGTGTCCTTTCGTTCCTCGGAAGTCATAAATTTGTTACCTCCTGTTTCTTCGGATTTTGACCCTCAGGCAGTGCCCTGTGTCGAAACAAATCTACACGAATTGCCTTTGATTGTCAATACCGCTGAAGGCCCGGGAAACCCGCTCCCCGTCCGCGGAGATTGTAAAAACGGCGGTTCCCGTTTAAACTAACGAATCGGAGATGATTCGATGGACCTGAGGAACTCTCTTGCGGCGTTCGTTCCGAGGACGGTATGGCCCCTCGTGGGCGGCGCCGGGAACGGATCGAGGAAAAGCGGATCGGTACTTTTCGCGGACCTGGCGGGCTTCACCAGGCTTACCGACAGCCTCGCGAGCATCGGAAAAGAGGGCGCAGAGGAGCTCACCAGGATACTCAACGAATTCTTCTCGTCCATGATCAAGATAGTCCACGAGGACGGAGGCGACGTCCTCAGGTTCGGCGGCGACGCGATGACGATCTTCATTCCGTCGGGTCCCGGCGAGGCGCTGAAGACTGCCCTGAGGCTGCAGGCCGAAACGGCGAAGTACGGGGCGGTGGAGACGAGGGCGGGAGTTTTCGCGCTCGGGATGAAAATAGGCGTTTCATGCGGCGACACCGTGTTCTCGATAGTGGGCGACGGGTCCGTGGGGTTCGACTATTTCGCGGCGGGAAGCGCGCTGGACCTGTCGGCGGAGTGCGAACACCGGGCGGGCCAGGGCAATATCGTCGTCTGCCCGAGGGCGTCCGAACAAGTCGATTTCAAGGGCCTCAGGACCGTCGCTCTCGAAGGCGGGTTCACACTGGTGGAGGGGCCGGAGAAAGAAGCGCCGCTGGAAAATGGCCCCGCGCGTTCGGAAGAACTCCGGCCTCCCTCTGAACAGGCGCTCTCGGAGTTCCTTCCGTTCTACATAAAGGACAAGCTGGAAACGATCGAGTCGCTCCTGGTAGGCGAGCACAGGCGCACGACCGTTCTCTTCCTGAGCTTCAAGGCGACGGATTACGAACACGACCCGTCGGCGGTGGAAACGGCGCGAGTCGTATACAGGGAGGCGGCCAGGCTCGTAAAGAAGTACGGGGGCTTCATAAACAAGATAGACATGGGCGACAAGGGGAGCAAGGTCCTGGCCATCTTCGGGAGCCCTCTTGCCGTGGAGCGCCAGGAAGAGATGGGGTGCAGGTGCGCGCTCGACATAGTCTCGAGCCCGGAGCTTTCGGGAATAAACGAGAACATCAGGATCGGTCTCACCGTGTCCAGCGTTTTTTCGGCATACGTGGGTTGTCCCGAGAGGCGCGAGTACACGGTCATGGGCAACGGGATAAATCTGGCTGCGAGGCTGATGGCGGCCTGCGCCCCCGGGTCCGTGCTCGCTTCCGAAGAGGTGTACGAAAAGGCATCGTCGGCGATCGAGTTCGACGTCCTTCCGCCCATAAACGTCAAGGGCAAGACGGAGAAAGTGGCTGTCTTCGCGCCCACGAGGAAGACCCGGGGGGCGTCCGAGGCATCGGGCTGTTTCGTGGGGAGAAAGAAGGAACTTTCAGAAGCGCTTGAAGCTTTGAGGACGGGATCAAGCTCGCCGGGCATCGCTGTCACGGGAGCGGCCGGCGTGGGGAAGAGCCTGTTCCTTTACAGCCTGAAAGACAGGTTGCATGAGGAAGGACTGGAGTGCATCGTCACGAACCTGGCGTCGTACGACCGTGACAAGTACATGGGCGCCTGGCGGGGGATCATCCTCCATTGTCTCGGTGCCGGGGATGGCGGAAGCGCCCCCGTGCGGGTGGATGCGATCCTCTCCCAGATGAACGAGGAGGACAGGGAGTACCTTCCTCTTTTCAACGACATCCTCAACATCGAAGTTCCCGAGAACGCCTCCACGAAAGCGCTTTCGTCGAAAGACAGGAAGGACGTATTCTTCGCCATAATCTCCAGGCTCATCCTAAGAAACACCGCGGACGCTCCTCATCGGATCTTCATTGATCACATGGATTACGCAGACCCGAGCTCGGTCGAGTTCCTGGGAGAGATCGCGACCGACCTCAAGGGGACGCAGTTGAAGATAGCCTTCACTCTCAGGGATTCTGCCTCCCAGCTGCTCAAGGATGCCGCCGAAGGGTTCGGGACGCTCCAGCTCGGCCCTTTCAGCGAAGAAGAGGTCAGGTCATTCCTTCTCGACGTAGCCGGATTCGCTCCGCCGACCGAAACATTCGTTTCTTTCCTTCTGAAGAAGACAGGGGGGAACCCGAAATTCCTGGAAGAGGTCCTCCAGATAATGACGAGGGAACAGCTGGCCTTCAAGGGGCCGTCATCTCTGCTCGAGGTGGACGAGGACCACCTTTCGTCAGCGAGCTTTCCCGACACTCTGCAGGGCCTTTTCCTCTCCAGAGTGGAAAGCCTTCCTGAGACCGAAAGGCAGATCCTCAAAACTGCCTCTATACTCGGCCCTTCCTTCTCGATCCATTCGCTCAGCTCCATTCTGGAAAAACCGGCCGTCGACGTCGCGGACGAAATATCGGCCATGGAAAGCTCCGGGTTGATAAAGATGGACACTTGGGGCGAGCGGCCGTATGCCTCGTTCACCGACAACCTGCTGAGGGACGCGATCTACGATTCACTGAATTTCCAGATCAGGAGGGAGATGCACAGAAAGGTGGCAGAATCGCTTGAATCGTTGGGCAGCGAGGAGCCGAGAATAAACCCCGTGCTGGCAAGGCATTTTGAATTTGCGGGAGAAGAGGAGAAAGCTCTCGGGTATCTCTGGAAATCCGCTGAATTTTCGAGGTCCTTCTACGATAACAGGTCGGCTTTCGATTTTCTCGGAAGGTTCGTGGCCATCTCGGAAAAGAGGGGAAAGACGCCCTCGGCCGACCGGCAATTCCTTGACGCTCTGATGTATTACGCGGACGTCCAGCAGGAACTCGGAAGGATACAGGAGGCAGACCTTCTATACAAGAGGATCCTGGACGAGATAAAGGAAGTAAGCCAGGACACGGTGAAGGCCACTTCGAGACTTGCCGACAACAAGAGGAGGACGGGGGCGGTCAAGGAATCTCTCGAACTATTCGACAAGGCCCTCGACGGAGCTAAACAGCTCAAGGATGAAGCCTTGCAGTGCAGGATCTTCCTCGATTCGGGAGTACCCCTTGCGATGACCGGCAAGATGGGAAAAGCGATGGACCATTTCCAGCGGGCGGAGAACCTGGCGGCGAAGATCGGGGATTTTCCATCCCTCGTTTACGCCCTGATGAACAGGGGACTGGTCGAGTATTTCAAGGGAAAGCTGGAGGGCGCGAAAAGCCTCCTGCTGAAAGCAAGGGAGGTCGCGAAAGAGCACGACCTCAAATCATACCTCGCACTCATAACCGTCAACCTGGCACAGGTGCATTTCGAGATGGGAGAGTATGAAAAGGCTCTTGCGATCTGCAGGGAGGCGGTGGAGGTTTCCAGGCAGTTCGGCTACAGGAACCACCTGGTCCTCGCCATGGCGAACCAGGCTTTGTACGAAACGATGCTCTGTGAGTGGGATGACGCCGGCAGGTCCGTCGAGAAAGCGCTTACTCTCGCGAGGCATTACGAAATGGCGTATCCCATGGCGATCAACCTTCACACCAAGTCCCTGATACTCTTCGGCGAGGGATGCTTCACCGAGGCCGTCAAGATGCAGCTGTCGGCTCTCGATATCTACATGGCGAACAATCAGACGAGCGAAGCTCTCGGCTGCCTGAGCGAAATAGCTTTCATTTCAAATTTCCTGAGGATGCCTGAACTGATAAACACTACGCTGGAAAAATTCATCCCGGGGCTGCAGAGCGAGTTGCAGAACGTTACCAGGACTTGGACGATTGGGTTCACCGCGCACCAGGCTTTCCATAAATATATAACCGGGGAGGCGGACCTTTACGACTCAGTGGAAAGCATGGAGAACATACTGGAAAGAGCGAGGGAAAGCGGCATCCTCTGGCTCGTCGCGGATGTCGGGAAGGTCCTCATAAATCTCCATCAATCGGATGGGAACCATGCGAAGGCCGCCGAGACCGGCATGGATCTTTTCCCGCTCCTTTCGACACATTTCTGTCCGCTGATCCTGCCCCGGTTCATGATCTCGCTTGCCGAGTCGCTTCTCGAAACCGACGGGAGGGAAGACCTTTCCTCGGTACTTGACAGCCTCAAGACCTACGATAAATACCTGGAAAAAGGCCCCTTCGGCCTTGAATACTGCCTGCTCAGGAAAAAGCTGGCCGAGAAGGATGGTGAAGATCCCGCCCCGTTCACTGAAAGAGGCCGGAGACTGGCGCGGCTGATGATCGAATCGGAAATGGATGAAGAGGTGAGAGAAGCGCTGATGAAGCTTCCCGCCTTCGCCAAATTCGGCGCGGGAACATAACATAACGGGCCTGCGGCGCTGAAAAAAAAAGGCGGGGGCATGCTCCCCCGCCCGTATATCGCAGAAAAATCCGGGTCACCATTTCCAGACAGTGCTCTGGCTCCCTCCGTCGGGATTGACGATGTTCAGAGTGACCGGCATACCCTTCGGAACTTTCGCCTTGAGGGCCGGCCCGCCTTTTATGACGATCCTTCCGCTGTTCTTCCACCTGACATTGGTCCACGGGTCGCCGTTTATATAGACCGACACGCCCGGCTGGAGGTTGGCGCCTGAAACGACGAACCTGAAGGGGTCTCCCTTTTTGGAGACCGATGTTATCACTGGAGCCCTGACGACCGACACGACGGACTGCGCGCTCGTCTCCTTTCCGGAGCTGTCGACGGCGGTTGCAGAAACCACATGAGTCCCAAGCCCGGAAGCTCCGCTGTTCCACGACCATATGAAGGGGAAAGCGGAGACCGTCGCCTGATGGGCGCCGTCGAGGGCGAACGAAACCGATTCGATCTTCACGTCGTCGACTGCGTTGGCCGTGACGTTGACCGTTCCGCTGACGACCGAACCGTCCGAAGGCGATTCGAAAGAAACCATCGGAGGCGTGTCCGCGGCGACAAGCAGCACGTCTTTCAAAATCCCGCTCCTCCCGTCGGGGTTGATAATCTTCACATCACGGAAACCGGGGGCGCTTGAACCTGAAACGCTTATCGTAGCGAAGAAAACCCTGTTGTCATAACGCTGTGATCCGACGACGGAAATGGATTGGTCGAAAACCAGCGTCGCTCCTTCATCGAAATTCTTCCCGGTGATGGCGATGTTCACCGCTGTCCCGACAGTTACTTTCGAGGGGGCAATGTTTGATATGACTGGGGAAAGGGGAGCAGAGGAACAGTCGAACGTGCCGGCCTGGTAAAGCCCTGTCGAGATCTCTTCGTTCCATACGTCCAGAGGCCGGAGATCGTCGCCGTCCAGGATCTTGAGGCCCGAGACCATGAATTTGCCGCTGAACTGCCCGCAATGAACTCCCCCGAGGTCGAAGGGCAGGTCGAAGGATTTCGTTCCCTGAGAATCCGCTTCCAGGCTGGCAGATGAATGCGACACGAAGTTGCCTCTTGAGTCGTAGAGGTCGGCCGCGACCGTGTGGTACCCGGCCGAGGGAAGGGCCGCTGAACAGGAGAATACGATCGAGTCGTATTTGCCGTCGCCATCGGAATCCGACGGGAAGTCTGCGAAGGCTCCGGTGAAAAGCCTGGAGGTTCCCAGTACGTTCATCGTTTCGAACTCGACCCGTGTGAATCCCGCGCCGTTGAAGGTACCCGTCGCCTGGATGAAAACTTCGTAGGACCCCTGGGCGTCTGGAGCGGAAAGAAGCCCGCTGAAGAAGCCACCTTTTTCATCAAGAGCGACCGTCCTGAGCAGCGTTCCATTCTTGTCGTAAAGAAACGCCTGGACGGACTGGGGAGTTACAAGGCTCCAGTCCCCCTTCTTGTCGACTCTCACAATCGTGGTTTCCCCGGGAAGAAGGTTCTGGCTGGTAAGGTAGCCGGAGATCCCGAAGATCGAGTTGTCTATCACGACGGCGCTGAACGAAACTCCCGAAGGGCCTGGAAGGACTTTCAGCGAACAATTTCCCGGCGCGGGAGCGGCTTTGACGAAGAGGCCGTCCCGAATGAGGCTTTCCGCACCCGCAGGATCGACGAAACTGAATTCGGCGGAGCCCTGCGTCAGGTTTATCACTATGGCGATCCCGTCGCATTTGGAAACGGTGAAGGGGTAACTCATCTCGCTTCTCGCAAGGAGAGAACCAGCGTTGGTCGTCATCGCCGTGGATGTGTGGCCGACGGTGCCCCATCCCACTCCTCCCACGGGAGCTTCCGGGCGGCGCGCCTCGATCTTGCCCTCCCCGGACAAAAGGCCGAAAATGTCTTCGGCCGATCCCGGGCTGCCAAGCTCCCAATGATCGTAGTTGAAGAGATGGCCCGGACCGCTGTCGAGAGTCAAGGCAGGATAAATGACGCAATCCTCGCCGAGGCATGCTATCCTTCTGACGCTGAAGACCGATCCCGTCGAAACAACTCCGTCGTTGTTGTCCGTGTTCCACCATCCACCGGTACCTGCAACCGCGTGAACGTCCAACGCTCCGAAATCGGGGTAGACCTCGTTGAAGTACCTTATTATCGAATTAGGCCCCAGGAGAGAGCTTCTTCCGAGCCTCGCGTTGTAATCTGCGCCGCTGTTGGGAACTCCGAGAAGATACGCCTTTTCCATCTTGCGCACGACCGGGTCTCCGGAATGCGGCCCGCTTCCGAGCGCCCTCGCGACGAGCCCTCCCATGTCGTGGGTGACGAGGATATAGGGAGGCATGCCTGAAGCGCATAGCGACGACATGTCCTGGCTGACCTGGTCCAGGACCTCCGAGACCCTTAGGCTCCAGGAGCCGCTCCACCAGTTGTAATTGGGGGTGAAGGAGATCCTTCCCAGGGACCTCGCGTAATTGTCGAAATGCCTGTAATAGTCGGCGTCGGAGCCGTCCGAAGCGTACCATTTGGAGTAGCAGTCGAAAATTCCGTGAAGCATTACCATGGGAGGAGGGAGAGTCAGATCCGCAGCGTTGTGCGTGTCGCACTTGACGGCCGCCGTCCGGGGCGGGATTGTCAATGTCTTCACGATCCGCTTTTGCGAGGGAGCGGCACATCCATATGAAAGCAGTTCGGCGTCGTAAAGTATGTGGTCCGTGTAATTGATGATCGCGGATAGTGAGTAGTTCCCCGCAGGGATCGTTCCGAAAGAGTAGCTTCCGTTGACAAGATCCGTCGTGTATACGCTGCCTGAAGCTCCCGAAGCCGTGACAATGCCCGTTACTCCATCGCCGTTGAGATGGCAAAGAGCCCCGGATTCTTCGTCCCTGATCCCCGCGCGCCCGGATAGCGTTCCGTTCCCCGTAAGGCAGTCGACGCTCACGGCGTATACCATTTCGCCACTGCACCGGTTCGCGTCGACCGCAGAGACGTAAAAGGTGAACTTGCCCGGTTCTTCCGGCGTCCCGGCGAGAATCCCTCCGCTGCTGAAAGAAAGGCCAGGAGGAAGATCTCCCCTTGTCAAGGAATAGGCGTAGGGGGGATACCCTCCGGTGGCTGTTATCCTCTGAGAATAAGGCTCTCCGAGGACCGCGTCGGGAAGGTCGGACGGTTCTAACATTATCACGGGGCACTGCCGCCTGACCGTGAGCAGTACCTCCGTTCCGTTGGAGCAGGGGTAAGGGGAGGAAGAATCTTCCACATACACGTAAACCTGCCATTCGCCTTCTTCCGTGGGAGTGCCGGAGACCACGCCCGATGAAGTCATCGAGATCCCGGGAGGCCAGCCCCATGAAGGCTCGAGGGGAAGTGAATCGAAGAAAGAATAAGGAGGAGTGCCTCCGCTTGCCGAAAAGGATTGATGGTAATATGATCCGACATAGGCGTCGGGAAGGGATTCGGGGGCTATCATCAGAGAAGAACACGGGTCCTCGATCGTGAGCGTGTAGTTCCTGGAGCCCGTGGTGTAGCAGTAATAGTCGAAAGCGGAAACCTCGAAATTGTATGTCCCCCCGGAATATGGAGTTCCCGATAGGAGCCCGCTGTAGCTGTCCAGGCTGAAACCGTACGGTAGGGAGCCGGAAGAGACGGAGAAGGAGTAGCTTCCCATGCCGCCCGTCGCTGAAATGGTCGCATTGTAAGGGACATAAACCTCTCCGTTCGGAAGAGAAGAGGGAGATACGACTATCGGATCGGCACATGACTGGGCGAAAGCGTGCCCGCAGGCCGCGAGGCATAGAACAAAGACGATCGCCGAGACGATGCACGCTTCAGGACGCTTTTCTTCAACAAACAGTTTTTCTTTCATTTCCGCCTCCCGCAAAAGGGTTCTTGCTGAAACTAAGCTAGCACCGCGGCTGATATCTGTCAATAGCGAAAACGCTGAAGCGGTAAAAAAAGGCGGGGACCTCAGGTCCCCGCCTTTCGAACCGAATGTCAAACGGCTACCATTGCCATACCAGGACCTGTTGACCTCCGTCGTCGTTGACGAACGTGAAAGTAGTGGGGGTTCCTTTTGGCACCTTTGATTTCAGGAGGCTGCCCCCCTTTATGACTATCTTCCCGCTGCTCTTCCACGCGACGTTGGTCCACATCTCGCCGTTGATGTAAACCGTTATGTCCTCCTGGAGGTTGCTTCCGAGCGTGACGATGCGGAAGGGGCTTCCCTTCTTGCTCATCATTGAAACCACGGGCGGCTGGACTACGCTCACCACGGCTTGGGTCGAGGCCTGGTGACCGGCGGAATCGGTCGCCGTCGCCTTTACCGTATGAGTGCCCACGGCCGAAGCCGAAGTGTCCCAGTACCAGATGAACGGGAAAGAAGCCGCTACTTTCTGCAGAGCCCCGTCGAGCTCGAAGGAGACGGAAGCGACCTTGACATCGTCCGAAGCGTTCGCGATTATGTCAAGGTACCCACCGACCACGGAGCCGTTCTCCAGGCCGTCGAAACTTACCTCGGGCGCGGAATCCTCTTCGGAAACGAGCACCTCGTGCAATACGCCGTCGCTGCCGTCGGGATTCGTCACCCTGACGTTCACGTGGCCGACAGCCGAAGCCGGTATGGATATGGTCGAATATATGACGCGGTTCTCAAAATTTTCCTTGTGGAGGACGCTTATCAGTTTGCCGACCCCGGCGTCGAAGGTGACGATGGCGTTCTCGTCGAAGTTCCTGCCCACGATGGCCATGTTAGGTGTCGTTCCGGCGACGACACTGGAGGGAGTCACGTATAAAACCTGAGGCGCGGGCTCCGATGGATCGCAGCAGAATTGCGAAGAAGAATAGCTCTGTGTCGAGACCTCCTGCCCCCACACATCCACGGCGCGAAGCGAATCGGCGTCAAGCACCCTTAGGCCCCCAACCTGAAGAGGAGAGGAGAGCTGGCTGCATTTCAGGTCTTTCAGGTCGAAGAGGAGAAGCGCCTGGCTGGAAGCCCTGCCTGCGGAAATGGAGGCCGTCGAATGCGAGAGGAAATTGCCGGACGAATCGAAGAGGTCCGCGGATACCACGAAATAGCCCTGCCCGCTGATCAGAACATCTGCGGAGAAGGCTAAACCGTCGTACTTGCCGTCGCCGTTGCCGTCCACCGGGGAGTCTGAGAACGTCCCCGTGAAATAGTGGGATGAGGGAAGCACGTTGAGCGTCTCGAACTCCACCCGCGTGAAAGGATCTCCTCCGTATGTCCCTTCAGCTTTGACCACGATCTGATACGTGCCGGGGGACGAGGGGGCACCGAACTCGTGACTGAAATATCCGCCGTTGTCAGCGAGGTCTAAGGACTGGACGAGGTTGCCCGAGCCGTCGTACATGAAAGCTTTAACAGTGGAGGGCATTACAGCCGACCAGTCGCCGTCGCGGTCAGCCCTGAGGGTCGTCTTCACTCCTTCGCCGACGTATTCGCCGGTAAGATAAGCCTTTATCCCGAATATGCTGTTGTCAACGGCGGAGGCGTCGAAAGTCATCCCGGACGCCCCGGGGTTCGCTCTCAGGATCCAGGTCCCCGGTTCGGGTGCGGGCTTTATGAAAGCGTTGTTGTCAAGATCGTGCTGGAACCCTGAGGGATCTATAATCTTGAAACTACCCGATCCCGATGTCACGGTGACGAAAACCGCCATCCCGTCGCAGTTCGATACGGTGAAGGGGTAATCCTGGGAGGCTTCGCTTCTCAGGGAGGCAGAACCGGTCCCCATCGTCGCGGAGGACCTTCCCACCGTTCCCCATCCGACTCCGCCGACCGGCGCTTCAGGAATGCCTTTTTCATCCATCCGCCAGCGCGACCTTCCTGTCAGCAGGATGACATTCTCGAAGATCTCCTCCACGGATTCGGGAGAACCTAGCTCGTTGTGCCTGAAGCGGAAAACATGCTCGGCGCCGCTGTCAAGGCTCAGCGCGGGATAAGCGACGCAGTCTCCTCCCTTGCAAGCCACCCTGGTGATCGTGAAGGCCGAGCGGAGGGAGACCTTTCCGTCGTTGTTGTCCGTTCCCCACCAGCCCCTGTTACCGGCTATCGCGTACACGTCAAGGTTCCCGAAGTCGGGGTACGCGTCGTTGAAGTACCTGATTATGGAGTTGGGTCCCAGGAGGCCGTCCTTTCCCGAACGGGGATTGAAGTCGAAGCCGCTGTTGGGAGTTCCTATTATAAAGGCAGTCCTTATCTGCCTGACCGCCGGATCGTCCGAATAGATTGGGCTTCCAAGTATCCTGGCTATCAGGCCGCCCATGTCGTGCGCGACCAGGGTGAAGGGAGGGACTCCCTGATTGGTGAGCGATGCCATGTCCCTATGAACCTGGTCAAGCACTTCCTCTGTCCTGGTGATCCATGAGCCGGCGTCTCCCCACCATTCGTAGTTGGGGGTGAAGGAAATTACGCCCTGCCTCCTGGCGTAGTTATCCCAGTAACTGTAAAAATCAGGGTCGGCGGGATCTCCTCCGTACCATTTTTCGTAACATCCGAACATACCATGGAGCATGACGATCGGTTTCTCGAAGTCGACCATGGCCGAATTGTCTTCGTTGCAGGCCACATCCACGTACAGGGGGGGGGAAGAGACGCTCTTCACGATAACGCCGTTCAGCGGTGAGGGGCACCCCAATGCGAGGAGGCTGGCGTCATAGGGTATGTGGTCGGTGTAGCGGATCGTCGCCACGAGGCTGCATGGTCCGTATGGCAATTCTCCGAAATCGAAATACCCTCCCGATATGTCGGCGACATGAGTTCCGCCTTTCGAGTCGGTCGCGGTCACCGTTCCTGACACTCCCGGACCGTCGAGAATGTAATATTCCTCTCCCTCTTCGTCGGAAACTGTTATGAATCCGTCCAGAGCTCCTGTCGTCCCGTCGCATCCCACAGCTAAAGAGTATGTCCTGCTTCCGGAACACGCGGCCGAGTCCGTTGCGGTCACGGCGAAACTGTAGCTTCCCGAAACCGATGGAGTTCCGGTAATCGTACCGTCGTCTGCAAGCACGAGTCCTGAAGGAAGAGACCCGCCGGTCAAGGAAAAAGCATAAGGAGGCGTTCCTCCGGAGGCTGATATCTTTTGGCTGTATACGGTGCCGGGGATCGCCGTGGGAAGTGTTTCCGGGGAAAGAGTTATAGCGGGGCAGCTTCCGCCTCCGACCGAGAGCGCGTAAAGATTCGATCCTGCGCATCCGTCCTTGTCGTAGGCGTAAACAAGCAAAGGATAGTTTCCAGCGGAAACAGGGGTCCCGGACAGGATCCCGTCCTTAGACAGGGTGATGCCTTCGGGAGGAACGGTGTATCCGAGAGCGTATGTGTATGGCGATGCTCCTCCGGAAGCGGTTATGGCCTGGTAGTATTCAACGCCGGTCTGGGCTTGCGGAAGCACCGACGGAGAAAGAGTTATGGATGGACAGTATCCCGAACATTGCAGCTGAACGACTGCGGAAGTAGCGACGGGAGAGGCTCCGGAATCAGTCGCGGAAAAGGAAGGGGTCTCAACTTCAGCGTATGAAGGGGCCGGCGATACAGCTGTCGCCTGGGCGGTCAGCGATGTTGAAAAAATGAAGGAGCACCCTGTTCCTATGCCGCCTGTCGTATTAAGCCTCATTATCCACCAGTCGGAACCGTACGAAGCGGGATTGTACGAATCTCCGCCGACGATGTAGCCTCCGTCGGCAGTCTGCGCCGCGCTCTTCGCCAGGTCGTCCCCGGCACCCGCGTACCCTTTCTGCCAGGCTATGTTACCGAGGGAATCCAGCTTCACGATCCAGAAGTCGTTGTCTCCGGCTCCGATGGAATTCGATGAGCACGCCATGATGAAACCGCCGTCCGTCGTCTGCCTTATGTCGTTCGTCTGATCATCCCCGGGTCCTCCGTATTTTTTCTGCCATGTGACCGCACCCGAGGCGTTCAATTTCAGCACCCAGCAGTCATAGTCATACTGTCCGCTGAAGGAATTGGAAAAACCGCCAACGATGTAACCTCCGTCGCTGGTCACCCGGAGGGAAGTGGAGACATCCTCGCCGGAATCGCCGTAAAAATATTCCCAGATAACGCTGCCCGCGGAATCGGTCCTGAACACCCATGCGTCCATCGGGCCGTTGGCGTAGTTCTCGCCCTTGTCCATGAGGCCGCTCGAACCCGCTACGACATAGCCTCCGTCCGAAGTCTGCCTTACCGCGGTGCAGGTCTCTGCGTCGGTCGAAGTGCCGTATGTCTTTTTCCAGGACAGCTCGCCCCCGGCGCCAAGCTTGAGGAGTAGAATGTCCGAGTTTCCCGCGCCGAAGCTCTCGGTGTCGCAGGCCACCATGTAACCGCCGTCGGAGGTTTGAATTATCGAGGCAGAGCTGTCTCCGTTGACTCCTCCGTATGTTCTCTGCCACCCGATTATTCCCGCGGGATTGAGCTTTAAAACCCACACGTCGCTGGAACCCGCTCCGAAAGCGTATGTGAACCCCGCCAGCACGTAGCCCCCGTCCGAAGTCTGGATGACGCTCAAGGCTCCGGAAGGATATGTGCTCCCGTAGTACGCGTTCTGCCACGCGATCTCTCCTGCGGAATCAAGTTTTACCACCCAGACGCCTCCGGAAGACGCACTGAACGAATAAGTGGATCCGGCTGACAGAAAACCGCCGTCTGCTGTAGGTATGACCTCGGAGATCTCGTCATACCCGCTTCCGCCGTAAGTCCTCGACCAGGTCGTCTGCGCAGCCGTAGCGATGCCAGGTACCATGAACAATGCCAACAGAAGGGCTATCGCGGGCAGAAAATCTTTCCGTAAAACGTTGCAAGAGATTCTAGCTGACATGGGCCACCTCCCTTTGCGTTAAAAAACTCCATTATATACTAAGCTCTGCGAAAGAGCTTGTCAAATCTGGCTCGCGGGCGAAAATAAATGATTTTCCCCGAATCCTCGAACATGAAAAAGACAAGGGAATGATTCTCTTGGAATATAATAATTAATCAAATAATATCAATGTGATACCCCACATCTTGACAATTCAATACGCAGATATTATTATAAGACTTGGCTTAATGTATAAGGAGGAACCAGTGGACGCAAACAAATTGACCGCAAAGACCAGAGACGCGATCCTCGAATCTCAGGCGCTTGCACGGAGAAAAGGCAATCCCGAGGTGACGCCGGAACATCTTCTTCTTTCCCTGGTGCGTCAGGAAGGCGGTGTGATACCCGAGATATTGAGGAAGCTGGCTGTCGATCTGCTGGCGCTCACGAACCGGATCGAAACGGCCATCGACAAACTTCCAAAGCTGCAACGAAGGGAGGAGCCGGGTTTCTCGAGAGGTCTCCAGTCCCTTATTGAAGACGCCTCGGGCCGCGCCGCGTCTTTGAAAGACCGATTTGTCTCAACTGAACACCTCTTGCTCGCCATGGCGGCAGGCAGCCACGGAGAATGCGCGAAGATCCTCGGGGAGTTTGACATCGACGAAAGCTCCATAATGAGGGTCCTCAAGGAGGTCAGGGGCACTCAGAGCGTGACCGACGAGAACCCTGAAGGAAAATACTCCGCCCTCGAGCAGTACGGCAAGGACCTCACCGAAATGGCCCGCAGGGGGAAGCTCGACCCGGTGATCGGGAGGGACGAGGAGATAAGGAGGCTGACCCAGATCCTTGCCCGCAGGACGAAGAACAACCCGGTGCTGGTAGGGGATCCCGGCGTGGGCAAGACCGCCATCGTCGAGGGCCTGGCCGAACGGATGGTAAGGGGGGACGTTCCCGACACGCTGAAGGACAAGAAGCTCGTTCAGCTGGACATGGCCTCGCTTTTAGCAGGAGCCAAATACCGCGGCGAGTTCGAGGAAAGGCTCAAGGCCGCCGTCAAGGAAGTGACATCGAGCGAGGGTGAGATAATACTCTTCATGGACGAGCTCCATACCATAGTCGGCGCCGGCGCCGCCGAAGGTTCCATGGACGCTTCCAACATCCTGAAGCCTTCCCTCGCGAGGGGAGAACTGCACGCGATAGGCGCGACGACGATCAACGAGTACAGGAAATACATAGAAAAGGACGCCGCTCTGGAGAGGAGGTTCCAGCCCGTATATGTCGGCGAACCGACTGCCGAGGACTCGATAGCGATCCTCAGGGGTCTGAAGGAGCGGTTCGAGGTCCATCACGGAGTTCGCATCAGGGACGGAGCCATTATCGCGGCCGTGACCCTCAGCGAGAGGTACATCCACGACAGGCATCTTCCCGACAAGGCGATCGATCTCGTTGACGAGGTGGCCGCCAGGCTCCGGATCCAGCTCGACAGCCTTCCGTACGAGATAGATAACATCCAGAGGGAGATAGTGACCATACAGATAGAGAAGCAGGCGCTTCAGAAAGAGGAGCCGGCGCCAGAAGTAAAAGAAAGGCTAGCATCTATTTCCTCAGAGCTGGAAACGCTGGAACAAAAAGCCGCTCTCATGAAAGAGAAGTGGCGGAAGGAGATGGACGCCATCAGGGAACAACAGGGGATCAAGAGGGACCTGGAGGCTTTCAGGAACGAATCGGAACGGGCGGAGCGGCAGGGAGACCTTGAAGCCGCGGCTCAGCTCCGTTACGGCAAGATCCCGGAGCTCGAGACAAGGCTGGTTGAGGTTCAGAAGAAACTCGCCGGACTCAGGACAGAAGGTTCGCTTCTGAAAGAGGAGGTCGACGAAGAGGATGTGGCGCAGGTGGTCTCGCTTTGGACAAAGATCCCTGTATCGAGGATGCTTGAAGGCGAGAGGAAAAAGCTCCTTGAAATGGAGGACAGGATCAGGCAAAGGGTCGTCGGACAGGATGAGGCCCTGAAGACCGTATCGGACGCCGTGAGAAGGTCGAGGTCCGGGCTGGGGGACCCGCACAAGCCGATCGGCAACTTTTTCTTCCTGGGCCCGACCGGGGTCGGAAAGACCGAACTGTCGAAAGCCCTCGCGGAATTCCTCTTCGACGACGAGAAGAGCCTCGTCAGGATAGACATGAGCGAATACATGGAGAAGCATTCGGTCGCAAGGCTCATCGGGGCTCCGCCCGGATATGTGGGATACGAGGAGGGCGGACAGCTCACCGAGGCCGTCCACAGGCATCCTTACTCGGTCATCCTCCTTGACGAGATCGAGAAAGCCCATCCCGACGTCTTCAACGTCCTTCTGCAGGTGTTCGACGACGGACGGCTTACCGACGGAAAGGGAAGGACTATAAGTTTTACCGAGTCGCTCATCATCATGACCAGCAACATCGGTTCGAAATGGCTGGAGGATCTGTATTTGAAGGATCCCGCAAGAGCGCGCGACAAGGTCATGGCGGAACTGAAGGAGGCGTTCAAGCCGGAGTTCCTTAACCGCGTCGACGAGTTCATATTCTTCAAGCCTCTCTCAGAAGAGGACATACTCGGGATCGTCGACATACAGCTCGGTATCCTCCGGAAGCGGCTCGAGGAAAAGGATTTCTCACTGAACGTCTCTCCCGAAGCCAGGGCATTCCTCGCGAAGGCAGGTTACGACCCCGTGTACGGCGCAAGGCCGCTCAAGAGAGCGATCCAGCGGCACCTGGAAAATCCTCTCTCTCTCAGGATCCTTGAAGGAGCCTACGCTCCCGGGGCCGATATCCGCGTTGACGCAGGGAAGGAGATGCTCGTATTCCCCGCTGCTGATGTATAATGATCGCTTGACTGTTTCCCGGAGGTGAAGATGTTCGGTAATTGGGCGAAAACTGCTTTCCTGCTGACGGCAATGGCGGCGCTTTTCATGATAGTCGGGTATCTGCTGGGCGGCCCCGGAGGGATGGCCATAGCTTTCATTATCGCCATCGTCATGAACTTCGTGTCTTACTTTTTTTCTGACAAGATAGTAGTCAAGTCTTACGGCGCGAAACCGCTTTCGGAGAGCGAAGCTCCAAGGCTCCACGCCATAGTGGCCGAGCTTTCGGCGGCCGCCGGGATCCCCAAGCCTCCCCTTTACATGATGCAGCAGAGCGCGCCGAACGCCTTCGCCACGGGAAGGAACCCCAGGCACGCGCTCGTCTGCGTTACATCGGGCCTGGTGGAACTGCTGAACGAGGAGGAGGTGAAAGGGGTCATCGCCCACGAGATAGGGCACATCGTCAACAGGGACATACTTCTTCAGACGATAGTCGCCTCGTTCGCATCCGCGATAATGTTCCTCGCGCAGATGGCCAGGTGGACCGCCATGATGGGAGGCGGGAGAGACCGCGAAGGACGGGGAGGCGGGATCAACCTGATCGCAATGCTGGTAGCAGTCATCCTCGCCCCGATAGCGGCAATGCTTATCCAGATGGCGATCTCCCGGTCGAGGGAGTACGGCGCGGACGCCACAGGCGCGAAGCTCGCAGGGACGCCCGACGGCCTGGCGAACGCCCTCAGGAAGCTTTTCGCAGCCTCGAAAAGAGTACCGCTGAACGCGGGGCCCGCCACGGCGCACATGTTCATAGTGAAGCCCCTCACGGGCGACGCGCTGATGAACCTCTTCTCGACCCATCCGCCTCTTGAGAGAAGAATAGAGAGGCTCTTGGGCAGAACCGAGTAGCGGGTAAGCCACGATGAGAAAATTCCTTTTTCCCTTCATCATCGCAATAGCCGCGTTCGTCAGTGCTTACTCGCAGGACGTCCAGAGAGAGAACGCGGTCGTGAGGGTCGTAAAGAAGGTAAGCCCGGCGGTAGTTTCGATTTCGGCCACGCAGCGCGTCCAGAACCCTTTCTTTTTCGGGGATTTCTGGGACCTTTTCGGCTTCGGAAGGCAGCAGCAGTTCGACTGGGAAGGGCCGCCTTCCCTGGAAAACTCCCTCGGAAGCGGGTTCATCGTGGATTCCCAGGGTTACATCCTGACGAACGAACACGTCGTGCTCAGCGGACAGGAGATAAAGGTGACCCTGAGCTCGGGAAAAAGCTACTCGGCAAAGCTTGTAGGAGCGGCTCCCGAGGCAGACCTGGCGCTTTTGAAGATCGAGGCGGGCGCGCCCCTGCCATACGTCGAGCTGGGAAGTTCCGATGATCTCATGATAGGGGAGAACGTGATCGCCGTCGGAAATCCCTTCGGCCTTTCAAAGACCGTTACGGTCGGAGTGCTTTCCGCCACCGGCAGGACGGTCAACGCTGGAAGCAGAAGCTACTCCGACTTCCTCCAGACTGACGCCGCGATAAACCCCGGGAACTCGGGGGGCCCGCTCCTTAACATTCTGGGAAAGGTCATAGGAGTCAACACCGCGATAATCAAGAACGCCGAAGGGATCGGTTTCGCCATACCGGTGAGCAGGGCGAAAAGGGTCATGGACCAGCTCAAGAACTTCGGAAGGGTGAGGCCGACCTGGATCGGCGTCCTCGCAGTCGATCCTTCCGCAGCGTACCGGTCGAGATCCGGGATCGACGGCGGAGTAGTCGTCGCAAGGACATATCCTTTCGCGCTTCCCGCGGCTTCGCAGCTTCAGAAAGGCGACATCATAACCAAGCTGAACGGCAGGGAGATCAAGAGCGTCGGAGATTTCAACGCCCAGCTCGCCCTGATGAACGGGGGAGAGACCGCATATCTGGAGATCGTCCGAAACAAGGCGAGGCAGAACCTCTCCCTGAAATGCGCCCTTCTTCCAGAATCGCTGACGGCGGCTATGGGATGGGAACTTCTCGGACTGAGAGTCTCGGACGGCAGGAACGGCGTCGCCGTCGCTTCTGTCAGGGAAGGTTCTCCCGCCGAATCCGCGGGCCTCAGGACAGGTGATGTCATAACCGCGATAGAGGACGAGCGGATCGCCACTCCATCCCAGTTCCTGTCGCGAGCCAGATCGGCTTTCACGTCCACGGGTCTTCCCATAACCGTCGCTAGAGGAAGATGGAGCTATTACGTGTCTTTGAACATGGCGCAGAATGATTGAGAACATGGAAAACGAAAAAAAGAACAGGAAAGTGAAGGTCATAGACAGGAGAAGGGTAGGGCTGAACGATGACGCCCCTTCGGAAGAGCCGTCCCTCAAACCGAGCTATGTCGAGCAGCTCGAATCCAAAGTGTCAAGGATGGAAACCGCCCTCAGATCTAAGATGGAAGAGCTGGAGGACGAAGCGGCAAGGTCCAGGGAAAGGGTGGCCAGGGACGCGGAGAAAAGGTTCGAGGAAAAGGCCGACGCTCTTCTCCTCGATGTCCTTGATATCCTTGAGACAGTTGAACGGGCGGCGAAGCTTGTCTCCCAGGATCCAACGACCCGCGAGGGATTCGAACTGCTCCGTCAATCCCTGGAAAGATTCCTTGAGAAGAACGGGCTGGAAAAGATCTCCGCGCTCGGCGAAGATTTCGATCCCAACATGATGGAGGCTCTTTCCATGGCGCCGGGGCCCAGGGGCAAGGTCGTGGAGATCTTCCAGAACGGTTATTTCAGAGGGGACAAGCTTCTCAAGCCGGCCCGCGTGGTCGTGGGTTCGGGAGGCTGAGCGGATTGGAACTCGTCTTCTCATCGGGCCCTCCTCTCAGCGATCTGGCTTTCGAGAGAGACATCCTCGCAGCAGCGGTGGCCGAACCGGTCCTCTTCATTTACGAATGGAAAACCCCTTTCCTCGTGATGGGTTATTCACAGGACTTCGCCGGGATCAGGATCGATCACCTCCGCTCTTCCGGGATCACGGTACTCAGGCGAATGACAGGAGGCACGGCCGTTCTGGGCAGGAAAGCGCTCTCGGCGAGCCTCGTCGTTCCTGCCGGAAAAGAAGGGAGGAGAGATCTTTCCATAACCGGGTGCTACGACCTTTTCACGTGTTCTATCCGCGACGGACTTAAAGAGGGCGGGGTAATAGCTGAAAGATGCTCAGTCAGAGAAAAGAGCGGTTCTCCGGTATGCTTTTTCGGCAGAGGTCCGGAGACGCTGCTCGTCGAAGGGAGAAAAATATTCGGCGGGGCCCAGAGAAGGATCTCGGGCCTGGCTCTTGTCCATGGCGTCCTGCTGCTGGACGAGGCGCCCGACCTCCATGCGCTCGTCTTCGGCGTGACCGAGGAAGAAGTTCAAAGAAGGATCGCTTCCGTTGGGGTGAACGACATCGGAAGGCTGAAACGGAACATCGGACTTGCCTTCGCCCAGAGGCTGGACGAAAAGATAACAGGCATTTTCAAAGCCGAACCGACCCTCGCGTCGATCAAAGAGCAGAAAAGCGGCAAGTGGTCCCCACTTTCCGGCATCCGATAACCCCCCCCTTCGACATGCTCTTCCTTGAAAAAGGACGAAGAAGGGAATAGCATGAAAACTTGCAAGGGGGAAGAAAATGAAAAAAAGTGTCCTCTTGATGGCTGTGGTGTTGCTTATCGGCATCGCTTTCCGGGCTTCGGACAGGACCGGCGGAGGGGGAACGGGGCCGGTCCCGGACAGGTTCTTCAACCCGTCATGGTCACCGGACGGGAAGTACCTCGCCTTCACTGGGCCCCACCATAAAGGATTGTATGTCCTGGCCCCGCGGACAGGGAATGAAGTTATTGTCGTCTCGGACCTGGGATCCGGTTATCGTTTCAACTGGTCGCCAGACGGAAAGAAGCTCGGCTTCAAGGACTTCGAAAAAAAGGCGGACGGCAGGTATCTTCAGATCCCATCGGTCTACGAGATCGGGACTGGAAGAGTCACCCGGCTGACAGATCCCGTGGAGGCGGCTGGGGTGCCTTCCTTCTCCGAGGACGGAAAGACGGTTCTGACCGTGGAGAACGCCATCATAGTTATCGATCCTTCCGGAGCCGTCCGCTCAAGCCACGACATCGGCCTTTACGTGAATCTCGCTCCCGTCTCCCCTGACGGGACGAAAGCGTTGTTCAACGATAACGAAGATAAGCTCTGGATGATAGACCTGTTTTCTTCCGGAAAAACGCGCGTCACGGGAGGGGAAGAGGGCTACTTCGGGCCCCGCTGGTCGCCGGACGGAAGGTCCATCGTCTATTCCAGGCCTGAAGGGGAACCGGGAAGGGACATGAAAGGCAGGCACATCTGCCAGATATCGCCGGATGGAGGGCGATTTGAAATTCTCACAGATTCTTCCGCCGAATTCTTCGACGAGCCCTCGTTGTCGCCTTACGGAGAAATCGCTTTCTGCACGGCGGAGACGGGAAAGATCCTTCTGGCCGGACTCACCGGCATGAAGAAAGAAAGCACGGCGGCGGGAAATGGTACCCGGGAAATGCGCTTCGATGGTTATAGTTTCAGGAACCCCGTTCCGTCATCGCCCGTGCCGGTCATCCCCGGGTCCGCATATGTTCCGCCGGAGCCGGCCGCGGACACGGTTATTCCCGGCGTGCCTTACATGCACCAGGTGTACGACACTCCAAACTGGTTCAACGGCCACTGGGCGTGCAACGCCACCTCCGCGATGATGTGCATAGCCTACTACAAGATTCTTCCTTTCTGGGACTGCGTCGTTTCCGTTCCTTATTCGCACGTCAGCCACTACGGGAACTATGTCTCGGAGATATACAGCTACAACGGCTACACTTACGACATCTCATCACCAGATCCGAGCGGCGATCCCGCGTGGGGAGGCTACGGTTACATCGTCCGCAACGATTGGGAGGAGACCAGGGGTTACATGAGGGACTACTTCTACCACAACGGCCTCGATTACGCCGCGGTGGACTGGTCGCCGACCTGGGCTGAATACCAGGCGGAGACGAGCGCGCTCCATCCGACGGTCTTTCTTTCATTGATAACTTCTTCGGGTCACTATACGGTGGGCAGGGGAAACATAACCAACTGGCACACCGCGATATTCAACGACCCTTACGGTGACAAGAACGAAGGTTACATGAACTACAACGGGGAATACGTCTATTACGACTGGCCGGGCTACGACAACGGCTACGAGAACCTCAACACGATGTCATGCTTCATTTACGCCAGGCACGCCCTCTGCGCAGAGCCGTCCGCTCCGGTGATCGCTTCGGTGAACGACACCGATCCCTGTCAGCAGAACGGAGTCCGGATCAATTATTCTTCAGGCGCCCCGGCTACCAGGCACGACCTGTATGTCGACGGCTCCCTTGCGGTGGAAGGCTGCGCGTCCGGAACTACCTATGATCCGGGAGACACTGCGGAACACAGCTACACGGTGAGGGCGCTCAACTCCGTGCCGGGATGTTTCACCGATTCAAATTCGCTCCCGGGAACGGATGTTCACATTACCTGCTCCCCTCCCACAATGCCTGTCGTCGAGACAGTGAACACCGACAAGAGCGGTTTCGGCTGGGGAACGGTAGATGCCGATCATGTAAGGGCCCTGCGCGGACTTGGCTCGGACCTTCCCGCGCTCTGCACCACTTCAACGGATTTTTCATGTTACGCCATAGGCCTGACAAGCAGTCTTTCTATCAATTCTGATGATCCGTCGGCCGTGGAGGGAAGGTGCTTCTATTATCTTCTTCAGGGCTACAACGGAGGAGACGCCGACGCTTACCTGGGTCCCATCGGAGACGCCACTCCTCCGTGCGTGAGGCAGGTCCAACCTCCCGAGGATTGCGACTAACCGGCCTTCAACTCCCTCGAGATGTATTCGACCGAAAGGCATCTGCCGGTCGACGCGTCGAGTTCGGCGAAAACCGCGGAGAGCGCCGGGCGGCCTTTTGCGACTTCCAGGACATTTGGCATCCCTGTGACGATCCTTTCGATGGAGCCTTCCTTCTTCATCCCGATGACGGAATCGTAGGGACCGGTCATTCCGACGTCGCTTATATAACCGGTGCCGCCTTTCAGGATCTCGAGGTCCCTGGTGGCGACATGTGTGTGCGTCCCGAGAAGGAGGCTCACCCGTCCGTCGAGGCAGTATCCCATCGCTTTCTTTTCGCTGGTGGCCTCGGCGTGGAAATCCACGACGATCAGCTTTTCTGACGGCGGCAGGCTTTTCAGGAACGATTCCATCGCTAGAAAAGGGCAGGCGATGGGAGGCATCATCACCTTTCCCTGGATGTTGACGACCCAGAAAGGGATGTCTATCACATTCTCGAGCCTGACGGAGCCCCTGCCTGGAACTCCCTCGGGGAAATTCATCGGCCTGATTATGTCTGGCCTCTCCCGGAAGAAGGGGATGATCTCCTTCTTGTCCCAGACGTGGTTGCCGGTCGTTATGACGTCGACTCCGATGTCGAAGAGTTCCGCGGCCGTCTCCGGCGTCAAACCGAAGCCTCCCGCGGCGTTCTCGCCGTTGGCGATGGTGACGTCCACGGATCTTTCGGCCTTTATGCCGGGGAGGAAATGCCTGACGACCCTGCGGCCTATCCTTCCGATTATGTCGCCTATGAAGAGAACCTTGACAGTAGCCATCTTAGAAGTGATTCCCCGTCCCTGCTTACGTCGCGAAATCGATGTGGCGGGTCTCCCTTATGACCTGGACCTTTATCTGGCCGGAGAACCTCACTTCCTGTTCCAGTTTTTCCGCGATCTCCTTGGAAAGCCACATCGTGTACTCGTCGTCCACTTCCTTCGGCTTGACGTAAACGAGCAGGTCCCTACCCGCTTTCATCGCGAAGACCCTGTCGACGCCGCGCATCTGGTGGACCATTTTTTCGATCTGGTCGAGCCTCTCGATGTACTTTTCGAGGCCGTCCCGGGAAACTCCCGGAACGCTCACGGAGAGGTGCTCGGCGACATCCAGGATCCTGGCTTCAAGCAGGGTCGATTCGGACTGCTTCACCAGGTTGGAGACTATGTTGACGACAGCCTGGGGCTCGCCGTACTGCTTGGCGAGCTGCGAAGAAAGAAGGACCGGGTTCGTGTCTCCCGTCTGTTCTTCCACGTGCCCTATCTCGTGAAGGATGGCGGCCCTCTTGATGTGTTCCACGTTGGCTCCCAGCATCTGCCCGATATAAGCGGATATCTTTGCTGTTTCCATCGAGTGCTCGAGGAGGTTTCCCGCCGAATAGCCTGAGCGGAGCTTGAGGCGTCCGACGGACCCGACCAGCTTGTCGTGCATGTTGTGGATGCCGAGCTGGTAGAGAGCCTCCTTTCCCACCTCATAAAGGGTTTCTTCGACGATCAGGCAGGCTTTTTCGTAGAACTCCTCTATTCTCGCTGGGTGTATCCTGCCGTCCTCGACCAGCTTGTCAAGCGTGATCTTGGCGATCTCCCTGCGGAGGGGATTGTGGCAGGCGAGGAGAAGCATCTCGGGCGTGTCGTCCACGATCACGTCCACTCCGGTTATCCTTTCGAAAGCCCTGATGTTCCTGCCTTCCCTCCCGATCACCCGTCCCTTCATCTCCTCGTTCGGGAGCTTGAAAGTTATGACCGAAGATTCGAGCGGCAGGTGGGGCAGAACCTTCTCTATCGACTGCATCAGTATGAAACGGGCGAAATTCTTCGCCCTTTCCCTTGCGCTCTCCTCGATCTTCTTGATGATGCGCGCCGCCTCTTTCCTCGATTCGGCTTCCATCTGCCTCATCAGCTCGATCTTCGCCTCGTGGGATGTCATGGAGGCGATCTCCTCCAGCTTGGCCTTCTGGACCTTGGAGAAATCCTCCGCGTCCCTTAGGAGCTTCTTGAGTCTTTCCTCCTCCTCCCGGTGCTTTTTTTCGCGCTGCTCGAAGTTCGCCTTGTCTTCTTTCAGCTTCTGGGAGATCCCCTCGATCTTCTCTTCCTTGGCTTCGAGGTCGGACTCGATCTTTGCGAGGTCCTTGCGCTTCTGTTTCCAGGATTTCTCGAGCGCCTGCTCCTCCGCCAGGAGTTTCTCCTTGCCCCGGAGCTCCGCCTCTGTGAACCGCCTCTGCGCTTCCTGCTTGGCCCTTTCCAATATTATTGACGCCTCGGAGGAGGCTTTCTTTATCTCCGATCGTTTCTGAAGAGTGTAGAGCACGCTGGTTATGGCCGCCCCGAGCACCAGGAAGAAGACGCCGAATATGATGTAATAGACTACGCTGTTCAAGATACAAACCTAACCTTTCTGGTTGGTTATCGCCTGGTCAAGGATCTGCGAGAGCTCCTGGGAGACCTTCGCGACCTCTCCCTCTCTAGCCTTGTCTTTCTCGATGAAGGAAAGCAGCCTGTCAGCCAGGTTGAGAGCGGCAAGGATGGCTATCCTGGTAGTGTCGCTCTGGTGGGTTCCCTTCTGCAGCTGGCGCATCGTGTCGTCCACGAGCTGGCTGACCTTCCTGGCGTATTCCGGAGACCCTTTTACCCTTACCTGGTAAGGCTGCCCGAGGATGATCAGTTCCAGGAGCTGCTCGTCCTTCATTGCTGTTCCTGCTCGAACTCCTCGATAAGCCCCTTGACGAGCCCAGTGAGTTCCGAGCGCTCCGACTCGTAGAACTCAAGCCTTCTGAGGAGTTTTTCCTTCTCTTCCTTCAGGAGGTCGATCTCCTTCAGGAGCTGTTCGTTCTCGCTCCTGATGCTGCGCATGTTCTCGGCGATCTTCTTCGCCTTCTCCTTGAGTTTTTCTATCGCTTCTTTTCCGAGACCTTCCTTGTTCTCTTCAAACAACATCTTTCACTCCTGCCTGATCAAAGCGCCCAACCTGTCCCTGAGCGCGGAGATGACGACGGCCATGTTCGTTTCGACTTCCTTGTCCGATAGTGTCCTGTCATTTGCCTTAAAAAACAGCGAAAGCGTGACCGACTTCATTCCCTCGCCGATCTTCATGTCTTCGTAGATCTCGATCAGCTCGACCCTCGAAAGCGTCTCTATTCCCTGTCCCTCCGCGGTCTTCCTGACGGATTCCCACGATGTTGATGAAGGCACCACCAGGGAGATGTCCCTTTTTGAAGCGGGGAACCGGGAAAAGGGTTTGAACTGCGGGAGTTTCGCTCCATGGAACGATCCTGTGTCGAGCTCCGCGGCCGAGACCCTATTCCTGATGTCCATCGCATGCAGGCTCGCGGGATCGAGGTACGCCAGGAAGCCGGCCTTTTTCCCGCCGACAATAATTTCCAGGAAGTGGTCTTCCGAGAACACCTTCATCGGAGGAGTGCTCTTAACGAACTCCGCATCTATCCCGAAGGAACCGAACAGGAATTCCAGCACCCCCTTCAGGGCAAAAAGGTCTCTCGAGGGAGGTTGATTGAAACTTCTCGACGATTCGTCTTCCGAGAAGATGAGCGCGAGCCTTGGTTCCTCCGTCACAGCCCCAGGCCCCCGTGCAGTGTAAACGCGGCCGGCCTCGAACAATGACAGCCCGCGGCGTCCGTAGGAAAGGTTCCTTTTAACGGTCGTCAGGAGATTCGGCAAAAGGCTCCTCCTCAGAACCGAAGAGGCCTCGGAGAGGGGATTGCTTATCTTGACGGTCCCCGGCCCGTCCGAGAAAAGGCTGTTCGTTTCGGGATCGGTCATGCTCAGATGGATCGCTTCGGAGAGCCCTTTTGACGCGAGCCTTGCCTTGACCTCGTCCTCGATGGCCACGGCGGGGTTTCTTCCCGATTCTGCGTCTATGTTGACCGGAAGGTTGGAGGGGAGCTTGTCCAGGCCGTGGATCCGCGTCACCTCCTCGATAAGGTCTATCTCCCTCGAAACGTCGACGCGGAAACTGGGGGATTGAACCTGGTAGAGGCCTTCCCCCTGTTTTTCCAAAGTGAACCCCAGGCTTTCGAGTATCGAAACTGCGTCTTTTTCGGGGACGTCGATCCCGAGGATCTTCTTCAGCCTCGCCGTCCGGAGAACAATCTTTTCCCTGCGCGGCGGCGAGGGAACCACATCGATGCATCCTTCCGCCAGTTTCCCGCCGCACAGCTCCGTTATCATTTCCGCGGCTTTTTCGAGCGCAAGCACCGGGCCGTCGAAATCGACGCCTCTTTCGTACCTGTGGGAAGCGTCGGTGTGGACATTCAGGGCCTTGGAAGTCCTGCGGATCGAAGACGGATCGAAGACAGCCCCTTCCAGCAGGATATCCCTCGTCAGGAAA
The DNA here is from genome assembly GCA_029559035.1 of Acidobacteriota bacterium. Classification (GTDB taxonomy): domain Bacteria; phylum Acidobacteriota; class UBA4820; order UBA4820; family UBA4820; genus JAKQCT01. The sequence continues at coordinate 54,143 of JAKQCT010000014.1, forward strand.
GTCACTCCGGCCTCTTCTCCGCCCATGACGCCGGCGACCACAAGAGGCCTTGATCCGTCGGCGATGACGAGCATCTCTTCGCCGAGTTTCCTCTCGACGCCGTCCAGCATGAGCAGTTTCTCTCCCGGCAAGGCCCGCCTCACGACGATCCTGTTCCCCTTGATGAACTTCATGTCGAAAGCGTGAAGAGGATGACCGTACTCCAAAAGGACATAGTTCGTCGCGTCCACGACGGCGTTTATGGGGCGGAGCCCGCAAGCCAGGAGCCTTTTCTTCATGGCGGGGGTGCTTTCGCCGACCTTAGCCCCTCTTATCAGAAGCGCCCTGTACCTGGGGCAGAGGGCGGGATCGGCGATCTCGATGGATAAGCTCTTCCCGATTGGTTCGCCGGAATGAACGGGGGAAGCTCCGTAGGCGGGGCGGGGGAGGCCGAATATCGAACTGGCTTCCCTTGCGAGGCCGAAAACGTTCATCAGGTCGGGCCTGTTGACGGTGAACCCAAAATCGAAGATGGTATCGCCGTCCTCCTCGATGGCCTCGTCCACTTCCGTGCCGGAAAAGGTGAATCCTCTCGAGAGCTTTTCGATGTCTTCGGGGATGGGGACGAATTGCCTGATCCATGACAGCGGGAAGCGCATCAGAACTGCTCCAGGAATCTCATGTCGTTCTCGAGAAGGTACTTGATGTTGTCTATGCCGTACTTCAGCATCGCCATCCTGTCTATCCCGAGGCCGAAAGCGAAGCCGGTGTACTTCTCGGGGTCTATCCCGACGAATTCGAAAACCTTCGGGTCGACCATCCCGCATCCGCCGACCTCGAGCCACCCGGTCCTCTTGCAGACCTTGCAACCCGATCCTCCGCAGATCACGCAGGTCAGATCCGTCTCGGCTGAAGGCTCCGTGAAAGGGAAATAGGACGGCCTGAACCTTATCGCCAGTTCCTTCTTGAAAAGCTTCCTGTAAAAAGTCAGCAGCGTCCCTTTCAGGTCCGCCATCGTGATGTCCTCGTCCACGACGAGCCCCTCCACCTGGAAGAACATTGGCGAATGACTCACGTCGTCGTCCCGCCTGAAGACCCTTCCCGGGGCTATGAGCTTCAGAGGCGGCTTTCTAGTTTCCATCGAGCGGATCTGCACGGGGGAGGTCTGCGTCCTGAGGAGAAGATCTCCCTCTTCGAGGTAGAAGGTGTCCTGGATGTCCCTGGAGGGATGGTCCGCCGGCGTGTTGAGCGCTTCAAAATTGTGGTAAGGGTCCTCCACTTCGGGGCCGGAAGCCACCGCGTATCCCATGGAAATGAATATCTCCTCTATCTCCCTCCTTACGGTCGTCAGGGGATGAAGGTGCCCGCGATGGGATCCTTTTCCCGGGAGGGTAAGGTCCATTTTCGGTATGGCGGATTTTTTCGCGTTCAGACCGGAGAGCGCACGGTTAAGGGCCTCCTCGACCTCCTGTTTGAGGAGGTTTACCGACTGCCCGAAAGCTTTTCTTTCTTCGGAAGGCAGGGAAGGGATCCGGGCGAGAAGATCGGCTATGACGCCCCTTTTCTTGCCTACATAAGCCCCTTTAAGCTCCAGAAGGGAGCCTTCGGTGTTCGCCTTTTCAAGCGCTTCGAAAAAACCGCTTTTTATAGAGGCAAGCTCCCGGATGTCCATGGCCCTCCCTAAAAAAGAATTATTTTCTCACATTTTTATAGCTGTTTCAATAGGTTAAAGAACTTAATCCCAACCAGTTTCTTCGTTTTGACCCGAACGATCGAAAAAAGCTGGAATCTTCTTCTGTCAGTTGGATAAAATCGAACATCCTCTTGTTCCTGAACGGGGGAGGTGATAAATTTACTGACTGGCGCGGAGGCGATATGTCAATGTCCGATGAATCTAGGAAAATTGGGCGTTACCGGATCGAGGAGAGGCTCGGGAGCGGGGGCATGGGAGACGTGTACCTCGGCGGGGATGAAACCCTGGAGAGAAAGGTCGCCCTCAAGTGCATAAATGCCGAGAACAGGCTGGACGACGAGGCGAAGGGCCGCTTTCTCAGGGAGGCGAAAGTCCTCTCCCAGCTCGGCCATCCCGACATCTGCCGGATCTATGACTATGTCGAGGCTGAAGACGCCGATTACCTGGTCCTCGAACTGATAAACGGAAAAAAGCTGAGGGATTCCATAGAAGAAGGACGCCTCGGAAAGAAGCAGAAGCTCGAGATCATAAAAAAGATCGCCTCCGTCCTTGAGATAGCCCACGAAAAAGGGATAATACACAGGGACCTGAAACCCGACAACATCATCGTGACCGAAGAGGGCGGCATAAAAGTGTTGGACTTCGGCCTCGCGAGGCAGATCCTGATTGACGACCAGCCGGCACAAGAAGAGCGTCCGAACGTCCCCGTCGTTCCGAAGAACAGATCGACTGACTTAACTCTCGCCCTCGGAGGTTCGGGCGGTTCGGACGTGAAGAGCACGACCGGCCTTACCACAGTGGGCGTCGTGATGGGGACTCTCGGGTACATGAGCCCAGAGCAGGCCAGGGGCGAGGACGTCACTTCCTTCAGCGACATGTACTCTTTCGGGATCATAGTGGAGGAGATCTTCTCAGGAAAGACATCCTATAACCTGGAAAGCAGTTTCAATGTCCTGCTTGAAAAGAACCAGAAGGGGGAAAGGGAGGAGCTCCGCCTGGAAGAGCCCGACATCTCAACATTGGTGGACGACCTGACCGCTTTCGAACCGAACGCGAGGCTGACGGCGCGCGAGGCCGCGAGAAGGATCGAAGAGATCATCGGAAAACCGGCGAAGAAAAGGAAAAGGGTCCTTGTCGCCTCGGCCATCACGCTTCTTTCCGCCTTCGCCGTGATTGCGACACTTTTCTGGATAAAAGCGGCGCGCGCAGAAAAGAAAGCGCTGGAGGAAGCCGAAGCCGCGAAGCAGGTGTCGGATTTCCTCGTGGGGTTGTTCGAAGTCTCTGACCCGAGTGAGGCCAAAGGCAACACGGTCACGGCGAGGGAAGTGCTGGAAAAGGGTTCGGAGAAGATCGAGAGCGAGCTCTGCTCCCAGCCGAAGATCCAGTCGAGGCTGATGATGACCATGGGTGAAGTTTTCATGAACCTCGGACTTTACAAGGAAGCCCGGCCGCTGATCGAAAAATCGCTTCTCCTAAGGGAAAAATGCTTCGGCCCGGGAAGCGGGGAAATGGCTGAGATCTACAACAGCATGGGGCTTTTGGAAGAGATCCAGGGGCGGTATGACAAGGCGGAGTATCACTACCGGAGATCCCTTGATATCAACGCTAAACTATTCGGCGAAGACAGCAACGAAGCAGCATCTATACTTAACAACATCGCCGGAATTTACGTCAAGAAGGAAGAATTCGAAAAAGCGCTGGAAACATACAATAGATCCCTCGCCATCAGGAAGAATTTGAGAGGAGAGACTAGCGCCGACATAGGCTTCACCTACAACAACCTAGGGAGCCTCATGAGCAAGCAGGGTAAATTCTCCGAAGCGGAGAAGCACTACCACCAGGCCTATGCCGTGTGGAAAGAGAAATTCGGGGACCTTGACCCGAACGTCGCCAAATGCCTGAACAATCTCGCGCTCGTATGCAAGAAACAGAAGAAATTCAAAGAAGCCGCGGGCTACTACAACCAGAGCCTGAAAATAAAGGAGAAGATCCTGGGCAGTGACCATCCGGAGACCGCCTCCACGCTCAACAACATCGCCTCGCTCTATTATTCCGAACAGAAGTTCGAAGAAGCTGAAGAAGGTTGGCTTAAGGTCTATGACATATATTCAAGAAAATTCGGCCCGGATCACCCCAACCTGGGATTGATCAGCAACAACCTCGCTCTGGTCTACAAGGCCAAGAAGGACTTTCCCAAGGCTCTTGAATACTATTCGAAAGCCCTCGCCATAACGGAAAAAGCCAACGGCAGGGATTCAATAGACGTAGCGAAGATACTCAACAATATTTCCAGTCTCCAAAGCGCTCAGGGGCGGTTCAGGGAAGCCGAAAATACTCTCACCTCGGCAATAGCTGTCGTTGAGAAAAAACTTGGGCCGGTCCATCAGACTACTCTGCAGTTCAAGACAAACCTGTTCCAGCTTTACCGTGATGAAAAGGATTATGCCACGGCGGAAAAAACCCTGCTTTCCGTCCTTGATGAAGTTCGATCTTTCAAGGGTTCCAAGCCGGGCGACATCGAAGCGATCATCGAGATGGTCGTAGATTTCTACGAATCGATCGGCGAAAAAACGAAGGCGGAAAAATACAAGACGATGAAGGGCGGAAACAAGGTTCAACCGAAGAAGGACTGAATGTTCCTGACGACCTGCCCCCAACCCTTGTCCCAGTATAGCCCCACCTGGGCGATGAGCGAATAGGCGAGCCCTATCTGGCATACCGCGAATCCCGCGACCGTGAACTGCGAAAGGCTGAAAATCCCGACCCCGAACTGGGATATGTTTATCACTCCCGCGCCGAACTGGCCGATGGAAATGAACCCTCTCGCCGGTACCGGGACATAGTTGGGGCGGAACTTGAAGGAAACGTGCAGCAGGGGCATTCCGAGGATCCTCGTTTTTGATTTGTATTCATATCCCCAGCCGTCCCATTTCTCCTTGTAAGGGAACGGCGCTCCGCAGTGGGGACATGCGAGCGCGCTCTCGCTTATCTCCTTTCCGCAGTCGCGGCAGTTTTTCATCATTTCGCTCCGCGGGTCGATAGAACGGCGGGAACTGTCTTCAGGAGGATTATCAGGTCGAGCGTGAGGGACCACTCCTCGATGTACTTGAGGTCCAGTTTCATCCATGTGTCGAAATCGAGGTCGGACCTTCCCGAGATCTGCCAGAGGCAGGAGAGCCCGGGCCTCATGGAAAGGCGGCGCCTCTGCCAGCGGTCGTATTTTTCAACCTCGGCCGGGATCGGAGGGCGGGGACCTACAAGGGACATCTCGCCCCTGAGGACGTTCCAGAGCTGGGGAAGCTCGTCTATCGAGGATTTCCTCAGCAACCTTCCTATGGGAGTCAGGCGGGGGTCCCTTTCTATCTTGAAGACGGGTCCGTCCACTTCGTTGAGGTGCTTCAGCTCCTCGAGCTTCTTTTCGGCGTCCTTCACCATCGTCCTGAACTTGTAAAGCCTGAACCTCCTTCCCCTCAGCCCCATCCGCTCCTGGATAAAAAAGACCGGCCCGGGGCTCGTCAGCTTGACGAGGGCCGCCGTGAAAAGAAGCAGGGGAGATAGGAACAGAAGGCCGAAGAATGCCCCGCAGATATCCATCATCCTCTTGACGAAAAGAGCCAGGCCCGCCTTCGGCGTCGTCGCGAAATGGAGGAGAGGGATGTCGCTTAGCCTTTCGAAAAAGATCGGCGTGTTGATGTGGGGAAATATCCTGAGGGACATGATGAGCTCGACTCCGAGTTCCTCGCAGACGAGGAAGAGCTCCTCCAGGCTGCTCACCTTTCCCGGCTCTTCGGCGACCACCACGGCATCGATGACCTCCCTTTCGAGGAACTTCGGGATATCGTAAACGTTCCCGAGAAATGCGACTCCCTTCTTGAGAAGTTCTTCCTTCGCTTCGGGGCATTCTTCTCCGCCCGGAAGGAAAAACCCCCTGACCGAAAATCCCACCTCGGGGCTGGTTCCCACGGAATCGATGAATTCGTGCGCCTGCGCGCTGCATCCCACGAGCACCAGGTTCCTGTGATGGATTCCCTCCCTGACGCTCTTTCGGAACCTTAGGGAAATCAGATGCCTGAAAAGCGTCCCGAGGAAGAGTATCGTGACGAAGTAGATCGCCACGAAGGTCCTGCTCACGTAGACCAGTTTCAACAGGTAGATGAGCGCGATCGTCATCAGGAAGCCAAAGAACGCCGCCTTTGAAAAAGTCATGAAGGTCTTGTGGAGAGCGACCCCCAGCGGGAACTTGAAAGCGCCCAGCAGGAAAAGGCACAGGAGCAGGAAAAAAGCGGAAATTATCGCGACGGGGATGTACTTGTCGATCGAGAAGAAAACCCTTTTCTCGAAAGAGGGGATCATCGGAAGCAATACAGCCCTGACGAAATAGGCGGCGAAGAAAGAAACGACCAGGTTCACGAGATCGGAAGCAAGGCATGCGAACCCGAAATATTTTTTTGCGGCTCTGAGCATTGATTTTCTCCAGAGCCTATTATCTCAGACTTTCGGGAGTTTATGAACCCCGCGTCCGCTCGCGTCGGGTGTAATGGTCCGCCAGAAAAAGAAGAGCGCCGGCAAGGCTTATCAAGGCGGCGAGGCACGCGGCGTTCCTGTAATCTCCGAACCTGTCGTACATGAGACCTCCCGTGACGGGCCCCGATAGGCCTCCGAGGGCATAGCCGAAGGAGACGTAAGGGTAGACCGCTCCGAGGTTTCCAACGCCGTAAATTTCCGCCGTCTCCTTCGCGAACAGGACGAAATTCCCGCCGAAGCCGAACCCTGCGAGCATCGAAAGCACGAGAAAAGAAATATCGGAGAGTTCCACCGTGCCCAGCAGGAGAATGAAAAAAGCCTGGAAAGCGAGAGCGATGAAAATTGTCAGGCTCGCTCCGATCGTGTCGCTGACGAACCCCCAGGAGACCCTTCCCGCGAAGTTTGAAATGGCGAAGACCGAGACCCCCAGTATCAGGATGTTGTCCCCGATGCCGTGTCCGGCGCCGATCGGCTTAAGACTGCCGACTATTAACAGCCCCGCGAAGGTCCCGAGGAAAAAGCCCGAAATGAGCTTGTAAAGCGGGGGGGAGCTCCATATTTCACGGGCGCTCAAATCTTTTTCACGGAAGGAGGACTCATATCCGTCAGCCTTCAGGAAGAAAGCCGATACCGCTATGGCTGTCCCGTAAACGGCGCCGACTATCAAGAAGATCTCGAGTATACCGCGCCCCGAGCTAGTAAGCCCGTGAACGATGTAGGAAAGAGCCATTGCGGCGAGGCCGAAGCCCCCGACCGCGATTCCCGTCACGAGGCCCTTTCTCGATGGAAACAGCTTCACCGGCACGGTCAGCGCCGCGAGGTATCCGAAGCCGGTTCCCATCCCGGCGAAGATCCCGTTGCCGAGAAGGACCAGCCAGAAATTCCCTCCCGAGAATCCCGAGAGGAGATACCCCCCGGAGAAAAGGCCCCCCGCGATCCAGGCGATCGCCCGAGAGCCGTATCTTCTTTCGACTTTACCCGCGAATATCATCGTGACGGGAAGGATCCCGATGAGCAGGCCGAAGATAGACTGGCTCTGCGCCGAAGAAAAGCCGTGCTCCCTGGAGAGTTCCGGGGCGACCACGCTCCATGCGTAAACCCCGCCCAGGCAGAGCATTATGACGAAAGAGGCGAGTACGGCCAGGTATTTTTTCATCATTCCCTTAAAGTCGCTCCTCAAGAGCGCTCATTTTACCTCAATCTCATTCAGGTCCGGAAATTTGGTGTTTTCAATGCAGGCGTGTTCTTGGGACAGGCTGAAGGCTTAAGGCTGAAGAGCTGAAGGATAATAGAGAAGATGATTTGAACGTCATTCCGAGGTTGCCTTCGAGGGTTCCGAAAACGAGGGGATCTCCCTCATCCTAAAGGCATCCTTCAGTCAATTTGCTTTTTTATCCGCGAGGTCTTATCATTTCCTGTTTAGGAGAACTGATGGTAATCGGCGCCGACATTCTTAGCTTTCTCAAGGAGAACGATTCCTTTGTCATCACCACCCACATCTCTCCCGACGGCGACGGGATAGGATCGGCCCTGGCACTTTCGAGAGGGCTGAAAACGCTCGAAAAAAAAGCGATCATCGTGGATCACTCTCCGACGCCATCTAACCTGAAGTTCCTTTTGGAAGACGATTCCGAGATAATACAGCCGGCTGGGCTGCCGCGAGGTTTTAACCCGGAAGACCATTTCGCCCTCGTAGTGGACATGGGGGCTTTCGACAGGCTGGGGTCGGTACTTCCCATCATTCAGAGATGCAAGGGGATGCTGGTGATAGATCATCACATCGTCGACATACCTGAAGGCGTCCATTCCCTGATCGATCCCGGCGCCTGCGCGACAGGCGAAGTTATATATAAACTTTTGAAACGCATGGACTTGAGGATAACCAGGCAGATAGCCGACCCGCTCTACGCCGCGATCGAAACCGATACGGGAGGGTTCAGGTTCGCCGGCACAAGTTCAGCGACCCACCTGCTTGCCTCTGAACTCCTGGCTGCGGGAACCGATCCTGCAAGGGTATATTCCGAGATCTACGAGAAACAGTCGGCGCTAAGGCTCAGATTGACCGGGGAAGTGCTTTCCACGCTCTGGGTCTCACCACAGGGAAAGGTCGCCACTATAGAACTGACACAGTCCTTGTTAAAAAAGCTTAACGCGAGGATCGAGGACGGGGACGACCTGGTGAACCATCTCATGACGATAGACGGCGTAAAAGCGGGGTTCTATTTTAAAGAGCTGGGCACGGAAAAAACAAAGGTATCCTGCCGGTCTCGCAACGGCCTAAATCTTGGAGAGTTCCTTTCGGAATGGGGCGGAGGAGGACACGCTTACGCTGCCGGGCTGCTTATCGAACAGAATATCTCGTCCTCTAAACGAATAATTGTTGATAAAGCTGTTCATATACTTGAGAATAAAACATGAAACATCGTGTCCTTCTCCTTCTTTCAGGCTGTGGGAATCTTGACGGGAGCGATCCCTTTGAGTCCGTTTTCTGCCATTACTGGCTTGAAAAGAACGGCTGCGAAGTTATTTACGCCGCTCCTTCAGGCACTCAGCTCCACAGCGTGAACCATATTGACGGAAAGAACAGCCGCACGCAAAAAAGAGTGATCTTGCAGGAAGCGGCACGCCTTGTCCGGGGAAAACTTTTTCCCCTTAAAGAGTTATCGCCTAAATTGATGGACGGGATAGTTATCCCCGGAGGCCAGGGGACGCCAAAGAATTATTTCTCCTTAAATAAGAATAAGATACCTGAGATAAGATCCGAGATCCGCCTTTTTTTAAAGAGACATGTTGAAAGTAGGGGAACTGTCCTGGCTATCTCGCTGTCGGAATTTGTCGTCCGGCGATCATTGCCGGATCTGATGGACGCGCCGGACCTCCTTGCTCTGAAGCCCGGCCAGTTCGTTTCGAACGAAGAATTTGGAGTTGTGCTGGCTCCAGGATCGCTTCTGACTTCCAACATAACGACTTTATTTATTGAAACAGAACGAGTCATCAATGAATTCATAAACATAATGATGAAAAGAAAAAGCTCATAAATGTTACATATCTTATTGATAATAAAATAATAAATCAGGAACATTGAAAAATGTAAGCCCTGATAATTATCGAATAAGGTAATGATCAGAAATAGTAAGTTACCATAAATCGAACAAAAACTTTAAAACAATCAGATAAAATATTTAACGGATCGCCCAGTCAAGGTAAGAGAAAAGGACCGGGCCCGCCAGATATTCACGAAAAGAACGCTAGCCCACCACAATTATTTTAACATAAGATATCTTATCGGACGTAATATTGCCCAAAAAAAGGGAGCCACGAAGACTCCCCGTCAAGCGCTCACGGCGCTTCCGTTTCTTCAACCTCAGGTGAATTTGGATTTTGATGGCGGAGCTCCGCAGCAACCTCCGCTACAGCTATGGCTTGTTCCATTGCCACCGGTTCCGACCGATCCTGGAGCCGAGATCAGCTTTTCGACTTCAGACGAATTGCACTTCGGACAATCGAACTTGTATTCTCCAAGAGGTTTCAATGTGATCCTCTCGAATTCGCAACCGCATTTAAGGCAACGGAACTCGTATATCGGCATCTGCCACCCCCGGACTATAAGCTGTTCTCAATCATGGACTTAAGTGTCGACTTGGGTACAGCGCCAACTTGCTGACCGACGATCTGCCCTCCCTTTACGACAAGGAGCGTCGGAATCGACATGATCCCGAAACGCGACGCTGTGTTCGGGCTTTCATCGATGTTGACCTTTGCGAACTTGACTTTCCCCTTCATCTCACCTGCCAGCTCATCCACGACGGGGGCGACCATCCTGCACGGGCCGCACCAGGGGGCCCAGAAATCAAGGAACACCGGCAGGGACGAGTTGGTTACTTCGCTGTCAAAATTTGAGTCGTTGACTTCGATGACGAATTCGGACATTTCATTTCCTCACTTTCTCTTCAGGGCCGGACCCGGCCCCGCATCTGTCAGCCATTCAGGTAGGGACCCCGAGCCTGGGCAGGAGGTACCTGTTAAGCAGGAACCAAACGGCAAATACTCCAATCATTAATAATATCTCTTTCATCTTCAATCCTTTACGCCTACCTGTTTCAAAACCGCGATCATCGGGCACCAGTTGGAAAACGCAGATTGGAACAGATTCAACCCGACGAAAGCCGTTATGAAATAAAAGCCGGGATGAACGAAGTGTCCCATAACGAATCCAAACAATATCAAAGCTCCCGCTATTCCCCTGAGGATCCTGTTGACCATAATCTCCTCCATAAAAACTTAAGGATGCGGCAATCCTTAAAAAGTAACAATCTTACAGCTTTTCGATTATCCATTCAACGGTCCTGTCGATGCCGCCACTTACATTATTCATGTATTTCAAGTTATTATATCCCATAACCTGACGCTTGGATTCATCTTTGAAAAGCGCTATGATCGTAGGGGCTATTTCTTCCGGATTGGATATTTGAGCGGCCCCGCCGTGATCAAGGAGAGCTTTTGATTCGTCGGCAAAATTTTCCATGTGGGGCCCGAAGATTACCGGCATCCCCCACCCTGCCGGTTCTAGCGGGTTCTGCCCGCCAAGTTGAAGGATCGATCCTCCCATGAAGGCGACCTTTGCAAGTCCATACGTTTCATGAAGTTCGCCGTAGCTGTCCAAAATAAGAACGTCCCAATCTCTTCCGGGAAGCTCGCTTCTGAGCTTCGGGTTCAACCCCCGTGACCAGCATCCTTCAAGAATTTTCCCCACCCTTTCCAGGTGCCTCGGAGCGATTATTAACCTCGATGAACCGATCTCGTTTTTAACTGCCACGTGAGCATCGAGAAGAATCTCCTCCTCTCCCTCTCTTATGCTTCCTCCTATCCACAAACTCCCGCTGTCCGGGGGCATGAATTCGGAAAGAGTGCTGACATCGCTGACTTTTTTGTTTTCCTTGGGCGCGGCGATATCGAATTTCAGATTCGAGGATACTTCAACTCTATCCTTTTGGATTCCCAGAGAGCGGAACCTGTCCGCGTATTCTTCGGACGAGGCAGAGATCCATGACGAGGCAAGTGAATTCTTAAAGAAGTTCCTGAATAGCAGGTATTTGGATAGTTTTTTCGTGGAAATCCTTCCATTCACGATGAATGTGGGAATCTCTTTCTTACTGAGCGCTCTCAGCAGCGAAGGCCAGATCTCGGTTTCAAGAAAAATTACCGCTTTCGGCCGGACCCTCCTAACGGCAAGAATTTGATACAATATCGAATCAATAGGAAAAGCTGAAAACGGGAACTTCTCTTTTTCAAGTTGTTCAAGCCCCGCCCTGGTTGCTGAGGTTAGGAACGCAGTATATCCGTTATTTATGAGCTTATAAGCAAGTCTTATCGCAAGTTTTACTTCACCTAAAGAGACCCCGTGTATCCAGATAGGCTTGTTGTCTCTTTTCGGTAACATTCCAACTCTTTCTCTAATCCTCGACCATCCTTTTTGACGCCTTGCGATAATGAAGAGCCAGATCGGGGTCAACAGTATTATCAAGATGTTATATAATAAATACATTTCACACCTTCATCGTCCTGAAATCATCCGCCACCTTGTAGAGACCCCACAGGACGGACAGCATGCTTATGGATGTAAATATAATGATATGAGGGGCTTCCAACAGGTAATCGCACCCGTTGGTCAGGATGCCGCCTAGCGAAGGAGCGGGAGGCGGAACTCCGAGTCCCAGGAATGAGAGACCTGATTCCGCCATGATGATCGACGCCGCCCCTATCGTCGCCTGCGCACCGAGGACGGGAAAAATGTTGGGGAGCAGATGTTTCCTGAAAATAAAAAGAAATCCCCCGCCCGAGAGGCACGCCGCCTCCATAAAGCTCTGATCTCTAAGCTGCCTTGCCATTGCCCTGGCCGTCCTCGCGTAGCCTACCCAGGATGAGATGGTCAGAGCGAGCACGAGGGAGAACTCTCCCCGCTTGAAAAACGCGAGGATGAGGATCGCCAGCAGTATCCCCGGCAGAGCCAGCAGCAGATCTATCAGCCTTGATATCGCGAGGTCCGCGACGCCGCCCTTGAACCCGGCCAGCGCCCCCAGCAACCCTCCCAGCAGGAGGGAAAGGCTGAGGGAAACTATCGTCAGCTTCAGCGACAGCCTCGAACCGAACACTATCCTGGACAACAGGTCTCTGCCCAGTTCGTCGGTTCCAAGCGGAAATCCGGAAGAAGGGCCCTCCAACCTCCTCTCCAGATGTATCTCCGAAGGATGCAACGAGAGCGCCAGCGGGCCCGCGGCGGTGAGCAGGAGCCAGGACAGTAGGAGGAGGACAGGGAACGACATCTTTTTACGCATCTCTGAGCCTCGGGTCCACCAATGGAGAGAGGAGGTCGGCCAAAAGGTTTCCCAGCAGGTAAATGAAGCTGAAGACGATTATCAGGGCGGTTATGAGAGTGTAGTCCCTCGAGAAGACGGATCTCGCCAGAAGGCTTCCCAACCCTGGGATGCGGAACACTTTTTCGGTTATTATCGCCCCTGTCAGCAGCGCGCCGAACTCGAGGCCCGCCACCTGCACGAAAGGGATCAGGGCGTTGGGGACCATGTGCGCGGCGAAAGCACGAGAATCCCCAGCGCCTTTTTCCCTTGCCAGCAGGACATAGGCCTTTCTTTTTTCCTCGCATATCGAGACCCTCAGGACGCGCCCCAGGTATGCGGAAGCCGGGATGGACAATACCAGGGCCGGGAGCACGAATGACAGGGCCGTCCCGTCTCCCGAAACGGGAAAAATCGGCAAACTGACCGCGAAAAAAAGCAGGAAGACCGGCCCTGTCAGGAATGAAGGCGAAACCATCATCACTGAAGAGGCCAAGCCGAAAACCCTGTCAGGGGGCCGTCCCTCGAAATAAGCGGATGCGGCACCCGAGAACAATCCCGCAAGGATCGAGAGCAGGAGGGCGGAAAACCCCAGCGCCAGGGTGTGGGGCAGGGCTTCGAGGATCTCGGTCGATACCTTTCTCTTCGTTACTAAAGATTCTCCGAAGTCCAATTCCAAAAGCCCCGCGAGGAACGAAGCGTACTGTGCAGTAAGCGTCAGGTCGAGCTTCAGCTCCTTCCGGAGGGCCTCCCTGTCCACGAAAGTTGCGTTCTCTCCCAGAAGGATCTCCACAGGGTCCGAGGGGGCGAGTCGCGACAGGAAAAAGACCGCGCTCGAGGCTGCGAACAGGGTGAAGATGAATTCGAGGACCTTCTTTGCGGCGCGAGAAGACATAGGTTCCATTTTACCTTATCGTCGAGTTGAGGTAAATTGGTCTTTTAAGGGGAGAGAATGAGCCACGGACAACGATTCTTCAGGCCGGACGCCCTGGACGGGGATTCGTTCTTCCTCTCGGGGGACGAGGCAAGGCATGCGGCCAGGGTCCTTCGGATAAGAGAGGGAGACCGCGTAACTCTGATGGACGGGCGCGGATCCACGAGGGAATTCTCGGTCATCTGCGCAGGACGGGAGGGCCTCGAAATAAAGGCCGCATCGGAAGCGGTCAGGGCACCGCTTCCGGCGGTCAGGCCGCACCTTATCCTCGGCGCTCCCGACATGAAGGCGCTCGAAGAGGCTCTTCTCCACGCGGTAGAGCTGGGAATGTTCCGGATGGCCCTGGTTCAGACGGAGCGGTCTCCGTCCCCCATCCGCGCTTATGAGGCCAGGACGGAGCGCTTCATGAAGATCGCGGCATCCGCCATAAAGCAATCGGGGAACCCTTTTCTTCCTGAGATATCCTTTCACCGCCATCTTTCGGAAGCTCTCGGGACCGCGCCGGAGAAAGGCTACGTTCTCGATCAAAAAGGAAACCGTGTCAACGCGGCACTTCTATTGACGGGAGAGATCGGACTCGCGGTGGGGCCCGAAGGGGATTTCACGGAAGGGGAAAAAAGGATGCTGGAAGAAGCCGGTTACGCGCGGCTGTCTGTCTCTTCAAATACGCTGAGGGTCGAAACGGCTGTTCTCGCGGCCCTGTCGCTGGTCACATGTCCGGGGTTTTTCTCAGGCTTCGAGGGTTGACGTAGACGAGGATGTTGTTGTCGTCGGGATCAAGGACCTTAAGGAAGAATCCCTTTGAAAAATTGGTATCCTCGGCCACCTGCCCTGCAAGCACCTCTCCGTCGCTGAAGTGAAGCCTGACGAAACGCCCGTCGGTCTTTTTCCTGAGGTTCTCCTCGTCAAGAAGGGCCTGGTAGGATGGGTTTCCCAAATAGTCTTTCACGAAGAAAGCGGCTTTGAGTTCCGAAACCGCGACGCACAGGGGGGATCCGTCGGTCTTTATGGCGGAGATCGGGTCCGTGCCGTTCTCGAAGAATCCCACGAGCGCCGGGACCACGTTCCCGTCAAGGTACCTGAGTATCAGCTTCCTGTACTCCATGGCCAGCCTCTCCGGATAAATTATCATACCGGACTGAAAAAATTGCAAGAGGCGCTCCTGCCGCTCCGGCGGATCGCCTCAAGGGGTCCCTCCGGACGGCTGCTTTATTTTTCAGCACATTTGTCGGATAATACCGCTTTGAGGTTTTGATGCCGGAACGAAAGCTGAAGTTCAAACACGTTGCCATCGAAGGCGCGATAGGCGTCGGGAAAAGCACGCTGGCCCGGCTTCTGGCCCAGCGGACCGACTCGAAGCTGATCGAAGAGGAAGTGAACAACCCCTTCCTCAGGGATTTTTACCAGGGGAAGAAAGGCTCCGCGTTCCAGTGCCAGCTGTACTTCCTGCTGACGCGCTACCAGCAGCAGCTTCCGCTCGTCCAGCCGACTCTTTTCGAAAGCTCCGTGATCTGCGATTACATCCTCGAGAAGGAGCTCATATTCGCCCAGCTCACTCTCGACGAAAAAGAGCTTTACCTTCACAGGAAGATATTCCAGTTCCTCCTCGGCCCCCTGCCGGGCCCGGAGGCGATCGTGTATCTCCAGGCATCGACGGAAGTGCTGAAGAAGAGGATAAGGAAAAGAAGCAGGGAGAACGAGAAGAACATCTCCGAGGAGTACATCGAGAAGCTCAACGAATCCTACAACCACTTTTTCTTCCACTACAAGCGCACTCCTCTCCTCATCGTCAACGTCAACGACACTGACTTCGAAAAGAACCCGGAAGAGATGGACCGCCTCGTTGCAATGATAAATTCTTTGGAGTATGGTGTAGTCCTGTACAACCCTCCTGCATCCTGAGCGAGCGGGAAGGGCTGCGATATGAAGGCGAAGATCGCTTTCCCCCGACCGCAAAGGCGGCGGGGAGAAAGGAAGGATAGATGTCGAAGATAACCGTCCCCCCCTTTAAAAGCGTAAGCGTCCCTGCGATAAGGGATAAAAAGCGTTCCGGCGAGAAGGTGGTTATGGTAACCGCCTACGACTTCCCCTCCGCCAAGGCGTGCGACCAGGCGGGAGCCGACCTCATACTTGTCGGGGATTCCCTGGGGATGGTCGTCCAGGGCAACGAAGACACGCTGTCGGTGACTCTGGAAGAGATGATCTACCACACTTCCATGGTGGCCAGGGCCGCGAGGAGGGCGCTGGTGGTCAGCGACATGCCCTTCTTGACCTACCACACGGACGAGACCGAATCGGTCAGGAACTGCGGGAGATGCATAAAGGAAGGAAAAGCCCAGGCCGTGAAAGTCGAGGGCGGAGCCAAGAGGGCCTCTCTGGTGAGGACCCTCGTGAACAACGAGATACCGGTGATGGGACACATCGGCCTCACCCCCCAGTCGATCCACAGCCTCGGAGGGTTCAAGGTCCAGGGCAAGGACGAAGAGTCCGCAAGGATGCTCCTGGAAGACGCACTGGCGCTGGAGGACGCGGGAGCCTTCTCAGTCGTTCTCGAATGCATGCCCTCCGAGGTCGCCTCGAAGATAACCGCTTCGGTGAAGATACCTACTATCGGCATAGGCTCGGGGCCGCACTGCGACGGGCAGGTGCTTGTCTTCCACGACCTGCTCGGGATCTCCGACCCTCCCCACCCCCGCTTCGTCAAGAAATACAAGAATCTCAGGGACGAGATGGTGGAAGGGCTCTGCCAGTTCGCGAAAGAGGTCAGGAAAGGCGTTTACCCCTCCGAAGAACAGTCGTACCACCTGCAGAAAGATCCCCGGGGGGAGGAGAAGGAAAGAACCAAGTGATAATTTGCGGTTCCGTGAGAGAGATCAGGGAAACGAGCCGCGCCGTCAGGAGGGAAGGCAGGAAGATAGCCCTCGTCCCTACCATGGGATACCTTCACGAGGGGCACGTTTCTCTCGTGAGGAAAGCCAACAACCGCGCGGACTTCGTCGTCGTATCGATCTTCGTCAACCCGACCCAGTTCGGCCCCGAAGAGGATTTCGACAGGTACCCGAGGGACTTCGAAAGGGACAGGGTCATATGCGAAGAGGCCCGCGTGGACGCTCTCTTCTGTCCTCAGGTCGAAGAGATCTACCCCAGGGGGTATTCGACGTTCGTCGAGATAGAGGGCCGGATCGTGGACACCCTCTGCGGCGCCAGGAGGCCGGGACATTTCAGGGGCGTGGCTACGGTCGTTTCGAAGCTGTTCCTCGCGGTGGAGCCCGACATCGCGGTTTTCGGACAGAAAGACGCACAGCAGTGCGCTGTGATAAAGAAAATGACGCGTGACCTCGATTTTCCGGTCGAGATAGTCGTTTCCCCCATAGTCAGGGAAAAGGACGGCCTAGCCATGTCGAGCAGGAACAAGTACCTCGACCCCGGCGAGAGGCAGGCCGCTCCCTTAATCAAGAAGGGGCTGGACCTGGCTTCCAAGGCGTTCGGCGGGGGTGAGCGCTCGCCTGCGAAACTGAAACAGGCGGCGCTCGCCGAGATCGGTCGTTCGGCACTCCTGAAGCCGGATTATCTGGAAATAGTGGACTGCGGGACACTCGAGCCGCTCGAAACCCTTTCAGGGAAAAGGCCCGCCCTCCTTGCCGCGGCCGTCTTCTGCGGAAAAACGCGGCTGATAGACAACATAATCCTGGGAGCTCAGAATGGCAATTGAGATGCTTGCGTCGAAGATACACAGGGCGAGGGTCACCGACTCGAACCTCGATTACGAAGGTTCTTTCACCATCGATTCCGACATCATGAAAAAAGCGGGGATCATCCCCTATCAGGCGGTCGAAATATACAACGTCACGAACGGTTCTAGGCTGAAGACCTACGCCATCGAGGGCGAGCCCGGCTCCAGGACATTCTGCGCGAACGGCGCCGCCGCCCACCAGATAAAGAAGGGGGATGTCGTCATAATATGCGCCTACGTCCAGGTGGACGCGAGCGAGGCTGCCGGTTTCAGGCCCACGGTCCTGAGGATCGGCGATAACAACGAAATTGCCGGATAAGGAGAATTCGAGATGAAAAGGACCATGATCTTTCTCGCAGTGATGTTCTTCGCGGTATCCGCGGTCTTCGCGGGAGGCCCCGCGGACAGCGACCCGATTAAAGCCGTTTCAAGGCTGAAGGAGTTCAAGGCGCAGGAATCGCTGAGAAAAGCGGCGGCCGTGGAAAAGATGAAGCAGGCCGCGAAATACGGCCAGCAGGAAAAACAGAACATCGACATGCTCCACTACGACCTCGACCTCTTTGTCGACCCGAGCCAGAGGTTCATCAGCGGAACGGTAACGCTGACATTCTCCCCCACCGCCGCTCTTTCCTCGATCAGCTTCAGGCTGCACAAAAAATTGAACCTTGTCTCGATCATCGCGACCCTCGACGACGGAGTCACGTTCAATTTCAAAAGAAAGAAAGATGATATCAAGATCGACTTCACTTCCCCGCTGCAGAAGGACGCGATTTACCAGATCTCTCTCACGTACCGCGGTGCTCCGCAGATGACAGGGGCCCTCGGCGGCGGCATGCTTTTCAGCGATCATGACGGGGTGATGTCTGCCACTACGCTCTCGGAACCGTTCGAAGCTTATGCTTGGTGGCCCGTCATAGACGAGGTTTCCGACAAATTCACCGCAGATATAAACCTCAAGACACCCGCGGGGATGGTCGGAGCCTCCAACGGCACCCTTGAGGGAACAGTTACCAACCAGGACGGCACGGTCACTTACATGTGGAGCGAAGACTACCCGATCCCCGCCTACCTGATCTCGGTAAACGTCACCAACTACGAGCATTTCAGCGATTCCTACACCTCGCTGGACGGCAGCACGGCCATGCCGCTCGAATACTACGTCTATCCCGAGCACCTTTCGGAAGCGCGGACGAACTTCGAGGACATCCCCGAGATGATCTCTCTCTACGCGGGCCTGGTCGGAGAATATCCCTTTATCGGCGAGAAGTACGGGCAGGTGGAGTTCCCCTGGGGCGGCGCCATGGAGCATCAGACGCTGACGAGCATGGGAGATTACTTCGTCGGCTATTCCGATTATTACAACAACCTCATTTACGCCCACGAGCTGTCCCACCAGTGGTTCGGCGACGAGGTGACCTGCGGGACCTGGCATGACATATGGCTCAACGAAGGGTTCGCCACCTACTTCGAGGTTCTCTGGATGGTGCACGAATACAGCAGTTACGGATTGACAGTCGGCGGAGTGCTCGGCTCTTATTATGACGACGGCCTCGCGAACGGCGCGCTCCGGGGAACGGTCTACGTGAAGAACGAGAACAAGCCTTTCGCTGATTCAGACGCCATATACACGAAGGGGGCCTGGGTCCTGCACATGCTCAGCCGCGTCATGGGAGAGGAGAAATTCTGGCAGGCCATGAGGGCTTACCGTGAGAGGCATTCCATGTCCTCGGCGGTCACGGATGATTTCATGTCCGTGTGCGAAGAGTTCCACGGTTCCGACCTGAAATGGTTCTTCGACCAGTGGGTGTACACGAAGAAAAGGCCGGTCTATTCCTGGACGTACTCGCAGAGCGGGAACACGCTCAACATTAGCGTGATGCAGAAGCAGAAACACAAGATCGCCAACCGCTCCGAGAACAACGACCGCTACATAATGCCCATCGACATCACCGTTTACTATGACGACGGGAGGGAGGAGACCGTTGTCATCAACAACGACGAGCGCTCGCAGGATTTCTCCGTCGCCGTCTCCGGAACCGTGAGCAACGTCGATTTCGACAAAGGCAATTTCATCCTCAAGGAGATGAAGGACTAGGAGGCCGCTCCCTGAACTTGAAAATTTGCCCGCTTGGTAATATCATTTAACCGACAAGCGAGGTGAAACATGTCAGACGTCGGAGAGCATGTGGGGAAAAAGCGGGCCCTCAGGCCCCTCGAGTCTTTCGGCATTGGCAGACTGATAACTGACGAGGACTTCAGGGTCGTGGAGATCTCGGAACAATCGGCGCGGCTGCTGGGCGCGGAGCCCGAGGATCTCCTCTCGAAGAGACTGACGGGAGAGATCGGCCCTAGGCGCGAAGTCCTCGAAGAAGCCGCCCGCGGCAAGATACATCTTTCGGAATGCAGGACGGCGGACGGCGGCACCATAAACGTCTGTTTCCGGGTGATGAAGCTCAACGGCGGAAGCGATGCCGAAGGCTTCGACGTGATCTTCCTGAAGGAAAGCGATACCCAGAAATGTTCCGGCGGAGAAAGCGTCCATTTCCACGAAGTGATCCACGAACTCGATTACAACCACGCGCAGACGATCTTTCTCGAGAGGCTTCTAGAATCCACGGGGCACGACCTGAAGACGCCTCTGGGCGTGGTCCTCGGTTATTGCGAGCTCCTGTTCAAGGGGAAAGCGAACGGAGCCGGCGATTCGGACCGCATACACAGGACCATATACAGGAACTGCGCCTGGATCTCGGAGATGGTGGAGAGGCTGGAGGAGTTCACCTCGATCGTCAAGCATTGCAAGGACGAGAAAAGAAAGCCGGTCAGCTTCACCCAAGCCCTTAGGGACTCCGCCGGGAGGCTTTCAAGGACATCCTTCGCGACAAAGGTCAAGCTCCACATCGAGGGTCCCGAATCGTCCGATACCGAAATCTCGGAGCCGCCGAACCTCATCGCTTCCATGGCGGACGAGCTTCTGAGGAACGCCATCCTGTACAGCAGGAGCGACAGGGAGGTCGCGATCTCGGTGTCGCGCGACGGGAAGAAAGTCTGCGCCGCGATGCTCATCCCGGCAATGGAAGAAGATGCCCCGACCATGAACCATCTCATGGAGAGAGTCTTTGTCCAGCCTCCGGATTTTCACAAGGAGTCGGCAGAACAGAAGCCTGTCTGCCTGGGGCTCGGAGCGGTAAAATATCTCGTCATGATGATGGGAGGCACGATGAACGCCTCGAGCGGCCCGGGCGAAAGCGCCAGGATCGTCGTCGAACTGCCGGCCCAAGCATGATCAGTCCTGCCGCGGCTCAACAGCCTGATGCTGTTTTTTCCTTAGAAGCACCCTTATCGGGCCGAACGGGGCATCCTGAAAAAGGCTCACGACCCGTTTTTTCGCCATCTCCAGGACAGTCACGAAAGTAAGGACCGTGCCGAACCTGCCTTTGTCTTCCCCGAGAAGTTCCGTGAACAGCGCAGTCCCTCGCTCCCTTATCAGCGCCAGGACCTCCTCCATCTTCTCGGCTATGTTCTTCTCTTCTACGAGGATTATTTTTGTTTCCTTGTTCTCGATCCTCTGGATGACGTTCTTGATCGCCCCGACGAGATCCCATACTTCGAGGTCGTAGGTGTCCAGGCTCCCCTCCCCGGCTATCTCCCTGCGGTGGAACTGGCTGATCGCAAGCGCTTCCTTTTCGCCCAGAATGTGCCCCGCCTCTATCAGCTTCCTGTGCTCCAGGAGCTGATCCACGAGAGTTTTGCGGGGATCCTCGGCTACGGCTTCCTCCCGCGTGTGCCTCGGAAGAAGCATCTGGCCCTTGATGCTGATCAGTGTCGCGGCCATCGTTATGAAGTCGGCTGCGATGTAGAGGTTGAGGTCCTTCATCTTCGATAGGTACCTGTTGTACTGCTCTGTTATCTGCGCGATAGGGATGTCGTAGATGTCCAGCTCGTTCTTGTCGATAAAGTAAAGGAGCAGGTCAAGGGGGCCTTTGAAGACGGGAAGGGAATAGCGCGGCTCCGTACCGTCCCCTGCCTCGACGAATTTTCCTGGTTCCGTTATCGCGTCCATGCCGTATCCAAAAAAAGCTATTATATATTATAATGCCTGATTGGCAAACCGCTAAGGAACGGAGGAAAAATGCCCCGTGAAAAAGAACTCTCCAGGAAAGCCTCTTTCAGGCAGAAGCTCGACAAGCAGCTGAAGGACAAAAAGACCCTCCCTTCGACCTCGGGATACGAATTTCAACCCCTTTACACCCCGGAAGATGCACCCGGCGCAGATTACGAGGAACGGCTCGGTTATCCCGGGGAATTTCCCTTCACGAGAGGCGTGCAGGCTTCGATGTACAGGGGCAGGTTCTGGACCATGAGACAATACGCGGGTTTCGGAACCGCCAGTGAATCCAACGAACGGTACAGGTACCTCATAGAAAAGGGACAGACCGGCCTCTCCGTCGCTTTCGACCTACCCACCCAGATGGGATACGATTCCGACGACCCGGTCTCCGCCGGAGAGGTCGGCAAGGTGGGCGTGGCGGTGGACAGCCTGGAGGACATGGAGGTACTTCTGAAGGGCATCCCGCTCGACAAGGTTTCCACCTCAATGACGATCAACTCGACGGCGTTCGTGCTGCTCTCTCTCTACCTCGCCGTCGCTGAAAAGCAGGGCGTCCCGTTCTCCTCGCTTTCGGGCACCATCCAGAACGACATCCTCAAGGAATACATAGCCAGGGGGACCTATGTCTTCCCACCGAAGCCATCTCTAAGGCTCATCACGGACATTTTCGAGTTCGCCGGCGGGAACGTTCCGAAGTGGAACACGATATCGATTTCCGGCTACCACATCAGGGAAGCGGGAGCGAGCGCGGTACAGGAAATAGCATTCACCTTCCTGAACGGAATGACGTATGTCCGAGCCGCTATGGACGCGGGCCTGGAAGTCGACGCTTTCGGCGAGAGGCTTTCCTTTTTCTTCAACGCCCACAACAATCTTCTGGAAGAGGTCGCGAAGTTCAGGGCGGCCAGGCGACTGTGGGCGAAGATAATGCGCGACAAGTTCAACGCAGTGAACCCCAAAGCCCAGATGCTTCGCTTCCACACACAAACAGCCGGCTGCACCCTCACCGCCCAGCAGCCCGAGGTTAACGTGGCCAGGGTGACCCTGCAGGCACTGGCGGCCGTCCTGGGCGGAACCCAGTCCCTCCACACCAACTCCAAGGACGAAGCTCTCGGGCTCCCCACGATGGAATCGGCGACCGTGGCGCTCAGGACGCAGCAGGCGATCGCTTTCGAAAGCGGTGTCACGGACATGATAGACCCTCTCGGAGGGTCTTACGCTATCGAAGCCCTTACCGACAGGATAGAATCAGAGGCGATGAGAATCATCGAGGAGATCGAGGCCGGCGGCGGGATGGTCGACGCGATAGAAAAGGGCATTGTCCAGAGGCAGATAGAGGATTCTTCCTACAGTTACCAGAAAGAGATCGAAGCTGGAGAAAGAATAATCGTCGGCGTGAATTCCTTCTCGGAATCATCTGAAACGCCAATCCCAGTATTAAGGATCGACCCTAAACTCGAGACCGAGCAGGTGGGGAGGCTCAGAGACCTGAAGGCGCGCAGGGACAACGCGGCGGTGTCGAGAGCCCTCGCAAATGTAAAAGCGGCGGCGGAATCTTCGGACAACATAATGCCTCCGACACTGGAAGCGGTCAAAGCCTACGCCACGATCGGCGAGATCGTCGGAACTCTCAGGGATGTTTTCGGGGTGTTCAGGGCGGGATGATTGAGCCAGCCCCTTTCCGAACATACCAGGCGGACTTTTCAAGCCCATCTCGGGGCCCACTTTTTTGAGGGGATCTTCACCGGCGTCTGGCTCCTGAACGACATCGTCGCCAGGAAGCATTTCGATGCCTCCCCGATCCTGGTCACTCTGCTGGTCATGTCGGCTTCCGCATCTCTCATCCTCTCGCTGCCGCTCGGCTCGATGATGGCCTACAGGCCCAAGAGGATCTTCTTCCTGATGGCTGGGGTGCCGCGGCTGGCATTCCTGCTATGCCTGTTTTGCGGGTCGGCAACGGGCTTCGTGATCCTCGCCTCGATCGCCTCGATCTCATATCCGCTTTTCTTCACCGCTCAGAACGCAATACTTAAATCCAACTACGGGGAAGGGAACAGGGGGAAGCTTTTCGGACTGGTATATTCCTTTTCCGGGCTGATGGCCATATTCTCATCTTTAACGGTGGGAAGGATTTACGACCTTTTTCCCGACTCTCCCTCCGTAATTTATCCCCTGGCGGCGCTGGCGGGCTTCGCTTCTTGCGTCCTGATGTCCGGCATCAGGGAAGAAGGAATCAACAAGAAGGAGCCGACCACTCTCGTTAAGCCCCTCGATATCCTCAAAAAACGCCCGGATTTCAGAAAATTCGAGATCTCCTATTTCTTTTACGGAACGGGATTCATGATGATGCTTCCCCTTTTACCACTATATCTGGTAGACCATCTCAAGGTGACATACAGCCAAGCGTCATTTCTTAACGGGCTTTTTTACCAGGGGATGATTGTGATCTTTTCCTGGTTCATGGGTCGGCTCACCGACAGGGTCCATCCCCTGTACCTGAACAAGGCGGGATTCGCCGCACTTGTATTCTATCCTTTGTCACTTTCACTTGCCGCCGGCGTTCTATTCGCATACCCCGCATACGCCTGGTACGGAATAAGCATGGCCGTCGTCAACGTTTCCTGGTATCTCGCTCCCCTGACATTCTGCCACGCCAGGGAGGAAGCCTCCTCATTCGGAGCTCTGCACGTGGCGCTTGCGGGCGTAAGGGCGTTCATAGCGTTCCCGCTCGGGACTTTCCTATATTCGGTTTCCGGGACCTTCTGGGTCCCGTTCCTGACATCCTCTTCCCTTTTCCTGGTCAGTTCCATGATCATCCCCTCCCCTGATAAAATCATAAGCTCAAAAAAATGAAGAAGTTGCGGTTCGGCAAAGCCGCAAATGCAATAAAAATGCCAATATATGGGCATTTTAACCCTTGACAAACACAATATATTGGATTATATTCTCATTGCCCTGAAAAGGGTCTTTTTTATAAAACGGGAAAAAACAGGAGAAATCTTATGGATAAGAATAAAAACATTGGCGGGACCATCAAGGACAAGCGCGATTCGAAGGACGATCTTTTCAAGGAGCTTCCTCAGGACAGAAAGCAGGATTCGGACGACTTAGCGCCTGATCAGTTCGTTTCAGAAGCACTGGAGCCTTTCTCTCTTAAGCGGCACTTTACCACTTCAGGCACATCTCCTTACGATTCTGTAAGATATGTCAAAAGAAGTTCCCGCATACTCAATCCGGACGGTTCGATCGTCTTCTCCCTTGACGACGCCGAAGTGCCCGATGAATGGTCGCAGCTGGCCACCGACATCATGATATCCAAGTACTTTAGGAAAGCGGGAGTGCCCGGGTCCGGCCACGAGACTTCCGTCAGGCAGGTCGTGAGAAGGATCGCCCACACCTTAAGGACCGAGGGTGAAAAGCTCGGGAATTATTTTACGGAGGAATCTGAAGCGCAGACCTTCGAGGACGAGCTCGTCCACATCCTCATCACCCAGAAGGGCGCCTTCAACTCGCCTGTGTGGTTCAATCTCGGGCTCTACCACGAGTACGGGATAGAGGGCCAGGGCGGGGCTTATTACCATAATCCCCAAACGGCCAGGGTAGAGGAGACTAGGAACGCCTATCAGCACCCCCAGTGCTCCGCATGCTTCATCCAGTCGGTAAAAGACGACCTCATGGACATTTTCCAGCTGATAAAGAACGAAGCGCGCCTTTTCAAGTACGGGTCCGGGACCGGCACCAATTTCTCGAAGATCAGATCAAAGGAGGAGAAGCTTTCCGGCGGCGGCACATCGTCCGGCCTCATGTCTTTCCTTGAAGTTCTGGACAGGGCGGCGGGGGCGACGAAATCGGGAGGGACGACCCGCAGGGCCGCGAAGATGGTCATCCTGGACGCCGACCACCCGGAAATACTCGATTTCATCGGCTGGAAGAAGCGCGAGGAAGAAAAAGCGAGGATGATGGCCAAGAGCGGCGTCAGCATGGACGAAGCCATAAGGACGGTCTCGGGCCAGAACGCCAACAATTCCGTCAGGGTCACGGACGAGTTCATGGAGGCTTGTGAAAAGAACACCGTGTTCTCGACAAGGAACCGCGTTTCGGGCGACGCCGCCCAGACTCTGAAAGCAAGGGACATCCTCAAAATGATCGCGGAAGGCGCCTGGGAATGCGGCGACCCGGGCATCCAGTTCGACACGACCATCAACAAATGGCACACCTGCAAGGCTTCAGGAAGGATCAACGCCAGCAACCCCTGTTCCGAATACATGTTCCTGGACGACTCTTCCTGCAACCTCGCGTCCATAAACCTTCTCAAGTTCCTACGGGAGGACGGATCCTTCGAGATAGAAGGATTCAAGCACGCCATAGCCATTCTCATCATGGCGCAGGAGATCCTGGTCGACCTGGCTTCGTACCCCACCGAGACGATCGCGCAGAACAGCCATGACTTCCGTCCCCTGGGGCTCGGATACGCCAACCTGGGAACCCTTCTGATGGTCTCAGGCATACCTTATGACAGTCCGAAAGGTTTCGCATGGTGCTCCGCCGTGACCAGCATAATGACCGGCCACGCTTATACCGTGTCGGCGCACATCGCAGAACGAAAAGGGCCCTTCCCCGCATACGCGGCGAACAAGGAGCCGATGCTTGACGTTATTAAAAAGCACAGGGCGGAAAGCCTAAACATCGACACATCGCTCATACCCGAGCAGCTCGCCACGGCGGCGCGGCAGGCATGGGACGACGCTCTACTCTTCGGCATGCGCTTCGGCTACAGGAACGCCCAGGCTTCAGTTCTGGCCCCGACCGGCACAATAGGTCTTCTGATGGACTGCGACACCACGGGGATCGAGCCCGACTTCACACTAGTGAAGTTCAAGAAACTCGCGGGAGGCGGCTACTTCAAGATCGTCAACCAATCTGTCGAACCGGCTCTTAAGAAGCTGGGGTACTCGCCGAAGGAGATCGGGGAGATCCTCGACTACCTGATCGGGACCTTCAAACTCGATGGGACTCCCTTCATCAACCCGAGGACCCTGAATGAAAAAGGTTTCACTGCCGAAGAAATAACGAAGGTCGAAGCCCAGCTGCCCAGAGTCGTCGAGATTTCTCAGGCTTTCACGGTTCCGGTGCTGGGGGATGCCTGTTTCAAACGCCTGGGCGTTTCACCGGAAGAGGCGTCGAAGCCGGGCTTTTCTCTACTCGCCAAGCTCGGCTTCAAGAATGTGGAAATAGAGGAGGCTTCAAAGGTCGCATCGGGGCACATGACGCTGGAAGGCGCCCCCTACCTGAAAGAGGAGCATCTGCCTGTCTTCGACTGCGCCAACAAGTGCGGAAAGTACGGAAAACGCTTCATCGCTCCGCTGGGACACATCAGGATGATGGCGGCCGCCCAGCCCTTCATCTCCGGAGCCATATCCAAAACGGTCAACCTTCCGGGCAACATAACTCCCGAGGAGATAGAAAGGGTCTTCACGGAAGCCTGGAAAAGGGGGGTCAAGGCGATAGCTGTCTACAGGGACGGCTCGAAGATGCTCCAGCCGCTCTCTGATGCTTCCTCTGAAAAAAAAGAGGGCACGGACAAGGCGGCACATCCCCAGCAGACGGCAGACCTCTGGAGAACTCCGCTCCAGAGAAGAAGGCTTCCGAAGAAAAGGAAGGGCTTCACTCAGGAAGCCCGCGTCGGCGGCCAGAAGATCTATCTGAGGACAGGCGAGTACGAGGACGGCCGCCTGGGAGAGATCTTCGTGGACGTCCACAAGGAGGGCGCGTCCTTCAGGAGCCTGATGAACTGCTTCGCGATAGCCATCTCGCTCGGCCTCCAATACGGCGTCCCCCTTGAGGAGTACGTCGACTGCTTCACGTTTACCAGCTTCGAGCCCCGCGGCATCGTGAACGACCACCCGAACATAAAGCACGCGAACTCGATGATCGACTACCTGTTCAGGGTTATCGCCCTCGAGTACCTGAAGAGGACGGACCTTGTCCAGGTCAAGCCGCAGGAGATCACCCCCGAGGCCGACGCCACGAAGATCCTGGCTTCCCCCACCGCCTCCAGCAAGGAACTCAAGGAAGCGGAAGAGATCCTGAAGACAGAATCAAAGCTTCCCGTTTACAAGATCGCCGACAGCTCGGTCGCGAGCCAGTACCTTGGCTCGATGATGGGAGACGCTCCGTTCTGCAGCATTTGCGGCCACCTCACGGTAAGGAACGGTGCATGCTACAAATGCCTGAACTGCGGGAATTCGCTCGGGTGTTCGTAAGGCTTATGGCTGAAGGTTAGTCTTTATAGGAATAAATTCACTGGCATGGGCAGGGGTCTGCGCCCCTGCCCCTTTGCGGGAAGATCTGGGGCGATATCGGTTTTTCAGGTTTCCGCTTACTTAAAAATTCCCCCGTGAGCCTCGTCTTGCGATCTTGTCAAAAGGGCCGGGAACAGGATATAAACAAGATTTGAGCCGCGACGCCGCAATTTCACGGCCGCGTTTCATGCAGGCTTCCGCGGCCTGGGGAACCCGGGATTGCGGGGGTCTAGTGCTTCGTCCCCTTCGCTATCACTTCAAGTTCGTATTGCCTGGCGCAGATCACCAGGGGTTCCGGTTCACCCGGCAAGGGAGGGCGTATTGGAAGGACCGAGACATTTTCCTTGTAAATCTCCACGACCCTATAGGTCGCCCCTCCGTCCACGCGCACCCCGCCTATGAACTTGACGACATCGCCCACATCCATTTCAGTTGCCTCCTGAACCAAAGATAACCCCGGAAGCGTACTATGTCAATGGGGACATACCTCCGATTCCGGCAAATTACAGGACAGGCTGTGCGGCAATCGGTTTTTTCAGCAACCGGCCGGCAAGGGTAACGGCACACGAGATAAAAATGGAACAGGACCGCGAAAACCGTCATCCTCTTCTTGCGGCCGGACTCGCGCGACCTGGCCTTGTTCACGGGTTATCAACTCGTTTTCCCCTGCCCTTACTACCACTCGAAGCGGTATTCGCAGCATGTGTCCCTGCGGCAGAGGCAGCGTGGCTCCGAACCCCGCACCTTCACTCCCGCGATCAGGCCGCACATCTCCGCTATGTATGCGACGTTGCTGGAGCAGACGCTCCGGAACGTCTCCCGGTGGCCGGATATTTTGAGAATAGAATGATTGGGCGAGCTTTCCGATACTATCATCTCGCCGAAACCCCGGACATAGCTCTTGTGAAGGATCGGCATCTTCTCTATCACCTCGCATGGGGTCTTGGCCGCCCCCAGGGCTACTTTGAAGAATTTCATGTGCGAAGCCGCCGACCTGCGCCCAAGCTCCTGATAAGCGCTTTCGCCGGGGAGCCCCGAGAGTTCTTTGATGTAAAGACAGAGCGAGTCGTCCATTGCGAGCGCGTACCAGCTCATCGGAAGTATTATGCCCCCGGCGTCATTGCCGAATTTTTTCTTCAGCAGCGATACGGCCTCGGATTCCTTCTCCCTGCCGTAATTGTCGCGGATGTGCTCCAGCCTGCTCTGGATCGTCGTGCCTTTGATCTCGGCCATCTATCCCCCGTTCTTTTTCGAATCAGTCGCCGGAAGTCATCACGAATTCCAAGTCAACAAGTATTTGTTCATTTAGTCTCTTTGTCAAGACGGTGTTGCACATATCCTGAGCCCTCTTTTCGCCGTAAACAATGATGTCGCACATGAAATGGCCTCCCTCCCGACGCGATGGCCGTTCTTTTCCTCCCGTAAAAGGTATAAAATGGGCACGGAGGCATAAATATGGAAAAGATCTTTCATTACTCCCTCATGACCGCCGCTTCTTTCGTCGCCCTGGCATTGTTCTCCATCGGTATCAGGAATATCAGGGCGAGGAGGAAGCCGGGACCCTTCATGATGGCCCTCCTCATAGCGTTCAGCCTGATTGGAGTCAACAGTTCAGGTCAGAGCACCGGCTCCCCTGTCAAATCCGCGAGGCAGCACACGGAAAAGTACCCCGAGAGCAGGGTCCTGGACCTTAACAAGACTCCCGAGTGGAGGGATTTCAAGGCGTTCTGGAAAAAACTGGATCTCGTTGTTCCAAAGAAAAAGACCGAGGGGGAGCTCGGCGATGTCATTGAGTATCATGGCTCTATCGATCGCGAGGAAGCAGGAAAACTCAGGAACGAGCTTAAAGAGCTGGTGGAAAGATTGAAGCGGCTCGAACAATCCAGGATCTTGACTCCCTCCGAGAGAGAACTTTTCGAACGCCTTTGCACCGAACGGATCAACCAGATGGAGCAGTTCCCGATGAGCATGATTACCCGGATGATACCTCCCCCGTATCTTGTCCGAAAAGAACAGACGATCGGCAATCTGGAAAGAAGGATCGACCAGCTCCTTGAACTAAAAAAGAACGACAAGATAGACCAGCGAGAGATCTCCTTGGCGCTCAAGAACATACAGAAAGAGATCGAGGCGTTCTCGGCGTACGATTCCGTGAGCAGGGGGTGGCTGGGGTATCACTTTATGTATGCCGATCTCGGGGGTCCTGCCGAGGAGAAAGATTTCAGCATCGACAGGTTGATAGAGGACAACGAAAAACAGTACGCAGGTTTTACGGCAAGGAAAGATTCGCCCGACTCCAGCGAAGCCGCTCCCTCTTTCAAAGAGATCGAAGCGAAGTACAAGGAAACCAGAGAGAATCTCCTGACGCTGAAGAGGGCCGTCCCGTTCATCAACGAAGCTGTCTTAGATTTGGAACGATGAACCGCCCGTATTTCGTTTTCGAGGTCACGCCCCGATGCGGAAGCGACTGCCTTTACTGCTACAATGTCTGGAAACAGCGCGATGATTATCCAGAAGGAGAACTGACCTTTTCCGCCATCGCTCGTCTTTTCGAGAAGCTTCTCTCGGAGGTCCGTCCTTCGGGGGTGACGCTGGCGGGAGGCGAACCCCTCCTTCATCCCCATATTGCCAAGATCAGTACTTTTCTGTCAGGGAAAAACATCCCCGTGAGCGTCGTGACCAACGGGACCATTCTGGATGAAGAAACTGCGGGGAACCTGGCCGATGCCGGCGTGGGCCACTTTGAAATATCGATCCCCAGCATGGATCGCTTTTCATACGCAAAGCTCACGCGGGACGAGAGGCTCGGCGAGGCCAGGAAAGCTCTGCTTTGCACTAGGTCCGCGGGCTCCAAACTGACTGTTTCGACGGTAATAACAAGGCTCAACCTCATCGACATAGGAGAGGTCATCGAACTGGCCGCAGCTTTTTCCGCCGACTCGGTATCGCTGAACCGCTTCGTCCCCGGCGGAGAAGGTCTCCGGCACCTTTCAGAGCTCACGCCGACGAGAGATGACCTCGAACAGGTTCTTGCGGCTGCGGATGCGAAGAGCGCGGACCTCGGCATTCCTGTCGCGGTGACCATACCGGTGGAACCTTGCCTGATCGATCATAAGCAGTTTCCGCGCCTCCATTTCGGGGCATGCTCTTGCGGAAAGGATAAATGGGTGATCGACCCTCTAGGAAATCTTCGGACTTGCGAACAGAACCCCGAGATCCTCGGAAGCCTCTTTTTGAAAAGCTTTGCGGACTTGGCAGGATCGGCGCGGACTGAAAGTTTCAGAAATGATGGCCTGAATGTTGGTTGCGGAGAATGCGATCTTTACGAGAACTGCGGGGGCGGCTGCAGGTTCCTGCGACGATCAGGGACGAAATAGATTCAGAAGGACTTTACCGCCTCTTCCACGGTAGCGTATTTGTCGAACACCGACGAGATCCTTGTAATGTCGAGAAGGTCGTCAACTTTCCTCGAGTCGCTGACGAGCTTGATGACCCCTCCGAACCGCCTCGCTATCGTATATGCCGCCATGAGGTCTCCGAGCCCGGCCGAATCTATGAAAGACACTCCCCTCAGGTCTGCAACGATCTTTTTATTTCCCTGTTCGACCTGTTCGTTGACGACATCCTTTATCCTCACCAAGGATGTCTTCCCGTCTATCTTAAGAACTATGAGTTCTTCGACCCGTTCCACCGTGATCGTCATCCCGCCCTTCTGTCTCCTCTCCTTTCTCATTGTACTCCTTTACGGTTCCATCGCGAAACGTCCTCCTCCCGCTTTTCTGACTTTTGCGGAAAACGCGTTCCAGGGAGTATAATGGTAAAGAAGGGGTGAAAGATGAACAGGACGATATTGACGATAGGGCCATTCGATTCGAGCGGAGCGACGGGCATAGTAGCCGACATCAAGACTTTCCAGACGTTCCGCGTGTATGGCGCGCCTGTCTCGACGGCGATCATAGCGCAGAACACCTCGGGGATCCAGGGCGTGTTCCCGATCCCGATGGAGTTCGTGGGTCAGCAGATGGAGGCGGTCGTTTCGGACATGCCCCTCCACGCCGCGAAAATAGGCATGCTGACCGAGGCCAACAGCATCGAGATCGTCGCATCGCTGCTGAACGCGCTGAACATCAAATGCCCACTGATGGTAGACCCCGTCATCTTCAACCACGAGGGGCAGCGGCTTGTTAACGACGACGCCGTGGCGGCCATAAAGAGCAAGCTCATCCCCCTGGCGTTCGCCGTCACTCCGAACATCAAGGAGGCGGAACTTCTCACGGGAGTGGCGATCAAGGACATGAACAATGCAAAAGAGGCGGCGAAGATACTCTTCGGGCTCGGGACGAAACACGTCATCGTCACCGGAGGCCAGCTTCAGGAGGTGAGGTCTCTCGACCTCTGGTATGACGGAAGCCACTTCCATGTGTTCGAAGCGCCGCGCCTCAAAACTAAGAACACTCTCGGGCTCGGATGCACATTCTCCTCGATAGTCATAGCGCTGATCGCGCGCGGGCTCGGCATGGGCGAGAGCATCGAAAAGGCGAAGCAGTACCTCGCAAAGGCCATGCAGCACCCCTTCCAGATCGGAAAGGGTCTGGGACCGCTCAACCACACGATACCTATGTAAGTTTTTTCCTGATCGTCCTTACGAAATCAACGGCATCGGGAGTTGACAGGGTTTCCTCGGAAGCGAGCCCATCTAGATATCCCGCCGTTCTTACGGCTGCGTCCCTGTATCTTTCCTTGTTCTTCTGGACTACCTGGTAGCCGAAGGTCCCCAACGCCTTTAAAGCGCGCTGAAGCGCCGTCTTCTTGAACTCCGCGCCTCCTCCTCCTCCGACAGATCTCAGGGAGCGTTCGAGGATCGCCTTCTTCTCCGCCGCCGAGGGTGTCCTGTAACCGTCGACGTAGAGAGAGGCGAGATCGTAGCATCTCGGCGCAAGCAGGGCGTCCTGGTAGTCCACGACGTAGATGGAACCCTTCGACACCATTATGTTCTCGGAGTGGTAATCTCGGTGGGCGAACGCCGCAGGAGCGAGGCTCAATTCCTCCGCCAGATTGTATATGGCCTCTTTTACCTTCTCGGAAGGTTTTTGCGAAAGGTAGGAAGCGCAAAAATTCAGGAAAAAGAAGTTCATCTCGAACCTTAGCCTGTCGATATCCATCCTGTTGAGCTTGAAGCTTTTCGGAAGATCCCCGGGAGAGATGCCTGCGAAAAGCCCGGCGACATTCAGGATGTTGTCGAGATAAGGCGCCGACCTCTTCTCCGCGGAGAACAGACCGCCTTCCACGAACTCAGTCACGACAGCCTTTTCGTCGTCCGCTGAGAGCACCCTCGGGACCGGGACCTTTTTTGAAAGCAGGAACTTAGTGATGGCCGCGAACCTCTCCGCGTCTTCTCCTCTCTCGAACTTTATCATCAGGGCTGGCCTGCCCTTCCATTCGCCACAGAAGAATTTCTTGGTGGAGGCGTGTGCTTCCAGCGGTTTCCAGGTCTCACCGGTCATTTTCGGGCCACCTTCCTTGTTTTTTGGCCTTCCGGGCGTCAGGGCGAGCTCTTCTCGATCTGCGAGAGAAGGTCCTCCGCCTTCGCTGAAGCTTCGGAGTAAGGATAATTCTCCACAAGCTGTTTAAGTAGGGACGTCCTTTCCTCCGTATTGCCCAGAGTCCCTGCGCAGAGGGCCTCCTTGTAAAGGGCGTCGGGGACCTTGTTCCCGAAGGGGAAATGCTCCGCCACCGCGGCGAACCCCTCTTTCGCTTCCTGGAACTTCTTCTGCGAATAGAAACATTCCCCTATCCAGTACTGCGCGTTGTCGGCAAGGTCGCTCTGGGGGAATTTCACGATGAAATCTGCGAAAGCCCTTTCGGCGTCCTCTATCCTGCCGTCCTTCATGAAATCCATGGCCTTTTTGTAAAGGTCTCCGGGGTCCTGGGAAAGGTTGGCAGGATCCTCGATCGCCAGCTTCGGAGGAGCCTGCGGCACTTCAGAGGGAGCCTCTTGAACGGCCTCCCCTTTCATTCCGGTCATGGCTTGGATCTTTTTCGAGAGTTCCGCCTGTTCCTGCTGGAGTTTCTGGATGTCCTGCCTGAGGTAATCGACCGAGCGCTGGATGTCTGCGGGAGGCTCGAGCATCGCCGCGCAGCCCAGGAACGAAATGATCATGAAAAAGGAGAGCGCCAATGCGGTTTTCCTTGCCATATCAATCTCCTCCCTTGAATATCTTCCTGAAAAAGGATTCCCTTTTATCGTTCTTCTCTGCTTCAAGCCGGAGCAGTTCCTGCCACAGCTTCTTTTCTTCCCTTGAGATCTTTGAAGGTGTCCGAAGCCTGACTTCTACGAAAAGGTCGCCTCTTCCCCGGTGGTGCAGCCTGGGCATGCCCTTTCCCGCTATCCTGAACCTTTGTCCGTGCTGCGTGTTGGGAGGTACGGAGACTTTTTCAAGCTTCCCGTCAAGCGTCTCTATCTCCACTTCGCCCCCCATGACCGCTTCGGGGAGCGATATGTCCACCCTGCAAAGAAGGTTCTCCCCGTCGCGCAGGAAAAACGGATGGTCCCTGACGCCTATGAAGATGTAGAGGTCGCCCCTGGGACCTCCCTTCCTGCCAGGCTCCCCCTGTCCGGGGACCTTGAGCCTCGAACCGGATTCAACTCCGTGCGGAATCTTGACCTTGATCTTCTTGGTCCCGTATTCGTTTCCTTTCCCCCCGCACTCCCCGCATTTTTCGCGGGCGATCGTTCCCTCGCCCGAGCATTGCGGGCAGCCCCTGGATACGGTGAAGAATCCCTGCTGATAGAATATGCTTCCCCTTCCGCCGCAGGCTCCGCAGGTAGAGCGTTTCCCGTCCTTCGCGCCCGTCCCCGAGCATTTCGGACAGGGCTCTTCGTGCGGGATCTCCATCTCCTTTTCGCAGCCGAGCAGGACTTCCTCGAGGCTCACTTCGACGTCGTACCTCAGGTCGGACCCGCGGTGAGGGCCGCCGCGCCCGCCTGCCCTGCCGAAAAGGTCGCCGAACCCGAACAGGTTGCCGAGGAGGTCTCCGAAATCGTCGAACACGGCCGAGTCCCAGTCGACCCCTCCGCCGGCTCCCCCGACCTTTCCGTACCTGTCGTACTGGGCCCGCTTGTCGGGGTCCCCGAGGACGGAATAAGCTTCGGAGGCTTTCTTGAACTTCTCCTCCGATTCCTTGTCGCCGGGGTTCCTGTCGGGATGGTATTTCAGGGCCGCCTGTCTGTAGGCGACCTTTATCTGTTCCTGTGTGGCGTCCCTGGGGACGCACAGAATTTCATAGTAATCGCCGGCTCCGCTCATTTCTTATTTCTTTTCTTCCTTCTGGGGAGGCGCTTCCTCGGAATCAGGCTTGATGCCCATCTGGGCCAGCGGATCGTTCATTATCGCCTCCGTGATCTTGTGGGAGATGTCGCTCAGCTCGAAGAACGTTTCGTGCAGGTTGGCGGTG
The DNA here is from genome assembly GCA_029559035.1 of Acidobacteriota bacterium. GTDB lineage: Bacteria > Acidobacteriota > UBA4820 > UBA4820 > UBA4820 > JAKQCT01. The sequence goes on from JAKQCT010000014.1 coordinate 89,224, forward strand.
CTTTCGGAGAGGACCTCCTTACGGGCCTGCTTGATGGCGTTCTCGGCCTTGGTCTTTGTTTCGGCGTCAAGAAGAGCCCCGAACTCGGCGAAGGATTTCTCTATGCTCTCGACAAGCCGCTCAAGCTTGAGTTTCAGTTTCTGGATCTCGACGGCCCTCTTGTCCTCGATCTCACGGGCCTTCGCGTCGTCGATGATCCTCTGGATCTCGTCCTCGCTCAATCCCGATGAAGGGTTGACGACGATCTTCTGCTCGTTGCCCGTCATCAGGTCCTTCGCGTAGACGGAGACGATCCCGTTGGCGTTGATGTCGAATGTCACCTCCACCTGCGGCAGGCCTTTCGGAGCCGGAGGTATCCCCACCAGGTCGAACTTGCCGAGAGAAATGTTTTCCGATGATATCTCCCTCTCGCCCTGGAGGACATGGATCTCCACGCTGTCCTGGTTGTCCGCGACGGTCGTGAATATCCTGCCCTTCTTAGTCGGGATGGCCGATCCCCTCTCGATGAGCTTCACAAAGAGATTGCCTTTGGTTGAAACCCCGAGACTCAGCGGAATAGAATCCAGGAGGACGATCTCCTTGACGTCACCCTTGAGGATCCCGGCCTGCAGAGCAGCTCCGAGAGCGACCACCTCGTCGGGGTTCTTGTCCCTTCTCGGATCCTTTCCGAAAATCTCCTTGACGGTCTGGATGACCATCGGCGTTCTTGTCTGCCCGCCGACCAGGAGGACCTCGTCGATGTCCGATACGCTTATCCCCGCGATCTTCAGAGCCTCCTGGCAGGGCGCCTTGGTCTTTTCAACGGTGTCCCTGATAAGATCTTCAAGCTGGGCTCGTGTCAGGGTGGTCTGGAGATGTTTAGGGCCGCTCGCGTCCGCGGCTATGAAGGGAAGGTTGATGTCCACGCTCTCAACCACCGAGAGGTCGCATTTCGCCCTCTCCGCGGCCTCCTTCAGCCTCTGGAGCGCCATCCTGTCGCCCGCGAGGTCCAGGCTCGTGTCCCTTTCGAAACGCTTCATGAATTCGCGCATTATCGACTGGTCCATGTCCTCGCCGCCGAGGTAAGTGTCGCCGGCCGTTGCGATGACCTCGAAGAGCCCCTCGCCCAGTCGCAGGATCGAGATGTCGAAGGTCCCGCCCCCGAGGTCGTACACCGCGACGGTCTTGGCTGCGGCCTCTTCCAGGTTGAAGGCGAGGCACGCCGCCGTCGGCTCGTTGAGGATCCTGAGCACATCGAGACCCGCGATTCTTCCCGCGTCCTTCGTCGCCTGCCTCTGGGGGTCGGAAAAGTAGGCCGGAACCGTTATGACGGCCTCTGTCACCTCTTCCCCGAAGAACTCCTCCGCGCTCTTCTTGATCTCGGAGAGGATGAAGGCGCTTATCTCCTGCGAGCTGTATTCGTTCGAATAGGTCTTTATCCTTATGTCGCCGTTGGGGGCCTCGACAAGCTGGTAAGGGAGGACCTCCCTGGCCGTCGTCATGGTGGCGTCGCCGTATTTCTTCCCGATCAGCCTCTTGACTGCGTAGATGGTGTTCGTGGGGTTGGTGACCGCCTGCCTCTTCGCGAGGTTTCCGACCAGCCTCTCTCCCTGTTCGGTGAACGCAACTATCGAGGGGAGCGTGCGCCCTCCCTCCCGGCTCGGGATTATGGTAGGTTCGCCGCCTTCGATGAACGCCATGCAGCTGTTGGTGGTCCCAAGGTCGATGCCTATGACCTTAGCCATTGTCGTTCTCCTTCACGTTTTCGGAGGCGGTTTTTGCCGCGCTCTTCCTGTTTATGAACACCTTTGCCGGCCTCAGCAGTTTCCCCTTGAAAAGATAGCCCTTTTCCCACACTTTCAAGACCTCATTATCCTCTTTTTCGTCGTCGCTCTCAAACCCGAGAGATTCGTGGTGCGCCGGATCGAACTGAACTCCCAGGGCCGGCACTTCCTCGAGTCCGAAGGTTCTCATGCCGTTCTCAAGGTCCTTCAGGGAGAGTTCCAGCCCCTCGATGTAGGAACCGCCGAGCTGCTCCGGGATGTTGTCGAAAGCCCTCTCCATGTTGTCGAGGAAAGGAAGGAGCTTCCTGAGGACCTCCATTTGAGACCTGACCTGGAGTTCGGCATTGTCCCTGTCCACCCTCTTCTTGTAATTCTCGAAATCGGCCCTGAGCCTGAGGAGCCTGTCTTCGGCGAGGCGTAGCTTCTCCGCCGTCTCTCCGTCCTCTTCTGCCTCGGGTTCCGGTTTTTTCCCCTGCGCTGTCCTTGCCGGAGGCATTACAGGCTCCGGCTCGGGCTCGGGCCTGGATTCCCCCTCAGGATGCTCCACGAACTCTATCGAAATGTCGTCGTTCGTCGTTATGTCTTTTTCGTCAGCCAATCTCTCTCCCTCCGGCGGAAAGGTCCATGGACGCTTCTGTCAGGATCAGCGCCGAAGATGACAGGTTCGGAAGCGCCTCGTCGTATTTCATCGATTTGGGCCCTATCAGGCCGATGACTCCCCGGCCGCAGCCTTCGGCGCCGTATGGAACGGCGATAAGCGTCAGCGAAGGCGGGTTGAGCCCCCTTGGCCAGTCGGCTCCCAGCGCGATCGTGCCCCCTTTTCCGTTCATTAGAAGCTCGTCCAGGATTCCCAGGAGCCTCTCCTTCTTCTCCACCGTTTCGACGAGGGCTTTGAGCGATCTCCTGTCGACGGCGATCTCCGGTATGTCCACCAGCCATTCCAGGCCGTCCCAGAAAAGCTCGACGTCCGACGGGAGCTGCTCCACGGCCGGCGCTATCAGGGAAAGAGCTTCGAGGACCCAGTCGGCGACCTTCTCCCTGTCCTTTACAAGTTGCACTTTCAGGTGGTTCCTGATCTCTCGGAATGTCCAGCCCCTGTAGTTCCGGGTGATGTAGTTGCTGAAGCTCCTCAGGTGCTCCCAGCTGTAGCCGTGTCTCCTGTCAAGGACGCATTCTATGATCCTCCCGCCCTGCGCCAGCGCGACGAAGACGATCTTGTCGCGCGAAACGGGGTAAAGCTCGCATACCGAAAGCCTTGTATCCACGAGCGAGGGCGCTGTCGCGAAACCTACGGAGCGGTGCGCCGCCGATATTGCCCTGGAGATCTCCCTGGCCATCGTCCTGATGTCCCTCGTCCCCTCCTGAGGACGCCTGAAGCTTCTCCGCAGGTCAATCGAGGAGAGGTTTTTAAGCGCCATCGAGGCGAAATACCTGAAGGCCAGATCGGTCGGTATCCGGCCGGAAGAGACATGCTCCTTGGCCAGATATCCCTTGTTTTCCAAGCTGTTAAGTACGGATCTTATCAGGGAGGTTGAGATATCCTCGCTGCAGTTCTCTCTGAGATCGGCGGAAGAGACGGGTTTCCTCGAATCGGCGTACAGCCTCAACACGCCGAGCAGGATCTCCTCTTCTCTTCTCGTCAGGGGAGCTTCCGCCATCCATCCTCCCAATCATTCAAATTAGCATAAGTTCGAATCTTCGTCAATCAAACAACGGACTGATAATCAGGGAGATTCCCACCCCCTTGAAACGAACCTTCCGCCGTTCAATTTCGGAAAGGATCGGGAGATTTTCCTTGTTCATAAGTTTCCGGAAATGTGCGAAAAAAAGTTGACACTACCATAAATAGGTGACTGTCCCTATTTTCTACTTTTCAACTCAATGCATAATGCATTGCCTGACCCCTATTTTCGTGTTCTCAAGGATCCCCGCCTTCTGGATCGCGTACTTGCCGACATGGAGCGGCTGGGGTGTGTGGGTGAGCGTGAGGCTCTCGCGCTGGGGTATCTCGCGACGGTATCCCGCCTTCTCGACAAGCCCCTCGGGCTTATGATCCTCGCGCGATCCGGGGCGGGCAAGAGCACGGTGCAGGATGCTGTCTGCGACTTCGTCCCGGAAGAGAGCCTGGTGAAGTACACGAGGATCACAGGACAGGCGCTCTTCTACAAGGAGGAGAACGCACTGGTGAACAAGGTGCTTGCGATAGAAGAAGAGACCGGGGCGGAGAGCGCAACCTACGCGATAAGGAACCTGCAATCCTCGCAGACGCTCACCATCGGAGCGACGCGCACCGATCCGCAGACCGGCAAGCTTAAGACCGACAGCTACCGCGTAAGGGGGCCGGTCGCCATCATGCTCACGACGACGAACCCCGAAGCGCTCGATTATGAGACGCGCAACCGCTTCCTTGAAGTGACGGTGAACGAGACCCATGAGCAGACCGCAAGGATACTGAAGGCGCAGAGGGACGAAGACACCCTTGAAGGGCTTTTAAGACAGGCGGAGCGTGACCGGACGATGAGGCTTCACCAGAACGTCCAGAGGCTCCTCAGGCCGTTGAAAGTATTAAACCCCTTTGCGGGGAAGCTGACCTATCCCGCGCACGGCCTGAAGATGAGAAGGGAGCAGAAAAAATACCTCACCCTCTTGAAGGCTATGGCATTGCTTCACCAGTTCCAGCGGCCCGTCCACAAGGCCGAGCGGGCTGGGATCGCCATCGAATACGTTGAGATCACGAAAGAGGACCTTCAGCGGGTGGACGCCTTGGCGAAGGGCGCGCTTGCTCGCGGCCTTGATGAACTCTCCGCCCCCGGCCGCTCGCTCTACGAGGAGATCAAAGCGCTTGTAAAGGCAAAGGGGGAAGCCCTGAGAAAAGACCTTCCCCCGGAGATGGCGATCCCGGAGCCGACGGTAACTCGAAAAGAACTCTCCCGCCTCACGGGCTGGACCTACTGGCAGTTGAGGGTCCATCTTAGGGAACTGTGCGACCACGAGTACATCAGCGCGTTCTTCAGCGGCACCGGCAGGCGGGCGCAATACGCGCTCCTCGATGACGGCGACGACCAGGCTCCGTCCCTGGTGACGATGGAGAACCGGGAGAATTTGTGAACCTTGCGGAAATCGCCCCTTCCGGGAACGGCCTCCTAACTACTTGAGATGAAGCAAGTTGCGGGTGAATTTGTGAACCTTGCGGGAATTTGCGGAAACCTGAAATCCTCCTAACTTACTGAATATCAGTGAGTTTAGAGGAATTTGCGGGAAAAGGCGGAAAACGCAACTAAAGGGAAAAAATGGCTGCTCCCAAGAAAATGTGGCCCGTAATTAAGGCGAGATACCTGGAGCACCTGAAGGCGCTGAACTACGCTGAAAGGACGATAGAGAGCATAGAGCAGCACCTTCGCTTCTTCCTGGACTACCTTGAGAATGAGACGAAGGCCGAGGACCTCGCTTCGCTCTCCTACGAAGACCTGAGCGCCTATCAGAACTGGCTCTACTTCTGCGAAGGGAGCAGGGGCAAGAAGAGCATGCCGCTCTCGGTTGCGACACAGCTTCTGAGGCTGTCCGCACTCATGGGCTTCTTCCGCTACCTCTTCAAGCAGGGAATAATCTTTACAGACCCGGCGGCCTCTCTTGAACAGCCGAAGAGGCGCAAGGCGCTTCCGAGAGGCATCCTCACGGGCAAGCAGGTGCTTGCGCTCCTTAGCGCGCCTGACACGGAAACTTCTCTGGGCTTGCGGGACAGGGCGATCCTTGAGCTTCTTTACGCCACCGGTATGCGCAACGAGGAGCTGAGGAGCTTGAGGATAATAGACGTTGACAGGGAGGCGGGCCAGGTATGCGTAACGGGAAAGGGAATGAAAGACCGCGTCGTCCCGATAGGCAGGATCGCAATGAACTGGCTATCGCTTTATCTTGAGAATGCAAGGCCCGCTCTTATTAGCGGCTATGAACGCGGCCTTCTCTTCCTCACAAAGAACGGAAGGAAGATAACGGGCTTGAATCTCATAGACCTCGTCCGTAAGTATGCTGTAAAGGCGGGCTTGCCGGCGACGATCACTCCCCACGCGCTCAGGCACACCTGCGCGACGCACCTCTTGCAGGCGGGCGCGGACATAAGGGTTATACAGGTGCTTCTCGGCCACAGCTCTTTATCAACGACGGAGATATACACCCACGTTGACATCACCGATTTAAAGAAGGTGCACAGGGCGTGCCATCCCCGTGAAAACGCTTGATGATTGGGTTGAAGCTTACTTGGAGCATATCGCAGCTCGCGGGCTTGCCCCATGCACCCGCTCTGTTTACGCCTGCCTTTTAAGGCTCTTCACAGCCTGGCTATACCGAAAAGGGATCACCGAACTATCGGCGATCACGCTTGAGATCATCGAAGGCTTCCTGGGCGATGAAGCGCGACGACCGTCCCGCCTTCGCAAGAAGACCCCGCTGAGCCAATATACCCTCCAGCACGAGAAGATCGTCATAAGGGGCTTTTTAAGCTTCGCCGCAAAAGAGGGCGGCCTTGTAAGAAGCGACGCTCTGAACCTTGAGCCGGGAAGGCTGAGAAAGAGCTTCCGCAAGACCCCGCCGAGGGAGCATATCGCGCTTCTTCTCTCCTCTCCCGATGAAAGCCCGCTTGGCCTCAGGGACAAGGCGATCTTCGAGATCCTCTACAGCTCGGGGCTACGGAGATCGGAGCTTTGCGCGCTGGACCTCAGCCACGTTGACAGGGCGGGCGGTGTTGTCAGCGTGATACAGGGCAAGGGCGGCAAAGATCGCTTCGTCCCCGTGGGGGCAAGGGCGTTGCGCTCTCTCGCGCTTTACCTTCAGCGCGGGCGGCCGGAGCTGAACCCGCAAAGCCAGGCGGTCTTTATAACCGAGCACGGCCGCCGGTTGAATCCGAAGACCCTCAACGCGGTCTTCCAGGAACGCTGTAAAAATGCAGGGATCGAGCCTGTTATTACTCCGCACCTTCTGCGCCACGCCTTCGCAACCCACCTTCTTGAGAACGGCGCGTCAATCCGCCACGTGCAGGCAATGCTCGGCCACAACTGGATCGGCACGACGCAGATATACGCACACGTGGAGATCAAGCTCCTAAAAGAAGAGATGCAGCGCCTCGACATCCGCGCAGCCCTCGAAGAGCCTGAAACCGAGATCCCCGTGGGCATGGAGCGCTTCTTCCTTTAGTTGCCTTCTTTACTTACCACCTTGACATGAGCGGTGATATAATATCTCCATGGAGAAAAACATGCTTGCCGGCAAAACAGCCCTGCCCCCTTCGATGCTCCTTGGGCTGCTTCCATCGCCCCGCCCGTCTACGCCCTGGGCGCTTCAGTGGTCAGAGCCCGATCAGTCGCTACAGTATCTAATGCACGCAAGATACTATGCCTCTAGCATGGGAAGGTTCATGAGGCCGGATCCGGCAATGAGAAGTGCAAGATGCAACGATCCGCAATCATGGAATCGCTACAGTTATACTGAAAATAATCCTATCGCATATGTTGATCCAACTGGCGAAGTCATAAGTCTTGCGAAATTAACTGGAGAACAGCAAGGGGCTTTGATTGAGGGCCTAAAGGAATATACAGGCAACGAATATGAAGTTGACAAAGAAGGTAACCTCCAACTTGTCAGCATCGGTGAAAACAGTTCTGCCACGGCGACTGAGTTTTTAAACAGTGCCATTTCATCCGAGACAACGTACAATGTGAATGCAACTACCGACCAAAGTCATTGGGAGCAAGGCACTACAAATGTTCACATCAACTTCAGCACATTTGAAGGTGCCAATTATGGGAAAGTTAATCCTTCTACAATCAATCTTGGGTCTTCTCTTGTGCATGAGACTTGGCATGCTGTTAATCAGTGGGGGGATGTAGATAAAGCGACCGGTGCATCATATCAAGACAAAGGATGGAAGGGGCCAGCGGTTGAGTTCGAAAACAAGATACGAGCAGAGAGAGGCCTGCTTCAAAGGAGAGATTATTTCATTTTTGATACATCGAAGAGTGGGCAATATGCTAAAGTGCCCTTCTATGACCCGAAAAAACCTAACAAGGTATATTTTGTGGAGATTCTCCGTGCGAATGCAGGTTTGTAAGCTACTTTTTTTTATCTTGGTAATCCTGAGCAGTGCTTGTGTGGCAACACGCCAGTCAGCTTCTGTGGCTGAATTTTCAAACGACAAAGCAGTGGACAATTTAAAAGTGTCTTACTGTACGTCAGGGGAGTTGGCGCTAGTATACAATTTCCAATTTGACCGCAAAGGCAAGATCGTGATGCGAACTCTTAACGGTAAAACATGGGGTCACGGGAAAGCTTCTACTAATGATCTTGCGAACCTAGAAGCTATTATCCAAAGCCAACCATTTATTGTGATTCGGGACGATCTCGTTCGCAAAGGATGGTCAGTGGTTGGTGATGAGCCTTACATCAAAATTGAATATGACGGATTCCTTTTCTTCATAGATCTTAAACGCTGTCCCCAAGAAGCAAAGGAATTTCTTCGATCCCTTGATTCAACACTTCTTAATGCTCTTGGAAAGAAGTACTCTTGCTGTGTTCGACTAATTCGCTTTTCTTCTTAGCTCGGGGAATTGTAGGATATTTTCCCCTCCCACCCATCCCGGAGGTAGGTCTGCCCCCTCGTGCGCGGCCCTTCGGTCCTTGGCTGACTGCGGGCGCAGCCCCGTTTTCTTTATTTAGTTGCCCCCGCCCCAAGCCGTCCTTCCGTTTGGCCTTCTTGCCCGCGTAAGCGGCTTTGTTCGCCTCTTGCGCGGGTCATGCTGTGGGCTTCAGGGCAAAAGCCTTGCCGGGGGCCCCTCCCGGCCTCCCTCCGTCACGGCCTTTGCAATCGCCTCCGATAAGCGGCCGCTTATCGGACATTCCCCGCCCGGCTCGCTCCGCTCGCCCTCCGGGTTTACATAAGGCATCTTATGTACAAGCCCTTCGCTTCGCTCCGGGAACTTCCGCGGGCAATGGCCGTCCGGCGCGTCCGCCTTCGGGCGGGGGCTAAAGAACGCCGCGCTTGCGGCGCAGTCGTCGCGCCCCGTTCGTGACCCCTCCCCATTTTTTGTACCACTTACAATGAGAGGATACCATCCTTCCTTTTGAGCGGCAAGGAAGCTGAGGCCGTAGGCCGAGGCGAGCTTGCCGCTGTGGCCGCGAACATGGCCGGGGACAATCCTCCAAACCGTTTCTTCGGTCTAAACTGGTTGTATTCTTGTCTCCATGCTTCTACGATCTCCTGCGCCTCCTTTCCATTCATGAACACATGCCTGTTCAGGCACTCGGTTCTGAGTTTCCCGTTGAAGCTTTCGATGTATGGGTTTTCCCACGGGCTTCCCGGCGTAATGAAGATGGTGTCGCAGCCGTGTTTATCCAGCCATGATCTTACGGATTTCGCTATGAACTCCGGCCCGTTGTCGCTGCGCATGTACTCAGGAGCGCCGCGCGTCGCCACAAGCCACTCAAGCACCGAGATCACCCGTTCCGAAGACATGCTCGGGCCCACCCTGATCGCAAGGCTTTCCATCGTGTATTCATCCATGACGGTCAGCAATCTCAACCTCCTGCTGTTCACCGTCCTGTCTTCCACAAAGTCGTAGCTCCATACATGATTGATATGTTCGGCCTTTTGGAGAACTTCTCCCTTCGGCCCCTTATAGCGCTTCTTCGTGCTCTTGCGCGGCAGTTGGAGTCTTTCCGATTTCCATAGCCGGTAAAGCCTCTTGTGATTCGCTTTGCAGCCTTCCCTGTCCAGCACTTGAAAGATCTGTCCAAAACCGTATTCCTTGTGACCACCCGCAAGTTCTCTAATCCGCTTGCGCAATACAAGTTCACCTTCGCGCATCCTGGGCTGGTACCTGCAACTGCTTCTACCGATGCCAACTAGGTCGCACGCACGCCTCTGTGACTGGTCGTGTTCTTTCATCAGCACTTCCACGCCCTCCCGCTTCATGGGAGGGCTTACCATTTTTTTCCGAGAAGGTCCTTCAGCGCCGCGTTGTCCATCGCTTGCTGCGCCACGATGCCCCTTAGCCTGGCATTCTCAGCTTCAAGCTCTTTAAGCCGGTGAAGCTGCTCCTTGTCCATACCGTGATACTTCTCCCGCCACCGGTGAACCGTCGCCTCTGATACCCCGTATTCACGGCATACCTCCGCTATTGCCTTGCCGCCTTCCACTTCCCGAAG
>JAKQCT010000024.1 GCA_029559035.1 Acidobacteriota bacterium
CTGAAGCTGAAGAGCCTCTTGAAGCTGCTGCTCGGATATGAGCCCCCCCTTTAAAAGCATTTCTCCAAGTTTTTCAGCCATTTCGCCTCATAAACCTCCTCTAATCCCTTCCACTCCATTCAAGTATATGAAGTTATTTCTTCTCTGTCAAGTGAATCGGCGTTAAGGGTCTCCTTTAGGCTGATTTGAAACAGACTGCAGAGAAGCGAGGGGGGCAAGAACCAAAATCATCCCGGCCTTTGAATTCCTGGCCGGGGCAGGAGGCCCATCGATCATTCTTATATCGGAAATCAAATCCCGCAAAAGGTCCTTGGTTAAGAAAACGGGCCGGTTTTCCGATGATCGATATGAACAGAATTCACGGCTTCAAAACTGTTGACATGAAAGAAATGAAGTGATAATATCAGTTTCTTGCAGGGCATCGAGGGTTTAAGTTCCACACAGCGGGAGGGTTTAAATTATTGTAAGAGCCGCATTTGCTACCTTTTCGAAGCGCACAACCCCGAATAAAAATACCGATTCAAAATCTATCTCTCAAAATCTTGGAACAAAATCCATTGGATTTAGTGATATATGCATTTATTCAAGTGAAGGAGGCGCGAGATGAAACGGAATTTGTCCAGGTGTATCATCGGTTTCATCGTCCTGTCCCTCCTCCTGTCGGTGTCGTTCTTCGCCTACAAGGTGAATGACGACAGATCGAACCTCGGTTCCCTGGCATTTGTGATGCCGGAGCTGAGGGTAAGCCAGACGGGAGAGGATTTCAGGTCGATCCAAGATGGGTTTTCGTCATTTGACGGTGCCGCCAGGTTCCTGTCGGAGAACGACGCTTCATGGCGCATCCTGATAGACCTGAGGCGGGGCGTTCCGTCTCTGATCGACGGGGGCGCTATACCCTGGATCCCTGGTCCCGCTAACAGCCTTTCGTGGAGTTCTTTCGCGCCGGGCTGCGGTTCGATACAGTGCATTCCGAGGGAGAAGGTGGAAGTGCTGGCGAGAGAGTTCCTCGACAAGTATCCGGGGCTTTTCCCTGTGAAGCAGGAAGAGCTTGTGATCGACCCGAACGGGACGGTTCCCGTTTGGGACTCCATCTACCTGGTCCGCTTCCAGTGGACGATCGATGGCATTCCGGTCGAGGGAGCCTCGATCTATTTCATAATCAACAACGGCAACCTTATCTCCGTTTCATCGACGCGCGTGGCGCCCCAGTCTCTTGATACCAGGCCCGCGGTCACGAAAGAGACGGCCTGGGACATCATGAACGGGTATCTCGGCGGTGAAATGGTGACTGATAAGGACGAAATCCTCGAAAGAGGCATGTTGTCGATAATCCCGACGACCAGGAAGGGGATGGACACCTTCAGCTACTCCGGGACGATCGGATCGATGGCTGATTATCGCCTTGTTTACAAGATGGTCTTCAGGAGGCCCGGAGTTACCGGCACCTGGGAAGCGACGGTTGACGCTCACAGCGGGGAGCTCCTCAGGTTCGTGGACATCAACAGGTACGGCAGGATACATGGCGGCGCGAAGACGTCCGACGGTATCCCTCCTGACCAGGACGTGCCGTTTCCCTATGCTGATACCGGTCTTGCCGCTCCGAACAACTATACTGACGAGCTCGGTAATTTTCCCGGCAATAACGCTACAAGCACCTTGAATGGAAAATACGCGGTAATTGACGATGACTGCGGCAGTATCAGCCTCACGACAACAACAGGCGACGCCGACTTTCTGACCGACCTGACTACCGGTGCGGACTGCGTTGTTCCCTCTGGAAACCCTGCGGGTCTGGGCAATACAAAATCTGCGAGGACACAGTTCTACAACCTGACGGCGATCAATCTGAAGGCTCAGGTGTACAACCCGTCAAACACATGGCTCACAAGTTACACGATGACAGCCCATACTAACCAGAGTCCCTGGTGCAACGCGACGTCTGGAGGCGGGACGGTGAACTTCTATCAGAAGGCCTCCGGATGCAACAATTTGGGAGAGATCCCCGGAGTCTCGATGCACGAATGGGCGCACGCTTACGACGATGAGGACGGATCCGGTGCCCAGTCGCCTCCTCTTGAAACATACGCCGACTTCACGGCAATCATCCAGACGCACAATTCCTGTACCGGTGCGGGATTCATGACGAGCGGGAACTGCGACGGCTACGGCGATCCCTGCACTGATTGTTCCGGGGTTCGCGACTGCGATTGGAGGGTTCACCAGGCGAACACCCCGTGGACGGTCGCCAACAACGCCGATAACGGCGGAACGGTATGGGATTCCTGCGGAACGGGAAGTTACCAGGGCCCCTGCGGATGGGAAGACCACTGCGAAGCGGGATTCTCGACCCAGGCGCTGTGGGATTTCGCTACCCACGACCTTACCGATTACTGCGGTTTGGACCTGACTACGGCGTGGATGCTCCTGGACCGTCTATGGTTTACCGGTGTCATAACGATAGACGACATGTACACCTGCACGGGGTCGTCTTCCAGCGGCTGTACCGGCAACACACTGTACAACGTGCTGCGGACCCTTGATGATGACGGGGACGGGACTGCAAACGGAACGCCTCACGCGCAGGCTATCTTCCAGGCGATGAACAGGCACGGGATCGCTTGCGGAGCGGCGGGTGACGCGACGAACCAGAACAACACCTCCTGCCCTTCCCTAACGACGCCTGTTCTCACTGCATCCGGAGGAAACAATTCTGTCAAACTTGACTGGACCACGGGAGGGGTGAATGCGACGCGCTACTATATCTACAAGAACGCGTCGAACTGCGATGTGGCTTTCAACAGGATAGCGATCGTCACGGCGCCCACTCTTACCTACACTGACAACGCCTGCCTGAACGGATATACATACTACTACAGGGTACAGGCTGCGACCGCCAACGACTCCTGCGTCAGCGCGAGCAGCAACTGCGCCACGGGAATTCCCGTCGAATGCACGGGCTCTCCCGCGCTTGACAAGACCGTCTACAGCTGCTCGTCGACAGTGAATGTTTCCGTTGGAGATTCGAGCGCTCCGACATCTCCGTTCACATGCGAAGCCTGGTCGACTTCCGACACCACGCACAGGACCTTCACCATGACCGGGGCGGGTTCCCCCTATACGGGGTCATTCACGACTACATCGGGAGCAGGTGGTCCTGGAGTCGTGCATGTAACCGCGGGCGACACGCTCTACGTTCAGTACACCGATCCTGATAACTGCGGCGGCGGGCCCTTGGCTGTTCAGACAACAGCATCGATCGACTGCACGGGCCCGACGATCAGCAATGTGGCGGTGACGAACATAACCGGAACGACGGCGACGGTGACGTGGACGACGAACGAGAACGCGAACAGCCGCGTTACTTACGGTACGTCGACGCCTCCCGGGACCAACCAGGACAACCTTACGAGCTACGTTACGGGCCACACGATAAACCTTGCGGGGCTTACACCCTGCACCCAGTACTATTTCTCCGTGACCTCGGCGGACGTGGCCGGCAACAGCGTGACGGACACGAACGGAGGATCTTATTACACCTTCACGACCCCGAACATGCCAGTGACGGTGTGGAGCGAGAACTTCACGAGC
>JAKQCT010000069.1 GCA_029559035.1 Acidobacteriota bacterium
GTTACTATGACAATGTGGTAATCGCATTTATATACACAATGGCTCAGCCGTACATATTCCATTCCTCGATTATACGAAGATATTGGAACTTTATCCATCTCTCGAGCTTACGCTCGGAGAATTTTAGAGGAATGCTTAAATTAGAGAATTATATTTCTCTGGCCTTGGCTTCTTTAGGCATAGACGCCAACGGGTTAGATGCAAGGAAGACAAGGGGGACAAACCGGAGGCGTACTGAAACGTACGTTGAGGATTTGAAACGCCGCAGTCTGACGCGGCAGATGACCCGTTGCCGTCGGCCTACCCCTGATCTGTCTGCTACCCTTCCCTCAAAAACGGCTCGATGAACTCCTTTGTGATCTCGAGCCTCAGGTCGGCGGCCTGCCAGAGCGCTTCGTGGACGGTCAGGAACGAGCCGCTCCTGCTCCCGTGGACGAGGGCGAAAGTAAGCCCCTCGCGCTTGACCAGCTCGCACGCGGGCAGGAAATCTCCGTCGCCGCTGAGCAGGGCTATCGCGGGGACGTTCCTCCTGGCGGCGGCGTAGACCATTTCCGCGGTGATGAGGACATCCACCTGCTTCTGTTCGAGGACAGGCTTTCCTGTCTGGCCGTCGACCCCCCTGAAGGCGAGGTGGCCCAGCTTGACCTCGAACCGTTCCAGCTTCTCGAGCCTCTGGTAGAAGCCGCGCTTCTTTTCGAAGGCCTCCTTCTCCTCGTCCGTCGGGGGCTGCGACTGGTGCGGCAGGCAGTTGAAGTAGATCGCCCTGTACATGTTGTAGCCGAAATGGTCGCAAATGGCGTTGGCAAGTCTTCCGTAGTCAAGTCTCGGCGAGCCGAACGACCTCTGGATGAAGTCGAGGTACCCTCCGTCGATGATCAGCAGCATTCTTTCCTTTATCATTCAGTCTCCTCAGAACAGCGCGACGGCCAGCGCTATCGAATTGAGCTTCGCCTGCGGCGTGTCGGACCTGCTCGGGATCAGGACCGGATGGGTGGCGCCCATCACGATGTGTCCCAGGGGCAGGTTGGCGAAATAGGTCGTCGATTTGGCCAGGAGGTTCGCCGAAACGATCTCGGGGCAGAGGAGGATGTCCGCCTCTCCCGCGACCTCGCTGGCGACGCCCTTCTTCTTCGCGGCTTTCCTCGAGATAGAAAGGTCGAGGCTGAGAGGCCCTTCCACCGCGCAGCCCGCGATCTCGCCGCTCTTCGCCATCTCCTGCAGCTTGAAACCCTCTTCCGACGGAGAGTGGCCTTCCACGACATTCTCGACCATCGAAAGGCACGATACCTTCGGCCTTTCGAAGCCCAGCTTGTGATAGACCTCGACCGCGTTCAACATGATCTGCTTCTTGGCGTTAAGGTCGGGGGCGATGTTGATGCCGCCGTCCGTGATGCAGACGAGCTTCCTGTTGTCGTCCACGCTGCTCTCGAAGAGGAACGCGTCGGAAAGGAGGCTTCCCTTCCTCAGCCCTTTTTCCCTGTCGAGGACGCCTTTCATCAAAGTCCCGGTCTGCACCTTGCCCTTGAGAAGGATCTTCGCCTCGCCGCCGCGGATCAGTTCGACCGCCCTCTCGACGGAGGTTTTCTCGTCGGGCGAATCGACTATCGAGGCGCTCCTGAACTTCTTTCCAAGCTCTTCGATGGCGGGACGGATCTTGCCCGGATCGCCGACGAGGATCGGCGTCGCGATCCCCTCCTCCTCGGCCTGCATCAGGGCCGAAAGCGCCGCGGGGTCGTGCGCTTCGGCGCAGACCACGGGAAGGGGCCCCTTCTTTTTCGCAATCGCGACAACTTCAGCGAAAGTGACGGGAAGTTCAGCCATTTTCCATCCCCCTTTCGAACGCCTTGAGGCAGAGGTCCACTACCTTCTTGTTGAACCTTTCCCTGATGGCGTTCTCGAAATTCGCCCTGCCCAGGACCTTGATGTCCTTCGAGAGCGCGCCCAGCAGGATGATGTTGACCATCCTGATGTCCCCCAGTTCCTTCGCGACGCTCTCCGCGTCGATCAGCTTCACCGAGGGGGCCTTCTTGACGATCATCTCCTCTATGTTCTCGGGATAGCTTCCGCCCTTTTTCAGGTTGGAGCTGAGCGGCGTTATCTTCAGCTTCGAGACGTACGCCTTGCCGTCCGGCTTCAGGTAGTCCATGTACCTGAGCGCCTCCATCATCTCGAAGGAGATCAGGTAATCGGCTCCGCCCTTCGGGATCAGGGACGACGGGACCTTCTCGCCGATCCTGATATGGGAATCGACGTTGCCGCCCCTCTGCGACATGCCGTGCACTTCGCTCATCTTCACGTCGAGGCCGGCGTCGATAGCCGCGAGGGCGAGGATCCTGCCCGAGGTCAGGATGCCCTGTCCGCCTACTCCGCTAAGCATAATGTTGGTGATCTTCATGATATCCTCCCCTCACTTCTTCTTTCTGAAGTTGAGCGCGCCGTCCTGGCAGAACTGGACGCAGACGCCGCATCCCGTGCAGAGGTTCTCGTCGATGTCCGGGTACCCGTCCTTCTCGCCGATCGCCATGCAACCGACCCTGATGCACTTGCCGCAGCGGATGCATTTCTCGATCGTAACTTCCACCGGTTCGTTGAACTTCTTCTTGAACCCGAGGACGCACGGGGCTTTCGCGATTATGACCGATACTTCTTCGGCGGCAAGCTCTTCCTCGAGCGCCGCTTTCACTTCGTCGAGCTTGTATGGATCGATCACCCTCACCCTTTTGACGCCGACCGCGTGGCAGATCTCGACGAGGTCGAGCTTCGGAGCGGCCATCCCCTTTATGTCCATCCCCGTTCCGGGGTGCGGCTGTCCGCCGGTCATGGCGGTCAGGCTGTTGTCGAGGATTACGAGGGTCGCCTTGCTCCTGTTGACGACCATGTCGATGAGCCCCGTGATGCCCGAGTGGAAGAAGGTCGAATCGCCGATGACTCCGATGGTCTTCCCGCGTTCCTTCTCTCCGCAGAACCTGTCGAGCCCCTCGGCCATGCCGACGGAAGCTCCCATGCACATGCACGAATCCATCGCCTTCAGCGGATTGACCGCGCCCAGCGTGTAACAGCCGATGTCGCCCATCACCCGAAGGCCCATGTCGCGGAAGGTGGTGAACATCCCGCGGTGGCTGCATCCGGGGCAGAGCGTCGGCGGCCTGTTGTTGATCTTCGCGTCGGAAAGGTCGACCGTCACCTTCACGCTCTCCGTCCCCTTCAGCATCTTCTCGACCGACTTGAGGTCCAGCTCTCCCGTGTACGGCCGAAGCTCCGACCCCTTCACCTTGATCCCCATCGCCTTGAGCGCTTCCTCGATGTAGGGTTCAAGCTCTTCTACGACGAAAAGCGTCTCGACGCTCCCGGCGAACTTCTTCATCCTTTCGAGCGGCAGGGGGTTCGTTATCCCGAGCTTCAGGATCGAGGCTTCTTCGCCCATCACTTCGAGGACATAGCCGAAGGCGACGCCCGAGGTGATGACGCCGATCTTTTTCCCCGGGTTGATGATCGGGCTCCACCTGTCGCTGGTGTTGCCGATCTCCCTCGCCTTGTTGAGCCTCTCCTCCACCTTGTGCCTTCTCTGTTTCGCGTGGCCGGGGAGCAGGACGTACTTCGAGATGTCCTTCACGAATGCCTTTTCCGGAGGCGTGATCCTATCCTCGGGGAAGGTTATGCCCGTCTGGTGGCACACCCTCGTGGTCATCCTGAGAAGGACCGGCGTGTCCAGCTCTTCGGAAAGCGCGAAAGCCTCCTTCGTCATCCATCTCGATTCTTCCACGTCCGAAGGCTCGACCATGACGACCTTCGCCGCCTTCGCGAGGTAGCGGTTGTCCTGTTCGTCCTGCGAAGAGTGCATCGCCGGGTCGTCCGCGGAGACGACAACCAGCCCGCCGTTGACCCCCATGTAGGAGGAGGAGAAGAACGGGTCCGCCGCCACGTTGAGGCCGACATGCTTCATGGTCGCGATAGCCCTTTTTCCCGCAAGCGTCGCGCCCATGACGACCTCGTAACCGACCTTTTCGTTGGGAGCCCACTGCACCAGGACGTCGTCGTAGTGGATAAGCGCCTCGAGGATCTCCGTGCTGGGGGTCCCGGGATAGCCGGAGCCGAAGGCGACCCCCGCCTCCCACGCTCCTCTCGCGACAGCTTCGTTGCCGAGCATCAGTTTTTTCATTTTATACTCCCGTAATCTATGGCCTTTTCCTCGTTGTTCAGGACCCTCAGCGCACCGAGCGCCAGGGCCTCCATCTCGAATTCTCCCGGGAACCTGAACACCTTCCCGAGGAAGCTCGTTTTCTCTTCAACCATCGCGCAGAAGGGGTCAGAATAGGCGAGCCCGCCGGTAAGCACGATCCCGTCCAGCCTTCCGCCGATAGCGGCAGCCATCGCGCCGATCTCCTTCGCGGTCTGGTAGGCCATCGCCTTGTAGACCATCGCGGCCTTTTCGTCGCCCGCGGCGATCCTCTTCTCCACTTCCCTCGCGTCGTTCGTCCCGAGGTGCGCCATCAGGCCGCCCTCTTTCGTCGTGAGTTTTTTCAGCCCCGCCGCGTCGTGCTTGCCCGACAGGCAGAGCTTGATGAGCGGCTGGGTGGGAAGCGTTCCCGCCCTTGTGGGCGACATCGGCCCGCCCGAATTGGCGTTGTTGGTGTCGAGAATCTTCCCCGCTACCATCGGCACGATCGAGAAGCCTCCGCCGAGGTGCGCCACGACGAAACGGCTCTCCTTCAGCGCGACGCCAAGTTTTTCGCACGCCTTCCTCGCCGCCGCGTGAAGGTTGAGCGCGTGGGAAAGCGCCTGCCTTTCGAGGCCGGGCACGCCCGAGAGCTTCGCCTCGGGTAGCATCTCGTCGACCGCCACGGGATCCACGATGAAAGCGGGCACCGAATAGGTCTTCGCGATGCCGCTCGCGATCAGGCATCCGAGGTTCGAGACATGCTCGCCCTGGTAACCCTTCTTCGCGTCCTCGATCATTCTTTCGTCCACGGCTATCGTTCCCGACGGAACAGGCCTGATCAGCCCGCCTCTTCCGACGACCGCCGCGAGGGGCGAGTCGCCGTGCTTCTTCAGGAATGTCAGAGCCTTTTCGATCCTCTCCGGGACCTGCTCGACGAGCGGAAGCTTCGTGCCCTCGATCTCCGAAAGCTCCTCGGCTTCCTTCTGCCCGTCCCTGAAGATCGCGAGTTTCGTCCCCGTCGATCCGGGGTTGATGACAAGAATTCTTTTGACCTCCATATTCTTCTCCTTAAGTCTTTTATTCTCAAAGACAAAATGTCCCTGAGCAGGAATTTTACCAAAAAAGGAGAGGGAGGGCAAAAAAAGATATTGACCGGTCAACAGTGAAGGATATTCCCGCTTGGGAAGAAGAAAAGAAGACCTTTACCGCAGAGGGCGCAGAGAAAAAAAGTGAAAAGGGTTTTACAAGGATGGACAGGATGAACAGGATATGATGAAAAACATAGGCGAAGGACTGTCACCAGTCCGGAAGGCTGACATCAGAGCTGAAGGCTGAAGTTCAACATGGAATGTTGGTTTTCCGTAGGGGCGATTCACGAATCCCCCGAATTAACCCCCTCCAAGAAAATTGTCTTTGCGAGAAAACCTTCGAGGGATGCCAAACGCGGCAATCTACCTTATCCCCCAAATGCATAATGCATGGCCTGACCCCGAACCCCTTGACCCCGAACCCCACTTATCCCTGTGGAGACATCAATCTGCCACACTGTAGTTACGCCGCTGTATCCCTCCACATAAAGAATCTTGCCGCCGGTCGTCACTCTTGATATGTAGGGGACGGCCGAATCGGCATAGTACTTCGTCGTCGAGTATGCAAAATTGGAGATAATGCATAGATAAGCCACTATTTTTTCGGAGGCTCCTTCATCTCTTGTTTCTTTTGTTCGGACTGCTCTTCCGTCGAGAGTCTCCCCTTATGCTCCGGTGAAACAAGCAGTTCCATATAGCGCTTTGCTTTTTGGCGATCAGCCTCATTCACCGCATCGCATACTATTTCCTCGAACAGCTTGACGGCTTTCTTTTCTTCGTACAAAGCAATATACGCCTGCGCCATCCTGAACCGAAGCTCGTCCCGATATACAAAGTCAGGATGATGCTTGAGAATAAGATCTCCTTTTTCGATGATTCCTCTTTGAATGTCCTCTGCGGTCAGCCAGATGTTTTCCCCCTTCTCGTT
>JAKQCT010000065.1 GCA_029559035.1 Acidobacteriota bacterium
ACACCATTAATTCTCTGGAAAGTTTGTTCTCTCATTTGAAGGGATTGGTTCGAGTGCATAGAGGCCTGAAAGCTGATTTAAAGGACAAAATGATCCGGTTTTTCTTTCAAAATAGCAACAGAAAAAAGTAATTATGCCTGATTTTTAAATTTTCGGGAAAGGCAAGTCTGCGTCCTCGTGCCCGGCCCTTCGGTCCTTGGCAGCCTGCGTCCTCAGCCCCGTTTTCTTTCTTTAGTTGCCCCGCCCCAAGTGCCGCTTGTATGGCTTTTTTGCCCGTGTAAGCGGCTCTGTTCGCCTTTTGCGCGGGTCATGCTTCGGGCTTCAGGGCAAAGGGTCGTGCCGGGGGCCCCTCCCGGCCTCGCGTTGTTGCAATTGCTCCTTTGCGGGGCTAGAATCAGATTATGGAAGAGAGAATCTTACCGAGGGTCTTAAAAGCCAACCCAGGATATCTGGGGACACAATACTTATATCAAGAAATGTTATATGCATCATCGTTTCGGGGATAACGTACAATATTTTTCGCACATTTCTGGAACCCTTAGATACTATTATAAAGTAGGATTATCTTCTAATGACTTCCGCGCTTTACTTCTTTTCCCCGGAGCTTTCGAAAATCGCGCCGACGAGGGCGCGGGCGAAGTCGCGCGCGAGCTGGTCGTAGGCGACGTTCTCCTCGCTGGCGAAGGATGTCCCTCCGCCCGCCCGGGCGTAGCTCTCCTCGAAGCGGTAGCCTTCCAGCTTGAAGAATTCCTTCCCGTCCTTGTCTTTCATGATCACCCTGGCGACTATGCTGACATTGTAACGGTTGGCCCTTCCGTCGCTGTCGTAGGAAAGAGGGATCACCGAGTAGTTGGTGATCGTCCCGACTAGGACAGCATCCGCCCCTTCCTTCTCCGAAGTGACCCGGACGCGTGCCCTGCGGGCAAGCTCCGCCCTGACGGCTTCGGTCACCCTCTGGTCGAGGACGATGAGCGAGACTTCCTTTTCGAAAAGAGGTATCGCTACCGAAGCGACACCCTGCGGAAGGCCGCCCGTGCCGAGCAGATGATATCCGCATGAAGAGAGCAGTACCGCAAAAGCTAGAAGGATGGCCGCGCGAAGTGGAATCCTCATTTGACGACCAGCGTGACGATCTTCCCGGGGACATAGATCGCCTTGACGAGAGTCTTTCCTTCCATCGCCGCGATAACCTTCGGGTCCTTCTTCGCGATGTCGAGGACCGCCTCTTCGGAGGCGCTTGGCGCGACCTTGACGACCGACTTCAGCTTGCCGTTCACCTGTACCGGTATCTCGAGCTGGTCTTCAGCCGCGATCTCCGGGTTGTACGAAGGCCAAGCCTGGTTGATCAGGAACCCCTTGTTTCCTAGCATCTCCCAGAGGTGGTCGGCTATGTGCGGCGCGATGGGGGAGAGCATCTTGAGAAGCGCTTCGAGCGACTCCCTTAAGGCGAACCGTTCTTCCTCTTTGAGAGCCAGGCGGCCGCTGCCGCTCTTGTCGCACTTTTCCCTGAAAGCGTCGATGGCGTTGAGAAGCTCCATGAGGCCGGCGATGATCTTGTTGATCTTCAGCCTTCCCGAGAAGTCCTCCGTGACGCTCCTTATGGTCTGGTGGGTCTTTTTCCTGAGAAGGTGGCTCCTCGATCCGTTAGGGGGCACGATGGCGTTGCCCTTCAGCTCGGCCAGGTTGTCCTCGACCATCGCGTAGACCCTAGAAAGGTACCTCTGCGCTCCCTCGGCGCCTTCCTCCTTCCAGTCGAGCTGGTCGGTCGGGGGGGCGAGGAAGAGGATGTTGAGCCTGACGGCATCGGCGCCGTACTTTTCGATCATCATGTCGGGATCGACGATGTTCCCGACGCTCTTGGACATCTTCTTGCCGTCCTTGATAACCATGCCCTGGCACATCAGTCTCTTCACCGGCTCGCCGAACGGGACGAGGCCGATGTCGCGCATGAACATCGTGAAGAACCTGCAGTAGATGAGGTGCATGGTCGCGTGCTCTATGCCGCCGATGTAGAAATCGACGGGGTTCCAGTAGTCGACCGCCTCTCTGTTTATGGGCGCGCGCTTCTCCTTAGGGTCGGTGTACCTGAAGAAATACCACGAAGAGTCGACGAAGGTATCCATCGTGTCGGTCTCCCGCCTTGCCTCGCCCCCGCACGAGGGGCATGCGGTCTTGACGAACGACGAGTGGGCCAGCGGGCTGTCGCCCTTCCCGGTGAACGGCACGTCGCCGGGCAGGATAACGGGAAGGTCCTCGTAAGGCACGGGAACCGTTCCGCACTTGTCGCAGTAGATCATCGGGATCGGAGTGCCCCAGTACCTCTGCCTCGAAATGCCCCAGTCCTTCAGGCGGTAGTTGACGGTCTTTCTGCCGAAGCCTTCTGTCTCGGCCTTCCCGGCCATGAGGGCCATCGCCTCGCCGCTGGGCATGCCGTCGAACTCGCCGCTGTTCACCATTACGCCTTCCGCGTCGTAGGCCTTGTCCAGCTTCGAAGGCGCGCCGCCCGCGGGCCGGACCACTTCCCTTATCGGGAGCTTGTAGGCGGTGGCGAACTCGAAGTCCCTCTGGTCGTGGGCGGGAACGGCCATTATGGCCCCCGTCCCGTAATCCATCAGGACGAAGTTGGCGAGATAGATCGGGACGTTTTCTCCCGAGAAGGGGTTTACGGCGTGATTGCCGGTGAAGACGCCCAGCTTCTCCTTGCTGATCACGCGCTCGTGGGTGCCCTGCGAGGCCATCTTCTTGCGGAAGGCCGCGACCTCATCCTTCCTGTCGGGTGTGGTCACTTTTTCGACCATCGGATGCTCCGGCGCGAGGATCAGGACGGTAGCGCCGAAGATCGTGTCGATGCGGGTCGTGAAGATCTTAATCTTCTCACCGCTCCCTGCGACGGCGAACTCCACGAACGCGCCCTCGGACCTGCCGATCCAGTTCCTCTGCATCGAGATGACCTCGGAAGGCCATTCGGTGAGGATCTCCAGGTCGTTGTACAGCTCTTCGGCGTAATCGGTGGTCCTTATGAACCACTGGTTCATCTGCTTGGTGAATACCTCCGAGTGGCAACGCCAGCACTTGCCGTCGTTGACCTGCTCGTTTGCGAGCACGGTCCCGCAGTCGGGGCACCAGTTTACGGGGGAATTGGCCTTGTAGGCGAGCCCCTTCTCGTACATCTTGAGGAAGAACCACTGGTTCCACTTGTAATAGTCGGGCTCGCAGGTCCTCAGCTCCCTGTCCCAGTCGTAGAGGAACCCGAGCCTTCCGAGCTGTATCTTCATGTAGTCTATGTTGGTGTCGGTCCATATTTTCGGATGCGACTGCCCCTTGATCGCGGCGTTCTCGGCCGGAAGCCCGAAGGCGTCGAAGCCCATCGGGTGAAGCACCTCCTCGCCCAGCATCCTGTGGAAGCGGGCTATAGCGTCACCGATGGCGTAATTCCTGACGTGGCCCATGTGGATCTTGCCCGACGGGTACATGAACATCTCGAGGCAGTAGAACTTCTTCTTGAACTCGTCCGTCTTGGATTTGGCGACCCCGGCCTGCGCCCACCTCTTCTGGATCTCAGGCTCGAGGAACTTTGGATTATGGGGCATCTTCCTTCCTCCGGTCAGTGCGATTATACACCCAAACCTGAGAAAATTTAAGAGGGGCGGTTATTTCGGGGCTTGGAGATTTGCCTCTTTCCCGGACCCTTCTCTTTGAGTTTTTTCGATATCCTCATGGCGCAGTAGTCGGGGCCGCACATGGTGCAGTAGGGCTCCTTCTCGTCGGCGACCCCGCCGCTCTCGGCGAAGGTTCTTAAGGACAGCTCGGGTTCCAGCGAGAGCGCGAACTGGTCGTGCCATCTCATAGAAGCGCGGGCGTCGGCCATCGCCTCGTCCCACTTGAGCGCCATCCTGTTGCCTCTCGCGAGGTCGGCGGCGTGGGCGGCAAGCTTGTGGGTGTAGATACCCTCCTCGACGTCGCGAAGCGTCGGCAGGCCGAGATGCTCGCGGGGCGTGACATAGCAGATCATCGAAGCTCCGAAGCCCGCGATCAGCGCTCCTCCGATAGCCGAAGTGATGTGGTCCCTTCCAGCCCCGATGTCGGTCACGAGCGGGCCGAGAGTGTAGAAGGGCGCTCCATGGCACAGCTTCTTCTCAAGGACCATGTTCTCTTCGATCAGGTTCAGCGGCACGTGGCCCGGCCCCTCGATCATCACCTGGACATCATTTTTCCAGGCCAGCTTCGTGAGCCCGCCTAAGGTCCTGAGCTCCGCGAACTGGGCCGCGTCGTTGGCGTCGGCGATGCATCCGGGGCGAAGCCCGTCCCCGATCGAGACCGCCGCGTCGTATCTCGAGAGGATATCGAGGATCTCATCCCAATTCGCGTAGAGGAAATTCTCCCTGTTGTGCGCGCACATCCACGAGGCCATTATCGAGCCGCCTCGCGAGACGATACCCGCCTTACGCTTGAGCGCCTTTGGAAGATGAGCCCTCAATATCCCCGCGTGGATCGTGAAGTAATCGACCCCCTGTTCTGCCTGCTCTATCAGGACGTCCCTGTAAAGTTCCCAGGAGAGCTTGAGGACGCTCCGTTCCGCGCGCTCGAAAGCTTCATACATGGGGACGGTCCCGACGGGAACCGGCGAAGCCCTGAGGATGGACTCCCTTATCTTCCTGAGGTCGCCCCCGGTCGAGAGGTCCATCACCGTGTCGGCTCCTGCCCTTACGGCGGTTTTCATCTTCCGAAGTTCGTTCTTTTCGTCGAGGACGAGAGCGGAACTTCCTATGTTCGCATTGATCTTGACCAGGAACTTCCCGCCGATCACCATCGGCTCCGCCTCGGGATGATTGATGTTCGCCGGGATTATCGCCCTTCCCGCAGCCACCTCTTTCCTGAGGAATTCGGGCTCGACTCCTTCGCGGACGGCGGCGAACCGCATCTCCTCGGTGACGATGCCTTTTTTGGCGAAGTGCATCTGTGTCGGCCGGGCCGCCTTGCGCGAAGCGATCCATTTCTTCCTGACCGGAGGGATGACCGCGGGATCCCCATCGAGATAGGGGCCGCTGGTGTCGTAAAGAAGGACTTTTTCTCCGGTTGTGAGCTTGATCTCCTTGAACGGCACCTTTATCGCGGAACCAGCCGCTTTGACGAACGCGCGCTTCGCGGTGGTCAGGGATGACGAGGATCTTTCTTTCTTTTTCACTTTGCCTCCCGGGCGGAGGCGTTCACAGGGCGTATCAAAGTTGCGTTCCCTCCGCCAGCATTAACTGGATCAGGTTCGAGGGGTTGGCCAAAGGCCTCTCAGCTGAAAGCTCCCCCAGCAACCGGAATTTTTAAGTTCGTTCCTCCGCTACCGCGCTTTTCCTGAAAAGAGGGAACGAGAGCGAGAGCAGGAGGATCTTGACAAGGTCACCGAAGATAAAGGGAAAGAACCCGAGCTGAACGGCGTGTTCTCTGCCCACGAACGAAGAGAGCCAGAGGACGCCGAAAATATAGAGCGAAAGGTCGGCAAGGGAGAGCGCCGCGAACATCACGGGAAAGTTCCTCGTGAACCCGATCTCGGAAAAAAGTCCCGCGAGGTAGGCCGCGCCGACGAAACCAAGAAGATATCCCCCGGTGGGCCCGATAAAATGATGGACGCCCGCACTCCCGCCCGCAAAGAAAGGAAGCCCCATCGATCCCTCCGCCAGGTAGAGAAGCACCGCGGAAGCCCCTCCGGTGCTTCCCAGCAGCAGGCCGACCGCCAGGACCGCGAAGGTCTGGCCGGTAACCGGTACCGGGGAGAACGGGACGAAGAACTCCAATTGGGACAGAGCGGCGATCAGAAGCGAGGAGGATACCAGGACGAGAAGGTCGAAAGTCAGCGATCCGGCGCGGGTCGCGGGCCTGTAATTATCGATGTAGACCGGGTAGCGCATCAAACCTCCCTGAAAAATGTCAACCATAATTATAACACAACAGATAATGGCGGGGAACAGGGTGTCTTGCATCGCGGGGGGCGATTGAGGGATTATAACTATCTTGAAGGAAGATCTCGGAGGCGAAAAATGATCGGAATATCGGGAAACGGTTTCAGGGTGTCGGGGCGCGGTCTGACCGCGGCGGCGTTCATCGGCTTTATCGTTGTTTTGGCGATCTCCTCTGTTACACCGGCGCTGGAGCCTCCGACTCCCGAACAGATCAGGCAGTACAAAGAGGACGGCACTCTGAAGGAGAGGATCGCCTTCGCCGGGGAACTGGGCAACCACAGGACATCCCCGCGTCTCGTGTGGGACGCGCACAACCGCCTCTACAAGCTTGTTACTGGCAAGGATTCCCCCGACGCGATGACGCCTCCACCATGCTGGCAGGGAGGCCTTCCCTCTACGGGGAATCCCAAGGTCCTGGTTCTACTCATAGCTTTCGCGGACATGCCCCCTGTTTCGGGGGACACGCAAAGTCTCATCTCCTCGAAGCTTTTCGGAGACGGGACGGAAGGCCTTCCTTACGACAGTTTGAGGAACTTCTACCGCCGTTCATCCTACAACCAGCTCGATATCGGAGGGAGCGCACTCGGCTGGTATACGACCAGCTACAACCGATCAGGCGTTTTGCAGACGACGACCGGCAGGCAGAACCTGATAAAGGAAGTCATCAATTACTACAACTCCCAGGGCCACGATTTTTCGCAGTACGACAACGACGGCGACGGGACCGTTGACTATTTCGCGGTCATCTGGACGGGAGCCCACGGGGCGTGGGCGAGCTTCTGGTGGGGCTACCAGACAAGTTTCACCGACGGATCATACACGGTTGACGGGAAGCATCTGGGGGCCTACTCCTGGCAGTGGGAATCCTACGGCTACCCTTCCGGGTTGTTCGAGCCCAGCACCATCATCCACGAGACGGGGCACGCGCTCGGGCTTCCCGACTATTACGATTACGACAGCTCCATCGGGCCGGACGGCGGCGTGGGAGGCCTCGACCAGATGGACTGGTACGGCGACCACTGCTGTTTCAGCAAGTTCCTCCTGAACTGGATCACGCCCACGGTCTGCGGGTCTTCGGGGGCGCACCAGGTGTCCATGCAGCCGTCGGAAAGCTCGAGGGACGCCATGATCGTCATGCCGGGAGCCACGGGGAGTTCCTTCGAGGAATATTTCATGGTGCAGGTTAGGAACCAGACGCAGAACGACATAGATTATCCGTCGAAGGGGCTTCTGATCTGGCATGTAGACGCCCGCCTTTCGGCCGGCAACTGCGATTATGAGTACGACAACTCCTATTCTGACCACAAGCTTCTGAGGCTGATGGAGGCCGACGGGCTTGAGGAGATCGAGCAGGGTTATTCCGCCGACGCGGGAGACTACTACGTCACGGGGCGCAGCTTCGGGGATTCGACGACTCCCAACAGCAGGAAGTACGACGGCACTACGACAGGCGTGGCAGTCAACAACATATCCGCTTACGCCGACCCGATGACCTTCAACCTGAGCTGCATGAACTGCCCGACGATAACGGTCCTGCCTTCCTCCCTTCCGAACGGCGTCGCCGGCACGGCTTACAGCCAGACAATCACAGCGTCGGGAGGGACTGCACCCTACACTTACGCCGTTACCTCCGGCGCCCTTCCGGGAGGATTGACCCTTTCACCCGCGGGGCTTTTATCCGGAACGCCTTCGAACACGGGAAACTACAATTTCACCGTGACCGCGACCGACTCCGGCT
Source organism: Acidobacteriota bacterium (assembly GCA_029559035.1). Taxonomy (GTDB): domain Bacteria; phylum Acidobacteriota; class UBA4820; order UBA4820; family UBA4820; genus JAKQCT01. The sequence continues at coordinate 7,690 of JAKQCT010000065.1, forward strand.
CGTGCGCGGGGAGCAGGAATTATACGCTTTCCGTCTGTTCGTCCGAGGTCCCTGCGGACGTCGCCGCCAGCAACAACAGGTGCGGAGACGTCCAGGTCACATGGAGCCCGGTCTCCGGGGCGACCAGCTACAACGTTTACAGGGGAACGGTATGCGGTACTCCTCTGAACACCTTCACCGGCGTTTCAAGCCCCTTTAACGACACTAGCGCTGTGGGAGGAACGGCATACTATTACTGGGTGGCCGCGGTCAGCTCGTGCGGGACCTCCGGCAACAGCGCGTGCGCTCCGGGTTCCCGACTTTTGAACCCGACCCCGGCGATAAGCGGCGGTAACGCCAACATCTGCCCTTCTTCCACTGTCCTTCTTTCTACTACTCCCGGCAAATCAAACTACCAGTGGTACAGGAACGGGACCGCCGTATCCGGTGCGACAGCCAACCAGCATTCGGCTTCTATGACAGGTAATTACACCGTGTCATACACGGACGCCAACGGTTGTTCGGGAACCTCCGCGTCCCACGGCGTCACGATTACCGCGTGCATTCCCAATATAGCTTTCCTTTCCCGGGGGGCTTTCTCGGAGTTGACGGGTGACGGGGATAACTGGATCGAAAAAGGAGAGAAGTGGTCTGTACCCGTGACAGTATTCAATTCCGGGAACACACCCGCGACGAGCGTTTCCGCGTTCCTTTCGGGCAACGAGATAGTGGTCTGCAACAATCCGGGCACCTTCGCGACTCTTGCGACTGGAAGCAGCGCGGCATACGATTTCGAATTCGTGGTCTCGGATTCCTTCTCGCAGTGCGGAGGAGCGATAGGCTTCGACCTGACCGGGAAAAGCTGCGTCGAGCAGACTCCGGCCGGAGCAGACGAATCGGACATTTTCACCGCCATCGTCGGTCAGCAGGTGGCCGGAAGCCTTACGCTCCTGGTGATACAGCCGTCGTCCGCCGATTCTTACGTCAACCAGTCTGTTCCTGCTGACAATTACGGATCTGAGGCGGCGGTGTATGCCAGATCAAGGGTCTCACAGGCCGAAAGGGCTCTGGTGGAGTTCGACCTGTCGTCGGTTCCCGCCGGTTCGATAATCAATTCAGCCACGCTGGAGCTATACGCCACAACAGTCTCGGGCGGAAGCCTGACACTTGATGTCCACAAGGTCACAGGCACCTGGACGGAGAGCGGCGTGACCTGGAACAACATGCCTGCTTTTGGATCGGCGGCCGAGGCTTCGGTCGCCGCGGGGACCTCCGCCGGCTGGAAGATCTGGGATGTCTCTTCAGCGGTGCAGGACTGGGTCGACGGACCCGCCTCGAACTACGGTTTCATCGTCAAAGGCAATACAGAGAACGCGAAGTCCGCAATAACCTATGCGCTTGCCTCCAAAGAGGACGGAACACCCTCGCGCCGCCCCATACTGAGGATCAATTTCACGCCTCCCATGTCCTGGGACTGCGGTTACACCGGCTCGGGGATATGCAGCGCGATACCGGGAGAGGTCGCTCCCGGCGATACATACGAGAACGGTCAGATGTGGAGCGGGGACAAGGAAACTCAAAGCTGGCCGCCGCTCTCCGGAGCAGCCACATACAAGGTTCACAGGGGCGTCCGGAGCGGGCTTGAGAACCTGCTTACTACCTCAGATGATTCATGCCTGAGATACGAAGGTCCCTCCAATTCGCTCAGCGTTGTCTCGGACGATCCGTCTACAGAGCCGGGGTCTTTCTACTGGTATCTCGTGGTGGGGGGCAACGGTTCAGGCGAAGGTTCCGCGGGCAGCGCGACCGGCGGACCGAGAGTCGTCAATTCTTCCGGAAGCTGCTTCTGATCGTCGATTTTTCACCGGGAACTGTCTTGTCCGCTATTTCAAGCCGGAGCCTAATTATAAGTGGGTGAGAATCCCCCGGACAACAAAATTGGTTTTGTAAGATTTTTTGGCGTCCCCAGGGGGATTCGAACCCCCGTCGTCGGCGTGAAAGGCCGGTGTCCTAGGCCGGGCTAGACGATGGGGACGCCGTGGTGGGCCGTACTGGACTCGAACCAGTGACTCTCTGCTTAAAAGGCAGATACTCTACCGTCTGAGTTAACGGCCCAAAAGCCTAAAAAGCAGGCCCAGGAAATGCATTATACAGAAATAGGGCTGTCTGGTCAACAAAGCCCGGGAGTGTTAGAATACGGGAGAATTACGGGGGAGCAGGCGATGAACGAGCCCGATATCATTGAACTCGCGACATACGGTCAAAGATACGAAGCGGAATTCACCAGGGAGATCCTTCTCGAGAACGGCATCGAATCGATAATCAAGGCCGAAGCCGTGGAAGGCGTGATCTACAGCTTCCCCGGCAATTATTCCGTTTTCGTCAGCATCGAGGATTTCAACAGGGCCGAAGTGATCCTGGAGTCATTTAACATGCAGGCCGAAGAAGAGGGAGAGGAAAGACCGGAAAAGGAAGAATAGAGGAGGGGATGTATGGATGATCCGAAGTATCTCGTTGAGATCGCCTCGTTCGAAAACAAGCGCGACGCGGATTTCGCCCAGGCCGTACTCGCGGAGAACGATATCGAGTCGCTATTGAAGGGCGAAGGAGACACGGACGGCGTATCTGCGGTTTTCAAGATCATGGTCGACGCGGCGGATACTGAAAGAGGAAGAAAAGCGCTGCTTGCCATCAACGACCCCGAGATGGCCGTCCCTGAAGGCGAACCGGTTCCGAACCTCAATCCGGAAAGGAACGGCGGCATGACTTCCATTTTCGCGCTGCTGAGCTTCCTTCTGATCGGTTTTGTCGCCGGGGTCGTCCTGTCTGACAAGATCAGGGGGATCCATTCCGGAGGCGATCATAAAGAGGAATTCGATTGGAACAAAGACGGGCGCGCCGACAGCTGGTACTACTATTCCAATGGGAATCTGGAGCTTCAAACTTACGACAGGAATTTTGACGGGAAGATAGATGAATGGCTCACGTACAAGGATGGTCACTACGCCGGGAAATCGGAAAAGGACTGCAATTTCGACGGCAGGCCCGATCTTTTCGCGTACTATGACGACGGGGATATACAAAAAGACGAAGTCGTCCTTGATGAGGACGGAATCCCAGGCATGGTTGGTTATTACGAATACGGGATCATAAGGAGATGCGAGGTTATGGTTCCCGGAGAAGGCCTTCCCAGGACGGTCATCGAATACGACAACAATATGAGGAGCAGGGAGTTTCTCGACTCGGACGGGGACGGAACCTTCGACACCCTTGTCCGTTATGACAGGTACGGCTGTTTCGAGAGCGTGGAGAAGATAAAATAAGCTTTTCGTCGCATTCAGCTTGACATGGTTGCCCCAAATCATTAGAATCCCTTTTGTGCCGAAGTGGCGGAATTGGCAGACGCGCTAGATTCAGGGTCTAGTACTCGCAAGGGCGTGGGGGTTCGAGTCCCCCCTTCGGCACCATCAGCGCTTGCGCGCAATTTAAAATTGAAAATTTTAAAGTGAAAATTTAAGATTTTCCGAAAGAGCGGGCCAACTGCTTGGCTCGCGTGGGGACGAGAAGCTCGCAGCGTTGCGCGAGTTTGGCAAAGCCAAGGCGAGCGCCGCGAGAGGGGCCTGCGAAAAACTTCCGTCAGGAAGTTTATTTGTAGGCGAGATCCTCCAGCCATATTTCGGCACCAGATTGGCCTCCGGCCTTCCAAAGAAGAGGGCTCTGCCCTCCCCTTAGACACTTCGCTCGCAAGCTCGCTCCGCTGAATCCCTCCCGTATAGGAATGCGCCTTAGCGCGAAGTGAATTCGTCGCACGGCGCAATACTTTGTTCGGGTGCCGAAGGAGCGAGCCAACTGCTTTGCTCGCCAGGAAAACCAACTGCTTGGTTTTCCTAAGGAGTATGTTAAGCCCTCTGGGCGCGCGACTATCCGGAATCTGGTCGCAGCCTTGCGCGACTTTCCCGGAGGGAAGGCGAGCGCGGCGAGGCGGGCCGTTGGCGCTGTCGCGCCATTGAAAACTTAAAATTGCAAATTGAAGAATCTAAAATTGTGGAAGCTTTTTCCTTGTTGAACTTCAGTCTTCAGCTTTCAGCCCTATAGGCCTTGCCTGCATTTAAAATTGAAAAGTGAAAATTGAAAATATTAAAATTGTGGAAACTGTTTCCATATGGAGCGTTCAAGCTTCCTAGCTTCCCGGTCTCCCAGCTAGTCAGCCTTCAGCGCTTCAGCTCAGGCGTCAGCTTCCCCAGCTTCCTTTCTCCACATTAGAAATCCGGGAACGGCTTGTGCATCCAAACATCAATGACTCTTTTATATTCGTCTTTCAGTGAGTCGTTGGGTACAGGAAGAGATTTCGCCCTGTTCTCCAGCTTCTTGGTGTAAAGGCTCAGGAAGAAGATAACACCGTTGAGCAGGAGGATCACGAGGAGCCCCACCCTGGATGCGAGGAGAAGGTAGATCCCGAGGAGGAAAAAACCTCCGCCCAGGACTATCGACAGAAGCGCCCCGTACATCTGGAAGCGCGCGAGGGTCTTGAAATCGCTCATGTCGTTGTAAGTGGAGATCCCCTGGTGCGACTGAAGGAAAAAATAGAGCTGAGCCGTAGCCGCGAGGCAGAGAGTCAGCCAGCAGGCGAACAGGATATAGAAGAGACCTGTCAGTTCCATATTGGTTCCTCCCGGTAAAATTATTGTCGAAACCGCAAGGACGTGTCAACCTCAGGCATGGACCCGGCCTCCTTGCAAATTTGTCTTTTATTATGTTACTATTAGCCTTTTTATGGAGGCTTGGTTTCAATGAAAGAGAAGATTCATCCTGCTTATCAGGAAGTAAAGGTCACCTGCGCGTGCGGGAACACTTTCGTCACGCGCTCGACAAAGAAAGAGCTTAAGGTCGAAATCTGCTCCCAGTGCCACCCGTTCTTCTCGGGAAAGCAGAAATATCTTGATACAGCCGGCCGCATCGAGAAGTTCCAGAGGAAGTACACCAAGAAGGAAGCCGCTCCCGCCAAGGAAAAAGCCGAAGTCGCCGCCCCCGCGGAAGCTTCCGCGAAGCCGAAGAAGAAGGCTGCCGGCAGGAGCGTCAAGAAGGCCGAAAAGACCGAGAGCTGAACGGGTTCGTGAAACTCCCCAACATCCTTCTGCTCGCTAAAGAATGCGGCCAGGTGCTGGTAGGCGGCCAGGCCGTCATCGAAGGCGTCATGATGCGCCTGCCCGAAAGCTACGCCGTCGCGGTCCGCACCCCCAAGAACGAAATAAAGGTGATGAAGGACAAGGCCCCCGAGAACGCCAAAGGGTTTCTCGGGAAGGTGCCATTCATGAGGGGCAACATAATCCTTTTCAAGGCGCTCGCCCTGGGGATCAAGGCTCTCAACTACTCGGCGCAAGTAGCCATAGAAGAGGAACAGGAAGGGGAAAAAGAGAAGGAGAAGACGAAGAAAGAAACGCCGTTCTACCTCGCGGTGACGCTCGTCGTCTCTTTCGCCATCGGGATCCTGCTGTTCTTCTATCTTCCCCTCCTCGCCACGCAGGCCATCTCGAACGCGCTGGACTTCGGCAAGGATTCCCTTTCGTTCAACATCATCGACGGCATTTTGAGAATGCTGGTCTTCCTGCTTTATCTCGCGGCGATCCTTTTGATGAAGGACATCAGGAGGGTATTCGCCTACCACGGAGCGGAGCACAAGGTGGTCTTCACCTGGGAGGCGAAGGAGGAGCTTACCGTCGAGAACGCGAGGAAGCATCCGAGGCTGCACCCCCGCTGCGGAACATCCTTCCTCCTTTTCGTGATGGTGGTGTCGATATTCTTCTTCACGCTGGTGCCGCACTCCTACCCGTTCTGGGCGAAGGCGCTGGCGAGGATCATATTCCTGCCTCTGATCGCGGGGACATCCTACGAGCTGATAAGGCTCACTGCGAGGTTCCCGAAGTTCTTCCTCCTTAAGCCACTGCTTCTCCCGGGGCTGGCGCTCCAGTATTTCTTTACGACGAGGGAACCCGACGACTCCATGCTCGAAGTTGCGCTCAGGGCGCTCCAGGAGGCGAAGTCTTTCGTCGAGGAGACCAAGGCAGTTCCCTGATCATTCCCTGACCTTGCCGTAGGCGCAGAACGATGCCCTCAGCGGGTCAACCTTGACGCCCTTCGGCTTCACTGGCAAAACCCATTCTCCCCTTGCAGTCCTGTTCTGGAACAGCAGAAGATACTCGGCGGTTTTCTTGTCGGGCATCTCTATTCTTACCGGGGCTGGGAGGAAAAGGTCCATGTCGCACTTCGCTTCCGCGGTGACCACGTACTTGCCGTCCTTCTGGGCGACCGCGGTCTTTGCTTCGACCGTCGGTATCCCGTTGGATTCGTACCAGCTCTTCAGGAAAGCTCCGACGGGGATCTTCATCCCTCTCTCAAGTTCCCTGAAGAACGAGGCCGTGGAGATCTTCTTTCCCCGGTACCCGGAGCAGACGGACCGCAATCCGCTGAAGAATCCTTCGCTGCCTTCCTTCGTGAACGCGGATAAAGTCAGGAGCATGTTGAAGGTGAAATATCCCTTGGTGTAGACGATGTATGTGTATCCCATGCTCGGGTATGATGTGCAGGTGTGGAGAAGCCTCGTTCCGAGGCAGATCGGCCCTTCGAGGAAGGGCACGTCGCGGGCGGGCTCTGTCCCGACATCCTTGAAGTTCAGGCATGCGAAAGGCTGGAAGGTCACGCTCCTGTAATTGTTCATGTTCTCGACGTCGTCGTCGCCGGAGTCGCTGTCGATGGGAGAGCTCATGGTCGCAGGCTTCACCAGCTGGCCGGCGAGGAGCATGTTCTCGTTGTAGATCTTCACCCTGCTTTCGTCGTACCTCGCCCGCATGTAGAGCATGGAAGAGAACTCCGACATTCCCTCAGTGAGCCACACGTCCCGGTATGAAAGCGAATCGACAAGGTTCCCCCACCACTGGTGCGCCACTTCGTGGGCGAGCATCTGGTCGGGCCAGGTGGAACCGGTCCTGAAAAAAGCCTCTTCCGTCAGGACCAGCATCGTCGGGAATCCCATTCCGTAGCTGTGGGGGGTGATGACGACCTTCAGCGTGGGGTAGGGGACCGGCCCGAAAAGTTTCGAGTAGAAAACGATGTTGTTCCTGAGTTCTTTGAGTGAAAACTTTTGGACCTGTGTCAGCAGGTTCGTGCGGACGCCTTTGGGCAGGGCCACGTCAAGCTTGAGGCCTTCCGCGTCCACCTCCGTGTGGAGGAATTTGCCGAGGACGAAAGTGGCGTACCGCACCTTCTCGCGGCATTCCCAGCGGTAGGTCTCCGTTCCGTCCGGATTGACCGATTTCCCGGCCAGCTCGCCTATGGATATGGCTTCGTTGTCCTTAGGGACTGTTATGTTAATCGAGTAAGCGGCGCCGTCCCAGTCGGGTATGTTCGGGTACCACTGGCTTTCGTCCCTCAGGAAAATGTATCCTTCGGCCAGGTCGAAGAGCCTTCCCGCGACCCTGAAAGTCACTTCGAGCTCTCCTTGCATCGTTTCCCCGAGGTCGACGAGGAGCCCGTATTCGTAGTACCCCCAGGCTTTGGAGAAATCCTCTTTCAAAAACCCGCACTCTTTGCCTTTGACCGTGACGCCCAGGATCTCGTACCCCGGGAAATAATTGAAGAGCAGAGCCCTCTGGGGCTTCTTCAGGGAAAGGCGGATCTTTGCTTCTCCGCCGAGGAGCTTCCCGTTCTCGTCCGTCCTGTAATCGATCGCGTAGCCGGTCACGTCCGTATGGAACTTGGGCTCGAACTCCTCAGCGGTTATCTCCGGCACGAGGGCGCCGGCCCCGGTTTCGTGCATCGCGACGGCCTGGTCCCACACATACCACCACTGTCCTTTCGGATGAGAAAGCCTGAGCAACTGAACCTCCGTTTCCGAAAGGGAATCGCGGCAGTAGGCCCACAAGTCGCCGTTGTATTCGAAGATGACCATGACGTCACGGCTGTCGAGGTTCGCCGAGTTCAGCAGGCGGTAGAGCGTTCCAGGACAGTCCCTTCTGAGGGATTCCTTGAGGTTTGACAGCTTCGGGAACGCCGCAGATGTCTCGGCCGCTCCCGACATGACGGGAAGGTCGGGGCAGCTCCCCAGCGGCAGGATGTAGACCGCGTCAACCTGCTGGTTCTCGATGCCGTTCCTGCCTATGTATCTCGCCAGGTGATCCCGCTCGACCGGGTCATGGACGCCGAAGGATACTGTCGCCGCGCCTTCGAAGTAGATGCCGCGGACAAGTTTCTTCTCGTCGATCTCCCAGGCGATCGTCCCCGTGCCGCACTTGAGACTGAAGGCCGGCCTGTTTAGGGAAAAGCCCTGCGTCTGCGCGGATTTGATCGGGGCGTTGCCGGCGGCCCTGTTCGCCAGCGAAAGAAGCTCTATCGACGAGCCCTCCTGGTAAGAGTGGCTCCACTTGAAGTCGGACGCGAGGAATGGAACAGAAACAAGGAACAGCACGATAAAAAACAGCTTTTTCATTTTCCCGCCCTCCGGGAATAATCATAGCACCGTTTAGGTGCTTTGTCCTCAACGGACCGGTTGAGATATAATCCTCACGAGGGGGACCGATGGCAGTCAAAGAGATAAAGGCCGCGACGACCAAAGAACTGGAGCGGGAGGTTCTCGCGCTGCTGGAACAGGGAGCGATAGTCCTCACGGGCAATCCGCGCCTGGTAAAGGAGCTTTTCCGTCTCCATAGATCCCGAAAGCTGGGGACGGGTGAAAAAGCGTGGGAATCGCCTGAGGTCTCATCTTTCAGGTTCTTCGTCGACAGGAGTTACGAAAGCCTGTGGCCCGAGAGGAGACAGCTCTCATACGAATCTTCGCTGCTGCTCTGGATGGAGGTCCTCAGGGGAAGCGGGCTGCCCGATACGCGCGACCTTGCCGGAGAGTTCCACCGCGCGTTCAACATGCTGGAAAGTTACAATGTCGATCCCGCAAAGGTATCCGATGATACGCAAAACCTAGGCAGGAACGGGCTCTTCGATGCTTTCAGGAAAATGATATACAAGCGTGGCCTTATAACCTACGCGGGGGCCGTAGCCGAGGTCCGGGCTGCCGTGCGTGGAAAGTCGATGGAGCTTCCGGGTTTGATCGCGGTGAGCGGGCCTGAGGAGCTTCTTCCTGTCGAAAAAGAGCTTCTGGACGCTGTCTCCGAAAGAACGGAAATCGTTAAGCTTTCTCTTTCGCCCGACAGGGCCAGAGTACCCTTCGTGGAGCTCTTTGAGACCTTCGAGGAAGAAGCCGAAGTTGTGGCAGGCAGGGCGGTCGATGATCGCATTTCAGGCGCGCAGCGAGTCGCCATCCTCTATAACGAGGATAAATACAGGAAGAAGCTGGAAGAGATATTCAGTGACATCTGCGAAGAAACCCTCGCGGGTAAGGACCCTGACGGACCCGGCCCCGGAACGGCCGTCAGCCTCGCGGAAACTCCCCTCTTTAGTCTCTTGGACCTGGCTCTGGGGATTGGATCGGGGCTTCCCGACGAGAAACTGCTTTCTGTTGTAGCTACTCCTTCTTTCAAAGGACACGGGCTTCTCGACATGAACGAGTGGGGTGAGCTGGCGACTTCCGTCAGGCGCGAAGGCGGCCGCGGGCTGAGGCGCGTCATTGAAAAATTCGGAATAGGGGAGGAGTTGTCCCCCTTCATCCATCCGAAAGCGAAGGAGACGAAGCTCTGGATCGCCGACTCGAAAGCGTTCCTCGCGATGTTCGATCTCTCCGGGGATGGCTTCGAAGCCAGGTGCATTGAAGTCCTCGGCGATTGCTTCCGATTTCTCGAAGCCGAGCGGGGCGGAGAAGTCTCGGGATTGGAACAGTTCCGCGGGAGTCTCGCGGTCGTCTGCGGGAACGCCAAGGTCGAAGCGGGAACTGCCCCCTGCGCGGGCGTCGAGGTCCTCGCCCTGGAAGAGGGCGCGGGACTTTCATTCGAAAAAGTCTACATCGTGGGATGCAGGCAGGGAGCCCTTCCGCCGCCTCTGCCGAAACACCCTCTGCTGCATCCTATCGAGAAACAGCAGATGGATGACCTTTCGCTGAAAGCGGACTACCTGAGGAATGAGCGGATCTTCATGTCGGTCCTCGCGGGCGCTGAATCGGTCTTTCTGTCGAGGCCTTTGGCGGACGGGGACACTCCGCTTCTCCCGACGCCTTTCGCCCCCGACGGAGAAAGGCACGGCCCCTTCAACATATACCTGTCGGGTGCCGGAAGAGTTCCGGGCCGCTCGTGGCTCGCCCGCGCCCTTGAAGCTTCCCCTGCGAAAAGGCGGGCCCCGCGACTAATCGAGAGAAAAGATTATCTACCTGAGAAGATGAGCGTCACAAACGCGACCGACCTCTTTTCCTGTCCGTTCAAGTTCTTCATGAAGGATATCGCCAAAGTCGAAGAACCTGCAGAGGCCGCGTCCCTTCCTTCTCCACTCGAATGGGGGCTTGAGATACACAGGGTTCTCGAAGCTTGCGCTCCCGTCATAAGGGAGAACGCAGGGAAAGCGCCGGTGGAAGAGCTCTGGAAAAGACTGATGGCGAAGACGGAGGAGTGCGTCCGAAAAAGCCGCCTGAAGGAAGAGCTGAAAGAGCCGGTGCGTCAGTTCCTGCTGGGTAGGGAAGGGAAGATCGGACTGATGGGCAGGCTCGCGATCTTTGAAGATGACCGCGCCTCGTCGGGCTGGCGGATCGTCGCCGAGGAGACCTCTTTCCACGGCGAAAGGGTTGCGGGATTTGACTTCCTGCTTAAGGGAAAGATAGACAGGATCGACGTGAGCCCTGCCGCAAACAGGATCGAAGTGATCGATTACAAGAGCGGAAGCTCTGTGACCGACGCCGCCAGGTGCCAGGTATCGCTCTACAAGAAGATGGTCGGGAAGAAGATCGCCGGAGAGCTGGAGGAGGGAGCCGCTCCGCCGGTAGTTTCCGGCGGGATACTGCCCTTGAGGAACGAGGACCTCAAGCTTACCGAGGTGAAGGCGGAAAAGGACGAGGACCACATCGGCAGGATCGCCTCGATGTGGAAGGCGATGAAAGAAGGAACGGTTGCGGCGGATCCTTTCAGCGACAACGAGTGCAGGTCGTGCGTCTATTTCAGCCTCTGCCACAAGGACGAAGTCGGGACGGGATGGGGAGTGGAAGATGAATGACCTTCCCGACCTTCGTCAACGAAAAGAAGTTCTCGACCCGAAACGCTCGTTCATAGTCGTGGCGCCCGCTGGCGCGGGCAAGACGCAGGTCCTTGTGAAGAGATACCTGACGCTTCTCAGGGATGCCTTATCCGTCGATTCGATCGTTGCGCTCACCTTCACCAACAAGGCCGCCGAAGAGATGAGGGGAAGGATATTTTCCGCCCTGCGAAGCGCCGACAGCGGAGCGAAAGGGCGCGACGGTAACGAGGAGGAGCTTTTTTCGATCGCGAGGGAAGCCCTGAAGAACACGAAGATACCTCAGGAGGAGCTATTCTCTCCCGGGGCTTTCAGGATATCGACGTTTCACGGCTTCTGCTCGGAGATATTGAGGAGCTATCCGCTGGAATCCGATGTCTCTCCCGGGTTCTCGGTCTTAGACGAGGCGGAGGAAACCAGCGCATTCCTGTCGATAGCCGAGGAGGTGGTCGCTTCCGCGCTGTCGGGGAAGGATGCCGAAGCGGCGTCGGCCGTCGCGAGGAGGCTGGCGGCGCTGGGGGGAAGGAGCGACGAGCTCATAAGGCAGATCGCCGCTCTCATCAAGGCCAGGGACAGGGCCGGGCTCAGCCCGGCGATGGGCTTCGAACGCCGCGAAGAGATGATCGGATACATCCTGGAGCAGTACGGAAGCGGGATCCGCGGACATCTCATCGACAACTTCAGGGACTATGCGGCGCTTCGAGCAGCCCTGGCCGGATCGCCCACAGGACTATCACTTCCCGAAACGATCCCCGGGCTCGGCAGGGAAGATCTCGCCGAGTGGAGAACGATAGCCGAAGTTTTCCTGACAGGAGGCGGGACGGGGACGCTGAGAAAGGCAGGCGGCCTTCTTCCCAAGTACGGCTTTCCCGAGGGATTCAAGGGCAGCTCCGCCGCGGAGTTCCTGCTGGGCCTCGAAGAGAGCTGTTGCCAGGAGCTTCGCCATCTGGCGGAGCTGGCTGACAAAGCCAGGCATGAGATAGACGAGAACGGATACATGGACCTGCGAGCGATACTGGAGAGAGCGTTGAAGCTGCTTTTCCCCGGACCTCTTCTTGAGAAACTGGATTTCACCGAGATGGAGGTGAAGGCCGTTCAGGCTCTTACCTCCGATTCGGGAGCCCCGTCCAAGGCGATGGCGCATCTCCATGCGAGCGTGAGGCACATCCTCGTGGACGAGGCGCAGGACCTGAGCGACGCTGAACTGAAGATCATCAGCAGGCTGGCGGAATCGTGGGAGCCGGGCGACGGCAGCACGCTCTTCGTCGTCGGCGACCCGAAGCAGTCCATCTACCGCTTCAGGAAGGCCAATGTCGCCATATTCGAAATGCTCATGGAAAGAGGCCTGCCGAGAGAATCCGAAGCGCCCCTTCCACTGGAAAGGAAAGAACTGCTCGTCAACTTCAGGTCTGAGCCTGAAGTGATAGATTTCGTCAACTCCGTTTTCGAACCGATCATGCAAAGAAAGTCTTTCTTCGACGGCGTCGAGTTCTCCAGTTTCATCCACCCGGAGAAAGATGCCGCCCCCCCGAAATTCGTCAATGCCGCGAAGGGAGCCGGAGAAGGCCCGGTAACGATCGCCGCCTTCAAAGAGAAAGAGAACCTTCTCGGATGGTTCGCGGAGGAGGTCGGGAAGGCGCTCGAGGCAACGAAGGAGGACGAGGAGATCGCCCTCCTATACCACAGGCGAAGCGCTTTCCAGCCCTACCTCGAAGCACTCCAGCAGGCGGGGATCGCGATCAATGTCGTTGACGGGATGAAGCTCGAATCGCTTCCCGCGATCAGCCACCTGATGAACCTTCTGAAAGCCGTGACCAATTTGAGGGACGACCTCTCATGGTCGCTGATCCTGGGGGCGCCGTGGTTCGACCTCGGGCCCGCGGAGCTTCTGGAGCTCTCCCTCCTTGAAGGCGCGTGGAGTGAAAGAGCGCTTGGTTCTGGTCTCTTGGGCAAAGAAAAACGGGAGGCTCTAAAAAAAGCTGTCAAGGAGTTTCGCGAAGTGCCCGGAGGAAGGGCTTTCCGGGACTTGTGGAGTAAGCTCGACGGCCCGGCTCTCTACTCGTCGTTTTACGGATTGAAGGGTGTCGAACAGGCAAGGCTTTTCTTCGCGATGCTCGAAGAGATAGCTTACATGCCCGGGACGGAACTGGTCTCGCGGATGGAGATGCTCCTTTCATCGAAGTACGCGGGCCCCGACCCGGAGGCGTCGCTTTCGAAGATCAAGGCGATGACCGTCCACAAGGCGAAGGGGCTGGAGTTCGACACCGTGTTCGTCCTCGGCCTTGATTCCGACCCCAAAAAAGGCGCGCGGAGCGGAGGAAAGGCGCCCATAGTCGTCGAGCGGCTCAAGTACAACGAGGAAGAGCAGAAGTTCGAGTTCTACGACGCTCCCTTCGAAGCGAACGAGCTCTGCTACGAGATACTTGGAGACCTCGATTCGAAGAGGGGCGAGGAGGAATTCCTCAGGCTCAACTATGTCGCTCTGACGAGGGCAAAGAAAAAACTCTACCTCGTCGGCGACGCGAAGAAGGCGAACAAGAACTCATTCCTTAAGATGGTCACCGATCAATTGGCGGTGCAAATAGAAGACCTGCCGATCGAAGAAAAAACTTCCGGGAAAAGGGAAACAAGGAGGATGAAGCCTTCAGGAAGCAAAAAGGCCACGGAGATCCCGCCGTTGACAGCTCCGTTTAAGATCATCAGGGCGAGCGAAGAAGCAAGGTTCTCTGAAGATGGCGGCGCGGGAGAGAAGATATCGAATGAGGAAAGCCGCGAACTGAGGATACGGGGCATCGCCATCCACAAAGTGCTCGAGAGGCTCGCGAGGGGAGGACCCCTGCCTACAGAAAAGGCGATGGAGAGCTGGCTCCTCTGGAACCGCGAGCCCGCGGACAAGCAGTTCGCGAAAGAGGTCCTTCAGGAAGCGGATAAGGCGTGGAACTGTGAACCTATGAAAAAACTGACGGATGGCGCGGAGCTTCTTCCCGAATACTCCATCGAGATGAAAACCGGCGAAAAAGAGATCACAGTCGGCCGCCTCGACCTTCTGATAAAGAAGGACGGAGAGGTGCACATAATCGACTACAAGACAGGAAACCCCGGTTCCGACAAAGAAGAATGGATAAGAAGAAAGATCGAGGAGTACCGCCCCCAGGTCGCCATCTACAAGAAGATGATCGCCGTGAAAGAGGGGATAGATCAAGAAAATATTAACGCCTATATTTTATTCACCAAGACGGCAGAATTGGAGGAAGTGCCCTGAGGAAAATCATCCCGATGCCCTTTTTACTTGACGCTTCAGTCTTCAGCCTTCCGCCTTCAGATCTGGCGTCAGCCATCAGCCTGCCTGCTGTTCACGAAGATAGGAAAAGTGATAGAAGTTAATTAAGGAAAATCCCTCCCGGCCTCCCTTTGCAAAGGGAGGAGCATTCCCCCTTAATTTTAAGGGGGATCGAAGGGGATTTTCAGATGGTGAAGAAAAAAGGGGTCACAAACCTACATCCGTTGAAGACATTGTCCAATCAGAACCATTCCAATAAACTAAGAAACCGTCTGTTTCCCCTGGCGATAAAAATACTCCTTCTCCAAGTGCTTTAATTTTTTTGTCTTTATAATAAGAGAGAATTTGGTTAACGCTTTTTTTGGGAAAGACATCTATTTCATGGCACCAGCCGAAATCATCAATCCCTATGATAGCCGCTTTACTTTGAATTATCCATTTGTTGCAATCTTTCGGAGATACAATCAAAAGAATAACCTTTCCCTTTATTGGGTCTTTAGCAAGAATTGCGTAAACATATTTTCCATTCCCATATCCATCGAAACGAACATAAAAAGGGTTAACCCCTTCATAGGGAATATATTCTTTGCTGCCTACTTTAAGAACATTGCAAGCACATACTTGAAGAGGAAATGCAGGTTGGCTATTGACGCCAAACGAAGTAGCAACAAAGATCCCCGCAAGTATCACTATAACTATAAAATTGTTCTTGGTCTTTCGCATCCTCCCTCCCATCTCTTTTCCTTCCGCCTTCAGCCTTCAGCTCCGGCAAGGGTCGGGGCCCTTGCCGTCACTCCCACTCGATCGTCCCCGGCGGCTTGGTGGTGATGTCGAGGGCGACGCCGACGATGCCTTCAAGCTTCGATATCTCGCTTGCGAGGATCTCCCGCACCTTGTCGTTCAGGAGCGCGGGCTGGGCGGTCATGGCGCGCTCTGAATAGACGGGCCTTATGACGACGAACTCGCCATCTTTGCCATTAACGCTCATCGGTACGAAGGCGGTGGGGCACTGCCAGACCACCTCGTAAAGGCCGTTCTCAGTAAGGGCCCTCGTGACTATGTCGTCGGCTTCACGGAGAAGATCGAGCCTCTCTTTGCTGACGCCGGCTTTTCCCGGCTTCATCTCTTTCACTTCTTCTTTTGAAAGAAGGACGATGCACCTGTTGGTCTGCGGGGCGATCTGGTAGATCTTGGAGGCGAGGGCTTCGATGTCCTCCCAGTCGATCTTTCCCGAGAGCAGGACGGGGAAGTCGTAGGCCCTGAGGTCTCCCTTGACGCCCACCGACTTGACCGGCATTACCTTCGCGTCGGTCCCGCTATCTTTCAGCAGGCCGTCGATCGCCTTCTGCGCGGTCTCCCTAGCTTCGTCATCGATCTCGTCTCCCCTGTGGCAGAGGAGCCTGACGCCGAGGCCGGGGCCGGGGAAGGGGTGTCTCCATACCATGTGGTGCGGAAGGCCGAGGCTTTCGCCTAGCTGGCGCACTTCGACCTTGTAAAGTTCCTTGAGCGGCTCTATCACCTTGCCTTCCTCGATCATCCTGGTGATGAGCGGGACCCTGTTGTGGTGGGTCTTGATGAGGTCGGCCTTCTTGGTGCCCTTGGTCTCGATCGTGTCGGGATAGATCGTCCCCTGTGCAAGCAGGACATCCTCGAAGGAGAGCTTCGCCGATTCTTCCTCGAACACCTTGATGAAGGTCTCGCCGATGATCTTTCTCTTCACCTCCGGGTCCACCGCGTCCTTGAGCTCAAAAAGGAACCTTTCGCTCGCGTCGGCGAAATGGAGATGGTCCTTGAGCCCCATCTTCGCGAACTCCTGAAGGACGTCGGCGCTTTCGTTCTTCCGCATCAGGCCGTTGTCTATGTGGAGGAGGCTCACTTTTTCGGGGCCGAGCGCCTTGATGAGGAGCGCGGCGCATACTGTCGAATCCACGCCTCCCGAAGCGAGAAGGAAGACGCTCCTTCCCGCAGCTTCCTTCTTTATCTCTTCGATCAGCTTATCCTTGTATGAGCCCATCTCCCACGTGGGGGCTACGCCGCAGATCTTCACGGCGAAGTTGAAGAGCATCTTCTGGCCGTTGACCGTGTCGTCGACCTCGGGATGGAACTGGAAACCGTACCTTTTCAGCTTGTCAGAGGCGATCGCGGCGTAGTGGTGCTCGACGCCTCCCGTGAAGGATTTTCCTATCTCGTGAAGCTCGCTCCCGATACTGACCACCGTGTCGCCGTGGCTCATCCAGACGGTCTCTTCTTTTTCGAGGCCGTCGAAGATGGGGGAGCCTCCCGAGATCCTCAGCGCCGCCTTGCCGTACTCCCTCGCCCTGTGCTCGACCTTCCCTCCGTATCGCTTGGCGATCTCCTGGTGGCCGAAGCAGAAGCCGAGGATGGGGATGTCGTGGTCGAAGATCTTCTTGTTGTAGGCGTCCTCTTCGTCTTCCGAGGAGAGAGCGGGGCTTCCAGATAGAATTATCCCCTTGTATTCCAATAGTTTTTCGATCTTTTCCTCAGGTTCGAGTATCTCGGCGTAAACACCGAGCGCCCGCACTTTCGTCGCTATGAGGTGGGCGTACTGCCCTCCGAAATCGAGTACCGCAATGGCTTCTTTTTTCATCTTCGTCTCCAACTCTTCAATAACTGTGACTCTTAAATTCTCTCTGTTAAAAATAAGGGCTTGAATGGATGACCCACTCAAGCCCTTTCGTTGATCTTACAGTCGGAACGGAGCCTCTACTCGATGACCTCTACCCTCATGTCACCGGGAGCTCCCCTGACGACGATCCTGTAAGCGTGGTGCTGTCCCGGCTTGAAGTTGACGTTCACCACCTTGTTGCCGACGGAGCCGCGATCGTCCTGGATGTGGAACTTGATCTTGTTGTTACCCGCGGGCACTTTCAGTTCCCTTGCCCATTCGAGGTCCTTCGTCCTAAGGAACTTCTTGAGGTTCTTGATGTTCTTCTTGGAGTTCTGGAAGGAGTGTTCGGCCACGACCTGGTCGTTTACCTTCACCCTGAAAAGGCCCGTGTTGATATTGGTGATGAGCTTTACGCCAAGCCCGGCATTCCCGCCGGTCGTCGTGACAGGACCTGAGCTGTCGTCGTCCCTATCGCGATAGTAGTAGGTCTTCTTTTCTTCGACCGTGACCGATCCGCTCTTCGTCGCCTGCGCCGTTCCCGCGTTTACGGTAAGGGTCCAGACATAGGTGCCGGCGGACTGATAGACATGGGAAGTGTTCTGGCTCGTCGAGGTTCCGCCGTCTCCGAATTCCCAGAAGTAGAAGGGACGCTCCTTGCAGTCCGTCACGGTCGCGTTGCCCATGAAGACCACGGACAGAGGGGCGGTCCCCGAATTGGGCGCCGCGCTGGCGTCGCAGGTAACCTGGCACTCTTTCTTCGCGAACATGTCGGTCAGGCTGCATGAGATGAGTATCGTCAACAGCACCGCTCCGGCAAGAAGGGTCAACCACTTTTTCATCTTAACCTCCTATTTCAACTATTCCAGGATCTCCAGCTTGATGTCCCCGGGAGCTCCCTTTACGACGACCCTCACGACCTTGTGCTGGCCCGGAGCGAAATTCATGTCGAGCTCCTTGACGCCCTTGGAGCCTTCATTGTCCTCGCAGACGAACCTGAACTTGTGGGCGCCCGGTTCGAACTTGAGCTCCCTCTCGAAACGCAGTTCGTCAGCCTTTCCGCCCTTCTTCCCCGCGAAGGAGTGGTCTATGGCCGGCGGCTTCTGGTCGTCGATCTTGACCCTGAATGCTCCGGTCCTGACGTTGGTGATGAATATGACGCCGAGCCCGGCTTTCGGGATCTTCTCCTCTTCGACCGGTTCGGCGGGTTCTTCAGACTTCACGGGTTCCGCGGGTTTCGTCTTAGGCTTGGAAGGGGGAGGAGTAACCGGTTCCTCCTGAGGAGGAGGCGGCGGAGGCTCGGTTTCCTCTACCGGGGGCTGAGGCGGCTCGACCTGCTCTTCCTGGGGAGGCTGCGGCGGAGGCTCTTCCTTCTTCTTGAACATGTCGGTGAGGCTGCACGACAGGAGCACTGCCGCCAGGACGATCCCTACCAAAAGAGTCAAAAGCTTTTTATTCATCTTCGTGGTTCTCCTTTCTCCAACAGGGATTTTATCACAACAATAAAAAGATGGGCAAACCCTTTTCAAGTTGCGCCACAGTCGTGTTTTGTATTAAGGTTTTAATATGGCAGGCACGGACGGGTACCTGAAGAACCTCGCGCGCAGGAAAAGCATCCAGAGCATTCTGGACGAATCCGCGGACGACAGCAGGAGCCTGAAGAGGGTCCTGGGAGGTTTCGACCTTTTCATGCTCGGGATAGGCGGGATAATCGGAGCCGGCATCTTCGCCCTGATCGGGACTGCCGCAGCCGGCGACAGCCTCAGGCCGGGCGCGGGCCCATCCATCATCATATCGATAATCCTTACCGCGGTGGCGTGCCTTTTCTGCGGGCTCTGCTACGCCGAGTTCGCTTCGATGGTGCCCATATCGGGAAGCGCCTACACTTACGCCTACGCCTCGCTCGGGGAGCTGCTCGCCTGGATCATAGGATGGGACCTCCTGCTGGAGTATGCGGTCGGGAACATAGCCGTGGCAGTCTCCTGGTCGGGCTATTTCGTCGAGTTCCTGAGGAGCTTCGGATTGGAGTTCCCGAGGTACCTGGCCGTCGACTGGGTGACGGCCGCGAAACACCCGGAGATAGCGGAAGCGGCACCGAAGATCTTCGGGACACCCGTCATTTTCAACCTGCCCGCCGTCTTCATCGTGGCGCTGCTGACGGTCGTGCTGACCCTCGGAATAAAGCTCAGCTCACGGTTCAACATGACGATGGTGATGATAAAGCTCGCCGTGCTGGCGTTCTTCGTCTGCGTGGGAGCGTTCTTCGTCGATCCCGCCAACTGGAAGCCCTTCGCCCCGAACGGCTGGGCGGGCATCCAGAGCGGGGCGGCGATCTTTTTCTTCGCTTTCATCGGGTTCGACGCGGTTTCGACCGCGGCGGAGGAGACCCGTAACCCTAAAAAGGACCTTCCTGTCGGGATACTCGGATCCCTGGCTTTCGCCACCTGCGCCTACCTGCTCGTCGCCTTCATCCTGACGGGGATGATCCCGGCCAAGGACCTGAATACCGCCGAGCCGCTCTCCGTAGCGATGAGGGTTGTCGACATGAACTGGGCGGCGGCGATCGTCGCCTTCGGCTCGATAGTGGCGCACACGGCTGTTTTGCTGGTGTTCCAGCTGGGCCAGCCGAGGATATTCTTCTCGATGGCGAGGGACGGCCTGCTTCCGAAGGGGCTTGCAAAGGTCCATCCGAAGTTCAAGACGCCCTATGTGGCGACGATAATCGCGGGAGTTTTTGTGGCGGCGGGGGCTGCCGTTTCAAGTCTCGAGGAGATGGCCGACCTTTGCAACATCGGCACTCTGGCGGCGTTCGTCATAGTATGCCTGGGGATCGTCATCCTGAGAGCGAAGGAGCCGGGCAGGCAGAGGGCCTTCAGGACGCCTTTCGTGCCCCTGGTTCCCATCCTCGGGATACTGTTCTGTTTCTTCCTCATCCTCGGCCTTCCCAAACTCGCGTGGATAAGGTTCGCCCTGTGGCTCCTGGTCGGTCTTGTCCTCTACTTCATATTCGGTTTCAGAAAGAGCAGATTGAGAACGGAGATGGAAAATGGCTCCTAACGTGGCAGTTTTTTTCGTTTGCGGCGTTGTATTAATGGTTGTAACCATCATCGTGCTGAGTTACAGATACGAAAAGAAAATGGACGAACGGAGGCGGGACAAGTCGATGATGCGCGGCTGGCGCTACGAGAGCGCGAGAGGCAACAGGCACGGGTTCTCGGTCGAAGGCTACGGCGAATCCTACGCGTGGAGGCTCGAAGAGCGCAGGAGCGGCGGGAAGAACGACCAGAGGCCGCTCTTTTTCATCGTGAAGGACCTGCGTTACGACAAGGGAGTGTTCGTCTTCGGTAGCAGGATGGAAGTGGGGATGCTCAAGAAACCCTTCATGCAGTACATCATCAAGCTCGGCGCGAAGATGACCCCGACCGGCCCCGACGCCGCGAGGATAGAAGCGCTGAGCCATCTCGACGACGCGCAGGAGGTGGAGGTCCCGGATTCGGGCGGAAAGTGGAAATACGGCGCGATAGCCACCCATCCCGAGTTCGCACTCAAGGCGCTCGGGTCGGGCTTGCAGGCGGAATACGATTCGCTCTCGATGCTGAAGGGTTCCAGCTATCCTCCGTCGGTGATGCTGAGCGGAGAAGGGATGGAGATGAAATGGCCCTGGAGGAGCATAGACGGCGAGAAGCTCGAGACGATCGTCGACTGCTCGGTCAGGATCATGGGGATCATCGGCAGATCGATGAGGGAGTGAGGTATCTCCCTAACGGGCAATGAAAATTGCATATATTAAATTGAAAAATGAAAAGTGAAAAGAATAAATTGAAAAACTATAATGTAAAGATACTGCGTACATCGGCTCTCCTCCTGCTTTCGGGGGCATTCATCTTCCTTCTTCTCGCTTTCTGGCCGGAACCTTCTTTTCCGTCGCCATCGTCCGCGGGCACGGCGCTTTTCGAATGGGACCGCGGGAAGCTGTTCGAGAAGCTGGAAAAAGAGTTCACTCTTGCCCGGGCGGAATCTCCCGGATCGGTCATGGAGAAATTCGAACTGAAAGAAGGGGAACTCAGCACTCTCCTTCAAGAACTGGAGAAACAGGGAGCTGAACCTCGCGCGGAGACGCTGAAGGCTATCGAAGCAACGCAATTCTCTCTTGCCGCCCTTGCAGCCGTAAGGGCGGAACTTCTGCCGCGCTTCAGGGAGCTGTCGCTCGACCTCAGGGGAAGGATGCAGAGAGCGGCGGTTTCATGGAGACTGCAAGACGGGGAAGACCGCAAGGCTCTTTTCCGGATAGTCACGGGCGGCAGGATGGCTTTCGAAGAGGCGCTGATGCAGCACCCCGCGGCGGAGAACTTCAAAAGGACCGAGGCGGCCGGGGATGTCCCGTCGGCTTGTCCGTCGACTGCAGTCGACAGCGTTGCGATCTGCTCGGGCGACATTTTCCTCTCGCGGGGCGATGCCCCCACATCGGCGCTCATCGCACGCGCCAACTTCTTTCCCGGCGAGTTTTCTCACGCGGCTCTCGTATATGTCGGAAAGAACGGAGCTCTCCCGCTTGTGCTCGAGAGCCTCATCGAAGAGGGATCGAAGATAACACCCTTGGCGGAGTTCATGAAAAGCCATCGCCACCGGCTCGTCCTTCTCCGCCTCAGGCCGGGATCTCCCGACTGCGTCAAAGACCCGCTCCTGCCGCATCGTGCCGCCAGCCGTCTTCACGCCAGGTTCTCCACAGAGAAAGTGCCTTATGATTTCGAGATGCTTCCCGACGACGGTTCGGCGCTGTTCTGCTCCGAGGCGGTCGCCGCCGCATATGCGGGCGAGGGCGCGAAGATCTTTCCGGGACGAAGCAGGCTCGACACGCCGGGGATAATCAGGATGATGGGCCCCCTCGGCGCGAAGAAATTCGATTCCTACATGCCGCAGGACCTCGAGCTTAATCCGGACCTTTCCGAAGCGGCGGAGTGGTTCTACCCCGAGACTCTCCGCAAGGACAGGATCGAGGAAGCGGTCCTTTCGGCCCTCTTCTGGGAGGCCGAGAAGGGCGCCTCGCTTCGGACCACTAGGGCGGTGCTGGCGGGCAGCAGGCTCATAAGTGGAATTTCCGATATTCAGTCCTTCCTGGGGCTGAGTCCTTTGATGCCCGAGGGGATGAGCGCCTCTTCGGCGGCGCGGCTTCACTGCTACATCAAATATGTCTATCCCTTGCTGAACGAGTGTGTCTCAAAGAAGGCAGGGGAGTTCAAGAAGGAGCGCGGGTACGAAGCGCCGCGCTGGACCCTCGCGGGGTTCGCGGAACAGGCGGTCAAAGACAACCGCGAACAGCTGAAGCAGTATTTCCACTGATATTCACCTGTAAACCGTTTTACGGTGGGCGACTCTCAATACGAGGACGACGAGGATCTTGTCCCTGATGTCGCAGATGATCCTGTAATCGCCCAAACGGTAACGCCAGAGACTGCCGAGGCTTTTCCCCTTCAGAGCCTGCCCCAGCGACCTCGGATCATCGGTGGTCATGACTCTTTTCCGGAGGAAATCAACGATCCGCAGCGCGTCGCCGCGATCCAACTTGGATAACTCTTTCATCGCTGATTGTTCGAATTCAATCTTCCAGGCCAAGCTTTTTCACGACCTCTTCGAGAGTGTAGGTCTTGCTCTTTTCAGCGACGAGGGACTGAAGGCGTTTCTCCGCGAGATAGATGTCCTCGATCTCGTCGAGATAGTTGACTATGGCCTCGCGCACATAGAAGGTTTTCGTTCGTCCCGTTTTCCTCGCCAGTTCGTCAAGCCTCTTTTCGAGGTCGGCGGTCAGCCTTACCGCGATCATCGTATTTCCTCCTGCTATACGTGTATATCATTTTCGGATCTCTGTCAAGTGCCCTGCTCTTTCTCTCTTGCCTTATTTCAAGGGCTCATATATCCTTATCATCTATGGCGAACATCCTCGAAGTGAAAGACCTCGAAGTAGGCTTCAATCTCGCGAAGGGAAGAGTCACCGCACTTCACGGCGTTTCGCTCGCGCTGAACAAGGGCGAGCGCGTCGCGCTGGTGGGCGAATCGGGCTCGGGCAAGACGCTCCTTTCGCTCTCGATCCTGCGCCTCATCGAGCCTCCCGGCGAGATCAGGGGAGGCGAGGTCATCTTCGAGGGGCGGGACCTCATGAAGCTTCAGGAGGAGGAGATCCGCAAGGTGCGCGGAAACCGCATCGCGATGATCTTCCAGGAGCCGCTCTCCGCGCTGAACCCGGTGCTCACGATCGGCTACCAGGTGGCCGAGCCTTTCCTCGTTCACACCGACATCTCGAAAAAAGAGGCGCTCGGCAAGGCGAAGGAGCTTCTGAAGCTTGTCTCAATCGCCGATGTGGACCGTGTCGCCGCGGCCTACCCGCACGAGCTTTCCGGCGGGATGAGGCAGAGGGCGATGATAGCGATGGCCCTCGCGCTGAACCCGTCGCTGCTTCTCGCGGACGAGCCCACGACTGCGCTGGATGTCACTCTCCAGGCGCAGTTCATAGAGCTTCTGAAGGAACTGCAGGAAAAGCTTTCGCTGACGCTGCTGATCGTCACCCACGACTTCGGGGTCGTGGCCGAGATAGCGGAGAGGGTGCTTGTTATCTACGGCGGGATGATCGTCGAGGAGGCGCCTGTCAAAGAGCTGTTCGCCGACCCGCGACATCCCTACACGAAAGGGCTACTCGCCTCCATCCCCAAGCGCGGGAAGAACGGGAAGCTGAAACCGATCAGGGGCCAGGTGCCGCCTCTCGGCAAGTTCCCGTCGGGATGTCCTTTCAGGGACAGGTGCGACTTCGCGAAAGAGAAGTGCGCGGAGTCGGTGCCGAGACTGACATCGGATCAAAGCGGCCACAACGTGCGCTGCGTCCTTTACGGAGAATAGATGGCGGAAATACTCCTGAAAGCCGAGAACCTGACAAAGAGCTTCCCCGTGAGGAAGGGCATATTCCAACTCAAAGTGGGGGAGGTCCACGCCCTTCTCGGCGTTTCGTTCGACATCAAGGAGAAGGAGACCTTCGGGATCGTCGGCGAATCGGGCTCGGGCAAGAGCTCGCTCGGAAGGATCATCCTGAGGCTCGACAAACCGGATCGGGGGAGTGTTGTTTTCGAAGGGCGCGATTTCCTCGCGCTGAAAGGCGGGGACCTGAGAAAAGCGAGGAAGAACATACAGGTGGTCTTCCAGGACCCTTCGACCAGTCTCGATCCGAGGATGAAGATCGGCAGATCGGTAGAGGAACCCCTTCTCATCCACAAGATCGGTACGAAGAAGGAGAGAAAAGAAAAAGTTCTCGACCTCCTGAACAAGGTCGGGCTAAATGCCGAGTTCTTCGAAAAGTACCCGCACCAGCTCTCGGGCGGCCAGAAGCAGAGGGTGGGCATCGCGAGGGCGATAGCGCTCAATCCGAAGCTGATCGTCTGCGACGAGGCGGTCTCGGCCCTCGACCTATCGGTGCAGGCGCAGATACTGAACCTTCTAGAAGACCTGCAGAAGGAAATGGGGATCTCGTATCTTTTCATCGCGCATTCGCTCGACGTCGTTGAGCACATCAGCCACAGGGTGGCGGTGATGTACCTCGGGCGGTTCGTCGAAACGGGGGAGACGAAGGAAATATTCCACAGGCCGATGCACCCGTACACCAAGGCGTTGATGGAGTCGGCGCCGGTGGCGGACCCGACGGTCGTGAAGGAGAAGAAGCCGATCGAGGGGGAGATTCCGTCGAACGTAAACCTGCCGACGGGATGCCCGTTCCATCCTCGGTGCCCGATGAAGCAGGCGGTTTGCGAGAAGGAAGCTCCGAAGCTTGCGGAGCACGAGCCGGGCCACTTCGCGGCGTGCCATTTTGCGGAAAAGGCTGATGGCTGAAGGCTTAAGGCTGAAGGTTCAATAAAGAAAATGATTCCACAATTTTCAAATTTGCGATCACGGAGAATATTATGAAACCGAATAAGGTTCTTGTTCTTTTGGGAAGTCCGAGGAAAAAGGGGAACAGCGCGATCCTAGCGGAGCAGATCGGAAAGGGCGCGAAGTCGTGCAAGGCCGAGGTTGAAACGATCTACCTTCACGGGAAGAAGATCGCCCCGTGCAAGGCGTGCATGAGCTGTCAGAAGAAGGGCGCCAAAGGTTGCGCGATTAAGGACGACATGCAGGAGATCTACCCGAAGCTGATAGAGGCAGGCGCCTGGGTGATCGCGAGCCCCGTTTACTGGTTCACGATGTCGGCACAGATGAAGACCTGCATGGACAGGTGGTTCGCGCTGCGCGCCTATCAGAAAGACCCATACAGGGGCAGGAAGATAGCCGTCGCCATGACATACGGGGGCGAAGACCCCTTCGACTCCGGCTGCGTCAACGCCCTCAGGACCTTCCAGGACGCCTTCAGTTACACGGGCTCCGATCTTGTCGGCATGGTATACGGCAGCGCCGTAGACGAAGGCGATATCAAGAGCAACAGGAAGCTTATGCAGGAAGCCTTGGAGCTGGGCAAGAGGCTGGCGAAGGAATAGCCTGGCGATTATTTTCACAAGATCTTGTTAATTCTCTGCAAGCGGGAAAAAGCGAGGGGTGCGAAGATGAAAAGAAAGCATGTTTTAAGGCTTTTCCTGAGCATGCTCTCGTTTGAACCTCCCCGCAATCTCCTCAGGCGACCAGCTCTTCATAAGCAACTTTACCACCTTACCCCAGAGTCCTTCACTGCTCAACTTACGTTTTCTGCGAGGCTTTCTTGATCTCTGATCAGCCAGACGAACAGCTTCTGCCAGCCGGTACCTCTCCTTGTCCGGCCCGTTCCTGGCTACTTCACGGCTTATCGTCCCCCTGTTTCGACCTAGCCTGCTGGCGATCGCCAGCAGGCTAGACCCACTGGCAAGGCCCCGGCTGATCTCTTCACGCGCGGAGAGGCTCAAATGGCTGTACTTCTCTCCCATGGCAACACCTCCTTCTTAATACTACAGTGTTGCACTTGGAGTTTGAGCCTAAGGTGTAAGAATCTGCATTATACATTTCATTCAACTCCTGCGAATTCGTGGTGCTAGGGCTTGATTCCTGCATCTTGGTGAAAATGGGCACAATCACAGAGTCTTTGTACCTGCATCCCTTCTCTGTTTGGCGGACTGAAGACCCTAGAACAATTTCCTGTACCGTTG
Organism: Acidobacteriota bacterium; assembly: GCA_029559035.1. Lineage (GTDB taxonomy): Bacteria > Acidobacteriota > UBA4820 > UBA4820 > UBA4820 > JAKQCT01. The sequence goes on from JAKQCT010000065.1 coordinate 33,881, forward strand.
CGGTTGACAATCGGCGTTGAAGGCACTATATAATTAGGGTGGAGATTTTTGATGATGAAGACCGCAAAGTTCGTTTACTGGAAGGAAGAGAAATTCTGGCTGGGCTATTTCGAAGAGTTCCCTGATTACAAGACGCAGGGGAAGACTCTTGCCGAGCTCAAAGAAAACCTTAGGGACCTTTATAAAGACCTGACCAGCGGTGATCTGCCCGGCATTAAAAGGGTCGCGACGCTAAAGATCGCGTGAAAAGACAGGCGCTCATTAAAATCCTCAAAAAGAAGGGATGTTTACTGGTGCGAAATGGAGCCAGGCATGACTGGTATCAAAACCCCAAGACCAGAAACTGTCAGCCTGTTCCAAGGCACAGCGAAATAGATGAAAACCTTGCAAGGCATATTCTGAAGATGCTGAATGAAAAGGGGGAGGCAAAGAAGTAGAAATATCTCCTTGCCTTTAAAAAGCGAACGGCGGCTCCACCCCATATTTCATAATTTCCTGTCTCCCATTTGCCGTTTTCTCTGAGAGCCTGTTTCCTTTCCTGCTTGCTTTTGTTTTTCAGCAGTTCCAAAAAAGGTATTGTGCCGTGCGTCGAATTCACTTCGCGCTAAGGCACATTCTTCTACGGGGTGGTGTTCAGCAGAGCGAATGGAATGAGTGACGCGTCTAAGAGGAGGGGCAGAGTCCCTCCTCTTTGGAAAGCTTCAGCGCCTATCTTTCTCTATCCTATTGACAAAGTTGGGAAAATCCTCTAAAATGCCAATTCGTTTTTGGGCGCTTCGTGCGTCTTTAAGGGAATTTGTATTTTAAGGAGCTTAGGATGTCGGATACTTATTTTGCCAAGAAGGGCGAGCTGGTCAGGAAGTGGTACCTCGTCGACGCCGAAGGGCAAACCCTCGGCCGCCTCGCTACGCGGATCGCCATGGTGCTCATGGGCAAGCACAAGCCCGTGTTCACCCCCCATACGGAAAGCGGGGATTTCGTCATCGTCGTCAACGCCGGGAAGGTCAACCTGACCGGCAAGAAATGGACGGACAAGATCTACAGCCACCATACGCAGTATCCCGGCGGATTGCGCCAGGAGGCCGCGAAGGACCTGGTCGCCAGGAAGCCGGGCGCTCTCATCGAGAAGGCCGTCAGGGGCATGCTGCCGAAGACGAAGCTCGGCGACAGGATGATCACGAAGATGAAAGTTTACGCGGGCCCGAAGCACCCCCACGAAGCTCAGCAGCCCGCTCCGTTCCCGCTTCCTGACACTAAGAGAGGAGCTTGAGTTTCATGGCTGAGACCGAAAGAAAACAGGGCACTGGCAGAAGGAAGACCGCGGTCGCGAGGGTCAACCTCAAGAACGGAAGCGGCGCTATCCTCGTTAACAAGCGCAAGTTCGAAGAATATTTCCCCAATCCCGTCCACAGGATGCTGATCGAGACTCCGCTGGTCGCCACTTCGACCAAGGAGAAGTTCGACATCACCGTCAACGTGAGGGGCGGCGGCCCGTCCGGGCAGGCCGGAGCCGTGAGGCACGGCATCGCCAGGGCGCTTCTCACCGTCGATCCCGAACTGAAGCCGAAGCTTCGCGCCGGCGGTCTCCTCACCAGGGACGCCAGGGAAGTCGAAAGAAAGAAGCCCGGACGCCCGAAGGCAAGGAAGCGCTTCCAGTTCAGCAAACGTTAGTAGCTTATTACAGGGAAATCTTTCCCTTTACATCAACCCGCGTTTCCCGCAGGGCCTGAATAAGCGGGCAAGGGGGCCGGAAGGCCCTCTCGGCAGGGAGGCCGACCGCTTGGACTGCGGCGTTTTTCAGAGGAGGTCGCATTGGCTACGATCAGCATGAAAGAATTGCTCGAGGCAGGGGTACATTTCGGACACGTAACGAGGAAATGGCACCCGAAAATGAAAAGGTACATCTTCGGCGTCAGGAACGGCATCCACATCATCGACCTTCAGCACACGCTGAGGGAGTTCAAGAAGGCCGACGCCTTCATCTCCGATACGGCGGTGGGCGGAGGCAAGGTGCTCTTCGTCGGGACCAAGAGGCAGGCCCAGCCTGTCATCCAGGCGGCCGCCGAAAGGGTCAAGATGCCCTACGTCATCGACAGGTGGGTTGGCGGGACCCTCACCAACTTCAAGACCATGAGAAGCAGGATCGAGAGGCTCAAGGAGCTCGATCGTCTCGACACGGACGTCAAGTTCCAGAACACCACCAAGAAGGAAAGACAGCTCCTTCTTAAGGAAAGGGAGAAGCTGGAGGTCATGTTCAACGGCGTCCGCGACATGAACCATCTCCCGTCGGTCCTCTTCGTGGTGGACATCAAGGAAGAGAAGAACTGCATCGCCGAAGCCAAGAAACTGGGCATCCCGGTGGTCGCTCTCGTGGACACCAACTGCGATCCCGACGCCGTCGATTTCGCGATCCCGGGCAACGACGACGCGGTCAGGTCGATCCAGCTCTTCACCAACAAGGTGGTCGACTCCATCCAGGAAGGCCTCGACATCAGGGAATCCAAGGCGGCCGACGGTACGACCGACAGCGCGCTGAAGGAAAGGCTCGAAGGCGAAGCGAAGGCTCTCGAGGAGAGCTTCGTTGAAAAGCCGAAGAGGGAACCGAGGGCAAGGGCCGAGAAGAAGGAAGGCGAATAACCGCACGCCATTTTTAGATAGGATTATGGTGAAATAAAATGGAAATAACCTCGAAACTCGTCATGGAACTCAGGGAAAAGACCGGCGTCGGAATGATGGACTGCAAGAAGGCGCTCCAGGAATCGAACGGCAACCTCGAAGAGGCGATCACGCTTCTCAGGAAAAAGGGGGTGGCCGTCGCGCAGAAAAGAGCCGACAAGGCCGCCAAAGAGGGCAGGGTCGTCTCGGTGATCGCCCCGGACAACAAGAAGGGCATCATCTTCGAGCTTAACTGCGAGACCGACTTCGTAGCGAAGACGGACGATTACATCGCTCTCGCGGACGAGATCGGCGCCCAGCTTCTTTCGGGAAGCGCCAAGACCGCCGCAGAATTCCTTGAAGAAGCCTCGAAGAAGGACCCCTCGCAGAAGATCAAGGACAGGATCCTCGCGGTTGTCGGCAAGCTGGGCGAGAACATCCAGCTCCGCAGGTTCGCCAGGATGGAAGGCGACTACGTCTGCTCGTACATCCACGCCGGCGGGAAGATCGGCGTGCTCCTCGAAGCGAAGACCGGCGCGGTCGACGACAAGGTGAGGGAGCTTTCGAAGGAGCTCTGCATGCAGGTGGCGGCGGCCTCCCCGAAGTTCGTTTCGCGTGACGTCGTCAGCAAGGAAGTCCTCGAAGCCGAAAAGGACATCTACCGCGAGCAGGTCAAGGCCGCGGGCAAGCCCGAGAACATGATCGAGAAGATCGTCGAAGGCAAGACCAACAAGTTCTTCGAGGAAATATGCCTTCTCGAACAGGGTTTCATCAAGGACCCGACCATAAAGGTGAACAAGCACATCGCCTCCTCCGTGCAGGGCCCCTACGAAGTGAAGGGGTTCGTGAAGTTCCAGCTCGGAGAGGAAGTCAAGGGCGAGTAAGAGGCGATGGCGGGGAAGAGTTACCGCCGCGTTCTTCTGAAGCTTTCCGGGGAGACCCTCTCCGGGACAACCCAGTCAGGCATAGATCCAGGCGCGCTCGGCTTTCTCGTCAGCGAGATAGCCGACGCGCGCAAGGCGTGCAAAGAGATCGGAATCGTCCTCGGCGGAGGGAACATCTTCCGCGGTATCAGGGCCTCCGGCTACTCCATCGAAAAAAAGACGGGCGACTACATGGGAATGCTGGCCACCATCATCAACGGCCTTGCCCTCAGGGACGCGCTCAGGTCGAAGGGTATCGGGGCAGAGATCCTCTCTTCCGTCGACATGGCGCCGATCGCGGAAGGCTACTCGCCCGCGAAGGCTTCCGAGTTCCTCGATGCCGGTAAAGTGGTCATCTTCGCAGGAGGGACGGGCCATCCGTTCTTCACCACCGACACGGCGGCCGCTTTGAGGGCTCTCGAGATCGGGGCGGAGATCCTGATGAAGGCGACAAAGGTCGACGGGGTGTTCTCGGCCGACCCTGTGAAGGACAAAAAGGCTAAAAAGTATGATACTCTTTTTTATGACGAGGTGATCTCGAAGAAGCTGAGCGTGATGGACCTGACGGCCGTCGCTCTGGCGAGGGACAACGGGCTTCCCATCAGGGTCTTCGATTTTTTCAGGAAGGGCAGTCTGAAGAAGGCCCTCCTCAAGGAAAAGATCGGTTCGATCGTTAAAGGGGGTTGATGAAATGAACAGCATCCTGAAATCCTGCGAAGAAAAGATGAAACAGTGCCTCGAGGCGACGCGCCACGAACTTACCACCTTGAGGACGGGAAAGGCCACGCTCACTCTTCTCGAGCCGGTCCGCGTCGATTACTACGGCTCCAAGGTGCCTCTGAACCAGGTGGCGAACCTTTCGGTTCCCGACCCGAGGATGATCCTCGTTTCCCCCTGGGATGCCAAGCAGATAGTGATCATCGAAAAGGCGATCAGGGAGGCCAACCTCGGCTTCAACCCCGCCAACGACGGCAGGGTGATAAGAGTGCCGGTCCCTGCCCTCACCGAGGAGCGCAGAAAGGACCTTTGCAAGAAGGCCCGCGAGTTCGGCGAGAAGGGGAAGGTCACCATCCGCCACATCCGCCACGAGTCCCGCGAGGCGATCGAGAAGAAGGAAAAGGCGAAGGAGATCTCCGAGGACGACAGGGACCTCGCCTGGGACAAGATCCAGAAGATGCACGACAAGCACATAGAAGAGATCCAGCACTCCGTAACAAAGAAGGAAAGCGACATTATGGAGGGTTGATGATATGGAGGCGATGACGCCCCGTATCGGCGTCGCCATCCTCGGCGGCGGAAAGGGAACGAGGTTCGGCGGAGTAACGCCCAAGCCGATAGTCCACGTTCTCGGCAACCCCATCATCTATTACAGCATCAAGCTCTTCTCCTCGATGCCCGGCGTGGTTTCGACCGTCATCACTTTTCCGGGCGACGAGATACCCATGCTCGAGAAAGCCCTCCAGCCTTACGGCGAGGACAAGAAGAGGAAGATAATCGCGGGGGGCAGGTCGAGGCCGGCTTCGGCTATCAAGGCTCTCGAGGCTCTCATGCCGCACGAGCCGGACATCGTCATAATCCACGACGCGGTGAGGCCGTGCGTCACGAGCGAGGACGTCGAGAACCTCCTCGCAGCGCTGAAGGAAAATGACGGTGCTTTCCTCGGGGCGAAGCTCTCCGACACCATCTGGAGCGCCAGCGGAGACATGGCGGGCGAGATAGTCCCGCGCGCGAACCTCGTGAGAGCTTTCACCCCGCAGGCGTTTCCTTTCAGGACGATACTCGACGCGCTGAAGAAGGGTGAGGCGGAAGGGTTCGAAGGGACCGACGACGCGTCCTACGTGGTGAAATACGGCGGCAGGGTCAGGTTCGTCCCTTCGTCGGCCGCCAACATAAAGGTGACATATCCGAAGGACCTCGAGATCGTAGAGGCCCTGCTGGGAGGTTACACGTGCGCGTAGGCTTCGGCTGGGACCTGCACAGGCTGGCAGCCGGGCGGCCGCTGATCCTCGGCGGGATGGAGATCCCCTTCGAGAAGGGATGCCTCGGCCACTCCGACGGGGACGTCGTCCTGCACGCCGTTACCGACGCCATCTTAGGGGCTTCCGCGTCCGGGGACATCGGCGACCATTTCAGGGACACCGACCCCAAGTGGAAGGACGCCCGCAGCTTCTTTTTCGTGAAGAAGGCACTGGAACTGGCGGCGGAGAAAGGTATGAAGGTCGGGAACATCGACATTACGCTGATCCTCGAGAGGCCGAAGCTTTACGACTTCAAGGGGGAGATCGCGGCCAACGTCGCTTCGCTGCTCGGGATAGACTCCTCGGATGTATCCTTCAAAGCCAAGACCAGAGAGGGGCTGGGAGAGGCCGGAAGGGGCGAGGCGGTCGAATGCTTCGCGGTAGTCCTCATGGAAGAAGTTTCCAAGTAGCTGATAACAAAGACAATATGCCTTGATAAAGATCCTTGGGAATTAAATCCGGGGTTTGTTGTTCCTATGGTCGTGGATCCCCCCTCCACACCCTGTAGGGCGGCTAAAAAGGCCGCCCTTATTCTTACGCCGACGGCGAGCCTGGCGGGAATATCAAACTTGCCGCCATCGGGGGACGCTGAAGTCCCCACGCCAGCGGCAAGCCCTCGTTATCACGAGGAAAAGTGCCACGTCATTTAAACAATCCATAGGGGCACGCGGCGCGTGCCCGGAATCTCGTAGGGGCGAGGCATGCCTAGCCCGACAGCCGTCGCCTTCAGCCGGCGTGCCTCAAACTGGTCTATGTAAGGGGGATAAAACCAAGATAGACAAATCATTCCTACCCGTAGACTGGGATACATATCCCAGCTTGGGCGAGGATGGGTATCCTCGCCTACTAGTTGGTAAACGACGGATGCCAAATTGGTATAAAAGACCATCCCTCTTACATAGACCAGCCCTCGTTATCACGAGGGAGAAAACGAAAAGGGAGATTCCGAAGGCAGGGGAGATTTTTTGTAGGGGCACGCGGCGCGTGCCCGACTTGTAAAAAAATTATGGCACAAAATCTAAGGCAGCTTGACAAAAGGGGAAATAAAACATAATGTTCAATCATCGGAGGTGTATCATGGAGGAAAGAAGAATTCTTGCTATCGCAATATTATTTCTGTTTTGTGCATTTGTGTTGATGCCAGCACATACTTTTGCCTTCCTGCCGAAATCCGGGCAATCAGCCCTAGAGGCAATTCAATTTCAAGACTCCAGGCTAGGAGTCCATTCAGAAGGCACATTAGCTGAAGATATTTATTCTATTGCGGGTACCACAGCCTACCCGAACGGAACTCAAGTATTTCAAGGCTGGAACAAGTTCGTCGGTGAAAATGGCAGCAACTGGACACTTTGGATTGACAAGAGAAGCGGAATTCCTTCATTTTGTGAAGGATCCGGTCTGCCGTGGGTACCCGGTGCAGGTAACTCGCTTGTCAACAATGACATCTCCATTTACCTCAATTCTCAGGATGGCATTGACATTTCAACTCTGGAAAAGATCGCGAGGAATTTTATTTACCAAAATAGTAATTTATTCCCATTTGACTGCGACAACTTAACCCTCAATCCAATATCTTCAAATTCTTATGATGAATACTTATGGATTGCATCATTTGATTATGTATATCGTGGGATCCCGGTTGAGAATGCCAGAGCATATTTTAGAATCAATAGCGGAAATCTTGTTCAGTTTGGTACTGAAAATATTAGTCCCATTAAAATTGATCCAACGCCTTATTATGGCGCGACCGATGCCCAACAGATACTTGGCTCATATATAGGCGGATTTCTGCCCGATGACGAATTGTTAGAAACAGGAAGATTAAGCATAATCCCCATTTCCCCTTGTGCAGATATCGGGCAGTATGTAGGCGTAGTTGGGAGCGGCGTTGATTATCGACTTATTTATACTTTGGTATTCAAAAGGCAAAATGTATTAGGCACTTGGCTGGCAAAAATTGACGCCCACACAGGAGAGCTTCTTTCGTTTGGCGATGAAAATCTTTATGGCATTGTAAAAGGGGGTATTTATCCTATAACCAGAACTGACATTGAGGTTACGCATCCCTTTCCAAACTTAGTTTTACAAATGGACGATGGAACAAGACCAGTCACAGATAGAGCTGGCGCTTACGGCTTACACTCTGGTACAACGGCGACAGCCAGATTGGATTGGGATGGCGAGGAAGATTATTGGGGTGGAATAAGTGTCGTTGACCACTGCGGTGACGGCTATACACCTGCCGACACAAAGATCTCTGCCATTATCTATCCCGGCAACATAGACTATGGAACCAGCACGGGCAGAGATTGTGATGTCCCCATCAGCAAACCTCTGGGAGACACCCACGCGGCAAGGAATGCCTATTTTCATTTAGATTCATTTCAACAAAAAGCGAGAGCTTGGTTGCCGTTGAATGTATGGCTTAACAGCAGAGTAACTGCAAATGTGAATATTCAACCCGATCATTCAGATCCACCCCCACCAAATCTCCCAACAATTTATTGTACAGCATTTTGGGATGGACAGTTCGGAACCGCTAACTACGCAAGAACGGGTGGATGCAGTAACCCCGGAGAGATTTCATCAATCCTTATTCACGAGTTTGGTCACGGGCTTGATCATAATGACGGACTAATCCCCCCTGAAAACGGTGAAAAAGGAACTTCAGAAGCCTATGCCGATGTAAGCGCCTTTTTTGTAACGCATGACTCATGTTCGGGGAGGAATGCTTTTACTATTAATTGTGACGGATATGGCGTTCCTTGCATATCCTGCACGGGTGCGAGAGATGTTGACTATGCAAAAAGAACACCTTCTCAGCCCCATACTCCTAATGGTTTTATCAGGGGTCATTGTGGTTTGGTACCGACAGGATATGGGGGTCCTTGTGGAAAAGAACCTCATTGCGAAAGCTACATTCTTTCGGAAGCAGTCTGGGACTTGGCAACAAGAAAACTTGCAGCAGGGGGTATTATTGACCAACACAGTGCATGGGAAATTGCGGAGAGACTATTTTTCTTGTCTGCTCCCTCAAGGGGACAGGGCTTCACCTGCAACACGCAGAACGAAAGCAACTGGACTTCACATGGCTGTAATGGCGATTCTTGGTATAAAGCGTTTTTATTCGTTGACGATGACAATGGGAACCTTACCGATGGAACGCCTCATTCCGAGGCAATATATGACGCATTTAATGACCACGCAATAGCGTGTGCGCCTCGTTATCCAAATCATGCCATTTGCAGCCTTCAAAAACCCACTTTGACTGTCACGACTTCAAATTATGATGTCGTTCTTTCTTGGAATAGCGTCCCAGGCGCTTCGGCTTATAAAGTATTTAGAAACGAGATAGGCTTAAACGCCGGTTATATCAGAATGCCAATCACGATACCGGCATCAACACTGCAATATCAAGATTATGAAGTAGCAAATGGAGTTACATATTACTATACTGTTCAAGCACTCAGCTCGGGCTTAAATAGAAATTGCAAAGGACCGCTTGCAACACCAAAATCCGTTACTCCCAATTTCCCATATTATTCGGTTTCTGGATACATCGGTGTAAATCCGGTAACGCCGGTCAGTGATGTGCTTGTTGATGCTGATCCAGCATGGGGAAAATCCGAAGGTGCAGGCAATTACCTTATTTCCGGCCTTAAGGGATACGGGGCTTCCTATACTGTTGCTCCTTCTAAGCCTTGCTATGTCTTTACGCCGTCCTATTCAACTATAACGATAACTAATTCAAATAGGATCCAAAACTTTTTAACATATCCCTCTCTCACTGGCTGTGGACAATGCTATCAGAAACTTGAGCAGGATATGGGGAAGTGCGGCGGTGGCGGTGTATTTTGTCCAATTGAAATGCAACAATATTATTTGGGTCTATTCAGGAATTGCGTACATACGCAGACCCAAATGTGGAACTCCATGATCAACGGAGCAGAACTTCTTTCAATAAATCTTTCGAGAGCAAAGGGACAACCCACAACTGAATGCTTCCTATTTAGTGTAGCGGAGGAAGACGATTACTTCGTGAACCTTGTCAATGGAGATAGCGTTGACAAAAACACAAGAGTTTCTTCAGCAACTGTTTCTCTTAATCCGGGGGATGATATTTTTAAGCCAAGCGATTTCAATATGAATGCGCGTCTTCTTGTCAAACCCGTACATTTGACGGTGGGTGATTACAGCCTTGAAGTTGAACTTAGAAGTCAGCCTGACTCATACCTCAGCATTGTCATAAGCGATAGGGATTTCAGCCAACTTCCAGTACTTCCATAAAAGGAGGATGCTATGAAGATAATTTTATTACTGCCTACGCTTTTTCTTATGTTTCTTATTCCATATTGCATTACCGGAAAAGAGTCTCAGCCAGAGGTAATTCCCTTGAAATACAACAACTCTTTTTTTGTTAAAAATGTCGGTCAATATCCTGAAGATGTTCTTTACTGTTCCGATATTTCAGGTGGCAGGCTCTGGGTCAAGAAAGATGGAATTGTGATTTCACTTATTGAACCAAAAAAGAAACCAGAACCAAACTTCCCTCTTTTTAATGAAAGACCGATAAACAGACGTCTTGAACAGTGTGAACAGGAAAGAGTTATCAGCAATGTTTTTGTTCGCTTTGAAGGTATGACCTTCTCTGAAATACTTCCGGAAGATGAGCAAGTCACAAAAATTAACATTTTTAAAGGTAATGATTCTTCAAAATGGCATAGCAATATTCCCACATTCAGCAGGATCAGGATAAGCGATTCTTCAAATAATGTTCAATTGGCGCTTGATACAAAAGCTGACAACGGAGTTCTTTGGAATTTTGAGGGAAACGTCCATAAGCCAAAAATGACATTAGAAACGGCAAACAACGTAATGGAGTCCACGGAAAAGATAGAAATAATGACTCCTTTTGGTAATTTCGTTTTTTGGGTGGCAGAGAAGAAAAACAACTTTTCAGAAAATCATGCCAATTTTGATTCTAACCAGTCCCTTTTATGGGGAACGTATTTGGGTGGTTCGTCAGACGATTTTGGAACAAGACTAATATTGGACAGCGCAGGGGTTTTAATATTAGGGGGTTATACTGCTTCTTTGGACATCCCTACTCCTAATGGATACAGTCAAACGAAGGCAGATGAGTATGATATCTATCTGGCGAAAATGTCTGCCGATGGATCTTCCCTTTTATGGGGAACATATCTCGGCGGGAGTGGCGACGAATCTCTTTCTGCGTTTTCGATGGATTCTTCAGGGAACATCGTTATTGCGGGATCCACAACTTCGGCCGATTTTCCGGCCATAAACGGATTTGACGTGTCCCACAACGGCAATTCAGACATTTATATAGCAAAGTTAACAGCAGACGGTTCTTCTCTTTCATGGGGAACTTACATCGGCGGAAGCGGGGACGAATTTGATGTTCAAATCGGTTTAGATTCCTCAGATAATATTGTTTTTGGATGCACCACTTTTTCCGGCAATATGCCTGCAACAGAAGGTTATGACACAAACCTTGGCGGGGAAGACGATATGTTTCTCGGCAAGCTTTCCAAAAATGGCCTTTCCCTGTTGTGGGGAACTTATGTTGGAGGGAGTTCAGAAGATATATTTAGCGGCCTTAAAGTTACTTCAAATGATAATATTGTTTTCGGTGGATATTCCTTCTCTGAAGATCTTCCTTATGATTCCATCATATCGCCGCCAGTCAATTTGTATCCGTATTTTTATCTTTCCAAAATGACAGGCGACGGTTTGCCAATATGGCGGGTAAAAGGTCCATTCATATTCGGGGCAAATAATGGCTGGAGTTCTTTCTATTTGGGTTACATATTGGCTATTGATGCTTCTGAAAATATTATCATAGCCGGGTCCACGTCTTTTGGATTGCCGACGCCCAACGGTTACGACAAAAGTTATAATGGCTGCGAATGCTGTGACCGCTTCTGCACAGACATTTATGTCGCAAAGCTTTCAAAAGATGGTTCTTCTCTATTATGGGGAACCTATCTGGGAGGAAGCTTGCGGGATTCGGTGTATGCTGTGAATTTTGACTCTTTTGATAATATATTTATCGGAGGGATAACAGAATCAAATAATATCCCTGTCCCGGGCGGTTTTCAGCAAACACTAAATGGGCAAGCAGATATGTACATGGCTAAGCTTTCAAAAAATGGCTCAATGCTTTATTGGGGAACCTATTTTGGAGGTAGTGCAAATGGTGATGAATGGATTTCTTGTCTTAAGCGCGATCTCAGTGGCAATATCTATTTTATCGGGTCTACATTCTCTTTAGATATTCCCGTTCTAAATGGATTTAATGCGACTTATAACGGCGGGCTCAGCGACATTTATGTCGGAAAGATAACTGATCCTTATCCTTGCGGAAATTGTCCTTTAATAAACTCTTTAGTAAAAAAACAAGACCCCTTTAGAATCGTCGTAACTGGCGGTAGCTTCGATCAAGGAATTCAAGTCTATATTGGCGATGATAATACTCCTTGGGAAAAGGTGACAAGGAAGTCTTTAGATAAAATTGTCATCAAAGGCGGAAAAGAATTGAAGGTAAAAGTTCCGAAAGACACCGCTACAACTTTCCGCTTTGTGAATCCTGACGGAGGAGAAACAACACTTTCATGGCAGTGGCCTTAAGAACGATGATGAAATTTGCAGAATTTTGAAAGGAGGTCCGCATGATAACTGAGATTTCCAAAGAAAAGCTTATTGGATCCCCTTGAGAATCTGTGCAGCACACAACGCCAGAAATCTCATCTACCATCTTGATTGCCATGCAGTTACGACCATGTTAAGAGATCATGGAACAGCAGATGATTCCCCCAATAGCAGCAATGTTGTGGGCGGTGTGGAAAACCCGGAACAACATCGTATGTGTGGTAGTGTCAAGTATTTTTCGCACTTTCTGATAATCCTTATCATTGCTATGTTCTGAGCATTGTCCATCAGCCCGAGGGCTGATGGACAAGAAACGCGGGTCATCCCGCCTCCTGCCTTTCCACAGATCCCGGGCCGTAGATCCGATCCATGTCCATGTAGCGAACCGTTCCCCATTTGCAGGACGCAACGTGTCTGAGCCTCGCTGCGACGAGCATTAAGGCTGACTTCCCGTCGGGGAACGATCCGACAACGCGGGTTCTTCGCCTGATCTCCCGCATTATCCGCTCCATAGGATTGTTCGTCCTTATCTTCCTCCTGTGCTCGCTTGGGAAGTCGTAATAAGAAAATGTCTCGGAAGATCCTTCCCTGACTATCTGGGCAGCACTCGACAGCTTCATCTCCATAAGCTTCTGAGCGACAGCCGCCGCCTTCTTCTCGGCCTCGAGCCTGTCTTCCTGAGCGTGGATGGCCTTCAGCATCGCCGCAACTTCCCTCATCTTCCCCCTGGGCACCATCGTGAAGACGTTGCGGTAGAAGTGAACAACACATCTCTGCCACTTCGCATCGGGGAACGTCTCGGTTATCGACTCAATCAAGCCGAAACACTTATCAGAGATCACAAGCTTAACGCCCTTAAGGCCCCGTTTTAGAAGGTGGCGCAAGAACTCGCCCCAGCTCGCACGGTTCTCTTTGCCGCCCTCTGTCACACCAAGGATCTCCCTGAATCCCTCCCGGTTCACCCCTATCGCCACAAGGACAGAGACGTTGGCTACCTCTCCACCCCAGCTGCGCTTCAGATAGAGGCCGTCAAGGTAAAGGTAGGCGTACTCTCCCTCTATGGGCCGGTTGCGCCACTCTTCGATCCTCTCATACACCTTCTGGTTAAGCCTGCTTACCGTCGAAGGGCTTACCCTCGTCCCCCAAAGCGCCTGGGTGATATCCTCGACACGGCGCACGGATACACCAGCTAGGTACATCTCTATCAGCGCTTCCTCGACTGAACTCTCCCGCCTCTTGTACCTCTCGATGATCGCCGTCTCGAACGGGATCGTCCTCAGCTTCGGTATTTTCAGCGTAACTTCACCGGCCTTGGTCTCCAGCTTGCGAGTGTAGTGCCCCGCCCTGGTGTCCTTGCGGTTCTCGTCATGCTCGTACCTCTTTGCACCGCACAGATCGTCCGCTTCCGCGTCCAGAAGCCCGTTAAGCGTCTCCTCCACGGTATCCCTGACGATCTCCCCGAGGTGAGACTTGATCCGCGCCTCATCTATACGGATCACCTTCCCCACGTCCATGCCTGCTTCCTCCGGCTTACCGCCGCCCTTATCACGCTTATCTGCCATCTCTGGTCCTCCCTGCCGGCTTCCCGGCTTAAGTTTACCCTTCTCTGCAAAAGGGTTCCAGAAATGTGCGAAAAATATTGTACGTTATCGTATGTGTTCTGCCGGGTTTTCCAAGCCCGGTGGGAAAGCCAAGGGCTTTTCCATGGGGCGTCACCGTCCATAACCCACTCTTTTTCTTAGGTTTGGAATATCTTTGGCCTATTTTTCCTGCACAAATTCTTGTGAGGAGCCAGCTTATTGAGGTCGGTTTGCGGTTCAGGGCGAATTATCTGTTGGATAAGGTCGGTTACACCATATAAGGTGGTAAGCAAAATGTGGGCGGGGAGACATCCCTGCCTTTCTCTTTTCGGGCGATTCGTGAATCGCCCCTGCGATCAAAATTCAGCCATCGGCCTTTTTTTCGGGCACGTTGCAACGTGCCCCTACGGTCTTTATTCTATAACCACCGTCTTCACGTTGACGAATTCGCGCATGCCGAAGTAGCTGAGCTCGCGGCCGAATCCCGACGCCTTGACCCCGCCGAACGGAAGCCTCGGGTCGCTCTTCACCATCCCGTTGATGAAGACCGTGCCGACCTCCAGCTCGGCCGCCATCTTCTCCGCAACCTGCGTGTCCGACGTCCAGATCGAGCCGCCGAGCCCGAACCTCGACGAGTTCGCGAGCTTCATGGCGTGGTCATTGTCGCGGGCCATGATGAGGGGCGCCACGGGGCCGAAGATCTCCTCCTCGAAGGCGGTGTTGCCGGGCTTCACGTTGCCCAGGACGGTCGGCGGGTAGAACCAGCCGTCGCTTTCGGGTTTTTTTCCGCCCGCGAGGACGATGGCGCCTTCCTTCACGCTTCTTTCCACCTGCTGTTCAAGTTCTTCGAGGAACTCTCTCTTCGCGAGCGGCCCCACGTCTGTCTCCTCCGAGAGCGGGTCGCCCACCTTCAGCTTGTTCATCTCGTCAACGAACGCGTTCCTGAAGGAATCGTAAACGCTCTGCTCGACTATGAACCTCTTGGCCGCGATGCAGGACTGGCCGTTGTTGATGGTCCGGGCTTTCGCCGCGACGGCCGCGGCCTTCGCGATGTCCGCGTCGCCGAGTACTATGAACGGGTCGGAGCCTCCGAGCTCGAGGACGACCTTCTTCAAATTCCTGCCCGCCTTTTCCGCTATGGCGACGCCCGCCGCTTCGCTTCCGGTAAGGGTCGCGGCCTTAATCCTCTGGTCGTCCATAAGGGGTAAAACGTTTGAGCCCGGTATGAGCAGCGTCCTGAAGATGTTCTCCGGGAAACCCGCTTCCCTGTAGAGAGTCTCTATCGCCAGCGCGCATCCCGTCACGTTCGATGCGTGCTTGAGGAGCGCGGCGTTTCCCGCTATCACGGAGGGAGCGGAGAACCTGAAAACCTGCCAGAATGGGAAGTTCCACGGCATGACAGCGAGGACGAGCCCGAGCGGGTCGAAGCGGACATAGCTTTTCTGGGCTTCGGTCTCGACCATCTGGGGGGCGAGGAAGAGCTCCGCTTTTTCAGAGTAGTAGCTGAGCGCCAGTCCGCACTTCTCCAGTTCCGCGCAGGACTGCTTTATCGGCTTGCCCATCTCCAGGGTCATGAGCCTCGCGAGTTCGTCCTTTTTCTTCTCGAGGAGATCCCTGAGCTTGAGGTTAAGTACTTTCCTCTCCGTCAGGGTGGCTCCGCGCCACTCGAAAAAAGCTTTCTCCGCGGAGTCGACCGCCGCCGAGGTCTGTTCGGCGGTGAAATCGGGATATTCCCTGATCGTCTGTCCGTCGTACGGGTTCACCGAGATCATGTTTTGTCCTCCAAAAGAGAAGTGTAAGGGTATTTGCCATTTCAAGCAAGAAGTATTAGACTCCGCTCTGATGGTGAAGGTCCTGAGGGCTCGCAAATACGGGTTCTGCTCGGGCGTCAGGAACGCGACGCTAAGAGTGAAGAGGTTCGCCGCGACGAAAAAAAAAGGGGCGATCCTCGGCCAGCTCGTTCACAACGAGAGGGTCGTGGAAGAGATGGAACAGCTCGGCATAAAAACGGTCGAGAAGCTCTCCGACGTGAAGGAGCCGCATGTCATCTTCTCCGCCCACGGCGTCCCGCCGTCATTCTATGAAAAGGCAAAGGAAAAGGGACTGGATGTCATAGACGCGACCTGCAAGTTCGTGCTGGACATCCACAAGGAATCGAAGAAAGCTCTCGACAGGGGCGAACACCTCGTTTTCATTGGCGACCCCAACCACAGGGAGGTGACGGGCTACACCTTCGACCTGGGGAAGGATTGCTTCCATATCATTCAGAACCTCGGGCAGGCGGAAGAAGTCGACTGGAAGAAATATCCCGCCGTAAGGATCTTTTACCAGACCACCCTGAACGCCGACGAATACGAAGAGATCGCCAAGTACATCTCGGAACAGAACCCCCTGACCCACAAGGCGGACACGATCTGCTACGCCACGAAGAAGAACCAGCAGGCCGCCAGGGAGCTGGCCACGAACCCCGAAGTGGACCTGATCATGGTGATAGGCGGAAAGAAGTCGGCCAACACCAAGCATCTCTACGATATCTGCAAGAACCTGAAGGCCACCCACCTGATCCACGGCCTCGAGGACATAGACCCGATGTGGCTCCAAGGGGTGAAATGCGTCGGGCTCACCGCCGGCGCTTCGACCCCCGATGAGGCGGTGGACGAGGTGGAGGAGTACCTCACATCGCTTTGACATCAGAAGGTGATGTCAAAACGATGAATTGAAAAAAGCAAATTGAAAATTGAAAAAGCAAAAGTGAAGGAATGTTATTGATGCAATTTAGATTGTGGGGCTTCCGAAACCCGCCTCGCATCTTGCTTCAATAGCGTTTAGCGCCGTTAAAGCGATGAATATAAAATTGAAAAATGAAGGATGAAAAGTAAAAAATTGAGGAACTGCTAATTCATTCCTTTTTCAGTTTCCAATTTTCAATCTTACTTTTTATTTGCTTCCGAAGGAAGGTATCGCATCCGGCTCCCTCACATAGATCGGCGAGACTTCAACGTCTCCAGGGTCTCCGGACAAAAGCCTCGCGAGGGCTTCCCTCGCCGCCTCGACCGCCAGGTTGGGGTTTTCGAGGGCGCGGAGGTTCTCCGGCAGGTTTCCGCCGACAAGGCCGAGGTTGGCTCCGAGCGCCCAGTCGAGCCCCTCTATGCAGCTTCCCAGCTCACCGTACTTTATGACCGAAGGTTCCGAGAGCGGCGCGGTCTTTTCGCCGAGCTTGTCGAAGAACTGGATGTAGAACTCGCCTTTCCTGGCGTCGATCACTGCCGCTCCCTTGCCGTAGGGCGAGGGGAACCTTGCCAGGCATAACAGAGTTGACACCTGATAGACGGGGATCTTGAGAGCGGCCCTCAGGGCCAGTGCCACCGACAGGCCGACCCGGAGGCCGGTAAAAGATCCCGGCCCCGCCACCACTCCTACGGCGGACATGAGCTCCAGTGTAGTAGGGGGGGCAACCTGATCGAGTACGGAAGGAAGGCGGCCGGCGTGGTTCTTCGATATCTCCTGATACGAAGAAACGACCGAACCGCCTTCCCCGACTACCGCAAGGTTCAGGGACACCGACGAAGTGTCGATGCCGAGGACCTTTTTTTCAGACACTGAAAGCCTGGTCCGGCCTTATCAGCCGAACATCGCCGCTATCTTGCTGAATCCCGGGATGTCGTACCTTTCGCCCTTGAAAGCCTTCATCCAACCGATGATACACGCTCCAAGGAAGATTACAAAAAACAAAAGAGAAAGAAGCAGCAAGATTGATGAAATAAGAATACCCGCCAAGCCATGAAAAAGCCCGCTCCAAAGACCGGCCATCCCTAAAACGATCGAAAGAATAGTGCCAATAACAAAGAAAATTACCCATAGAATAAACCATACTATTGCTATTGCTAATCCTTGACGTGCATGGAAGTAGACATAATCCTTCTTCGGGTTGTCCCTCTTGTCCTTGTACATGAAGAATGGAATAAGGGCGAATATCCCGAAATAGGACAGGAACAAGTGAATGCTGTCATCGCTGTCATAAGGCTTATCTCCAATGGGCGGAACTGGTGGGGTTGTGTTTTGAACTTCGTCAGTCATTTGCGCCTCCTTCTAACATTCCAAAAACTCTTAACCCACAAAGATTATTTCACCATAAAAAGAATAATTGAATATGATGATAAAGTCAACTTGACAAACCGGTTCACTTACCAGATAATCGACAATGCAGTCAACAGCAGAGGGCTGCTGAAATACTATATTGTTCATATGAGGAGGGAAGAAATGAATCAATGCCCCAATTGCGGAGCCGGGATCAAACCGGGGACCACCAGATGTATGAAATGCGGTACAACATTTGCGCAACAAGTTTCTCCAGAATCACCTCCACCCTATCAGGCACAGCAGCCTTATCCTCCCCAGAGATCTCAAGAACAATTTCAATACCAGCAGGCCCAAACTCCACCAAAAAGTAAAATGGCATTCATTTTACTCGGTATTTTCTTGGGGACTTTAGGAATACATAATTTTTATGCGGGATACACGGGAAAAGGAGTTGTTCAATTATTAATATCTGTCTGCACATGCGGTTATGGTGCCATTATCTCCTGGATATGGGCAATTGTAGAAGTTTGTACCGTTACCGTTGATTCGCAAGGAAGACCCTTTTCTTCTTGAGTAGGATGGACTGGAACATTCCACCCTAGTAGTAGCTATCGAACTGTTTTTCGAAAGGGGACTAATATATGGAAGACCGCTCAAACAGATCGAAGATAGTATTAATAATGCTAGGATTCTCTTTGACCGCGATTGTCCTTATGACCCTTGCGGTTGGTGGCGGCTTGCTGGTTTTTGACCCGCCAAGGAATTTTATATTCTGGATCAGCATCGGCCTGATCTTTTCATTAGTATATGTTTGCGCAGTGGCCGGCGAGAACCTCGCCGTCTCCTTCTCCTTGAAGTTAAAACCCAGTGGTGCAACAATTGCCATCATGAGCGGGATTATTTTCCTCTCCATCCTCTCATTTATCCTTTGCACAGCAGTATATTCGGCTTTAACTGTATCTTCAAATGAAGTTGATATTGCTTTTGCAGTAGCAATGGTTGTTATGTCCTTCATTTTGCTGACAGTGACGGCTTCTATCAATGTTCGTGATCTTTGTCTTCAAGAGACTGAAAGACCGGCCATGGAAACCCGAGCTAAGCATGTCGATCTTGGAAAGTCGCTTATGCGAGGACTCTCCTTTGCAAGACATGCGAAAATAATTGATGATGGGAACCTAAAAGCACTCGCGGTCCTAATAAAAAG
This sequence comes from Acidobacteriota bacterium, assembly GCA_029559035.1. Classification (GTDB taxonomy): domain Bacteria; phylum Acidobacteriota; class UBA4820; order UBA4820; family UBA4820; genus JAKQCT01. The sequence goes on from JAKQCT010000065.1 coordinate 53,013, forward strand.
ATTGGAAAGCATTCAAGTCGCGTTGGCTCATTCCCATGGCGGAGGGATTGGGAGTTGGGAGATAGGTAGGCTTCATCCTCAATATTCGGAGCAGGATGAACAGACTCTTCAGGAGAATGTTGCCAAGATTGTGCAGCTTTTGGAATCGATTGCCAAGGGTGGAAGCGATGAATCAGGAGCGATGATTAAAGAGCTGGAAAACACTGTAGATGTTGTTTCGAACAAGATAGAAGCGCTTGAGATATCATAGGGAGCAAACGATGGCTATACTTGATCTGATAGAATTTTTTGACGATTCCGGCGAGATCATGGTCCAAAAAATCCCATATGAGGGTTCTGGACAATTTCGACTGGGCAGTCAGCTTGTTGTCCAGGAAAGCCAGGTGGCGGTATTCTTTCGTGATGGCAAGGCTTTAGACAGCTTTCTTCCAGGAAGGCATACTCTTTCCACGGCCAATCTCCCACTATTAGGGAGTATAATTGGCGCTCCTTTTGGCGGCCAATCGCCATTTAGGTCTTATGTGTATTTCATTGCAACCAAAACGTTTATCAATTTGGGATGGGGGACATCATCTCCAGTTTTCTTCCGTGACAGTGATTTTAGGATGATAAATCTGAGAGCACATGGATCTTTTTCCATAAGAATGGTAAAGTACAGAACCTTCCTAAACACTTTAGTTGGGACTAGGGGCCTTGAAACTACATTCGCTATAGAAGAATTCTTTAAAAGCATGATCGTTTCAAGACTCAATGAAGTTCTTGGCTCAGTAATGAAGTCAATTCTTGACCTGCCCGTGGTGTATAACACGATCTCGCTAAAGACCAAAGAAGCCTTGGCAGCCGACTTTGACCAGTACGGTCTTTATTTGGTTGACCTGATCATCGAGGCAATTACTCCTCCTCCAGAGGTTCAGGAAATGATAAACAAAGCCAGCGGGCTTGCAATTCAAGATGTGGAAAGATACAGATCAATTGCGGCTGCAGACGCCATGAGAGACGCCGCGAAAAACCCGCATGGGATCGCTGGTGAAGGAATGGGAGCGGGTATGGGTCTTGCCATGGGGCTGGGCATGGCACAACAATTTTCGCAAAATTTGAATACAGTTCGACCAGCAGCCGATCCGGGAGCTTTAGGCCAACCGAAACTGACTTCTGAAGAGGTCAGGGAGAGATTAAAGCAGCTTAAGGAAATGATGGACGAAGGATTGATTACTCCTACGGATTTTGAAGAGAAGAAGAAGAAGCTTCTTGACAGCATGTGATGGTAATTGATTCTTCTAGATCAGATATAAAGTCGTTCGAATCCTTATCTGACCAAAACAATTGTCCGTTCTTGTAATGGGAGGTGTGAGATGAAAGACTTTTTAAGTTTCAGGAAAATGATTACACCGATTGTAATCCAGGTTATCTTCTGGCTCGGAGTTGTCGGATGTTTAATTACCGGACTGATATCGATGTTTGGCGGGGCATTTGTATTGATTAAGGGGGACGGATTTGGAGGTGGGAGATTCGCAGGTTTATTTCCCATCATTATTGGAATTCTTTGGATGGTTGTTGGCCCTATCATTGTGAGGATATACTGCGAGATCCTGATTTTGTTTTTCCGCATGAACGATACTCTGACGGAGATTAAAAACAATACCGCGAATAGGGTCCAATGAAGGGTCGAAAAGAACTCCTTTAGGACACAAGACTCAAGGTTAAATTGAGATCAGTTTTAGGTGACTCTCCTGTTTCTACCGGAGAGTCATCTCTTTTCTTGACTAATTGAATGAAAAGAATTACCTTGAAGGCATGGCGAAGAGGGTTATCGCGGTTTTCGGCAGAGCGGACGCCCTGAAAAACGAAACGGACTACACGGAAGCGCGCGAGGCGGGCCGGATCCTTGCCCGGGAGGGCTTCTCGATAATCAGCGGCGGGTACGGCGGTGTCATGGAGGCCGTTTCCATGGGCGCTCACGAGAAAGGGGGAGAGGCGGCCGGGGTAGTTTTCGCCTTCGAGCCGTCCAGAAGCCCCAACCCTTACCTGACAAAAGCCGTAGCGGCTCCGGACCTGTTCGAGAGGCAGAAGTTTCTGGTCGAGCGTGCGGACGGCTACATCGCTTTTCCTCCGGGAGCGGGGACATTATCGGAAGTTTGCCTCCTGTGGGCGCACAGGAAGTCGGGAGCCAAGAGAGAGGCCCCGCTCGCCCTCGTGGGAGAAAAGTGGAAGCGTCTCACGGGACTTTTGAGGGAAGAGGGAATTATTCCCGAAAATCTGCTACAATACGATTTCTGGTTCGGGAGCGGCGTCGAAGCCGCCGGTTTCATGGCTGAATACTTTAGAGAAAACAATAGTGCAGCCGGCAAGGAGCATTGTGAAAGAAGATAAGAACACCGCAGCGGAATCCCCGAAGAAAGGTACCATAAGGGATTACTGGGAAACCTTGTGCCTCGTCCTGATCTTCGTCCTTTTCGCCAGAACGTGGGTCTTCCAGAACAGCAACATTCCGTCTGGGTCGATGAAGAACACCCTTCTCATTGGCGACAGGCTCATCGTGAACTCGTTCGTCTACGGCCCTACTCTGACGGACCTGGAGAAGAAGTTCCTTCCCATCAGGGATATAAAGCACGGCGACATCGTCGTGTTCAAGTATCCTGGCAAGCCGGAGGTCCCTTTCATCAAGAGGGTCATCGCGAAGGCGGGCGATACGGTCTACGTGGTTCACCAGCACGTGTTCGTCAACGGCAGGGAACTCGACGAGCCCTACGCGGTGCTTCCCGAGCCCATAAAGAACGCCAAGGTGGAGCCCCCCGAACTTCCGCCGAAGGATCAGATCCCGCCGCTTCCCGACTACCTGAAGGATCCCGGCGCCTTCGAAGTGGAGACCTCGCCGGGGCGGGTCGATCTCAGGATCAAGTCCGACGGCGGCGGAGGGCAGCTGTTCAGGGACGCTTTCGGCCCGTATGTCATTCCTGACGGACACATCTTCGTCATGGGGGACAACAGGCTCAACAGCGAGGACAGCCGGTACTGGGGCGCCCTTGACGAGAAGATGGTGCTCGGCCGGGCATGGCTGATCTGGTGGTCGTATGAAGAGGGCGATTACGACTACCTGAAGAACAGCGCCAAGGACGTTGTGGGGAAGATCTTCAGGAAAGTGATCCATTTCTTCGATAAAACGAGGTGGTCCAGGATGTTCATGAGGCCCGCCTGATAGGAGGATAAGAGATGCAGCTCACACAGCAGGTGCGTGATTTTTTGGCCAAGAAGGACGAAGAGTTCCGCAGGCTTTACGAAAAGCACCAGCAGTACGAAGCAGAACTGAACACCCTCACGAGCAAGGGTTTCCTTTCTCAGGAGGATGAGCTGAGAATAAACGAGATCAAGAAGAGAAAGCTGAGCGCGAAGGACGGCATGCTCCTTATCGCGAAGAAGCACGAAGAAGAGTTGAAAGGCATCGGCTGATTCAGACGCTTCCGGCTCTGGCCGGGAGATTCCGGGGGAAGGAAGTGAACAAGTTACCTTTTGGCGAGCCGTCGCTGTCCGAGGACAAGGAGCTCAGCGAGAACCTCAGAAAGCTCGTCGAAAAGCTCACCTTCCTGGGCATCACGCTCAAGGAAGCGCAGAACGAGATCGAGAGGCTCTACATCGAGACAACCCTGAAGTCCCTGAACGGGAACAGAAGCCGAACGGCGAGAAAGCTCGGGATCCACAGGAACACCCTCAACGCCCGGATCGAGGAATACAAGATCGAGGGAGGTAATGAGTAGGCTATGGATGAAGCGCCCGAGAAGAGAACGGGAATGGCTCGACCACATAAAGGCGCTTTTTGACGCACCCCCTTCTCCGGCTGGGATTGGCGACGACTGCGCCGTACTGAAAAAAGATAAAACTTGCGTGACAACGGACGCCCTAGCGGAAGGGGTGGACTTCGAAAGGGAGTGGGCACCTCCAGAGGCGGTCGGGTGGAAAGCGCTGGCGGTAAACCTTTCCGACCTGGCGGCCATGGGAGCGAAGCCTTCCTGTTTCCTCCTGACCCTCGGCATCCCGCCTGATTGCCCTGACAGGTGGGTGGAGGGACTACTGGCGGGCACCGCGGCGCTCGCCCGGATAGAAAAGATAAAACTGATCGGCGGAGACCTCAGCGGAAGCAGAGGCGGAGTCTTCGTTTCCATCACGGCCTGGGGAACCCTTCGCGCGAAACCTTTGCTGAGGGGAAGAGCCCGGCCGGGCGAAGGAATATACGTCTCCTCGCCCCTGGGAGGGGCGGGAGAGGCGCTAAAAATGTTCGGGAAAGGAGCCCGGCTCAAGAAATTCGCGCTTCAGGGAAGAGATCCGGGCGCCGGCCTCCTCGACAGGTTCTACCGGCCTCCCTCGCAGTCCAGGCTCGGGAGAGTTCTGGCGGGAAAAAAGCTGGCCTCGTCCGCCATAGACATTTCGGACGGCCTGCTGCTCGACCTTTCCAGGCTGCTCGAAGGGACCGGGTGCGGAGCCCTGCTGTCGGCGGAAGCCATACCCAGGGCCGCTTCGGATAACGGGGATCCTGTAGGCCTAAGAAATGCCATGACGAGCGGGGAAGAACAGGTCCTCCTGTTCACCGTTTCCAAGGACAGGGAGCGGTATCTCCCGGGAGGGGGGAAAGGGATTTACAGGATAGGCTTCGTCACCCCGAAAAGAGGCATACGGGTCCGGGACGGGGGAAAGGTATCGATGGCCGGGCCTGCGGGCTTCGACCATTTCGATCGGTAAACCGCGGGCGATGACAATAGACACTTCGGCTTCCATATCCGTCTCTATGAATGCGCGGGCAGGACCATGAACGAGGAACGGCTCAAAGCCCTGCTGAAAAAAGCCCGGAAGGGCGACATGGAGGCGTTTCGTGAGCTTGTGGAAGAGACCAGGGATCGACTTTTCGGGGCGCTCAGGGCCATGCTGAACAGGGAGAGCGTCGCCGAGGAGATCCTGCAGGAAGCCTACATCGCCCTCTGGGAGCAGCCTTCGTCCGCGGGCATAGAGAAGCCGGGCGCCTGGCTCTACAGGTCATGCGTGAACAGGGCGATCGATCACATCAGGCAAAAGGACTCCCGCTTTACCGACGCCCTTGACGACCAGCCGGACCATATCCTAACCGGAGAGGAAACTCCGGAGATCTCGCTTGAAACGAGAGAGCAGGCCGAGATGCTGAACGAGGGCCTCGCCGCCCTTTCAGCGCGGGAGAGGACCGTTTTCGTGCTCAGCGCCTATCTGGGTTACGATTCTTTCGAGATCGGAGCGACATTGGGGGTCTCGCCGAGCACCGTCAGGAACCAGTACGCGTCGGCAAGAAAAAAGCTTGCCGCCTTTCTTAGCGGGGAAGGAAAATGATATCCCAGGAACTTTTGAGGCGGAGCGAGAACGAGTGGCGCCCCTTCATGGAAAAGCTCGAGAAGACCGTCCGGAGGAAGAGGCGCGTCCGCGCTGCCAGGAGGGCGGCCCTTGGGATAGCCGCGGCGTTCATGCTCGTGTTCATCGCGGTCAACCGGGAAGAGCCCCGGAAAAGCTATCTCTCGGCGAAGATACCTCTAAGGAACAGCCCTGTCCTTACAGTGGCAGGGGGCGGACGCGCGATAGAAAAGGACAGGGGCGTGTGGGTGGTCTGCGGGCCGGGGGTGGCGAAATGAAAAAAAAGGCACTGTCGGCGGTTCTTTTCATCGTCCTGCTGGTCCCGTCGGTATTCATAATCTCTAGAGAAATCGAGAAGCTGAAGCTTTCCCTCCGGCACAGATCAGTGGAGAGCGTCGCCCCCAGGCTGAGCGAGGAACTGACTTCAGAGGGGAAGATCGCCCTGGACGCGGCGGAGAACGCTCTTACAGTCGTCGACCGTGCCCAGGTTGTCGAAAAGATAGGAAGGATGATAAAGGAACTTGACGTTCCCGCGCGCCGTTTCGCGGTCGGAGCGACCCTTTCGGTCTTCGCGGAAAAGGGAAAGTCCCTCTTCAAGGATGACGAGAGGCTGACGGACATTGCCGATTTCATACAAGAAGCTAAGCCCGCTGAGAGATACGAGTGTGTCCTGGATCTCTACGAGGGCGGAAAAGGAAGCAGATCTTTAGGTCAGAGGTACCTTTTCTCCGTTACCCTCGGTGGATACGACCCGTGGGAGCGCAGGCTCGGGTTCGAGAGCATCTCTCTTGAAAAGAAGGCTGAAAAGGCCGGGGCAGTTATCTTCAGGGGAAGCGCCAATCTCGCGGAAGGCGCGGAGACGAACATCCTGATCCCCGCCGGGAGCGGCTCGCCCGCGGTGAGCATCTCGGTGACTCCGACCCTCCTTCCGAGCATCGAGAAGAACGCGGAGATCCCCTGATGCCGGGTTTCGTTTGCAGGATCGGTTCCTCCTCCGGAGATGTGGTCCAGCAGGAGATCACGGGGGTCGACGCGGCGAGCGTTTCGAAGCAGCTCGAGGACAAGGGCTACACCGTTTTTTCCGTAAAGCCTAAACAGCCTTGGGAGCAGTACCTCGCGATGTTCTCCCCCAAGCGGAAAAGCGTCAAGATGTCCACCTTCATTACATTCAACCAGGAGTTCGCCGCTCTCATCAACGCAGGTCTGCCCATCCTGACCGCCCTGGAACTGCTTCTCCAGAGGAAAAGGGCGCCTCTCTTCCAGAGGATGCTCGAGGATGTCAGGGAAGAAGTGAAGACCGGCGCCTCCCTTTCACAGGCGTTCGCGAACAGGGGGGATTATTTCCCGAAGCTCTACCCCGCGACCATAGCCTCGGGAGAGAGGACCGGGGAGATCGTCAAGGTCATCAAGCGTTATCTCTTCTACATGGAGACCGTGCAGGCCATCAAGAAGAAGATGACCTCCGCGATGATATACCCCGTAATTCTCATGACCATGACCGTAGGCCTGATAGTGCTGCTGATGACCGTGATAGTCCCCAAGTTCGCCACTCTTTTCGCCGGAGCGGGGGCCGAGCTGCCGACTATCACCAAAATCGTCCTGGGGATATCCTGGGTCTTCCAGAAAGGCTGGCCGTTCGCCCTCGCGGCAGCCTTCGCGTCTCCGATCATAATAAAAATGATAGGCTCGAAGCCGGAGGGCAGGCTGAAGCTGGCGAAGCTCAGGATGAAGATCCCCGTTTTCGGGACGAACATCCAGAGATACAACATTGCCCAGTTTTCGCGGACGCTCGGCACGCTCGTTTCCGGGGGCATCCCGCTCGTCCAGGCCCTGGACATCGTCGCAGACGCGATGAGCAACGAACTGTTCAAGGTCGAGCTTAAAAAGGCCAGGACAAAGGTCCTTGAAGGGGAAAGCCTCTGGGCCTCGCTCGAAGCGACGGGGATCGTGACGCCCCTCGCCATAGAAATGGTGCAGGTCGGGGAAGCCACGGGAGCTTTGTCGGACATGCTGGAACAAGTGAGCAATTTCTACGACCAGGAACTTAGCACCTCGGTCGAAAGGCTGATGGCTCTTCTGGAGCCGATCATGCTGATAATAATGGCCGTGCTCGTGGCCGTGGTGGTGCTTTCGGTCTACATGCCGCTGTTCAGCATGTACAACCTCGTGAGCGGTTAGGAGAAGAACTATGGCAGCGCACAGTGCGGACACACTCATAACATTGCCGATCAGCGACGGAGACCTTCTCAACGAAGAGAGGAACTCCCGAAGGCTCGCCGAGATGCTCAAGCTCCCATTCGTGGACGTCAAGGAACTGCACATCGAGACGGAGATCCTCGCCTCGATTCCGGCCGAGCTCTTCGCACGCTATTCCTTCATCCCGGTCTCCGACGACGGGGAGCGCCTGACGATAGTGACGGCGGACCCCACGGACGTCAAGATGCTCGACGACCTGGAGGTGTACGTAAGGAAGCCCCTCAACGTCCTGGTCGGGCTCAACAGCCAGATCCAGGATGTGCTCAAGAAGACCGAGAGCGACAAGAAGGTTCTTGACGAGGTCTCCGAGGACCTGAGGCTCCAGATCGTCAGGGAGGATGCCGAAGAGGGGGAGGAGGTTATCTCTCTCGAGAAGCTCTCCTCCGACTCGAGCCCGATCGTCAAGCTGGTCGATTTCACCGTCTACAACGCCCTTCAGAAAAGGGCGAGCGACATCCACATTGAAACCGGAGACATGGAAGTCCAGATCAAGTACAGGGTCGACGGAGTCCTTTACCCGGCGCTCGAGCCCATCGACAAGCGCTTCCACTCGACGATCATCTCGAGGATAAAGGTCATGGCGGAGCTGGACATAGCCGAGAAAAGGATACCCCAGGACGGAAGGTTCAAGCTCAAGGTGAAGGGCAAGAACATCGATTTCAGGGTCAGCGTCATCCCTACGATCCACGGAGAGGACTGCGTCATAAGGATCCTCGACAAGGAATCGACGAGCGAGGAGTTCAAGAACCTAAGCCTCGACGTGCTCGGGTTCGAGCCGGAGATAAAGAAGAAGATAAGGAGGCACGCGGCGGAACCCTACGGCATGCTCCTTGTCACGGGGCCCACCGGCTCCGGGAAAACTACGACCCTCTACGCGGTGATGAGCGAGATCCAGTCGCCGGAGTTCAAGATGATCACGATCGAGGACCCGGTCGAATACCAGCTGAGAGGCGTGACGCAGATCCCGGTCAACGAGAAGAAGGGCCTCACCTTCGCCAGGGGCCTAAGGTCGGTGCTGAGACACGACCCGGACAAGATAATGGTAGGGGAGATCAGGGACGAGGAGACCGCCAACATTGCCATACAGTCGGCGCTGACCGGCCACCTCGTCTTCACGACCGTCCACGCGAACAACGTCGTCGACGTCCTGGGCCGTTTCCTCAACATGAAGGTCGAACCTTACAATTTCGTCTCCGCGCTCAACTGCGTGCTTGCGCAGAGGCTGGTCAGGAAGATCTGTCCGGCCTGCCGCCAGCTGGTGGATTATCCCGATGAGGTTCTCAGGGAATCCAACATCCCCCTCGAAATGGCCAGGGGCCGGGAGCTGTACGAGGGCAGGGGCTGCATCGAATGCAACGGGACCGGATACAGGGGCAGGATGGCGATATCCGAGGTGCTCGAGCTCTCCGACAAGGTCAGGGAGTACATCATCGCAAGGAAGCCAAGTTCGGAGATCAAGAAGGTCGCCAGGGACGAGGGGATGGTGACGCTGAGGGAATCGGCGGTCAAGGCGTTCCTTCAGGGGGCGACCGGCCTCAAGGAGATCAACAAGGTGACCTTCATCGACGAGGCTATGAAATGAAGAACATACTCGAATACCTTCCCCCGGCCGTGCCTTCCGCATCCTTTCTCCTCGAGGACGGGATCCTCTCTGGAGTGAGGACCGAGAAGAAAAAAGCCTCGTTCAGATTCGTTTCCAAGATCAGCGAAACCGCTTTCGAGGTCTCTTCCGAAGAGTGGCCCCAAAGGGAGGAGATGGCTCCTGCGGTCGAACGGGCGCTGCTTTCGCTGGGGAACCCCGACAGGGCCGCGTTCCTCCTTCCGGACGTGGTTTTCAGGATGCAGGTGCTGGAGCTGGAGAACTTCCCGAAGAGCGAGGAAGAAAAGGAGAAGATCCTCCTCTGGCAGGCGAGGAGGAACCTGGGCCATCCGGTCCAGGACCTGAGGATAAGGCAACACCTTCTGGAGAAGGACGGCGATTTCACGAGGCTCTGGGCCGCCGCCGCGCCGAGAGAACTGCTCGCGGGCATAGAAAAACTCTTCTCCGACAGGGGCTGCCACCTCGGGTTCATATCTTCTCCCGTCATGGTCCTTCATCCGCTCCTCGAGAAAAAGGGGATAATGAAGTCCGACGGGCTGGAACTCCTGCTAAACATGACCTCGAAAAGCATCACCTTCCTCTTCACGAGGGACGGCTTGCCGGTCTTCTTCAGGACCAAGGAACTGAGGAGCGGCGACGAGACGGCCGACAGGTTCGCCCAGGAGATACGCCTCACGCTTGCTTTCCAGAGAGAGAAGCTGGGCAACGAGGGGCTGAAGAGGGTCTGCCACCGCGTCGCGGGGGACGACATGTTCTTCCCCGCGGAAGATTTCGATGAAGGGACCGAAGTGGTTTCGCTGAACGACATCTCGCCGGACACGGAAACGGACGGGATCAGAGGGTATTCACTCCTGCCTTTGCTGGCGTCGCTGGAGGAAGAGTGATGAAGACAGCGAAATTCAACTTCGCCGAACGGCAGTTCATAAACAGGAAAGTGCCCACCGCGATAATCGTCACTATAGGCACCCTCGCCATCGCGGGACTTCTTCTCGACGTCTTCCTGACGATCTGGAACGGCGGGGAGTACTTCAAGCAGAGGAACATACTGAAGGAGCAGGCGGAGGCGAAGAGCTCCCTCCAGGCGAGGCTTCAGGAAGCCGACAAGGAGCTTTCCTCCCGGGACGCCCCGGGACTCACCGCGGAAGCCCTGTACCTTCGGTCCGTGCTCGACAAAAAGGAATTCTCCTGGATGCTGTTCCTGGGCAGGCTCGAAGAAGTCAAGCCTTACAAGGCGACCATAGAAGAGATCAACCCCAAGGTTCTCAAGGACAGGACCGTCTTCGTCAAGGTCAAGGGGCTCGCGCAGCCGCGGGAAGAGATATTCAAGTTCCAGGAGAACATTTTCAGGAGCGAATATTTTGCCAAGCCCCGGCTCGTCAGGGAAGAGACGGACAAGCAGTCGGGATGGCAGTCCTACGAGATCGAGATGATCTATTACCCCGGAGGCAGGAAGTGAAATACGAAGAATTCCTCAGGAAATACTTCCTCAAAGCGTCGGCGGTCCTCCTCCTGGTCCTCATAGCGGACATATCGATCCTGGTGTTCGGAGTGATGAAGCTGGAGAAGAAAGCGGCCGGCCTCTCGGACAAAGCCGAGAAAGAAAAACAGGAACTCTCGAAGCTCGAGGAAAAGGTCGTTTCGAAGGAAGGCCAGGTCGGCAGGATCAGCGACGGAAAGCTCGTCATGAAGACGATTCAGGAGCAGATCTTCCAGAAAAGGTCCGACAGGTTCATCGCATTCCAGAAGGAGATCCAGGAACTTGTCCGGGAATCCGGGATGACCATCGACAAGTTCGATTACAAGTACGACGCAGTACCCAAGGACATCCAGAAGGACGGCTGGAAGAACGGATACATCGAGGTGGGGATGAACCTGAACCTCGAGGGTTCGTACCCCCAGATAAAAAAACTTGTATCGCTGCTCGAGGAGTCGGGGCATTTCATCACGATCGAGGGCATAGCCCTTTCGCAGACGAATCAGGGAGCGGCACTCCTGGACTTCAAGGCGGCGATAACCACTTACTTCGTTTACGATCCGGAGGAAGACATGAGCGGAGCGGAGAAATGACGCGCGCAAACCTTCTCGCTGTTATTATGCTTGTCCTCCTGATGGCCTCCTGCTCTGACGCTCCCGCGGGAAGGTCCCAGGAGCTGAAGGGCTTCCCCGGTGAAGAAGGCGCCTCCGGGAGGAAACCCAGGACGAAGAGCGCCGGGAAACCCTCGAGAAAGAGCACAGACTTCCCTTCGCTGAGCCTGGATTTCCTCTTCGGCGGGAAAGCCGGAGCCGAAAAAAAAGCGGAGGAGCAGCGGAACATCGTATCGATGGAAGAGGACCCCGCGGTCGTCGCCGAAAGGAAGAAAAACGAGGAAGAGGCCAGGAAGAAAGCGGAGGAGGCCCAGAAAAAGGCGGCGGAGGAAAGGAAGATAATGGAGGCGGAATTCGCGAAGAACCCCCCTCCTCCGGAACCACCCCAGATCAACTTTCAGTTCATAGGATACTACGGCCCTTCCGGCGGCCACATCGGGGTCTTCAGGAGAAGCGGGAAGGAAGACGAGCTTATCCTGAAGAGGAAGGGAGACATGATAGACAAGACATTCAAGATCTTGGAGATCGGCTACGAATCGGCAGAGATAGGTTTCGAGGGATTCGAGCAGACCAAGACAATTCCGCTTGCAGCAGGAGGAAAGTAAAGTGAAAAGGACCCTGTTTCTATTGATCATGATCTCCCTGTTCGCGGGGTACACCGGCTGCAGCGCGACTTCCTTCAGCAGGGGCAAGTATCTTCTCGAGCGGGGCTCGTACGACGAGGCCGTGAAAAAACTGGAAGAGTCCGTTTCAAAGAACCCCGGAAAACTGCGTTACAAGGCGCTTCTGGAAAGGGCGAAGCTGAAGGCGTCGCAGAAACACTTCACCGACGCCCAGCTCTACATTTCCAGGAAGGAATACGACAACGCCCTGAAGGAACTGCAGGTCACGCTTCTCTATGACCCTTCCAACCAGTACGCCCAGGACACTCTTCAGAACCTGGTCATGACGGTCGAAGAGGAGGAGAGGAAAGCGAAGGCGGGCCTTCTCAACCTGGAGGAACTCAAGAAGGAGGCCGAGAGGCAGAGCGCCGGGCCGATGATAGACCCGGCCTCGAACATCCCGCTGGTCCTCAAGTTCAACAACGCCACGCTCAAGACCATCCTCGACGCCATATCCAAGGGGTCCGGGATAAATTTCGTATACGACGAGAAGGCCGAGCTTACGAAGAAGATCAGCGTCGACTTCGCCAAGATAAACATGGAGCAGGCTCTCGACTACATCATGCAGCAGACGAAGCATTTCTACAAGATCCTCGATCCGCACACGCTGATCATAGTCCAGGACAGCAAGCAGAAGAGGGAGGAGTACGAGGAACAGGTCATGCGGACCTTCTACCTCTCCAACGCCGACGCGAAAGAGGTTTTCCAGCTCATGCGCACCGTCATCACGAGCAAGAAGATGGCGATGAACAAGGACCTTAACTCCATAACGATCAAGGACTCTCCGGAGACCGTCGCCCTCTGCCAGAAGATCATCGAGGCCAACGACAAGAGCGTCGGAGAGATTGTCGTCGACGTGGAACTGCTGGAGGTGAACTCGACGAAGCTAAAGACGCTCGGAATAGACCTCACATCCAAGAGCCTGACGATAGGGCCCGAATACAACATGACAAAGGACAAGGACGGCAACGTTACCGGAATGGGAAGCGGAGGGCCGATCCCTCTGGGGAAGATCGATTCCGCCTACAAGGGGCTCCTTTACGCCTTTCCGATCCCGAACCTCATAGTCAAATTCCTGATGAGCGACACCGACAGCCAGGTGCTCGCCAAACCGCAACTCAGGACCATGGAAGGAAAAAAGGCGAGCGTCCACATAGGCGACAGGATGCCGATCCCTTCGTCCACTTCCATCTATTCGAACAACACCGGGCAAAGCAACTATGTGCCGACTACGACCTACACTTATCAGGATGTCGGAGTCAAGATAGAGATCGAGCCGAGGGTCCACCACAACAGGGAAGTTTCTCTGAAGGTGAGTGCGGAGGTATCGTCGGTTACCGGGTACGTTTCCAGCGAATCATCTCTCACAGCCTCCCAGCCGATAATCGGCACAAGGAAGGTTCAGACCGAGATACGCCTCGAGGACGGTGAATCGAGCCTTCTTGCCGGACTGCTCAGGGAAGAGGACCAGAACGCGCTGTCCGGAGTCCCGGGGCTCGGTGACATTCCGATCCTCAGAAGGCTCTTCGGAACCTCCGATACTAAGAAGATAAGCACCGATGTGGTGCTCCTTCTCACGCCCCACATCATCAGGATGCCGAACATCACCCAGGAGGACATGAAAGCCCTCTGGGTCGGCACCGAGCAGCGTCCGAAACTCCAGGGCTACAGGGGCGAGACGAGCTTCATGCCTTCGCCGTTCGAAGGGGACGAGGGAGAAGAAAAGACGGAGGCATCCGGTGAGAACGCGGAAGCCGAAGGCGAAGAGGAAGCGAAACCCGAAGAGGGAGAGGGATCGGACAAGGAAGAAGAAGAGGCCAAGAAGGAGGACAACCCCAACAAGAACGCCAAGCTCCTGATGAATCCCAACAGCCTCAACGTCATAGCGGGGAAAGAAGCGGTCCTGAGCATCGTAATAGTCGGGGTCAAGGATGCCAGGTCCGCGCATGTGGAGATCGATTTTCCCACCGACATCGTTTCGTTCGAGGGCGCGGAAGAGGGTACATTCTTCAAGCAGGGCGGAGGCGAGAACAGCTTCAACTCGGGAGAAGGGCCTCCAGGCATGGTAAAGGCCGATTTCGCGAAATCGGGGGAAGCGAAGGCGTCGGGCTCGGGGCTGCTTATAAGGTACAAGTTCAAGGCGCTCAAGGCTGGCACGGCGAGGATAGGAGTCCAGTCGGCCCAGCTTGCGGATTCATCGGGAGGATCCCAGCCCCTTGCGCCGGTATCCTGCACCGTAAAGGTTACCGGAGGAGACGATGGAAAGAAAGAGACGCCGTGAGGGAGGCTTCACCCTCTTCGAGATCGGCCTTACGATCCTCGTCCTGGCCGTCCTTGCGATGGTGGCGTTCCCCACGGCCCAGTATGTCAACAGGCGCGCGAAGGAGATGGAGCTCAGAAGGAGCCTCAGGGACATGAGAAAAGCCATCGACGAGTACCACCGCTACGCCATGCAGGGCCTGATCATGCAGACCGACGTGTCCCAGGACTTCTATCCGCCGGATCTCGAGACTCTGGTCGAGGGAGTGACGCTGGCAGGCGACGCATCGGAGAGAAAAGTGCGCTTCCTCAGGAGGATCCCGATCGACCCCATGACCAATTCCTTCGAGTGGGGGATGCGCTCCACGAGAGACGATTCGGATTCCGACATGTGGGGGGGCGAGAACGTTTTTGACGTCTATTCCACCAGCACGGCTCCAGCGCTCGACGGCATCACATACTATAACGAATGGTGACCTCGATGAAAAAAAAGGAAAAAGGATTCACTCTGATCGAACTTATGGTGGTCATCGCTATCATCGGGATCTTGGTCAGCATGGCTGTTCCGACTTACAGGCACATAGTACAGAGGACGAAGGAGACGGTCCTCAAGCACAATCTTTTCGTGATCAGGGACGTGATAGACCAGTACTACCAGGACAAGGCGAAATATCCTCAGAGCGTCGCGGACCTTCAGTCGGAAGGCTATTTCAGGACCATACCGCTCGACCCGATGACAGGGGCGTCCGACTGGGTCGAAGTGCCGTTCACCGGCTACGAAGAAGGACAGCTCGAACCGACGGAGGGAGAAGACGCGATGGGCATCTGGGACGTCCACTCTGCCTCTGAAGAGGTCTCACTCAATGGCGAGACAAGATACTCGGAGTGGTGAGGCCGGCGCGACATTCCTGACGATCCTGGTCGTGCTGATCGTCCTGGCGGTGGCCCTCATGATGGCTGTAGAGCCTCTCAGCACCGTCATGCAGAGGGAAAAAGAGGAAGAACTTGTCTTCAGGGGAGAAGAGATATGCGAGGCGATAAGGAACTACCAGAAAGAGCACGGCGGAGCTTTCCCCCCGGAGATGAAGGAGCTGCTGAAGAAGGGTCAGAACAAGGTCCCCTACCTGAGGAGGCTCTACAAGAACCCTTTCGATCCGGAGGGAAAGTGGCATTACCTCGCCCCGGGTTCCACGACCGTTCTCATCAAGGATGACGGCTCCAAGGAGATACTTCCCGCCGGGGCAGCCGGACAATCCCTGCCGGCTTTCGGCTCAGCGGGACAGCAGGGCGGGTTCGGAAGCCAGCCGGGAGGCTCTCAGCAGCCTCCAAAAGGGAAGATCCTTCCTTTTAAC
The DNA here is from genome assembly GCA_029559035.1 of Acidobacteriota bacterium. Taxonomy (GTDB): domain Bacteria; phylum Acidobacteriota; class UBA4820; order UBA4820; family UBA4820; genus JAKQCT01. The sequence continues at coordinate 68,591 of JAKQCT010000065.1, forward strand.
CTGGAAGGGAAGGAGGGCCTTCCGATCCTGGGTGTCTACGCGAAATGGCACAAGCCCGCTTTCAGGAAATACCTCGAGAGCAACGAGATATCGGAGTGGTATTTTTCACCCCTTGTGATCCAGCCAAAGGCTCCGATCAACCTCAATCCCCAGCCGCCCCCGCCCAAAACCGATGGCCCCGGAGGACCGGCAAAGCCCGGCGGAATGGACGACGACTGAGGTCTGGGTTACCTGTTGATCTTGCTCCACAGCTCATCCATCTTTTTTTCAATTTTGGGGGTCATTTTTACCTCGTCGGGCCATTCTCGCTGGAAGCCTTCGCTCTTCCATTTTCTCGTGGCGTCTATGCCGACCTTGGAGCCGTAGCCGAGGAGGGGACTTGAGTGGTCGAGGACATCGACCGGGCCTTCGGCGAATTCCATGTCGCGTTTCGGGTCGATGTGGTTCAGCACCTTCCACGCGACCTCGGACGAGTCGTGGATGTTGACGTCGGAATCGACTACGACGATAACCTTCGTGAACATCGCCTGTCCCATCCCCCAAAGAGAATGCATGATCTTTCTCGCGTGGCCCGGGTAGCGCTTGTCTATCGAAACGAAGACAAGGTTGTGAAAGACGCCCTCGAAAGGCATGTGCATGTCGACGATCTCCGGGAACTGCTTCCTTAGCACGGGCACGGCGATCCTTTCGATTGCGTAACCCATGAACGCGTCCTCCATGGGCGGCCTTCCCACGATCGTGTGAGGATAAATAGGTTCTTTCCTGCGGGTCAGACATTCGACGTGAAAGACGGGATACTTGTCGGTCAGAGAGTAATAGCCCGTGTGGTCGCCGAAAGGCCCCTCGTCCAACAGCTCGTTCGGGTCCACCCACCCTTCGAGGACGAACTCCGAATTGGCGGGGACTTCGAGAGGGAGTGTCTCGCAGGGGACCAGCTCCACAGCTTTCTTCCTGAGGAAGCCCGCGAACATCATCTCGTCTATGTCGTCCGGAAGCGGCATCGCGGCGCAGAAGTAGGTCGCGGGATCGGTGCCAATAGCCACGGCGACATCTATCTTCTCTCCCCTCGCCCTTCTCTGCATCGCGTGTTTCGCACCGTGCTTGTGCGGGTGCCAGTGCATCCCGGTCGTTTCGTCCGAAAAGACCTGCATCCTGTACATGCCACAGTTCCTCTTTCCCGATTCGCGGTCCTTGGTGAAGACCATCGGCAGCGTGACGAACGGCCCGCCGTCCTGCGGCCAGCAGGTGGGGACGGGGATCTCTTTGAGGCTGAAATTTCCCTTTGTGAGGATCACCTCCTTGCAGGGGCCGCTCTTCACAAGCTTCGGGAAGAACGAAGAGATCTCAGCCAGTTCGGGGAGCATCTTCAATTTGTCGAGTAACCCCTGCGGCGCCTTGATGTCCATCATCGCGGAAAGCCTTTCGTCGATCTCCGCGTAATCCTTCAAACCCAGCGCTTTGAGCATCCTTCCGTGGCTTCCCAGCAGGTTCCCCGCTATCTTTATCCTGCTGCCTTTGACCTTCTCGAATAGAACGGCCGGTCCGCCCTCTTTGACGGCTCTGTCAAGAATGCGGGTAATCTCAAGATGGGGGTCCACCTCTTCGCTTATTCTGAGAAGCTTGCCGTCCTTTTCAAGCATGTCCAGGAATTGTCCGAGGTCGTCGAAAGCCATGATTCTCCTCCAGCAAGCGAGTTTAGCATGAAGGAAGACGCCGGGGGTAGCTGACGGTTGACTTTTTACCCGTTGTAAAGCAAAATACTCGTTCTGGCGCGGTAGCCAAGCGGTAAGGCAGGGGCCTGCAAAGCCCCCACCACCGGTTCGATCCCGGTCCGCGCCTCCACTTCTTTTTATCCATTCCATGTTCTATAATCTTGAGGGTGCCGGGGTGGCGGAACTGGCAGACGCTGAGGACTTAAAATCCTCTGCCTGCAAAGGCGTGCGGGTTCAAGCCCCGCCCTCGGCACCAGAAGTGCATGAGTACAATTGAAAAAGGAATATTGAAAAATGAAGAATGAAAAGTTAATGAAGGGATACTTCTTCAATTTTAATATTTTCAATTCTCAATTTTCAATTTTAAATGCCGCGAAGCGGCCCGCCCCGCCCTCGGCACCAGAAGTGTATGAGCACAATTGAAAAAGGAAGATTGAAAAATGAAGAATGAAAAGTTGATGAAGAGATATTTCCTCAATTTTATAATTTACAATTTTCAATTTTCAATATTAAATGCCGCGAAGCGAACCGTATTTTTCTTTTTGATCTTTTTTGAGCTCCCGGCGATCGCCTCCGGCCCCAGCGTCCTGCTTATAACGCTGGATACGACCCGCGCGGACCACCTGGGGTGCTACGGAGGAAAGAACGTTTCAACTCCAAACATCGACGCCCTTGCGGCGAAGGGCGCGCTCTTCGAAGAGGCACGGTCGCACTGCCCGCTGACGCTCCCGAGTCACGCTTCGATGCTGACCGGCTTGACCCCGCCCGCTTTGAACCTCAGGGTCAACGGGCTTGTCCTCGACAAGGGCGTGCCGATGATACAGGAAATGCTTGGGAAAAAAGGATACAGGACCGCGGCGGTCGTCTCCTCGGTGATCCTCGAGAGAACCAGAGGGCTGTCGAGGGGCTTCGACGTCTACGACGACCAGATGACCATGATAAGAAGCGGAGGGGGAGCCCCGGAGGAAAGAAGGGCGGAGGATGCAACATCGGCGGCGCTCAGGGAAATGGCCGGCGTGAAGGGGCCGTATTTCCTCTGGGTCCATTATTACGATCCCCATCACGAATACCACCCGCCTTCGCCTTTCGCGGAGAGGTTCAGAAGCTCGCCCTACGACGGAGAGATAGCTTACATGGACGAACAGATCGGCAGGCTCCTCGCGGGGTTATCCGAAAAAGGCCTTTTAAAGGACACGCTGATAGTCGTGACCGCGGATCACGGCGAGGGCCTCGGAGAGCACAACGAGCAGGTCCACGGCATCTTCCTTTACGAGTACGCGGTCCATGTGCCTCTCATAGTGGCGTTCGAGGGGAGGGTTCCTTCGGGGAAGCGCGTGAAGGGGCTGTGCGCGATTTCGGACATAACTCCGACGATCATGGACTTCCTGGGCTTGGAAGCGGACGGATTCGAGGGAAGGAGCCTTGTCCCGATTATAAAGGGCTCCGCTTTTGACGACAAGCCAGTTTACCTTGAATCTTACGAGGGATATTTCAATTACGGCTGGGCGCCCCTCAGGGGCATCATGGACGGAGAATACAAATTCGTCGATGCGCCCCGTCCCGAGCTATACAGGTACAGGGAATCGGAATACAGGAACCTCTACGCGGAACAGCCGGGAAAAGCTTCGGTCATGAGGGCTGCCCTAAGGCCGTATCCTCCCGCGAGGGACGCCGAAAAAAAGGAAATGGACGTCCTGCTTAGCGATCCCTCCAACGCGGAAACCCTGAAGCAGCTCATGAGCCTGGGATATCTTTCCGGTTCCGCGAAACGGCTGGATCAGCCGGGACTGCTAGACCCCAAGGAAGGCATCCTCATCGACGGGGAGCTGGAAAAGGCGGAAAGAGCGAGGAACGCCGGCAACCTGGACACGGCGCGCGGGATCCTGAGGAACATACTGAAGAAGAACCCGTCCAATTTCCGGGCGTATTCGATACTCGGTACTATATATCTTTCCGAGAACCGGCTGGAAGAGGCAAAGGCGTGCTTCAGGGAGGAGATAAGGCTGAAGCCGCAGGAGGACGGGGCGCACCTCAATCTCGGGACCGTCTACAAGCGTCAGGGCGACCTTGTCTCGGCGGAGAAGGAGTACAGGGCGGCGCTTGCCGTGAATCCCAGGATGGCCGAGGCCGCCGCGAACCTTGCCCGGATCCTCGTGGACCAGAAGCGCGGAGGAGAGGCGAAACTTGTGATCGAGAGATCGATCTCAGGGGGAGCCGCCAGTTCCGACCTCTATTTTCTTGCAGGCTCTCTTCACAGGACGGAGAGAAACCTCGCGGAAGCCAGGCAGTGTTTTCTGAAAGCCGCTGACCTGGACCCCGCCGATCACGTTTCCATAGCCTCCGCGGGACAGGTCGCTTACATGTCGGGGAACAGGGACGAGGCCCTTTCGCTTTACGAACGGGCGCAGAAGCTCTCCCCTTTGAAGTTCGAATACAACGCGGTGATAGGTTCGATCTACCTCGAAGACAGGAAGGACGGCGTCAGGGCGCTTCCCTATCTGAAGAGGGCTCTCGCCTCGGCGCCGGATGCTTCTGCCAGAAGGGAGATCGAGGCTCTCATCTCGGGGATAACCCCCCGGCAATGAATGACTGAAGATTCTGCCGATCGGTATTCAACGGCATTTCGGGAGGCGCGGGAAGATCCTACTCGTCCTTGAAGTAGATCGGCTGGGAAATTACCCCGTCGGGGGGATAATCCGTGTAACAGGGGTTCCCGGCTGAATTGTAGTACATGTACATTACCCTGAAGACCGGCTTGCGGTTCTTCTGCCTGACATAGAACTTGTCGTAGTCGGATGGAGAGGCGAGGAGAGACTTCGCCTTCGTGACGAGATTTCCGTCTCCGTATCTGTCCAGTATCCTGAAAACATACCTGACCGTTTCCGAATACGGCGGAATTTTCTTGCTGTATTTCATCACGGCGTTCTCTCCGGCGTTGTACCCAGCGAGCATGAGAGGGACGTTGCCGTCGAAGAATTTATCCAGGAACGATAGGAACGATGTCCCGGCCTCGATGTTCTGGTCGAGGTCCCAGGGATTGTCCTGGCCGAACCTCTTCGCCGTGTCCGGGATGAGCTGCATAAGTCCGACGGCGCCCTTCTTCGACAGGACGTTGTGCCTGAACCCGGATTCTGCTTCGATGAGGGCCGAGACCAACCGGACGTCGAGGCCCTTCCTGCCGCAGGCCGCTTCTACCTTCTTCTTGAGCCCCGCCTTTTCTTCTTTCGGTAGTTCGGGAAGGGCCACGCCTTTATCGGGAGTCCCTTTTTTTGCTCCCGATTCGGCAGCCGCCCCCTTATTGGTAAGGACGATGTTACCGTTGGAATCTCTTTCCATTCTCACTTGAGAATTCGTCAAGATTGCGGTGAAAAAAAGGAGTAGGAGAAGTTTCTTCATCGTTGTTTTCCCTTATGGAAGACGGCAAGTTGCCCGCACGCCGCTGAAATGTCGGAACCTCTGCTCTGTCTTATGGTTGAAGAGATCCTCATCTCCGCCAGGATGTCCTGAAAGGCTATGGCCTTGCGCTGGGTGGGCTTCTTGAAGTCGACATACGGATGTGGGTTGAAAGGGATCAGGTTCACTTTAACTTTAAGGCCGCTGCAGAACCTCGCGAGCTGCCTCGCGTCCTCCGGTTCGCAGTTAATGCCGTCGAGCATCACATATTCCAAAGAGATCCTTTCCCTGTTCTTTCTGGACGCGTCCTGCAGAAAACCGCGGAGATCTTTCAGGGGGAGCTCCTTAGCCGCGGGGATCAGCTTTTTCCGCGTCTCCTCCGATGCGGAGTGGAGGGAGATGGCGAGCTGGGGCATTCCCGGCACCGCAAGGTATTCTTCGAGCCCTTTTCTAACGCCGATCGTCGATACCGTGATCCTTCTCCTCGATATCCCCAGGCCGTCCGGATCGGTCATTATGCCCAGCGCGGGCTTCAGGTTTTCCAGGTTCAAAAGCGGTTCTCCCATACCCATGAAGACGACATTATAGCTGTTGTCGTCGAGGCCGCACTCCCTTTCCAGGACGAACGGCTGGCCGACGATCTCCCCCGGGGTCAGGTTCCTCGTGAAGCCCATTTTTCCGGTAAGGCAGAAGGCGCATCTTACCGGACAGCCGACCTGCGTCGAGAGGCAGAGGGTCACTCGGCCGTTCTGCGGGATGTATACCGCCTCCACGCTGAGGCCGTCTCTCAGCAACAGAAGGAATTTCTTCGTCCCGTCGCGGCTTTCGAGGACGCTCGCAACTTTCGGAAGTTCGAGGCTGTATCGCGCCGCGAACCTTTTCCGGAAGGAGGCCGGGAGCGATGTCCAGGAACCCGGATCGACGTTCCTTTTCCTGTAGATCCACCTGTAGATCTCCCTCCCCTGGAAAGGCTTCAGCGACATCTCCGATGCGAGGTTCACGAAGCGGGATTCATCCATCCCGAAGATGTTCGCGGGATCCGTGTTTTCAGCTGCCGCGCGAGTTCCCGTCATAGACAGCATTATAAGTCACGGGGGGCCAAAGTTCAAAAAAGTCACGGGTTGGAGTAAAATAAACTTTAGGAGTGCCGAATGAAAAAAGTCCTTATTCTTACAATGGTAGCCCTGTTCCTGCTTTCCTGCGGAAAAAAGGGCAACCCCTACCCCAAGAAGTCCCTCCACGACCAGGTCGGGAATTCCGCCCCCGCGGAGAAGTGATAGGATGCTCGAATTCTTCAAGATGTCGGGAGCCGGCAACGATTTCATCCTCGGGGACAACAGGGCTCCCGTATGGGATTACTACAGGATGAACCGGATGGTCCCGGCGATATGCGCCCGGGGAACGGGCGTCGGCGCGGACGGCGTGATCCTTCTGGAGAACTCGAAGAAGGCGCGCTTCATGATCCGCATTTTCAACAGCGACGGGCTGGAGGCGGATTTCTGCGGGAACGGCCTGAGATGCGCGGCCCGGTACGCCATGCTGAAGGTAATCGCGGGAAAAAGGATGACCATCGAGACCAGGGTCGGGGTCGCCGAAGCAGAGCTCACTAAGGAGGATGAAGTGCTTGCGACCTTTCCCATGAAGGCCTCCGCCCCCGAAAAGATGGAACTCGACGTGAGGGGAAAGAAGGTGACAGGGTATATGGTCCACGCGGGCGTGCCCCATTTCGTCATCTTCGTCAAGGATGCCGGGCTTGTCCCCCTCATGGACCTCGCCCCGGCGATCCGCTCGCATCCGTCGCTGCCCGAAGGAGGAGCCAACGTGGATTTTCTCGAGCACGGAAAGGAACCTTTTCCCTACAGGACTTTCGAGAGGGGCGTCGAGGGAGAGACCCTCGCGTGCGGTTCCGGAGCCCTTGCGATCGGATGGCTCCTCAGAAGGAAATTCAACAAGCAGGGTCGTTCAAAGCTTCTCACGAGGTCCGGGAAGATCCTTGAAGTCGATTACGAGAAGGAGAAATCGGCGCTCGTCGCGGCTTCCCTGCGCGGAGAGGCGAGATTCATCTACAAGGCGTCGCTTTCCGACGAAGCGATCAGGGAGTTCCTGAAATGAAACTGGCGGAGGTTTTCGTTGCGGGGGTGTTTTTGCGCTCCTTCCCACCTGCGGGACGGTTTTTATCCGGAGGGTGGAAAACGTGTTCTCCTGTTGAATTCTCGGAGATAAAGCAGGAATATTTTGGCTTGGGGAACAGGGAGGCGTTGCATGGCCAAAAAGGATAAGACCGCGGGGGGGATCGAAGAAGTCATAAAAGAGCTTGTCCTGTCGGCGAAGGGGCCCATGTTCTACATGAACCCGGAAGCGAATTTCGTCATGGGCAACGCGGCCTATCAGAAGGTCCGGCCGGCTGTCAGGGCGCAGGTCCTGCACAGACATGCGGAAGCCGAAAAGCTTCTGAGGCTGGCGGCCGGAGGATCCCCGGTATCGAGACAGGGAAAACTGTCAGGGGACGATTACCTCCTTACGCTGGCACCCGTATGTTCGGGGCTCAAAGGCAGGTATTTCATACTGGGATCGCTGACGAGGCATTACGCCGCTGAAAGGAATGAAGGACAGGCCTCCGAGAGCAGCTTCCTTCTTCGCACGATGGCGCACGAGCTCAAGACCCCCCTCTCGAACATATTCCTCACGCTTGACCTTCTGATAAACGAGTGCGGCAGGGAGAAGAAGGACGACAACAGGACCAAGATGCTTCAGAGGATGAAGAGGCAGTCGTTCCAGCTCATGGAACTGATAGACAATTTCCTTGACATGGCCAGGTCGAAGGAGGGGCTGTTCGAACCTATGTTCGAGAAATTCGAACTGTCGGAGCTCATCGAAGACGTCGAGGAAACGATCAGGCCTTTCACCTCCGGAAGGGGCCTAAAGTGGAAGCTCACGAAGTCCTCCTCGCTGCCGAAGGAGATCGAGAGCGATCCCGAGATGGTGAAGAGGATCCTCCTCAATTTCCTGAGCAACGCCTGCAAGTTCACCGAGAGCGGGACCATCTCGATGGCTGTCAGAAAGGTTGCCGGAAGCGTGGTCTTCGAAATATCCGACTCCGGCTGCGGAATAAGCCGGGAAGACATGGAGACGATATTCGTGCCGTTCACGAGGGGATCGTTGATCGGCACGAGGGCTTCGGGCTTCGGCCTGGGCCTTTCGATCGCCAAGATGTTCGCCGACGCGCTGAAAGGCAGGATAGAACTGGAATCGGAGGTGGGCCGTGGATCCAGATTCACCCTCGTCCTTCCCGCGCGGCATCATGGCAAAAAAGATTGAAGACATCAAGCTGAAGATCAGGGGAAAGGCCGGAAGGTTCCTCGAGCTTCGGGAGGCCGAGGTCCATTATCACTTCACGGACGGAACGCGAAGCCCGGCCGGCAAGATCGAGTTTGTCGAGAGAAGAGGCGTAGACTCCGTAGCCGTCGCGGTATTCCGCGTGGAAAAGGGCAGGACGCTCATCGCGCTGACCGGGCAGGTCAGGGTCCCGGCGCTCAGCAGGGGCGCGAAAGAGCATGGGGGAAGGCTGTTCCTTCTCGAAACCGTCGCCGGAAGCCTTGAACCGGGAGACATCGGAAAAAACGGCGCGCTCCGGCGGGCGGCTGCCGAGGTCTACGAAGAGGCTGGTTTCAAAGTGGAGCCGGGGGAGATCATTTCGCTGGGCGCGCCTTTTTACACTTCGCCGGGCCAGTCGTCGGAAAAGATCCACCCTTTCGCCGTGAAAGTGAAAAAAAGCCGAGCGTCAAGGCCCGAGGGAGACGGATCGCCGCTCGAGCAATGCCTGCCTCCGATGAGGTTCCATCCTGTGGAAAAGGTCCTGGAAATGGCGCGGAAAGGCATTATCAGCGATGCCAAGACGGAGATAGTCGCCGTCAGGCTTGCGGTCAGGCTCGGGCTCCTGGTGACGTCAGGCTGAGCCAAACGTCAGGAAAATGACGGCGTCCGTTCTTCAGGGGATTAAAAAAAGGCCTGATGGTGTTTGTCAGACTTCGGAGAAAGCTCCCGCGCCAATGTTCATTTTGCCGGAGCGGATGAAGGAAATGAAGGTCGCGTTTCAACAAATCGAGGGCAGGGTCATGGGGTAGTCGTCCCTTACTACAGATTCCTCCACCAGAGCGGGGAGCTTGGAAGAAGGGTGGATCTGCTCAACGAAAGACTGGGAAACTGTTCAGTGTGCCCGAGAAAATGCGGGGTCGACAGGCTTGGAGGAGAACTTGGAGCATGCAGGACGGGAAGAAGGGCGATGGTCGCCTCCTTCTGCGTACACCGGGGTGAGGAGCCGTGCATAAGCGGAAACATGGGTTCCGGGACGGTGTTCTTCGCCGGCTGCAACCTCGCGTGCATCTACTGCCAGAACTGCGAGATCAGCCAGGAGTGGGAAGAGGGAAAAGGAGAGGTCACTCCCGAAGGGCTGGCCGGGATCTTTCTCGAGCTGGAATCCCGAGGGGTGCACAACATCAACTGGGTCAGCCCCGGTCACGTAGTTCCTCAGGCTGTCGAGGCTCTTTCCCTCGCCGCGCAGAGAGGCTTTTCCCTGCCCGTAGTGTATAACTCGAACGGGTATGACGATGCGGGGACTCTGAAGCTTCTCGATGGCATAGTGGACATCTACCTGCCCGACATGAAGTATTCCGACGACGGCGCCGCAGAGGAGCTTTCCGAAGTGAGGGAATACACGGCGTCAGCGAAGGCGGCGATAAAGGAGATGTGGAGGCAGGTCGGGGATCTCGAGACCGGCGAGGACGGCGTCGCAGCTAAAGGCCTCCTGGTACGCCACCTGGTCCTTCCCGGCGGCATGTCCCAGAGCGCCGAGGTGCTCAGGTTCCTGAAGGAGGAAGTGAGCCCGGATGTCGCGGTGAGCCTGATGGCCCAGTATTACCCGGCGCATCTGGCGGAAACGGACCCCAGGATAGCGAGGCCCCTGGCCGTCGCCGAGTACGAGGAGGCCCTGGACCTGCTGGACCGCCTCGGCATCGGTAACGGTTATGTCCAGGAGCTCTCGGCCTCCGGCAGCTACCGCCCCGATTTCTCGAAGGACGGACATCCATTCGAGCCATGAAGCCGCCGGATCTGAAAGCGGGGATCGAACAGCCGGTTATTTCCCTTGAAAAAACTTCTCGGCAGCCTGTTTTTTCAGACAAGGCTATTTTCTGAAAAGCAGCATGGCGTCGCCGTAAGAATAGAACCGGAAGCCGCTGTCGATGGCGTCCCGGTATGCGGCGAGCATCCTTTCCCTCCCCATGAAGGCCGAAACGAGGACGAACAGCGTTGAGCCGGGAAGATGGAAATTCGTGATCATCGCCGAGACGGTCGTGAAGCGGTACCCCGGTTTTATGAAGATGGAGCTTTCATAGGTCCCGGGCTTCATCCCTCCAAATCGCGACCCCTGATCCTCCAGCGTCCTCACTACAGTCGTTCCGACCGCCACTATCCTTCTGCCGCTTTTCAGCGCGCGGTTGATCTGTTCGGAGGCTTTCTCAGGGACGAAATACCTCTCCGAGTGCATCCTGTGGTCGTCGATGTTCTCAGCGACGATGGGCCTGAAGGTCCCGAGGCCGACGTCGAGCCTTATCTTCGCGATCTCCAAGCCTTTCTTTTCGAGGTCCCTGAGCACCCTTCCGGTAAAATGAAGGCCGGCCGTTGGCGCAGCGACCGAATAACCCTGTCGGGCGTAGACGGTCTGGTAATCCCTCCTGTCGCCCTTTTCGTCCTTCCTGCGGATGTAGGGAGGCAGGGGCACATGGCCTGACCTTTCGATCAGCTGCTCGACGTCGCATCCGTCGAACTCGACCTCCCTGAGGCCTTCCTCAAGTTCTTTCGTGATCCGCACGCGGGCTCCGCCTATCGTGAAAGAGGAACCCGTCTTGAGCCTCTTGGCGGGCCTGGCCATCGCCTCCCACCTGTCAAGGGTTTCGAGAGGCCGGAGAAGGAGCAGTTCGCACTTCCCGCCTGTCGGCCTCTTCCCGAAAAGCCTCGCTTTTATTGTCCTGGTGTCGTTCACGACCAGCAGGTCGCTCTCTTCAAGGAGCGACGGAAGCTTCCTGAATACCGAGTGAATGCTGGTCCCGTCGGCTTTCATGACGTAAAGCAGGGCCGAATCCCTCGGTTTCCTCGGTTCCTGCGCTATCGAGCTTTCGGGAAGTCGGAAGAAAAAATCCTTCAGTTCCATTCAGCCTTTGAGCCTCGTTTCGCGGTACTCCTCAAGAAATCCTGCCGCGTCGTCTGCCGTCCCGACATATCCGTCTGTCTGCGCGTCGGAGAGCGCCAAAAGGGCCCTGCCGAGCTCCGGACCCGGCTTCTCCAGACCGAGGATCGACATCGCCCTGAGGCCGTCCAGAAGTTTGGGAGGGGACATTATCCGCTCTCCCTCCTTATCTATCATTTCCAGCATTCCAATGCAAAAGGAACGTATACTAATTTTCTCAGGCGCAGCCCTCTCCATCGAGCTGAAATCGAGAAGGCTCAGCAGGAGCAGGAGTTTCGAGTTTTCGGCCGCGTCCCTTATCAGGCGCCTCCTGGCTGGAACGGAGGGCGAGCCTTCCCCGTGGAGATGGAGAGGCCTCATGTGCAGGATGCACAGAGAGGCGACGTCGTTAGTGACGGCATTTGAAAAGCGCAGGCGCGACATCGATCTGCTGGCGATCTCCGCGGACGATCTCTCGTGGCCGAGGAACCTTATCCTGCCTCCATCCCTCGACATGCACGCAGCCTTGCCGGCGTCGTGGAAAAGTATCGCAAGCCTCAGCTTCACGAGGTCCTCCCCCCCGAGGCCTGAAAAGAGAGGATCGTCAGGGGAGGAAAGTTCTTCGTCGAGCAGCCGGAGCATATCGAGAGTGTGAGAAAGCACGTCGGTGCGGTGCGGCGCGCTTTGTCCGAGTCCGGCGATATTCTCCAAATCGGGAAAAAGCTCGAAGAGGACGCGGTCCTCGGCCATCTCCCTGAAGGCTTGCGACGCCGTTATTCCGGCCGCCGCCTTGGCCAGTTCAGCCTGTATCCTCTCGGCCGCGACATCGCCTAGCATCCGGGCATTTTTCCTGCAGGAGTCCCTGGTGGCAGGGTCCCAGGCGAGGCCCGGGAAAACGGCTCTCATCCTGTAAGCCTTGACGATTCGCAGGGGGTCGTCTTCCATGGAGCGGGGCGAGCTTTCGCGGAGGACCATGGTTTGAAGGTCCGGCAGCCCGCCGAGAGGGTCGGCGAGTGTCATGCCCCTCAAGGAGACCGCCAGAGAGTTCACGGTGAAGTCCCTCCTCCGAAGGTCCCTGTCGATAGAAGCCTCGGCCAGCTCGGAGAAATCGAGGCCCCCGCCTGGAACGGGGACGCGGTAAATGACAGCGTTCCCTTTGCCCAGCTTGATGGCCCGCGAGCCGGTAAGTCCCGCCGCCTTTCCTGCGGCTTCCGCCGGACGTCCCGCGACGAAATCGAACTCGGCCGGAACCCTTCCGAGGGCGAGGTCCCGGATCGCTCCGCCAACCAGGTGAAGGTCCTCGAATTCGGTCATGTTCTCTCGGAGGAGCCGGACGACGGAGATCCCCTTGACGCCATGGATTATCTGATCTTCTTTTGCAGTTCCCGCTCTTCCGGATATCATCTTTTTCCCGCGAATAACGCTCAGTAGAGGCATCCTTTTTCCCGCACAGGCGCTTTCCTCCGCGCGACGAGGAGCCTATTCTACAATAAAAAAGCCGGCTTCGAAGAGTGGACGGGCGGAAGAAGGGAAGTAAAGGGAATTCCGCCGTCTATTCCCTGTACGATATTGCAGTATTGAACACGCCGTCCACGACACCCGACATTTTATCGTAATCGAGAGTCTCCGGTGTGTCCCTCTTCGTGTGATAGTTCTCGTTTCTCATGAAAGCCGTGTCGGTCAGGATGACTCCGGGGCAGCCGTGATCCCAGTAACTGCGGTGATCCGAGAGATCGACGCCGATGATGATCGGGCCGCTGTAGCTGATCACGCGAACTCCTCCGGCCCCCCTGATCCCCGCCTTGAGGTCCCTGGCAAGCATCCTGTCCTTCCAGCGGCCCCCTATTGCTATGAAGTTTCCCTCCATCGGGTAAAAAAGGCGGATGAAGAAATAGGGCCATTTCTGCCTGCCGGAATAAAAACCGATCATGTTCAGGGATATCATTCCCTTCATCCGGACTCCGCCGTCAGCGAGGCTTTTCGCGTGAATGGAGCTTCCCATGTTGGGCCCGGCGAAGTACGGAGGTTCCAGGTTGGGATATGCCACAAGCTCCACCGGGACGGATGGCGGGGTCCTTGAGAAAAGCCTGCTCAGTTCCAGAAGGCCGGCCACACCGCTCGCGTTGTCGTCCGCCCCCTTGATGTCTCCGTACACGTCGTAGTGAGCGCCTATTATCAGGAGCTTTCCGGCATCGGGCCCGAATCTCGCGATGACGTTCCTCAGGTTATTCTCCGTCTCCTTCCATGTCTGGGATTCTACTTCCGCGGTATACAAGGAGAAGGTCTCTTCTATGTAGTTGGCGGCCTTGTTAAGGCTCGCAGGATTGGCGCAGTTCCTCCCCGGGCATTGCTCCGCCAGGTATTCCACGTGGCTCCTGAGAATAGCCGGGTCCGACCTGAACGCCTGCTCGTAGGGAGTTTTCCTGAACGAGGCCTGGCGGATCAAAAGGCCTGCCGCGACAGAACAGGCCGACACCAGGAGGAGGAAGGACAGGGCGTATCTGATCATTTTTCCGGGCCCGATTCCCTTTGCCATTCCTCAACCTCCGCTCAATAATACAAGTTTATCACGAACCGGGATACAATCAAGAAGAAAGCCGGACGGACAAAAGCCTTTCGGCCCCGGATTCCTTGACACGGACGGCGGTATTGATTGAAACTAATTCAAGGGAGGGTCATGGCCGAGTATCTCTTTCTCGATATAGGCGCGGAATGGGACCTGGCGTTTCCTTTCAGGGAGGCGGCGCGGGTGTACCATTCCTTCGAAGAGGTATTTCCCCAGCTGATCGAGGAAGCCGTCGACCTTCCGGCGGTCTTCGAAAAGGGCGCGAGCGACGATCGTCCCCGCGTCGTCCTCAAGATGACTGACAATTCTGCCTTCGTCGGTTTTAACTCCTACATCCAGGGGCAGGGGGAGATAGCCATTTTCCCGCTGGCCCCCATCCTTTTCCGAGGGGGCAGGGCCTGGGCCAAGGCCGTGCTCATCCACGCGGGAAAAATATCCTTCTCCGTGAACAAGGAGGTCTTGGGGGAACTTGCGGATGAATGAGGGCGACTGGCTTCTGGCGGAGAACGGGTCGAAGCGTTTCGCGGTGCCCGGGAACTCCCTTTGCGAGATGGTGTCAGGCGCGGATTTGATCTCGCTGCCTTTCTCCGGAGAGTTCATCTCAGGGGTCATACTGCACGGCGGGAGGGCGGTTCCCGTCTTCAGGGACGAGGCTTCCGGGTTCGGGATGCCTTCCGGGGATCTGATGATATTGGACCGGGAAGGAGACCTGCTGGCTTTGCCGGTAAAAAGAATAGCTGGATTCTGCAGGAGCGCGTTCCCCGGGGAAAAGGAAGTCGTTTCGGATGGCATGTTCAGGGGAACGGTGGGGGACTGCGACGGGACGGCCGCGGCACTCGATGTCCCGCTCCTTTACAAAAAAGCGGGCTTCATTTAGAATATACGCTTTAGGAATGTGGAATTGACCGGATAGGGGGTCAAGATGCCCAAGAAGATCTTGTTGGCCGATGACAGCGTAACGATTCAGAAGGTAGTGGAATTAACGTTCTCGGAAGGGGATTACCAGGTTACCTGCGTCTCCAACGGAAAAATGGCGGTTGACCAGCTGAACGCCAACCGGCCGGACATAATCATCTGCGACATAATCATGCCCGAACTGAGCGGTTACGATGTCGCGGAACTGGTGAAGAGGAACCCTCTCTACCAGGCGATCCCGGTGATCCTCCTGACCGGGACCTTCGAACCCTTCGACGAGGACAGGGCGAGAAAGAGCGGAGCCGAGGCCTACGTGACGAAGCCGTTCGACTCCAAAATGCTGGTGGACAAGGTCGAAAGCCTTCTCGCGCAGAAGGTCCAGTTCCAGGCCGTACAGACCATCGCCCCGGCGACCATCGTCCAGGGAGGAAAGGAGTACGAACTTCCGGGCGTTGTTTCAGACGAAGCGGTGAGGCAGATGGACGCCCAGATCCATCAGAAACCTGGCCTGGAGAATTACGACTTTCCAGATTCTCCGGTGATAGACGGGGAACTCCCGGCAGTCGCGCCTCCTCCTCCGGAGGAATCCTCGTTCGAGTCCCCGGTCGTCGAAGACCTGGCGATGCCTGCAGATAAGGGGGAGCCGGAAGAGCTCAAGGGTTTTGACGCGATAATGGAACCGCCCGAACAGCAGGATATCGAGCCGCCAAGCGCTCTCGAGGTGACGGCTTCGTCCGTTCCCGAGGGGACCGAAGGTTTCAGGACGGAGATTCCGCCTGAACTCCCGACTTGGCAGGAGCCGGAGCTTCCGGAAACTGCTCTCTCGCAGGAAGCCGTGCAGCCGCCGGAAGTCGCCGTCGAGCCTCCGCCCGTGGAAGAACCGAAAGAAGAGTTCCTTTCCGCCGAAATTCCCGGGCCGGAAGTTCCCGAACCGAAGATAGAGGAAAGCATGATCCCCGACCTGCCCGAGACCGGGGCCGTCGAATCGGACATAAGCATAGGTGAACTTCCGGCAGAAACCCCGTCTGCAGTAGAAACACCAGCCGTGGATGCGGTCAAGTTCTTCGAGCCGCCGGTTTTCGAAGCTCCGCCCGCGCTGCAGATGGAAGAATCCGGGATCGGGAGCGGCGAGGAACCCAAGGCTTTCATGGACATCCCTCCCGCCCTTGAGGAATCCATGCAGGTAGTCCCGACCGACGCGTCGGTGCTCGTGACCGACTTGAACGAGCAGGCCATGATGGTGGCGGAAGGCCAGAAGAAGATAGACGAGGAAAAAGCCGAAATGCCCCGGGAAGAGGAACCGGTGGAAGAAGCCCGGGAGTATCCCATCCGGGAGGCCGGGGAAGAAGCCGCGGAGGTCGTTGAGGAAGAAGCTGCTCCTCCGGCCGAAGAAGATGTCCGGGAACAGCCGCGTGCAGAGCTGCAGACAGAACCGCAGCCTGCTCCGGCGGCTGCTTCGCCGTCCGAGATCGCGGTTTCTCCGGAGATGCTGGAGGAGATCGTTAGGAAGGTGGTCGCTGAACTGGCTCCTGGGATCGTCACGGACATCGCGTGGGAAGTCATACCCGAGCTGGCCAATTCCCTTATCAAGAAGAGAATAGAGGAACTCGAAAAAGAAGCGGAGTAACGAGGGGGAACAGCAACCAGCAGGAAATTCCTGAGGCTGTCCATAAGCTCCGGACAGCCTCGATTTTTTAGGGAGGCGGAAGAGGACGGCATGGAAATACCCAAACAGTTCGACCCGAAGGATTGCGAAGATAGGATATACCGGGATTGGGACGCGGCTGGGATCTTCAACGCGGACCCTGCCAGCGGAAAGGAACCCTACACGATAGTCATTCCTCCGCCAAACGTTACGGGCGTCCTCCACGCCGGTCACGCGATGTTCGTCACCCTGCAGGACATACTGATCCGTTGGCGCAAGATGCAGGGTTTCGACACTCTCTGGCTTCCCGGAACGGACCACGCGGGGATAGCCACGCAGATGGTCGTGAGCAAGGAGCTGGAGAAGCAGGGCCTCCAGAGAATACAGATGGGCAGGGAGTCCTTTCTCGAGCATGTCTGGCAATGGAAGCGCGAAAAGGGCGGTGCTATTCTCACCCAGCTGAGGAAACTGGGGGCTTCCTGCGACTGGAGCCGCACGAAGTTCACCCTCGACGAGGACCTGACGAGGGCGGTCAGGCACGCTTTCGTAAGCCTCTACAGGGACGGGCTGATCTACAGGGGGGAATACATCATCAACTGGTGTCCCTCCTGCGGCACCGCGTTGTCCGACCTTGAGGTAGAGCACAAGGACAAGGAAGGAAAGCTCTTTTACATAAGGTACAAGGGGGAGGACGGCGGCGAAGGGCTCGTAGTCGCGACGACGAGGCCGGAGACGCTCCTGGGCGATACCGCCGTTGCCGTCCATCCGGGGGACGAAAGGTTCGCCTCGATGATCGGGAAGCAAGTCTTGCTTCCCGTCCTCGGGAGGAAGATCCCCGTCATAGCCGACGAGATGGTGGAGAGAGAGTTCGGAACGGGGGCGGTGAAGATCACGCCGGCCCACGACCCGAACGACTTCGAGGCGGGCAGGAGACACGGCCTTCCCATCATCAAGGTGATGGACGACAAGGGCAGGATGACCGCGGAGGCCGGACCTTTTGAAGGGTTGGACAGGTTCGAATGCAGGAAAAAGATAGTCGCGGAGCTCGAAGACAGCGGCATTCTAATCAAGACCGAAACTCACAGGCACGCCGTCGGGCACTGCCAGAGGTGCAGGACCACTCTCGAGTCCATGGTCTCCTTCCAGTGGTTCCTTAGGATCGATTCGCTCGCCAAGCCGGCCATAGAAGCCGTGGAAAGCGGCGAGATTGAAATTATCCCCGACCACTGGCAGAAGGTTTACGTGAACTGGATGAAGGACCTTCACGACTGGTGCATCTCCCGGCAGCTCTGGTGGGGACACAGGATACCCGCCTGGAGCTGCGGTTCCTGCGGGAAAAGCGCGGGCGACAACGATCCGGAGAAGAAGCTTGTCAGCGTGGAGGACCTGGCTTCGTGCCCCTATTGCGGAGGGCCGGTCAGGCAGGACGAGGACGTCCTCGATACCTGGTTCTCATCCCAGCTCTGGCCGTTCTCAACGCTGGGATGGCCCGAGAAGACGGCGGACCTCGAGCGTTACTATCCGACCTCGGTCATGGAGACCGGGTACGACATACTATTTTTCTGGGTAGCCAGGATGATAATGGCCGGGCTCAAGTTCACGGGGAAGGTCCCTTTCAGGAAAGTGTTCCTGCACGGGCTCGTGAGGGACGCGCACGGGAAGAAGATGAGCAAGACCGTGGGGAACGTCCTCGATCCTCTCGAGCTGATCGACACGTACGGCGCGGACGCGGTCAGGTTCACCCTTGCCATACTTTGCGTTCCCGGGACGGACGTGAACCTCGACCCGAAGCGCATGGAAGGTTACAAGGCTTTCGCGAACAAGATATGGAACGCCTCCAGGTTCGTGCTGTTGCAGACGGGGGAATCGCTTCCCGCCAGGCCGGAAGAACGGGACCTCGGGCTCTGGGACAGGTGGATCCTCGCCGAGGCGTCCGAACTATCGGGCAGGGTCAACGAATCCCTGGAATCCTTCCGTTTTTACGAGGCCTCCGACCTTATATACCATTTCCTTTGGCACACCTATTGCGACTGGTACGTGGAAGCGGCGAAGGCCACGCTCTCTTCCGACGCGGACGCCAGGAGGAAGGACGCCGTCAGGTGGGTCCTCGTGGAAGTGCTGGAAAATTCCCTCAAGCTGCTTCATCCTTTCATGCCGTTCATTACTGAGGAATTGTGGCAGAAGATAAAGAAGGACGGCGAGACCTGGCTTGTAGAGTCCCGTTACCCCGATCCGTCGGTTTTTCCGCGGGACGCAGGATCCCACGGCAAAGTGGACGACCTGTGCGAACTGATCACCTCTATAAGGAACATCAGGGCGGAGAAGGGGATCTCCCCGTCCCAGGGAGTCGAACTTTTCGCGGAGCCGCTTAACGATGCTTTCGAGGCGGTCCTGAGCGAGAACGCGAGAGAGGTCGCGACCCTTGCGAAACTGACATCGCTCGAATTCCTCAAGGGAGCGGAACCCGGTTCCGGTCTTCTTCCCGGCGTGACAGGGAACTGCAGGTTCTTCGTCAGGCCTCCGGAAGTGAAGATCGATTACGAGCACGAGAAAAAGAGGCTCTCGGAAGAACTCAGGAAGGTTTCGGCGGAGAAAAGGAAATACGAAGCCAAGCTCTCCAACCCCTCTTTCGTGGAAAGGGCTCCCAGGGAGGTCGTCGAAAGGCACCGGGAACTGCTTAAGGAATTTACTGACAGGGAGACCGAGATCGGGAACGCCCTGTCGAGGATATCTTCTTGACAGGCGGGCCGCCTTGTTTTATTTTATTCGTGTGGGAAGGAGAATAGGATGACCGGAAGAGAAAGCGGAAAAGGCGCGATCGGATTGATTATCTTCCTTATCTTCGTGGGGTTCGGGATCTTTTTCCTTGTCAAGTACGTTCCCCTGAAAGTCAAGGCCAACGAGTTCCGGGACGAAATGAACAGGATCAACACGGATCCCGACATCAGGATGCGGAAGATGAACCAGGAGCAGGTCATGGATACGCTCCTCAAAAAAGCCCAGAGTCTGGATCTTCCCATTGATAAAGAACAGATAACCATCAGCAAGGACGGGGACGTCTACAAGATAAGGGTGATCTTCACGGTGCCCGTCGATCTTAAAATAATGAAAATATACCAGAACTACGATTTCAAGGAACCGCGGGAACTTTGATAGCGGATTGAAGAAAAACCCCCTTATCGAACTTCATCTTCACCTCGAGGGATCGATTTATCCTTCGGACGCGGCGCACATCTCCGGGACGCCTGCGAGCCAGCTCGAACCTCTCTTCAGGCACGAGGATTTCAACGATTTCCTGAAACATTTCGGCAGGGTCGTTTCGCTGATGAGGAGCGGGGATGACCTTAGATGGCTGCTCGGAAGGCACCTGGAGAGGCTCAGGTCGCAGGGATGCGTGTACGCCGAGGTCAGGGTTTCCCCCTCGGTGTGGGAGCGGTTCGGGATAGAACCGAACGCAGCCATGAAAAAACTGCTCGAGATTGAGGTTCCGGGGATAGCACACTGTTTCATAGTGGAAGCGGTAAGGCACTGGGAGAGGCAACTCTCCGAGAGAGACCTTGACCTGGCTTTGGAAATGAAGGGCAGGGTCAGGGGATTCGGCATCGGCGGCGACGAAGCTGCGGCACCCGTTTCAGGTTTTTGCTGGGCGGCGGAGGCATGCAGGAAGGACGGGATCGCGTTCATCCCCCACGCGGGAGAGGTTTGCGGGGCGGAAGAAGTAGCGGCAGCCCTGGAGATGGGCTCCAGGAGGATCGGACACGGCATAAGGTCGGTCGATGACCCCGGGCTGTGCGAAAATCTTGCGGATGAGGGGATCCACCTTGAAGTATGCCCCACAAGCAATCTCCGGACCGGGGCGGTCAAAACCGGGGAAGTCCATCCGCTGCGTTTGCTCTGGGAAAGGAACGTCCCGTTCTCCGTTTCGACCGACGATCCCGGTCTTTTCCTAACAACGCTCGAGGACGAGATGGCCCTCGCCGCTTCCATCACGGGGTTCGGTGAAGCAGGCTCGGAAGTCGTCACTAAGGAAGCATTGAGAGTGTCGCTTCTGGAAAAAAACGAAAAGGATCGCCTGGGGACCATACTCTCCCTTTAAAGAAGTCCGTTCCTTCGCTTGAGAAAAATCCCCAAGGGTTATATCCTTTTACCGGAGGCTGGATGCTCGATCCTAAACTTACTTCGGACCAACTGTGGACCGTTCTGGAAACAATACAGGGCGAAGATCTTTCCTGCATCCTCTCCCATCCCTCTGTCTCGGAGAAGCACATCGTCAAGCTTCTCGAGCGCCAGGACCTCGGGGAGGCCTTCCTCAAGAAAACGGCGCAGTCGCAGTGGATGAAGAATCCGCGCGTCCAGTTCTATTTCGTCAACCATCCGCAGGCGCCTCTAGCCGACGCCATGAACTTCGTCAAGTTCCTTTTCTGGCGCGACCTGAACCTCGTGCTGACCAACTTCCGGGTCGCAACCGAGGTCAGGCACGCGGCGGAGTCGATGCTGATCCAGAGGCTGCCGGCTCTCGCGACCGGCGAGAAAATAACACTGGCAAGGCTCGCCGCGGGGCAGGTGCTCAAGATGCTCAGGCTCGAGAAGGACCCGCGCGTGGTGCAGGGCCTTCTGGAAAACCCGAGGATAACGGAGGACGACGTCCTCTTCCTGGTCAACCAGCCAAGGACCCCGGCTCCGGTTCTCGAGCAGGTGGCCAGAGATCCGAAATGGTCATCCAGAAGGGAGGTGAGGATAGCTCTTCTCAGGAACGGTTCCACGCCGCTCTCGCTCGCGGTGACATTTATCAGCAACCTTAGCCTTACTGAACTCAGGACGCTCCTTTCAGACCCCAAGGTCCCTCTTTCCATCCGCAGGATGATAGAGACGAGAGTGGGAGTGAGAAGATGAACGACGGTCTGAAGGCTTTCGGCAGAAGGCTCAAGGAACTGGCGGACGAGAAAGGGGTTCCGGTCGAGGAGCTTTCGAAGGCTACCAAGATCAGGGCCTTCTTCATAGAATCGATTTTCCGCGGGCGCAGGGAAGACCTTCCCGACGACATCTTCGTGGTGGGGTACGTGAAAGCGCTTCTCGACCACCTTCGCGTTGATCCGGGCCCCTGGATTGAAGAGTACAGGGCGCTGACGAAGCCGGAGCCGCTTGCGGAGCAGGATCCTCGGGAATCCTCGTTCACGCCCGTTCCTCCGATCCGCACCGGAAGCCATCTCATAATGTGGACTCTTCTGGTACTGGCGATCCTGGCCTGCTCGGGGATTTACCTGTTCAGGATCTCGCCGGCGGACATCAGGGGAAGGCTGCTCGGGAGCCATGCAGGATCGCCGGATCCCGCGAAAACGGCGGCGGCGCTTGAGTCGGTTCCAGGGAAAAAAGGCCACGATAGCGGCGCGTCGGTCCTGCCCCCGCCTGCTGCGGAGAAAGAGCGCGAAGGCGAAGCAGCGCCCGTCGCGGGCCGCGAGAAGAAAATCGTAACCGCCGATGAAAACCTGCGCGGCCTGCTGATCAGAGCGTCAGCCCCCTGCTGGATAGAGCTGAAAGGGGACGGCGGCCGGGTCCTTCTAAAAAGAGAAGTAGCCGGAGGTGAATCTCTCGTTTTCCCCGGCAGAAAATTCGTCATCTCCGTAGGGGATTCTTCAGCGGTCGACGTCGTGTTCGACGGTAAAGCGGTTGAGATAGAAAAAGCTCCGGGTAAAGTTATCAGGAACGTCGAATTAGGAGGGGGAGCCGAGTGAGCCATCCGATAGTTGAACAGATCCTCGCGGGAAAAGCCGCGCCGATGGTCAAGCAGGCGGCGGCCAAGGGAGCCCTGCCCATACCGAGGGAAGACCTCCTCGAGCTTTGGGGGTGCCTCAGGAACGACCCCGACCCCGCCATAAAGACCCTCTCGCGCGAGAACCTCGCAGCGGTAAAGATAGAAGAGTGGATCGAGGTGCTCCAGGCCCACGCCTTCCGCGAGGCTTTCTTTGAATTCGCTGTCAAGGTGCTGGCGAAGGACGCGAGGGCCGCCATGGCTCTCCTGAGGAACAGGTCACTGCCCGATGGTGCCGTGGTCGAACTGGCAAAGAATTCGTCGCCGCAGATAACGGACCTTATCCTCGACGGCCAGGCGAGGCTCATCGAATGCCCTTCGATAGTCGTATCCATGCTTGAAAACCCGCAGATCAATTCAACGCAGGGCAGAAGGATATTCGACCTCGCCGAGCAGTTCTTCAGGAACGACCCGGTGATCCCGGCGCTTGTAGAGAAAAAACTGGGAATGAAGGTGTCGATAGATGAGGCCAGGGAGGCAAGGCGCGAACCGCCTCCCGTGGTCGTCGCTGAGGCAATGAAAAAAGCTCCGGAGGCGGAGAAAGAGGAACTCCCGCCTGAAGCCCCCGCGGAGGCTCCCGCGCCGGGCGAAGCCGCGCCTTCCGAAGAAGAGGGCGGAGAAGAGCTTCCTCCCGAAGCTTTGAAGGAGACTTTGGAGGAGGAAGAAGTCAAGAACCTCTACCAGAAGATACTGACCATGAGCGTCCCGAAAAAGGTCGAACTGGCGCTGAAAGGAAACAAAGAGGCGAGGGGCCTCCTGATAAGGGACTCGAACAAGGTGGTGCAGGAATCAGTAATCAATTCCCCCAAAATAACGGAACAGGAGATCGAAACGATCGCCAGAATGAGGAACGTGCCCGAGGAGATACTCAGGAAAATATCGAGGATGGGCGAGTTCATGAAGAAATACCCGGTGATGAAAGCGCTGGCGACCAACCCTAGGACTCCGCTCGCGGTGACAATACCTCTCCTCTCCAGGTTCACGGAACTTGACATGAAATTCCTGCTCAAGGACAAGAACGTTTCGGAAGCTTTGAGAAGAGAAGCCAAGAAGATCTGGGAGGCGAAAACCGCCAAGAAGAATGTAGGATTCAAGAAACACTGACAGCTTGAAATAGGGATGCAGTTCCTGTAAAATCCAAGAATGGCCATGAACTTTTACGAAATATTGGGAATACCCGTCACGACCAGCCAGGCCGACCTGCAGAAGGTCTACCGGAAGCTCGTGATGGAGAATCATCCCGACAGGTTCAAGGACCCCGCGGAGAAAGCGGAGGCCGAGCGCCGCCTGAAGGACATCACCGAAGCTTACAACACCCTCTCGAACGGGAAGCTCAGGCTCGAGTACGACAGGTCTGTCCAGGCCCCCAGGGCTCCGGAAAAGAGCCCACAGGAGAAAGCGAGGGAGATATTCTTCGAGGCGATGGAATATTACAAGAAAGGGGACATGAAGGCAGCCCAGTCGCTCTTCGCCTTCGTGGTGAAGTCCGACCCGGGAAACCTCGCCGCCAAGTTCCACGGAGGGATCGCTAAAGCCCATACCCCCCTTACGAGGGTTGACGGGGCCCGCGAGGCGGAGGCGTCTCTGAAAGCGGATCCCTACCACCCCGATTGGTTCCTGGAGTATGCCAAGCTGCTTAAAGCGTTCGGGCAGGACCTCAGGGCAAGAAAGGTCGCGGAGGAGGGGCTGAAGGCGAACCCCGGCGATTACAGGCTGGAAGAGTTCCTCGCCTCGGGCGCCGCGGAACCAAAAGAAGAAAAGCCTTCAGGCAAAGGCGGCGTCTTCGGCATTTTCGGTAAGAAACCGTGACGAGGGTTGAGTTCTCAGCTCTCACCGATACTGGGATAAAAAGGACGAACAACGAGGATTCCTTCCTGGTCATGGAATCCAAGAACCTCTACGCGGTCGCCGACGGGATGGGCGGCCACTCGAGCGGCGAGATAGCCTCCAAGATCGCAGTTGAGACCATCTCGGATTTCTTCAGGAATTCCGAGATATCGGAGGACAGCACCTGGCCGTACGCATACGACGACAACATATCCTTCGAGGGCAACAAGCTGAAGACGGCTGTCGCCGTGGCCAACGAGAAGATTCAGGAATACGCCTCCGAACACCCCGAATCGAGGGGCATGGGAACTACCGTAGTGGCCGTGCTCGTCCTGGACTCACGGCTGATCCTCTGCCATGTCGGAGACAGCAGGTGCTACCTGCTCAGGGACGGAAAGCTCAGCCTGGTGACATCGGACCATTCCTGGGTCAACGAACAGGTCAAGCTGGGATTCCTGACGGAAGAGGAGGCGCAGAAGCACCCATTCCGCAACGTGATAACGAAAGCCCTCGGGACCAAGGGCGAAGCCACCGCAGAGATCAACGAAACCGAAGGCAGGTCGGGCGACCTGCTTCTTCTCTGCACCGACGGCCTGAACAGCATGATCCCCGACAGCGAGATCGCGAAGATCGTCTCGAAGGACACCGGCCTCGATGAAAAAGCCAGGAGCCTCATCGACGCGGCCAACAACGCCGGCGGCGAAGACAACATCACCCTCGTCCTCCTGAAGATAGTTCAATAACCTTTGATCTAAGAATCCTTAGTCACAATAGATAGCTTTTCCCGCTTGGTCCGCCCGTCACCCCGTGACGAACGGCAGGGGATGGAAGCTCATGATGAAGATCATTAGGGAGGCGAAGGCGAGAAGCCGCTGTTTCCTTCCCGGAGGGAGCTCGTCTGAGATCGTGGGCGGGTGGTTGAATCCGAGGATGAAGAAAAGCACTGCCCAGACCAGGAAGTGGAGGCCGAACGGGGTCATGAGGAGGAACGCCGCGGCGATGGCGCGGCTTATCTTTCCGTGGCCGCCCCTGAATACTCCATAGAGGATGTGTCCGCCGTCGAGCTGTCCCACGGGGAGCAGGTTGAGCCCCTGTATGAAGAATCCGATCCAGGCCGAGGCGATGACCGGGTTCTCGAAGAGCATTCCTTCCATTTCGAAGGTCCCGGTGAACAGGCTCCTTGTCAGCGCGAAGCCGAGGGGATACCTAATGTTGAAGCCGAAGTCGGTCGGAAGCCTGTAACCTGCTGAAAGCAGAATGTAACCCGCGGCCGCGGCGAGCAGGGACGCCGTGAAGCCGAAAACCGGACCCATCGCCCCCATCTCGATGAGGGCGTTCCTCGAGGGGATCGGGCTCTTGATCCTGATGAACGCGCCGAAGGTCCCGAGCGTCAAGTAAGGAGGACCCGGTATGAAGTAGGGCATGGTCACCCGCATCCCGTGCTTCCAGCCGGCTGCAAGATGGCCCAATTCGTGAGAGGCGATTAAAAAGAGAAGGGACAGGGCGTAGGGAAAGCCTTGGAGCAGAAAAGAGGGGCTCTGCCTTATCAGGCCGAGCCCCTCTGAAATATCAGAGCCGTCGGGGTGAAGGCCGATCCCCGTCATTACCGTCGCGGCGAAGGTTACGATGAAGAGGAGCCAGTGGCTCAGCTTCAGCCCTTCGGCCGTTCTGGGACGGGGTATCAAACGAAGAATCTGCTGGACGGCTTGAACTTTATCGTCTTACCCGACTTGATCGGGACGGTCTCGCCGGTCTTGAGGTTCCTGCCGACGCCTTTTTTTCTTTCCTTGACGCGGAAGATGCCGAACCCGCGGAACTCGACTTTTTCGTTCTTCTGGAGCGCTTCTTTCACGCATTCGAACACGAGGTCGACCGACTCCTGCACTTTCTGCCTCGGGAACCCCGTCTTGTTCTGCACTTCGTCAACTATGTCTGCCTTGACCATTATTCCTCCCGGTGTGTGCCTGTCAGAATGATTTCACTGCGTCGTCGGCCGAATCGAACGTTTCGAAGACCGATGAAAGCCTGGTGATGTCAAGAAGGTCGTCTATCTTCTTGGTCAGATTGGCGAGCTTCACCTGCGCCCCGTGGCGCCTCGCGCTCGTGTAGGCCGCTACGAGCTCGCCCAGCCCCGCCGAGTCGATGAACGACACTTCGCCGAGGTCGAGGACGATCTTCTTCTTGCCCTTGTCCAACTGCTCGAGGAGCTTGTCGCGCATCTTGATGTCGCCGCTCCCCAGGGTTATCCTTCCGCCGATGTTCATCAAAGTTACATCGCCTTTTTCCAGAACTTCGAATTTCATTTTATCCTCCTAGTGTCTTAACTTTTCCCTTTGACTATCAGAAGCTCTATTCCGAACCCCTTCGGGTTCCTGCATGTGAACCTTACGTCGTCCACGAACTGGCGGATCAGGAATATGCCCCTGCCGTGAGGCCTCAGCAGGTTCTCTTCCTTGGTGGGGTCGGGCAGGTTGCCGATGTCGAACCCTTCCCCTTCGTCCCATATCCTGATCATTGCGGTTCCGCCTTCCTCACCGGCCTCCATTTCTATCTCGACGGTCTTGGACGGGTCCTGCTTGTTTCCGTAAAGGATGGCGTTGTTCACCGCCTCGCGGATCGACAGGGCGATCCAGTCGGCCCTGTCAGGCGATATCCCGGCGCTCTTTACGAAAAGGCGGAAATACTCGTCGACCGTATCCGTAATTTCCAGCCGGGACGCCACCTGCAATATTATCTGTTTCAAGCCACCGGACAAAACTGCCTCCGAAAAACCTAATTCTACTGGAAAACCGGCCAAAATAAAAGCGCCTCTTTCCGTTTCAGTCCCTTTTCTTGATCCTGATGCTCTTGGCGGGCAGCCCGACCGCGATGTGGTGGGCCCTGACCTCCCTGGTAGCCACCGCGTGGGAGCCCAGGATTGCGTCTTCTTCGACGGCAACCCCGGCCAGAACAGTGGAGTGGTAGGTTATCCTTGCGCCCCTGCCTATCACCGTCCTGGAAATCGTGACCCGCGAGGGATCGAGCGGGTCGTGGCTGTGGGTGTAAACGTTGGCGTAATCCGAAAGAGACGCGTCGTCCCCTATCTCGACCTCGCCCCTGTCGTCTATAAGCACGTTCCTGTGAATGGTCACTCTGTCCCCGCAGTCGATGTTGTATCCGAAAGAGAATGTGACGTTTTCGAAGATCTTAACGTCGGAACCGCATCTTCGGAAGACCCTCGCGGCGAGCATCCTTCTGAAATCCAACCCCAGTCTGGCGTTGTGGCCGGCCGGCGACATGTCGAAAAGGCGCCACAGCCAGAGCAGGGGCTTGACCTCGTAGAATTTCCGTTCATCCATTTCGCCGTAGTATTCCGCTTCCAGGGTCACGTTCCTCGGATCCAGTTGCGACGCAACCACTTCGGCTGCGATCGTTGAGGGTGTTCCCAGGCAGGGGTAGAGCAGGTCCCTTGCCAGGTCCCTGACTGTCTCGTTGCGGTCCCTGGACCGGTTGTCCAGCGCCGCCGCCGCCGCTTCCGTGAAGCCGTTGTAAAGCCTCTCTAGCGGGTTGTCAAGCTCAGGCGACCTTCTGCTCATGTTTTTGACGCTTCCCCGGAGTGGATGCGACGCCCGCGGTAGTTCAGGTCAGGTTCTGGGGGAAGGTCTTGACCTTGATGCCTTTCCTGCCTTCGTTGTCCAGATACTCGTCGATGATGGACGGCCCCTTGTCCATAAGATATCGCCTTCTGACTTCCTCTCTCGATTTCTCGAAATCTGCGGGAGCTCCGCTCTCCCTGTCGAGGACCTGGAACGCCGCGAACTTGCCCGGAGCTATCTGGTCCGCTATCCAGTTGCCTTTCTGCACCTTGGATATGTTCGACATAAGCCCGGGAGAGAATACGCCGGAGAGGTCGCTGAAGGTTTTCCACCCAAGGTCCCCGCTTCCCGTTTCCGGCAGTATACCCGGCGCCTTGAGCGCTGATTCCCACGGTGCGCCATTTTTCACCACGGCCATGGCGTTTTCCAGGGCTTTCTTGTCGGCAGAAATGAGATAGCGGAGATGGAGGCTTGCAGGAGGGCGGAAAAGGTCCTGATGGCCGTCGAAGAAAGCTCTGAGGTCCTTATCAGCAACCTCGTAATTCTGGATGAAATCCTGCATGAAAATCATGGCCGCGGCGTCCCGCGAGAAATCCCAGAGCTGGGCGTTGACCTCTTCCTTCTTGAGGTATCCTTCGTCCCTGGCGGCCGAAGCGACGCGCCTTTCGGAAGCCAGCATCCGGAAGATCCCCTGGAACACATCGACGGACCTCTGAAGCTGGCCGCCGGAACGCTGAAGCTCGTTGTGGAAGGTTTCCAGCAGTTGGGAGTAAGCGATCTTTTCCTTTCCGACGGTTCCGGCCGTTTTACCGAGGTCTTCCTCCGAGGGCTTGTCCTTGCTTATGAGGCTTGAAACAAGAGCCGCGTCGAAAGATTCGGGGTACTTCGCCTTGAGTTCTTCGGTGGCCTTGATGACCGCTTTCTGGTAGCGGATCGTCTCGGCTCTCTTGAGGATCGAAGGGTCGGTCTTCGCGGCCGGGTCGGGGCTTTTCAGTTCCTGGAGAACCGGGACGATGTACCCTTCGTTCCCGTATTTTATAGGCTCGAGCACCGTGCCGGGAGCCGCGGTGAAAAAGTGCGGCTGTATTTCCGGGGGGACCTGCTTGAAAGCCGCTGCTCCGAGGTCGAAGGTGGACGGACCGTCTTTCAATTCGCCCCTGTGCTTTTCGAAGATGGCTTTGATGTCCCCGCCTTTCCTCAGCTGTTCGGCCACCGCACGGGCGTCAGCCAATTCCCTGACTCCCACTCCCATGATATGGCGCAGGGACTTCTCCTCCCTGAGGACAGTTTCGATCTCTTCCCGGCCGGGCTCGGTTTTTCCCTGGAGATAGCGTTCGATCATGTAATTTTTCGCAAGCACCGAACGCTCGATCCTTTCGTTCTGCCTCTCCCACTCGATTCCCGCCAGCAGGCCCTTCCTCCTGGCTCTTTCCGCAGCCACTTCACGCCGGACGAGCTGGTCCA
This sequence comes from Acidobacteriota bacterium, assembly GCA_029559035.1. Taxonomy (GTDB): domain Bacteria; phylum Acidobacteriota; class UBA4820; order UBA4820; family UBA4820; genus JAKQCT01. The sequence goes on from JAKQCT010000065.1 coordinate 97,720, forward strand.
GTCCCTTTTTAAGGCGTTCCGCGTCTTTCTCTTCCGAGAGCGAATGAGTCTTTACGAAGGCGTTCCACTGGAACGAGGATACCCACTTTCCGGCGACCCTCGCCACCGGTTTTTCCGGCCTGCCGCAGGCAAAAAGGGCGGCGGCAAGCATGAGTATCGCGAATGTCTTTCTGGTGTTGTTCATGAAAGTTCTCCTTTGAGTCAAGGGACAAAATAAGTGATGAGGAATCCGCACGCGGAGGCGAACAGGCAATAGTAGGAAAAAAGATGCAGCCTTCCGCCGGTCACCGCCCTCTTAAGAAAGAACAGCGAGGCGAATCCGGAAACGGCGGCCAGAAAGAAACTGACGATCATGACGCCGGTCCCGAAATTCGAGGCGGTATCAGCGATCCCCTTCATGTCCAGAAGGAAAGCGCCGCCGATGGCAGGGATCGAAGAGAGGAAAGAATAACGGAACGCGTCGTCCCTTTTTAATCCGCAGAGAAGGCCGGCTGCTATCGTCGAGCCGGACCTGGAAATGCCCGGAAGAACGGCCAATCCCTGGGCCAGGCCGATCAGGAGCGCCGAAACTGGAGAGATCCCGCCCAGGCCGGATTCTCCTTTGCTTCCGAATTTCGTGAAGAACAGGGCCGCCGCGGTAACTACAAGGAATGCGGCGGGCCAGGCCGTGGAAACGAACGCCTTCTCCACGATGTCCTTGAGCGCCAGGCCGATGATCCCTGTCGGCAGGGAGGTAAGAGCGATCATCAGGACCAGCCTCCAGGCCGTCCGGTCTAACCTGAGACAACCCTTAGCCAATCCCAGAAGGTCTCCCGCGAAATAAGCCGCGAGAGCCGCGAGAGTTCCGAAATGAAGCACGAGAAAGAATGGGAGAGCGTCCTTTTCGCTGATACCCGCAAGCGCGCCCGCGAATGCGAGATGGGCCGAGGACGAGACTGGAAGGAACTCCGTAGCGCCCTGGATCACGCCCAGGACGAGCCCCCAGAGAAGGCCCAAATCAGACCTCCATCACGACGGGGATCACGAGCGGGATCTTGGCGTCGTTCTTCTTCAGTGTTTTCTTCACTGCCGATTTTACCCTGGCCCTCACGATGTTCTGGTCCCGCATCTCGTCCCTTGTCAGCTCTCCGGCGAGGTTCCTGAGAGCGCGCTTGATGTCGTCCGAGAGATCCTGCTGGTTCTCGAGGGGAGGGTACCCGCGGTGAATTATCTCGGGGTCCGCTTCGAACCTGCCGTCCTGGGAATTCACCACCACAATCGGCAGAACGAACCCCTCGTTCCCGAGATGCCTCCTGTCCCTGAGGAGAAGCTTCCCGACCGGGTCGCCCGACTCTCCGTCGAGCCAGATCGTGCCGGCGGGAACGTTCGAACGGCCTATAAGTTCGCCGTTCTCGAACACGAGCGAGTCGCCCACTTCGGAGACCAGGATCCTCTCGTCCGGGTAGCCCATCTCCCTCGCGAGTTCCCCGTTCTCCTTTAGCTGCCTGAACTCCCCGTGGATCGGCACGTAATATTTGCCGCGCACCCAGGAAGCGAGAAGCTTGATCTCTTCCTTGGCTCCGTGGCCCGAAACGTGTATGGAGGGGTCTTCCGCGGGAGTCACGACCCTGCCGCCCTTGCGGTAGACCTGGTTTATTATCCTGCCGATCCTCTTTTCGTTCCCGGGGATGATCCTCGCGGAAAAGATTACCGTGTCGCCCTCTCGGATGGAAATGTTCTTTATCTCGTCGAAGGCGATCCTGCTCATGGCGGAGAACGGCTCACCCTGGCTTCCAGTGGCCACGACTATCATGTCGGAAGGTCTGACCTTCGGGATATCCTCCGTCCCGATTACAACGTTCGGCGGGTATCTGAGATGCCCAAGTCTTTCGCTGACCTCGATGTTGCCCAGAAGAGACCTGCCGAGGAAGACGACCTTCTTCCTGTACCTGGACGCGAGGTCGAGTATCCCCTGGATCCGCTGGATGTTTGTGCTGAAAAGGGAGATGATCAGCCTCTCGCCCGCCGAAGAGATGTGGGATTCGAGTCCTTTGAAAACTGTCTTTTCCGATCCAGCCATGCCTCCGACCTCGGAGTTGGTGCTGTCCACCAGGAGCGCCGTCACGCCCATTCCGCCGTAATCCTGGAAGCGGTTGAAGGAGGTGAGCCTTCCGTCGAGGGGGGTCTGGTCGAACTTGAAGTCGCTGGAATGGACGAATGTCCCGTCGCCGGTCCTTATTGCCATGGAGAAAGCTTCGGGTATCGAATGGGTCACATAGATGGGCTCTATCTCGAATGGACCGAACGTTTCCTTCTTGCCGTTGGAAAGCTCGCGGACCTCCTGGAGCTCTATGTCCATCTCCTCGAGCTTGTTCTCCAGAAGGCCCAGGGCGAACGGAGAAGCCATCACGGGCATGGGGAGCTGGCGCAGGAGGAACGGAACGGCGCCAAGATGGTCCTCGTGGGCGTGGGTTATAAGCAGGGCGCAACCGCCGGCGCCTCTCGTCTCCATGAGGTACTGGAAGTCGGGGATGACCCTGTCTACGCCCGGAAGGTCCGTCTCGGGGAACATCATCCCGCAATCCACGATTAGAGTATGCCCGTCCTTTTCGTAGAGGGTCATGTTTCTTCCGAACTCTCCGAGGCCGCCTAGAAATGAGATTTTCAGCATTTTTTCAGGATCCCGCTTTGATCTTGATAATCCCTGATTCTTTCTTTTTGATAAGCCCGAGGACGAAAAGGGCGTAAAGGATCTTTGCCGTCTGCGAAGTGTCCAGGGGAGAGACTTCGAGAAGCATCAGAAGGGTCCTTCTGCCGTCCACGAACCTGAAGATCCTCTTTTCGTCCGTCGAGAGTGGAATGGTCGGGAGCAGGATGAGCGCGTTCTCGCTCGGTTCGAACACGTCCTCCTTCTTGCCGAGCCATTTCACGACCCTCTTCGGGTCAGAGATCTTCTTTATCCCCTCTAGCACGACGAACCTGGTGTCGAGGCTGAGCTTGATGAGCTCGTCCTCTTTGAATTTTCCCACCTTGAAGGTGATCGTGCCTTCGGTCCATTCGAAAAGAGACCAGACGATGGCGACGACCTGTTCCTTGACGTTCTCGAGAAGCTCCTGCGCGGTCAGCGCCCCTATCTCTATGAGAACCTTGCCTTGTCTCTTTCCCGTTGATTTGAGCAGCTCCACGGACCTGTCGTACTGCTCCCGGGAGATCTTCTTCTTGGCGAGGAGAAACTCCCCCAGCCTGTCGTCGTCGAATGTGGACGAGGCGAAGATAACCTCTCCTCCTGAGATGTAGATGTCCTTCCTGCCCTTTTCGCAGGCGGCGCTGAGGACGCCCGGGACCCTGTAGTAGTTTATCTTCTGCAGGACCTCGGGAAGCGGAGTCTCGCTGACATCCCCTTCGTAGATGTAATCTCTCATCGTCACCCCACCGAACAAAGAATTATAGCTCTTTTCAAGGGGAAGATAAAGAGGGGCGGCGGCCGCCCGCCCGGGTGAATCCGCCCCTCCGTCGAAAAAAAAGGGCAGGAACGAGTCCTGCCCTCAGTTCGCGGAAAATCGTTATAAATCCTATTTTTTCTCGGCGGCGGAGCCTGCTATCGCCGCGAGCTGCTCGTAGGTCTGCCAGACCCTCTTGATGCACTCGTCGCCCGCCGTCATGTACTTCTCGACCAGCTCGGGCTTCGTCTTCTCGAGCATCCTGAATCGGGTCTCCTTCATCGCGAAGTCCCTGTAGGAGATCTTCGGAGGCTTGGAGTCGAGCTTCAAAGGGTTCTTGCCTTCGGCGATCAGCATCGGGTTGTAGCGGTAGAGGGGCCAGAGGCCGCAGTCGACCGCCAGCTTCTGGTGCTCCATTCCCTTCATCATGTCGATGCCGTGGGCGATGCAGTGGCTGTAGGCGATTATGATGGAAGGCCCGTCGTAGCTCTCGGCTTCGACGAAGGCCTTGACGGTCTGGCCGTCGCTGGCGCCCATCGCCACCTGAGCCACGTACACGGACCCGTAAGCGATGGCCATGAGGCCGAGGTCTTTCCTGGGGGTGGGCTTTCCTGACATCGCGAACTTTGCGACGCCTCCGATCGGGGTGGCCTTGGAGCACTGGCCGCCGGTGTTCGAGTAGACGCCGGTGTCGAGCACCAGCACGTTCACGTTCCTCTGTGAAGCGAGGACGTGGTCAAGCCCGCCGTAGCCGATGTCGTAAGCCCAGCCGTCGCCGCCGACGATCCAGACGCTCTTCTTCACCAGGCTGTCGGATACGGAGAAGAGGTCCTTCGATTCCTCGGTATTAAGGGACTGGAGCTTCTTCCTGAGGTCGTTCACGAGTCCGCGCTGCTTGGCGATCTCGAGGTCGTTCTTCTGCGGGTTCTCGAGGAGCGCCGAAACGAGCGGCTCGCCGATCTCTCCGGACATCTTCTTCAGGAGCTCGGTCGCGTATTCCTTCTGCTTGTCCACCGTAAGCCTGAATCCGAGGCCGAACTCGGCGTTGTCCTCGAATAGGGAATTGGACCAGGCCGGGCCTCTGCCTTCCTTGTTCTTCGCCCAGGGGGTGGTCGGCAGGTTGCCGCCGTAGATCGACGAGCATCCTGTCGCGTTGGCGACTATCGCCCTGTCGCCGAACAGCTGGCTGAGGAGTTTCACGTAAGGCGTCTCTCCGCAACCGGCGCATGCGCCCGAAAACTCGAAGAGGGGCATGAAGAACTGCGAGCCCTTGACCGTGTCCACCTTGACCTTGGAGATGTCAGTCTCGGGCAGGTCGAGGAAGAACTCGAAGTTCTCCTTCTCGGGCTGCCTGAGAGGGATCTGGTCGGCCATGTTGAGGGCCTTGTTCTCGGGGTTCGCCTTGTCCTTGCCGGGGCAGGTGAACCTGCAGGCCGCGCACCCGGTGCAGTCTTCGGGAGCGACCTGGACGGTCCACTTCATGCCCTTGAACTCGGCGCCCTTGTAGTCCGCCGATTTGAAGGTCTTGGGGGCTTTGGCGAGGAGGGCCGGATCGTAGGCCTTGACCCTTATCGCGGCGTGCGGGCATACAAGCGAGCACTTTCCGCACTGGATGCAAAGGTCCGGGTTCCAGACCGGGATCTCGAGGGCTATGTTCCTCTTTTCCCACTTGGCCGTGTCGGTCGGGAATGTGCCGTCGGCGGAGAAAGCTGATACAGGCAGCAGTTCGCCGTCGCCCGCGATGATCTTTCCGAGGACGTTCCTGACGTATTCGGGGGCATTCTCGGAGACGGTCGGAGGTATCCCGATCTTGCTGGTCGCCGTCTTGGGATAATTCACCTCCTGCAGGTTGGCGAGGGTGCTGTCGACCGCCTCGAAGTTCTTCTTGACGACCTCTTCGCCCTTCCTGCCATAGGTCTTCTCGATGGCCTTCTTGATGGCCTTGATCGCCTCGTCCTTGGGGAGGACGCCGGAGATCGCGAAGAAGCAGGTCTGCATGATGGTATTGACCCTGCCGCCCATTCCCGCGTCCTTGGCCACCTTGTAGCCGTCTATCACGTAGAACTTGATGTTCTTGTCGATTATCTGCTGCTGGACCTTCTTGGGGATCCTGTCCCACACCTCGTCCTTGCCGTACTGGCTGTTGAGGAGGAATACCGCGCCCGGCTTGGCGTACTTCAGCATGTCGTACTTCTCGAGGAAGACCGACTGGTGGCACGCGACGAAGTTGGCCGAGTTCACGAGGTAGATCGACCTGATCGGACGGGGCCCGAAGCGCAAGTGCGAGATCGTCACCGCGCCGGCCTTTTTCGAGTCGTAAACGAAGTAGCCCTGGGCGTAGTTCTCTGTCTCCTCGCCGATGATCTTGATGGAATTCTTGTTGGCGCCGACCGTTCCGTCCGAGCCGAGGCCGAAGAAGACGCACCTGACGACGTCGTCCTTTTCGATGTTGAAATCGGGATCGAAGTCGAGGCTGCTGCCGCTCACGTCGTCCTTGATGCCGACGACGAAGTGGTTTTTCGGCTCCTTCTTCGCCAATTCGTCGAAGACGGCCTTCAGCATCGCGGGGGTGACTTCCTTGGAGGAGAGGCCGTACCTTCCGCCGATGACCCTGGGGAACCCGAAGGGGAGCTTGCCCGCGATGTGGGCTTCGCTCATTGCCGTCAGGATGTCGGCGTAGAGGGGCTCGCCCGCCGACCCGGGTTCCTTGGTCCTGTCCATGACCGCTATCGACTTTACAGACTTGGGAAGAGCTTCGAGGAAGTAGTTCGCGGCGAAGGGCCTGTAAAGGCGGACCTTCAGGAGGCCGACCTTTCCGCCCTTCTCGTTCAGGTAGTCTACGGTCTCCATGGCCGTTTCGCACGCGGAGCCCATCAGGATGATGACCCTTTCCGCGTCCGCGGGGCCGTAGTATTCGAAGGGGCGGTATTTTCTGCCCACGACCTTCTCGAATTTCTCCATCGCTTCGACCATGATCTCCGGGAACTTCTCGTAGTAAGGGTTGACGGTCTCGCGGGCCTGGAAGAATACGTCGGGGTTCTGAGCCGTTCCCCTCAGGACCGGCTTTTCGGGATTGAGGCCCCTTGCCCTGTGAGCCCTGACGAGGTCGTTGTCGATCATCGCCCTCATGTCTTCGAATGCCAGCTGCTCGACCTTCTGGACTTCGTGCGAGGTCCTGAAACCGTCGAAATAATGAAGGACGGGGACCCTTCCCTTCAGCGTGGCCGCCTGGGCTATGAGGACGAAGTCCATGGCTTCCTGGACAGAAGCGGACGACAGGAGCGCCCAGCCTGTCTGGCGGCAGGCCATCACGTCGCTGTGGTCGCCGAAGATCGAGAGGGCGTGCGTCGCGACGGTCCTCGCGCTGACGTTGAACACGGTCGAGGTGAGCTCTCCGGCGATCTTGAACATGTTGGGTATCATGAGGAGGAGGCCCTGCGACGCGGTGAAGGTCGTCGTGAGGGCTCCGGTCTGGAGGGCGCCGTGGACCGCGCCGGAAGCTCCGCCTTCGCTCTGCATCTCGATGACAGAGGGGACCGTCCCCCAGATGTTCTGTTTTCCCTGCGACGCCCACTCGTCCGCCCATTCGCCCATGTTGGACGAGGGCGTGATCGGGTAGATCGCGCACACTTCGCTGCAATGGTAAGCCGTATAGGCCGCAGCCTCGTTCCCGTCGATCGTAACTTTTTTCCTGGCCATTTTCTGCTCCTTTTTCTGGTTTTTGCCTCGCGGGAGAAACCCACCAAGGGTTCAGCTCACGGGACTCTTGTCAATCTTGTTGGGATCCCCCGATACAAGGTACCGTATGATACCACAGATTCGGGAAAAATATAAGATTCCAGAAGTCCCTGATAACGTTAAGGTAGCGGACTCGGGGCGGGCGCGTCGCTCCTGCCGAAAAGGGCTGATATCTCGTCCGCGTAGAGAAGCCGCCACGCGGGGCTCTGCGCCAGCTCCATCGAGAGGAAATCGTCCTGATACAGCAGGACGAAATCGGGGGAGCCTCTTTCCAGCCTCTCATTCCATCCGGCTTTCACGTCGGCCGTGTCGCGCCACTCTTCGAGGTATCCCGGAGGGAACAGGAGCACGGCGGTCCTTCCGTCTATCGCGGTGAAGAGTTCCCTCGATGAGAAAACTATGAAGCCGCCCCAGTCGAACTCGTTCCATATCCTGCCTTTCAGGCCGTGCTGTTTCATGTATGAGACCGCGCCGACCGGGTAATCCTCCCTGTAAACCCTGTCTGGTATCGAAACGGGGTTGGCGGCCCTGAAGGCTATGGACGCGGCGGATATCGTCACAAGGAAGAGAGCCGCTACGGGACGGGCGCGCCTTACATTCTCTTCATTGAGTTTAAGAGCGCCAGCGAGGCCGGATAGAAGGCACGAGAAAAGCGGGGCGGTCGCTACGGCCGAGAACGGAAGCACTCTGACGCTGTAGAACCCGAAGGCGATCAGCGGCAGCGCGATCGCGAGGTGGCGAAGCCTTATCCTCTCCCAGAAAAGGATGCCGAGGAATACCAGGAGGCCGAAGTATATGAAGAAATACATGTTCGAAGCGAGCGGGTATTTCCAGACGGGAAGCCACTCGGAGACGAGGGTCTCCTGTCTTTGGGAGAAAAGTGAGCCCGCCGTCTGCCAGATCTTTATTCCGAAAGGATTCAGAAGCGTCGAAAGCGCGCAGAGGGGAACCGTTGCTGCAGATAGAAGGTTCTCTTTCGAGAGTAGAACGGAGAGCTTCTTTTCTTTAATCAGATCAACCAGCATGGATGTGCCCGAATGCATCCCGAGCACCATCAACCCCAGCCCGAAGAAGGCGTGGATGTTCGCCCACAGCGTGAAGAGCGCCAGGAGGGGGACCAGCCTCGCGGAGGGCTTGTACCTCTCCAGGAGGAAAACAAGAGCCGCCAGGAGAAGGAAAGAAAGAAGCTGGGTCCTCATGAGGAAATATCTGGCGATGATCGCCGTTATGACGGCGGCCGAAAGCATGGACACGGAAGGCATCTCTTCCCCGGCGCTCTTGAAAACAAAATAAGCCGCGCCGGCCGCCACCAGGCCCTTGAAGATGAATACCGCTGTAAACCCTCCCGCGTTGAAGAGAAGAGCGAGCATGATCTCGACGAGCCACTGCTGGTTCACCCATACTTTCCCGCCGTAAAGGTAGTTCCAGCTATCCTCGATAGCGATCTTGCCTTTTTCGAGGATGTCCTGGCCGGCCCTGATGTGCCAGAAGAGGTCGGGGTCGAGCATTCCCTGGAGAAGGGAAACGGAGAAGACCGCGAAGAGAAAGAGAACGACAAAGCCGGCCCTAGAGCGGTCTTTCATCTGCCGTCTCCCACCAGGGAGTTCTCGTCGGGCGTGCGCAGTTCTTTTGGTATCAGGCGGAGCGTTTCCCTGGACCTATCGATGTTCCCCTCTTTGCCGTACACCTGCGAAAGCATCCTTATCGCGGGATAAAAGGTCGGGTAGGCTCTTACTAAGTCTTCAAGAACCATCTTTCCCTCGTCGGTCTTTCCCGTCGAGAGAGCCGCCGCGGCGTAGTTCATTCTCGGGTAGATATCTCTCGGGGAGAGCTTCATCGCTTCGAGATACGCGTTCATGGCGGCTTCGGGCTTGCCGGAATTGGCGAGGCTGACGCCGAGGTCGTTGTATATCTCGGCGCTTTTTCTCACTTTCAGGGCGTCGTTGAAATAATGCTCTGCTTTCTGCGGCTCACCCATGTCCAGAAGCAGTTTTCCCGCGTCCCTGAGACCCTGGTAAAAGCCGGGGTCCTCAGCAAGCAGGGTTTCGACCTCGGCGAGGGCGAGCTTCTTCGCTTCGGGATCAGGCGGCAGAACAGTGTATGGCGAGTAATTGTTGAGATGTCCGAAGTCCGGCGTCGAGGCAAGGAACTTCTCCGAGACGAACAACGCGTGATCATTTGAACAGGACGCTATCTTCCATCCCCTACTGAACGGCCGCATGGACGATTTTTCCGGGTAGTAAGCTTCTGTAAAAAGAATATCTGCGTCGGGAACGGCATGGCCTAAAAACGGGGGAGTCAGCGGCAGCATCGAATAATACCCTTTGAGTTCCTTAACGCTGGCGGAAGGGAACACCTCGCCGCCGGTCAGGCGAGCCGCCTCGTCGTGAAATTGGGGAGGGCAGGCGATCTTGGCGCCGGTACCCCTCAGAGAAATCAGGATCTCCTTGAATCCTCCGGTAAGGGAGGCCTGTTTCTGCGGGATCGCGAGCGCCCACACGAGGGGGATGATGAACAGAACTTTCAGCGAGGCAGAAGTCTTCGCTGGATCCCGGGCGGGTATCACGGCTGAAAGAGCTGTAAGCGGGCCGAAAAAGAATGAAACGAACGCGAGTGAAACTTTTCCCGTATCCGGTTTTTCGTGAACGAAAAGCCAGAGGGCGGACAATACGAACAGGGCGAACAGGGGAGAGAGGATCATTGCCGGCGAATAGGGCGGGAATGCGCACACAGACAGGTAGAACGGAAGCAGGATGTCGCCGCTGAAGATCGATGCCAGCAGGGGAGGAGATATGAGCCCCGCGGCGGGAAGAAGGGTGGAAGCTGTCCTGCCGCTCATTATGATGCGGATAAGGATCGCCAGGAGGATGCAGACTAGAGCCAGCTTCGAAAAAAACGGAAGGATCAACGCCGCCGCGATAACCGCCAACGCCGGAGCGAAGGCCATGGCGGCGACCAGCGGCAGCGTCAACGCTTCTCCGCCGGCGGGAATGAGAAAGACGACGGCAGCGAGCGGAACCGCCGACGAAAAACTTTTCTTTCCCAGGATCAGGACGAGCAGCAACGCCGCGAGGGCTTTGAAGACGACCGCCGCACCCGTCCCGTTGAAGTTTTCGATCAAGGCGGAAGCCCCGCCAGGGGTCAGAAAAATGCCGGAGGGCGCAGGTGAAGCCACGGGTACTCCGGCAACGAAGACAGACACCGTTCCCGCTATTATCAGGATGAGTGCCGTGAAAGCGGCTTTTCTCGTGCCGGACAGGTTTTCGCTCATGACCCTCCACGCGAAACACCATTATATTCATTTTTCGAATAAGGTAAAGAATCTGATGATCTTGTCTTGCCCTGCAAAGCAACGCGGGGAGGCGGTCGATCCCTGTCAGAGGTCCGTTCGATGCAGGTCTCTGACATTCCGCCTGATTGACATTCCTGAAACAGAAGTAGTAGATTTGTTCTCAAGAGGATGTGAAACGATGAAGAAGGCAGAAGGCCATCCGGCAAGCCTCCGGGACGGGGACCGTATCGTCGTGATAGGCGGCGGGCCTGCGGGGTCGTTCTTCGCCATCAAGTTCCTCAGGGAATGCAGGCGTCTCGAACGCCGGATCGAGGTCGTCATAGTCGAGAAGCGCCGGGCGAAAGATCCGGGCGGCGAGGGATACCGCCTCGACGGATGCACTTTTTGCGCGGGGGGTATCTCGCCAAGATTGAACCGGGTCCTGAGACAAAATGATCTGGCGCTGCCCGGGGAGATAATCCAGAAGAAGATCGATTATATATGGCTGCACGGCCAATGGAAGAACTTCCGTTTTCGGGTTCCCCGGGGCGACGAGATGTTCTCGGTGTTCAGAGGTTCTCTGCCTTCGGGAAGAGGCGCGGGCGCCCGGGGACTGGATGGATTCCTTCTCGGAAAAGCCGTCGGGGAGGGGGCGCGCGTCCTGAACGGCGAGGTCCGGTCCCTCTGCTATTCGGAGTCCGGGATGCCCAGACTGTCCGTCAAGATGCCGTCAGGAGAACTGACCTCGATAGACTGCGGGTTCGCCGTGCTGGCCACCGGCATCAACGCCCGCTGCGGCCGCGATCATGGAGAGGGCTCCCTGACCGCTTCGATCAAGGAGATGAACCCGTCCTTTGTCCCGGCGAGGTCGCGGAGAGCTTTCCTTTTCGAGCTTGACCTGGGAGATGATTACCTGAAGCGCAACGTGGACAGGGAGATCCATTTCATCGAGTACGGTTCGGAACGCATAGACCTTGAACACACGGCGCTTCTTCCCAAAGGCAGATACCTGAGCGTGGCGATGATCGGCAAAAGCATAGACAGGGCGGCCTTGCCGCAGGACAGCACCCGGATCATCCGCGAGTTCGCCATGCTGCCGCATATCCGCAGGATACTGCCCGGAGTTGAAAGCGCTCCCGTCGCATGCGCCTGTTCTCCCATGATGGCTGCGGCTCCCGCGCGGAATCCCCGGGGCGGCCGGTTCGCCCTCATCGGGGATGCGGCAGGAGCGCGGTTGAACAAGGACGGGCTGTTTTCGGCTTACTTGACTGCAAGCACTCTGTCCCGGGCGATCCTCCACGACGGAGTCAGCGAACAAGCCATCGAAAGAGGATACGGCAAAGCGGTCAGGTGGCTCGCAGAAGACAACCGTTACGGACGGATAGTTTTTGGCATCAGCCGGGTGGCGTTCGCCTGGCCCTGGGTGAGCCGCGTCATGTACCAGTCGCTTGCCACGGAGTTCAAACGGCGGGACGAGGACAAGCGTCCACTTGGCTCCGTAATGTGGAAGATCGCCAGCGGCGCGGCCGATTACCGCGAGATCCTGCGCGAGATGTTCCGTTTTCCGGCGATCCGCGCCTTCATGGTGGGAACCGCCGTAACTTTGAGGAATGTCGCCTTCGAGCTGCTGTTCAGCCTGAAATGGGGGAAGAACGGCCGTTATCCGACGGTGGTGCTCAGGGAGAAACGGGAAGTGGTAAAGCGATGGTTGGCTTCCAGCCTGGGGGAGGAGGTCGACGGATCTCCGGACTTCGAGCGGATGTATGTCATCAAGATAAGAGGCTCAAGGGATAGGATCGCCGGAGAGCTGGCGAAGTTCGGCAGCAGGGAAGCGAAGTTCCTTAACCTTCGATTCGTAAGTGTAAGGCACCTCGGAGGCGAACCGAACGAGGTAGGCTCCGTTGTCCAGTACAGGGTCCCGCTCATAGGGCTGGCGACTGAAATGCGTCTTGCAAGGAAAGCCGGTCAGGGGACGTTCCTTTACCGGCTCGACGATTCTCTGGCGGATAGGGGGAAACTGATCTTCGACATAGCCCCCACCAAGGACGGCAACAACAAGCTGTCGATCTACGCGGCGTTCGATTATAAAAAAGGAACTACTTTGACGGGGAGGGTTTTCTGGTATTCAGCCAGGGCGCTGTTCCCGGAATTCGTTCATGACGTCGTGTGGAACCACGCGCTGTGCACGATCAAGGAAGAGATCGAAAAGTAGTCACGCCCCACAGCATTTCTTGTATTTCTTCCCCGAGCCGCACGGGCACGGATCGTTCCTGCCGATCTTGTCGTCCTTGTGGACTACCGTCGTCCCTTTCTTCTCCTCGCCCTTGGAAGGTGCCGAGTAGCTCCACTGCCGCTCCTTCCTTTCCACTTTCTTCTCTTCCTGGCGGACCTGCGGCTCCAGAAGCATCAGGTACCTGACAACTTCCTCCTCGACCCTGTCGAGAAGCGATTCGAAGGCCATGAAAGCCTCTTTCTTGTATTCGACGAGGGGGTCTCTCTGGCCGTAAGCCCTAAGGCTGATGCCCTCCTTGAGGTGGTCCATGTTCAGGAGGTTGTCCTTCCACTGGTTGTCGATCACCTGAAGCATGACGAGTTTCTCGTACTCGCGCATCAGGCCCTCGCCCAGCCTCGACTCCTTCTCCCTGTATTTGTTCTCGATAGCCTCTTTTGCCTTCTTCTCGAAGATATCGGCCGTAACCTGTCCCTGAATGGACGCAATGACCGTTTCTGAATCCAGGCCGAAGTAGTGATGGAACTTCGCCTTGAGAGCATCCCTGTCCCACTGGTCGTGAGGCGCGCTCCCGGGGGCGTGCTCTTCGAGGAGCCAGATGAGGATGTTCTCCGCGTTCTCCATCAGGTAACCGCGCAGGTTCTCGCCGGAGAGGATCCTTTTCCTGAGCGAGTAGATGGTCTCCCTCTGCTTGTTCATCACGTCGTCGTAATCCAGGAGATGCTTCCTTATCTCGAAGTTCCGGCCTTCGACCGACTTCTGCGCCCTTTCGATGGATTTGGAGACCCACGGGTGGGCGATCGGGACGCCCTCTTCCATGCCGACCCTGCCCATCATGTTCTTCAGCCTGTCGCCGCCGAAGAGCCTCATAAGGTCGTCCTCCAGCGAGAGGTAGAACTTCGAGGCCCCGCTGTCGCCCTGCCTGCCTGCCCTTCCCCTCAGCTGATTGTCGACGCGCCTCGACTCGTGCCTTTCGGTGCCGAGGATGTGAAGCCCTCCCAGTCCGACCACCTCGTCGTGTTCCTTCTCGTAAACGTCCCTGAAGAAGGCGAGCTGTTTGGCGTACTCCTCGGGCTGCGTCTCGGGGTTCGCCTTCGATTTGGCGAGCCCCTCCGGGTTGCCTCCCAGAAGGATGTCGGTTCCCCTTCCGGCCATGTTGGTGGCGATGGTCACCGCGCTTTTCCTTCCGGCCTGCGCGACGATCTCCGCCTCCTTCTCGTGGTACTTGGCGTTGAGGACGACGTGCCTGACGCCCCTCCGCTTCAGAAGGGCGCTCATCCTCTCGCTCTTCTCGATCGAGACCGTTCCGACCAGCACCGGCTGGCCTTTCTTGTTGAGTTCCTCGATCTCGTCGGCGGCCGCGTTCCACTTCTCGTCCTCCGTCCTGTATACCATGTCGGCGTGGTCGTTCCTCACCATCGGCCTGTGGGTGGGGATGACGACGACGTCCAGCTTGTAGATCTTGTCGAACTCCATCGCCTCGGTGTCGGCCGTTCCGGTCATGCCGGCCAGCTTCTTGTAGAGCCTGAAGTAGTTCTGGAAGGTGATCGTCGCGAGCGTCTGGTTCTCCTGCTGGATCTTGACGCTCTCCTTCGCCTCGATGGCCTGGTGGAGGCCGTCGGACCAGCGCCTTCCCGGCATCACCCTGCCGGTGAACTCGTCCACGATGACCACCTCGCCTTCCTGGATCATGTACTCGACGTCCCTGCTGTAAAGCTTGTGGGCGACGAGCGCCTGCTGGAGGCAGTGGAGGATCTCGATGTTCGAAGGCTCGTAAAGGTTCTCGAGGTTGAGAAGCTGTTCGCACCTGGCGATGCCCTCCTCGGTCAGGGTCGCGGTTCTCTGCTTCTCGTCGACAGTGTAGTCCTTCTCCGCCTGGAGGCGCGGGATTATGCCGTTCGCCGTGTAGTACTTGTCCACACGCTCTTCGGAAGGGCCGGATATGATCAGCGGCGTCCTAGCCTCGTCTATGAGGATCGAGTCCACTTCGTCCACCAGCGCGAAGTAGTGCGGCCTCTGCACCATGTCCTCCATCCGGTACTTCATGTTGTCCCTGAGGTAGTCGAAGCCGAACTCGTTGTTCTGGCCGTAAGTGACGTCGCAGTTGTACTGCTTCTGCCGCTCCTCGTTGTCCATCTCCTGCTGGATGCAGCCGACCGTGAGGCCCATGAAGCGGTACACCTTTCCCATCCACTCCGCGTCCCTCTTCGCCAGGTAGTCGTTGACGGTGACCACGTGGACGCCCTTGCCGAGAAGGGCGTTGAGATAGACCGGCATCGTCCCGACAAGCGTTTTTCCTTCGCCGGTCTTCATTTCCGCGATCTTGCCCTGGTGCAGGACTATGCCGCCTATCACCTGCACGTCGAACGGCCTCAGCCCGATCGCCCTCGAAGAAGCCTCCCTCACCGCCGCGAAAGCCTCCGGTAGGAGGGCGTTCAGCGCCTGATCCTCGTCGTATCCCGATGATAGCATCCCCGAGATCTTCTCCCTGAACTCCGCCGTCTTTCCCCGGAGCTGCTCGTCCGAAAGCTTCCTCATAGCGGGCTCGAGGCGCGTGACCTCGTATACCAAAGGCTGGATCGCCTTGACGTCCTTCTCGTGCTTCGTTCCGAATATCGTAGTCAGGATCTTGTTCAAAACCATGAGCCGAAACTCCTATCTTTCAGATTGATAAGGATACGCCAAATTGCCCGTTTCGGCAATCGGACGGGGGAGAAGAGGATTGAAGAGAGGCTTCTTTAAAAGCGATGTCGCATTTTGATAACCAGCGGT
The DNA here is from genome assembly GCA_029559035.1 of Acidobacteriota bacterium. GTDB lineage: Bacteria > Acidobacteriota > UBA4820 > UBA4820 > UBA4820 > JAKQCT01. Next base: position 113,150 of record JAKQCT010000065.1, read on the forward strand.
TCGAGAATCGTTTGCAACTGGATAAAGAATCGAAATCCAGCGGGGGACATGTTGCAAAAGACAAGTTGGGAATCTATAATATAGTTGCGGAGGATAGAAATGGCTGACAGGGAAAGCTTGAAGAGAAACCTTGAATGGTACATCGGCCACCAGGAAGAGCTGGTAAAAACCTATAGCGGCAAGGTGCTTCTCATCAAGGACGGAAAGCTTGTCAATGCGTTCGCGGACATGGAAAGAGCCTATATCGAGGCTCTGAAGCTGTTCGCGCCCGGAACATTTACCCTTCAGCCCTGCGCTCCCGGTCCCGAGAGCTATACGGTCACGATTTTCAGCCCGCAATACTGCATTTAATGCCGCTCCATAAGCTGCCCTCAAATCAAGTTCAAGCTTTTACCGCCCGCGCAGATGGAAGATTGTCCTCACTTAGAACCGAGATTGAAGTGTGGCCTGCATTTCATCCTGAAAAAGGCGTTTCTCCTCCCCCAAGTAAAAAATATGTCGGGATATACGATACCGGAGCCACGGGAAGCGCCATTTCCAAGAAAGTCGCACAGGACCTTAACCTTGAATGCATTGGTGTGATAAACGTCCAGACGGCAAAAGGCATTCACGAGTGCGACACTTTCCTTATCAATATAGGCATGCCCAACCGGGTTCTCTTCCCGATGATACGCGTCAGTACTGCCGATCTGCCCGCAGGAATAGACATGCTGATCGGTATGGATATAATTTGCAGCGGAGACTTCGCCATTACCAATTTCGATAGAAAGACAACCTTTTCCTTCAGGATACCCTCGACAGGCGAAATAGATTTCGTCAAGGAACTAGAGGATAAAAACAAGCCTGTTCCTACCCATTCGGACAAAGTTGGTCGAAACGAACCTTGCCCATGTGGCAGCGGGAAAAAATTCAAGCATTGCTGCGGAAAATAAGGCTGGAAAGGCCTTGCCTCAGATGGGGTGGGCCCGCAGGGGTCAAGTGATGAATTATGACAAAGAAAGGACTACCCATGTCTTCATCCGATTTCCCGCCGTTCGTTAAAAGCCTTCCCGAGGCCGACCTGCCGTTCGTGGGGCTCAGGGGCTGGCTGCTTATAAGCGATGCCGGGCTTGTGTTGTTCAACGAATCGGACATCGAGGCGACAGTGCCCGAGCATTCGCACGGGGAGCAGTGGGGGATTGTGATAGACGGGGAGATAGAGCTGACCATCGGGGGCACGCGACGGACATACCGCCCTGGGGACACCTATTTCATCCCTTCGGGAGCGCTCCATAAGGCGACGATCCATCCCGGCTTCAGGGCCGTCGATTATTTCGCCGACAAAGGCCGTTACAAACCGAGAGGAATTTAGAGGCATTTACTGTTATTCTGTTGATGTCTTGATGGAAGGAAAAAAAGGCGGGCCGCAAAGCCCGCCTTTTTCTTTACTGCGCTTGCTCTTCCTTTTTCGGCTTGTGGAATTTCCTGAAGGGTTTCGGGTTAGGCGCAGCCTTCTCGACCGATTCTTCGAAGCTCGTCTTGGGGCGTGCTTCCTCGCTGAAAAGCCTGCTGAAGGAGCCTTCTCTCAGCTGGCGCTCGTGGGGAGATCCTTCCCTCGGAGGCTTCCCCGCGAAGGGATCGTTTCCCCACTGGTATTTTTTCTCTTGATGACCGCCCTGATCCGGCCTGCGATCTTCGTGTTTCCCGTCTGAAGTTTTCAGGGCCGCGTGAAGGTGAGCGGGGTTGGGAGCGTTGTGCCCTTCGTGGACCGGTTTCGATTCCTGTGGTGGGCGATGAGGGCTATGGCCTTGCTGATGATGAACCGGCTTATGCCCTTTGCGGCCGCCATCGCGATGCGGCGCAGCCGCGTGTGCGCCGGGCTTAGGAGCATGGTCGCGGGAAGGGATATGGTCGTTCCTCGGGATGTGATGGTCCGGGTTCGGGGACTTGCTCTCGAAATCGAAATGACGCCCCTCGGGCATCCACTGCCTTGTCTTGTCGCCGGCATGCTTCGCGGGTCCCTTCTGCCTGGCGTTCTCTGATTTCCTGCCTTCATGTTGCGGCTGCTGCTGGGTCCTGGCGGCTTTCGCTTCAAGCTTGGCCTTGTGCCTGGCGCGATCTTCTGCCTTCCTGGCGCGGATTTGGGCGATCCTTTCGCCGATCGGCACTTCGAGCTTGTCGTCCGCCTTGTGTGCGTAATCGAATCCTCCCACCTTCTGGCGGGGGAAGGTCTTGCCCAGTTCCCTCTCGATTGCGCGCATGTTGCCCTCTTCCTGGGGGGAAACGAGAGTGTAGGCGTCTCCGGTCAGTTCGGCGCGGGCCGTCCTTCCCGAGCGGTGGATGTAATCCTCCGGGACCGCGGGAACGTCGAAATTGACCACGAGGCCGAGGGCTTCCACGTCGATGCCTCGCGCGGCGATGTCTGTTGCGACTAGAACCTGGAATTTGCCTTCCTTGAATCCTTTCAGGGCGTCGGTCCTCTGCATCTGCGATCTGTTGCCGTGGATCCTTTCGCAGGGAACGCCGTTCTTCGTCAGGAAGTCGGCGAGCCTGTTGGCGCGGTGCTTGGTCCTTGTGAAGGCGAGGACGCTCTTGGCTTCGGGCCTTTTGAGCAGTTTCAGGAGAAGATGCTTTTTAAGCTCCTCGGGCACGGGAAAAACCGAGTGGCGGATGCCCGCCGCGGGCTCGGACTTTCTTTCGATGTTGAGCGCGACCGGGTCTTTCAGGATCTCTTTCGAGAGCTTGACGATCGGCTCGGGCATCGTCGCCGAGAAGAGAAGGGTCCTGCGTTCTTTGGGAAGATGCTTCAAAACTTTCTTCACGTCGGGGAGGAAGCCCATGTCGAGCATCCTGTCCGCTTCGTCGAGGACGAGGTATTCGAGGTCGTCCAGCTTCGAATAGGGATACTGGAAATGGTCCAGGAGGCGCCCGGGGCAGGCTGCGATGAGGTCGACCTTCTTGTTGAAAGCGGCTACCTGCGGGTTCATGCCTACTCCGCCGTAGACCGCGGCGGCTTTCAGGTTCGTGTGTTTGCCGAGCATGTCGAAATGCTCGACTATCTGCGCCGCGAGCTCTCTCGTGGGGGCGAGGACGAGGACGCGGGTCTTTCCGCGGGGCTTGCCCAGGAGGTCGTTCATGATTGGCAGAAGGAACGCAGCGGTCTTTCCGCTGCCGGTCGCCGCGGCGGCGAGGATGTCCTTCCCTTCCATGAGGGGGGGGATCGCCATCTTCTGGATGGGTGTGGGTGTGGTGAAGCCGAGATCCTTGAGGGCCTCGTTCAGCTTCGGGTTGAGGTGGAACTGTGAAAATGCCATTCACTACTCTTTCTACGGTCCCGGGACGAAACAGTCGTCGGGGTGACCGATTCTTTGTTCCGGCTGATTGTAATTTCGGGTTTGGAACGGGAGCTGCCGGATAGGCCGCCGTTCTTGGCTCGCGGCGCGTCGAAGATGTTTCGCGCTTCCGTTGTTGCCGCCTCTTGCCGGGGCCAGACGGCCTCGACGAAATGTACTATCTCATACTTTCTTAGAAATAGCAAGGGTTCCGGGGGAATTGACACAATAACCCGCGGTTTGTTCTATAATGTCACCGGAGGATGCCCGATGAGCGAAAAAGCGATAGTTGCGATAATGATGGGAAGCCAGAACGATTACGACAAGGTGGAACCGGGGATAAAGATCCTGAAAGATTTCGGTGTCGCCGCGGAGGTGCGAGTTCTCTCGGCGCACAGGACTCCCGACCAGACGAAGGAGTTCGTCCTGGGCGCGGAAAAGGACGGCGTGAAGGTCTTCATCTGCGCGGCGGGGATGGCTGCGCACCTCGCGGGGGTCGTCGCCTCGCACACGACCCGCCCCGTCATAGGCCTGCCCATAGCTTCCGGAGCGCTGAACGGAATAGATTCGCTTTATTCTACCGTGATGATGCCGCCGGGGATACCCGTCGCGACGGTAGCCGTCAACGGCGCCCAGAACGCGGCATACCTCGCGCTGGAGATCCTGCAGGACCAGGTGGAAGGGCTATCCGATCACCTGAAGAACGACAGGAAAAAAATGGCGGAGAAGGTTCTCTGGGCAGACAAGAACCTGGGAAAATAAAATGGCCAGAGTTATAAACACTGAAGAAGCGGGCTGGCTCGACGAGGCAGTATCCCACATCAGGGAAGGCAAGCTGATAGTCTTTCCGACCGAGACGGTCTACGGCATGGGGATCAACCTGGAATTCCCGGAAAACCTCGAACACCTTCAGAGAGCCAAAGGAAGGGCTTTCGACAAGCCCATCGCGCTGATGACAGGTTCTCTGAAGATCGCCGAAGAGTGCTTCGAATTCAACGACCATTGCCGGAAGATAGCGCGGAAATTTTTCCCGGGGCCCCTGACCCTGGTCCTGAAGCGCAGCGAAAAGATCCCCATGTGGTTCTTCCCTGAGCGGAAAAAAATCGGCCTCAGGATCCCCGACAACAGGATCGCTCTAGACATACTCAACGCCTATCGCGGTCCTCTCGCCGTTTCCAGCGCGAATGTCTCCGGCTCCCAGCCGGCGCGAAACTTTGAAATGGCTCTGTTCTATTTCGCTAACGAGGAAGACCTTCTCATAATCGACGGCGGCGAATCCGCCATCGCCGGAGGCTCCACCGTCATCGAAGTGGTGGATGGAACCGTCAGTATCCTGAGGCCCGGTCCGATAGCCAGGGAGAAATTAGAACAAGCCCTTGTCGAATGAAAAAAGATACAGGATAGCCTGTCTCACAGGAGCCGGCATCTCGGCGGAGAGCGGCATCGCCACTTTCCGGGGGATGAACGGGATGTGGGAGAACCACTCGATCGAAGAGGTCGCGACTCCCGGAGGGTTCGCCAGGAACCCACTGCTTGTTTGGAAGTTCTACGAGGCGAGAAGGAGGCAGGCTCTCACCTGTCAGCCGAACAAGGGACACATCGGTCTCGCGAAGCTCCAACAGGTTGTCGGCGAAGAGAACTTCTGCCTGACCACGCAGAATGTCGACGGCCTTCATCAGAAAGCCGGGACGAAGAACGTCCTGGAGCTTCACGGAAGCCTCTGGCGTGTCAGGTGCGTAAAGTGCGGTCAGGAGCGGGAAGAACGCGGGCTCTTCGACGAGCTTCCTCCGAAATGCCCGTGCGGGGGAATGCTGAGGCCGGCCATCGTCTGGTTCGGAGAGATGCTGCCCGGGGAGATCTTCGAAAGCGCCGGAAGGGCCGCGACGGAGTGCGACCTCTACATCGTCGTCGGGACATCGGGAGTGGTGGAGCCCGCGGCTTCGCTCGCGAGGGTCGCGGCGGACCGCGGAGCCCGCGTCTGGGAGGTCAACCCCGACGAGACCCCGCTGACGAGGATGTGCGAGCGCTCCTGGCGCAAGCCCGCGGGAGAGGTCATGGGAGAAGTGGCCGAAGAAGCGGTGAAACGTGCGGCGATGAAGTCAGAATGGAGATTAATATGAGATCTGGTGTGTTGGGAGCGGGAACATTGTTGGTGATAATCCTGATTGGTGTGTTGAGCGCTGATTTCCAAGCTCAGGAACCGGGCAAGAAGCTCGAGGCGAACATGGAGCCCTTGCCACGCGAAGTTGCGGGCTATCTGGAAGCCATGGATAAATTCGAATGCTCCGAAACCCATGAAACAATGGAGCCGCTCTTCAACATGGCGAGAGCCGCCGGACGCTCTTTGATGAATCCAAATCCTTCGAAGGAAAGCAGTTACCTGGAAAGGGTGGATGAAAAGCTTTACCAATCCTTTCGGAAACAGATGAGAGGATTGGTGGTTGAGGAGGTGGGTGGGGATTATGCTCCGCAGGCGTATCCGGATTATCAGTACTTTCTCCGGTTGGCCATTAAAAAAGGCTTGGAAGAGGATGTCGATTTCTTTCAGTTGATCCAGGATTACGGCCCTTATTATCTGCAGGATATGTGGGCAAATACCAACGGTTGCACAAAATACATAGTCCTGCGTAATGCATATGAAAGGTTCGCGAAATACAGGAACCGGCATCCGAACAGCTATCAAGAAGCATTGATAGAGGAGATGCGGAAGATCGGCTGGGAATTCGCAATATGCACGTGTGTATGCGAAGATCGGCACGAGGGTACGCGGGAATTTTTCGCTTTTCTGGAACTTCCGCAGTACGGGGAATTGGACTTGAACACGAGAAAGTTTCTTCGCGAGATCGGGGATGAATTGAAATCAGGGACATCCAAGATAAAGTTCAATTGCAAGCAGTCGAATAGATGGGGGCCTTATCATTGAAGTCAAGAATTGGTCATGATTATGGCCGCGCAGTCACACATAAAAATTCTTGTTCCCACGCGGGATCATAAAGCAGTCTCTCGCCGCACTTTGAATTTCATTTCTCCGTGTAGGCTTTGCTGAACCGTTCGATCTTCGCGGCGAGATCCAAGTCCTTTATCGACAGTTTCTCCTCTCCGCCGGGCAGGGTCAGGATGGCCCTCGCGTGCGAAAGGAATATGTCGGGGAACCTGTCGTCGGCGATCGCTTCGAGCGATACGGCCTCCACGAACTGGACGGCATCGAGGTGGGCGCGGAAGATATAGTCCCTCTTGATCCTGCCATCCTCCTGTTTCCAGCCGGGAAGTTTCTCAAGTTCCTTTTGAAAGTACTCGGGATCGATGTGGAAGCTCATTTCGACTCCTTCATCTCGGCCCTTTTCCAGGCGGCCGTGGGAAAAGCGTCCCTCTCCAGTTCGGTCGGCGCCCAGGACCTCCATCTCGACAGGGCGCTGAAACCCACCATCGCGGCGTTGTCGGTGCAGTATTTCAGGGGCGGCACGGAGAACGGCAGGCGGTAGTTGCCGGCGAGCTCCGCGAACCTTTGCCTCAGGAGAGTGTTCGCCGCGACCCCTCCCGCGAGGGCCAGGGACCTCGCCTTGAAGATGTTGACCGCCCTTTCCGTCCTGTCGATGAGGTGGTCCACCACAGCTTTTTCGAAGGAAGCGAGCATGTCCGCCATCCACCCGGGGACGTTGTTCTCGTCGAAGACCGGGGGCGTCAGGCCGCTCTTGCCGAGCTTGTCGACGAACGACGTCTTAAGTCCCGAGAACGAGAAATCGAAGCCCTTCTTCATCCTCGGCATGGTGTACTTGTACGCCTTCGAGTCGCCCGTCCTCGCTATCTTGTCCACGAGAGGACCCTGCGGGTAGGGGAGCCCGAGCTTTTTCCCGACCTTGTCGAAAGCTTCTCCCGCGGCGTCGTCGCGGGTCGCCGACACGAGAAGGTAGCTTCCCTCTTTCTCTGCGTAAAAGATGTGGCTGTGGCCTCCCGACACGACGAGGACGAGGGCGGGGAAGGGGAGAGACCTGTTCTCGATCCACGGCGAGAGAAGATGAGCCTCGATGTGGTTCACTCCGTAGAAGGGAACCTTGAGGGCGTGCGCGGTCGTCTTCGCGAAGGAAAATCCCACGAGCAGGGAGCCCAGGAGCCCCGGGCCCATCGTGGAAGCGGTGGCCTTCACTTCCCTCATGTCGATCCCGGCCTCTTTCAGCGCGGCATCAAGGACGGGGATGATGTTCCTGAGATGTTCCCGGCTGGCGATCTCCGGGACGACGCCGCCGAACGGTGCGTGTGCGGCGAGCTGGCTCGAAACGACGCTGGAACGGACGATACCGTCCCTGTCGAGGACCGCTATCGAAGTGTCGTCGCACGAGGTTTCGACGGCAAGCAGGTATCCCATCATTCCTCCTTCGCTATCTTTTTCATGTTGGCCCTGTTCACGGGAGAGACCACTCCCTTCTCCGTGATTATCGCGGTGATAAGGTCGGCGTCCGTTACGTCGAAGCCGAAGTAAAGCCCCCTGGCCTTTTTCGGGGCGAACCTTTTGCCCGCGATGTTCACAAGCTCCCCGTCGCTTCTCTCCTCGATCGGTATCTCGGAACCGTCCCTAAGAGACATGTCTATCGTCGTCAGCGGCGCGGCGACATAGAACGGTATCCCGTGATGCTTCGCGAGCACTGCAAGCGTGAACGTCCCGACCTTGTTGGCGGTGTCGCCGTTGCCGGCTATCCTGTCGGCGCCGACCACGACGGCGTCAACCATTCCCTTTTTCATAAGGAACCCCGCCGTGTTGTCGCTGATGATCCTGAACGGAACGCCCGCCGCTTCCAGCTCGAAGGCCGTCAGCCTCATCCCCTGAAGGTATGGCCGAGTTTCGCAGGTGTAGACGCGCTTCACCTTCCCCAGCCTGTGGGCTTCGAAGATGACCGCGAGGGCCGTCCCCAGGTCCGGGGCGGCAAGCGCGCCCGCGTTGCAGTAGGTCATTATCGCGGAGCCTTTCTTTATCAGCTTCGCGCCGTGCCTGCCGATGAGCTCCGAAGCTTTCACTTCTTTTCTATGGAACTCGGCGGCCTTTTTCATCGCGAGAGCGGCGAAGTTCTTGTCTTGCCCGTGCTTTTCGAGAAGCAGGGTGAACTGCCTGACAGCTTCGTTCAAATTGACCGCCGTGGGGCGGGCGGAATTGACCTTCCCGGCTTTCTTCAGGAGGGACCTTTCATTGGAGCCGGGCTTTCCCGCCTCGAGGGCGAGGGAGTAGAACGCCACGATCCCGATCAGAGGCGCGCCGCGGACGATCATATCCGCGATGGCTTTGCAGCCGTCGTCCGCGTTCTTTATCCGGACATGCTTTATTTTGTGCGGCAGGAGGCGCTGGTCGAGGACGAGCACCCTGCCGTTCCTGACGATGATGGGAGCGGTCATTGATCCTTCTCCTTTCCCGGCGGAGATCCTTCAAAGAAGGGCGAGAGCACCCAGAAGAAAATGCCGAAAGCGAAGACGATGAACAGAAGCGATTCTATCACGGCGCCCCCCTTCGCGGGAGGAACGCGACGAACCCGCCGAGGATGATGAATAATCCTCCTATCCAGAGGAACGCGACGAGTGGGTTTATGAAGACGGTGAGGACGGCGGTCCCCTTGTCTATGTCGAACCCGGACATCACCGCGTAGACGTCCCTGAAGAGCGAGGTCCTGATGGCCGCCTCGTAGGCGGGAGGCTGGCCTCCGGAGATCGTGTTCTTGTAGTGGACTCTCATCGGAACGAGCGTCCCGAAGCGACGCCCGTCCGTGGAGAGGTCGACGATCGCCCTGATCCTGATGTCGTTCACCTTGGAGATGTCGGCGTCAAGGTCGTCGTGATCGAGCTTCGAAAGTGTTAATGTGATATTCCCGGCCTTGAACGATTCTCCGATTTTGACCTCTTCCTGGAAGTTCTGCTGGAACATCGATGAGAACGCCACGCCGATGCAGAAGATGATGACGCCCGCGTGGACGATGTTGCCGCCGGAAACTCGCAGGGCAGAGGCGAGAGAACTGGCGGTCCTTCCGGTGCGGGCCTTCTCTTCACGGACTTTCCGCAGGAACCTTCCGCCGATCACCGAGAAAGAAAACGCCGAAAGGGCGAAGAGCGCCGCGAAATAGAAAAGGGCCTTGGGCGAGCCCGACAGGACCTGCCACCACTCCCTGCGGCTGTAAAGAAGGATCGTTCCCGCCGCCGCGCAGACAAGTCCCGCCAGAGCAGGAAGCATGAGCGCCTTTTTCAATTCTCCCTGTCCGCCCTTCTTCCACGGGGCCGCCGTGCCGAGAGCCATCACAAGAAGCAGCATCAGTGTCACGGGCACCGCCTTGGCGTTGTAGAATTCGGGGCCGTTGAAAAGCTCTACGCCTGTGAACATCCGGTAAAAGATCGGGCTGGTGACGCCGTAGAAAACGACCGCCGCGAAAAGGCTGAAGAGCATAAGCGAATAGAGGACCATGCCCTCCCTGCCCGACGCCGATCCCAGCTCCGCCCGCGGCTTCATGAACTCCCTCCTCGCGATGAAGAGGTCGATCGTCGTGAAGAGGATCATCGCCATGAAAAAGAGGAATATCGTTCCGAGGCGCATGTACCATGGGATAGAAGGGTCCTCCTGGCCGAAGGAGTGGACGCTCTGCAACACGCCGCTCCTTGTCAGGTAGGTCCCGTATATCGTCAGGATGAAGGTGGCGGAGACGAGAAAAAAGCTCCACTTCCTGAAAAGCCCCCGCTTCCTTTCCATGTAAAGCGAGTGAAGGAAGGCCGTTCCAGTGAGCCACGGCAGGAGCGAGGCGTTCTCGACCGGGTCCCACGCCCAGTAGCCGCCCCATCCCAGCTCGATGTAAGCCCAGTAAGAGCCGAAGATGATCCCGAGCCCGAGCGTTATCCACGAGAAGAGGCTCCAGCTCCTTACGACCGGCATCCAGGAGGTTCCATGATCCCTTTCGAAGAGGACCGCGAGGACGAGGGCGAAGGGGACCGCGAAGGCCACCAGGCCCAGGTAGAGCAGGGGAGGATGGACCGCCATGTAGAAGTTCTGCAGGAGCGGGTTCAGCCCGCTGCCGTCGATCGTCGCGGCGAGCATGCGGGAGAGAGGCGAGCCGTCAGGCCCGGCCATCGGATCGAAAGGGTTCGTCCTGAAGCTCAGCAGGAAGAGAAAGAAACCCTGGATGAGGAAGAGGACCAGGCTTGAAAAGGGGATCAGCTTTTCCATCTTAGCCCTTCCGAGCTTCAGCGCGAGTAAGGCGTAGAGGGAGAGTATCCACTCCCAGAAGAGGAGCGAGCCGTCCATCCCTCCCCACAGAGCCGTCAGTTTGTAGATAAGGGGCTGGGCCCTGCGAGAATACTCGTAGACGTACCTGATCGTGAAGTCGTCCCTGACAAGAGCGATCACCAGAGAGAGGGCCGCGACGGAGGTGAGGGCAAGGATCGAGGCTGCCGTCCTCTCCGCGCTCTTGAGCGCCCTTTCGTCCCGCCTGAAGACCGAAAGGACCGCGACGACGACGCCCCACAGCGCCAGGGCGTGGGCGAAGTAGAGGGAGTAGAGGCCGAGAAGTCTCAACTCACTTCACCTTTTTTTCGTTTTCTTCGAGGCGCGATTCGTACTTGGAGGGGCACTTCACGATGATGTCCCGGGCTTCGAAAATGGTGTCCGACATCCTGCCGTCGACGACAACTTCCATACCTTCGGCGAAAGCCTCGGGCACGACGCCCTTGTAGCGGACCTGAACCCTGCTTCCGCCGTCGCTCATGACGAAGGTAATTCCCGGCGCGCCGCCGGAAGCCTTGACGCTCTCCTTCTCGACGCGGCCCATCAGGCGCACGCGTCCACCGGCATTCGCGGGAGAAGAGAGGAACTCGGTGGGCGTCATGTAGAAGACCTTGCCGCTCTTTCCTCCGCCCGAAAGGAAGAAGAGAACGACCGCTCCTATCATGACCGTGATCCCGACCGTCAGCTTTGTCCGCACGCGCGACCTCGAATAGTCCCAAAGTGCCTGAAAACACAAGATAAACCAAAACAGCCGCCTTTGCAAATTAATTCCGTTTTCATGGGGGAACGGGACAAGGATGCAGGGGCGGGTTCCAAACCCGCCGTTTGCAGGACGTGTTCTTTGGAGTCAAATACTAGGTCTCACCACGAAGACACGAAGAAAGACTATTTTCTGGTGTTCTAACGAAGAATCCGCGTCGAGACAAAAGAAAAAGCAACAATATCTTCGACCTCAGAGGAAGCAGAAGGTACAGAGAAAAAATAGTGAAAAGGGTTTTACAAGGATGGACAGGATTTACTGGATAAAGAAGCCTGTCATCACGAGGACTTCTTCAAAGCCGCGACAAGCGAAGTGATCTACCTTATCCCGGGAATGCATAATGCATGGCCTGACCCCGAACCCCTTATATTCTCGGCCCGCCGCCAAACCTGCTATGCGCCATAGTATCACTCGTTCCGAATCCCTGAATGCCTTTCATTTCAACTTCACAGGGATTTGTGCTCCTTGTTTCTCTCCACTTCTCCGCACAAACCAGAATACCCTTCGCTAGTTTCTTGAGTTCAGGCCGATAATGTCCATTTGCAAAATCCGTCACAACATCTTCCCTTTTCATAAAGGATAGTGACCAAAGAGGATACCTAAAGCCAGAGTTGGTGCCTTCATCGTAATGATATTGCCTGCAGAGAGCCTTGAGTCCCTCAACATCGCCTCGTAGCTGGTACACATAGCTTTGATATTGTGGTGATCTTTCACCACTGTGTTCTGTTTCTTCTTTCTTCAACTGAGCTTCCGCCAATTCAAGCCCATCCTTGTCGTTTTCTTGAGCGCACCAGACAATATAAAGCCTCGTATAGTTGCGCTCTCCGCGTTCAGCTAGCGGTTTTAATAAAGGTTTCCATTGATTGGAGTGGAGTTTCCAATAAAGAACGATGAGTATCTCTTCACGCTCATCAAGTCGCGCCTGGGAGTTCTCTTGAAACGGTTCAGGATCAAAGGCTTTGACTAGCATCTTTTCAGCTTCTTTAGGGTCAAGACAAATTATAAGGTCAAGAAGATTGCGGTTGTTTTTCAAAAGCCAAACCGGAGGAAGGTCTGAAGATTTCCAAGGATAGTTCTTCCATCCGTTTTCCCACCCTGAAATCAGAACAGGAAGGATCTCCTTAGGATGGTTTCTGAGCGATTCTACAACGGTGGGTCTCATCGCTCTCAAAACGGGACTTTCATAATCCTGCCAGCCGCTTATAAGATGCGGATTCAAGAGGAGTTTCTTTATGTCGTTCGATTCAATATCCGTTGCGGGGTCATTGCGGGCGGTGAGCGATCCCGCGCTGGGACCCCAGAACAGCAACTTTATATAATTAACCTCGGCGGTTGTGAAGGGGGCAGTATCTGATACTTCTTTTTTGGTTGTGGCGCATCCGAGAAGAATAAGAAACAACAACAAAAGTATCTTGGCATATTTCACGGGTAGCTCCCTAAACAAAAGGAGAGGCAAGAAGCTTGAATCTTGAATTGCATGCACTTTCTCATTTCTCACCCATTTATTCTATACCTTCCTTTGAAAATATTCCCCCGCCCTTGGGCTTTCGCTTCGGGGCGGGGGTTGGGAGTGAGACAGGCAGCTGGGGCGGCGTCGACCTGCACTCGCTTGTTAGGCATGTTAAATGTCTCGATCATCTCACCGTTCGGATTTAGTTATTATCCGCGCCGCCATCCAGGACCCGATAGTGCAGGTGCTGGCACATCTTTCTTTTGCGGATAATACGTGACATCAGACCATTCGTATGGCGGTTTTCCAAGCTCTGCTTGGATGCCTGAAACTGCCTCTTGTACAGCAACGTGGTTCCACGGCGCGCTGACAATTACCTGGTATGTCAAATCCAGATAAAAGCAGACCGATATCTTTGTATTGTTGAGGCGGCCTGAAGCCCAGCGAAATGCAAGCCCCTGCTCATTGAGGCTTGTGAAGTCCAGCTCGGCAATAAATCGTTCGGCGGTCCGCTCTGCAGTCTCCCAACTATGGTCATTCCTTGCAGCTTCCACAGCAGCATCAAATTGCTGGCGCGAGAACGTCAGTGACCTAATTCCCGGAATTTTCGGGGAGAAACTGTCCCAGATAACGGTAATGTGATCACGGCTTGTATGGACTATCGCGTCGCCGCATCCAACTACCCCACAACTACACCGCGCGAATATCAGTTTGCCGAATTCTAGGAGCGCTCGGTCGGTGAAGAAATCTGGTGGGTCGATGCCAAGCATATCGTCGCAATAACATGCAATCAGATCCTGGCCATCTACGATGATGCGCACCTGGTGATCATTGGATGGATTGTTGGGTTCAATTACGAAAGAGATTTCAGCCATGATGTTCTGAATGCCTATCAATAAATAGACTGATCATTGTAACGACTCCTGGCATCCTCACGCCCATCTTCACCTCAGGCGTGTCACCGTCCGAGATACTCAATAAAGAAGAAGGAGAGAGAAGGATTAGGGGCATGGGTGGTCACCTCCTATAGTAGTAATATACTCCAGTGTCGGATTCTCCATCAGGATTGATAATGGTTATTTGGTTGTATTGGCCAGAAATGAGGAATTCCTTGATTTTATTGCCACTTTTCAAAATTATTTTGTTGGAGTTATTTACCTTGATTTCATAAGGGAAAGGCTGGTCGTTTATAGTTGCTGTGGCCCCGTCCTCAAATCCCGCCCCAAATACAATTAGCGCGAAGGGATCCTTCCGGGATTGAACCGCCAATACCCTGAGTTCTTGGGCTGAACCGCATATTGCGTATTTTTCAACCGGAAAGCTTCCCTGCGCGAATGATTGATCGGCTGCAGATGCGGACGTGTTCTCGCCTACAGCCTTCGTCTTGCGGGTGCGGGAAGAACTGGCTCCCGCCAAGGTATTGGTATTCTCCATGTAACTACATGGCGACGTCAGGTCACCGTTGTTGTCAATTGCGATAATGGCACCCCTGCAATAGGTATTTTCCGGACAAGTGGAGGCGGCTATAAAAAAACTTCCATCATTCTTTTGAACAACCTTATGAATAACCGTTTCGTCATTTCTGCCAACATGAAAATCCTTTTGCCACACAATATCACCGGAATGGTTGAGTTTCAGGACCCATCCTTTTACTGCTATCTTCTTGCTCCCGATATAGCCTGCCATGATTACACAGCCATCCGATGTTCCGCTGATAGATCCAAGTCCGTCCCTGAATTCATTGCCGTATGTCTTTTCCCAGACGATGCTACCCTGCGAGTTAAGTTTGACAAGCCAATAATCCGCAGAACCTTTGCCGAATGAATTGGTATTGCCTCCGACCATATAATGTCCATCAGCTGTTTGAAAGACCGAGCTGAAATAATCGTTCTCCGCGCCGCCGTACCTTTTCTGCCATATTATATTCCCCTGTTGGTCAAGCTTGATAACATAGCCGTCATCATTTTTCCATTTGGTTGAGTACACATAACCGGCAACCAGATAGCTGCTTTCCGTTGTCTGGCATAACGAGCGGAACCATGATATTTCAACAGCTCTGAACCTTTTCTGCCATTCAATATCACCTGCCGGGCTGAGTTTTATAAGCCACCCGCCCCCACCATTTAACTCCGTCCCTCCCGCAATCAAATACCCGCCGTCATTTGTTTGGATGATCGAGTTGCAGACATCTCGACCTCCGCCGCCGTAAGTCTTCTGCCACAAACAGTCCCCCAGGTGATCAAGTTTGATGACGCACACGTCATAATCCCCCCAATCATCGCCGAAGGAATTAGCTGACCCGCATATGATAAATCCGCCATCCTCGGTTTGCTTCGCATCTCCAAAGAAATCATCCCTGGTCCCGCCAAATTTTCTCTGCCACAAAAGGTTCAACTGGCTGTCCATTTTCGCGATGCAAAGATCCAGATATCCTCCAGTGAAGCACTGGCCTCCAACCAGATAACCACCGTCTGAAGTTGGGGCTATTAATGAAAGAAATGAGTCCCCGCCATCGTCCAGTATCATGATAGATGGTTCCTCCCCGACCGCCGAGAGACCTGCAACTAGAAAAGAACACAAGAGCAGCCATGATTTTATTCTTTTCATCATTCCCTCCATCTTCTTCTATTATTCTATACCTTCCTTTGTAAAAAATCCCCCGCCCTTGGGCTTTCGCTTCGGGGCGGGGGGATCTTCAGCCTTCAGCCATCAGCCTTCAGCCTGCCCGTCAGGGCGCTACACCTTCGCCGCAACTGGTGCGCCTTCCTTCTTTGCCTCTTTCTCAGCTTTGTCGCCCTTAGCGGCGGCCTTGAAGTAGGTGTCCGCCTTCTTGGGCGTCTTGTAGAAGAGCCTCGTCAGGTCGCGGTAGTTCTTCTTGTACTGGTCCAGCCAGTTCACCTTTTCGGTCTGGAGCATCCCGTAGGTCTGCATCTCAACTTCCATCGCTCCCTTGTGCGTGTCTATCGCCGTGGCAAGAGCTTCAAGCGCCGTCCTGATCGGCCCGGCGTGCGCGGCTATGACCGTCTCTTCCTCCTCGGCCAGCTTCGCGAGGATGACGCTCGCCTTCTGAAGCTCGACTTCCAGAGGCGCACCCACTATCCTGGACATGCCGTCGGGATAATTGTCAGGCAGGAAAGGATCGCTTGCCATGTAAAATCTTAGATTTGTCGTCGGTGATGCCTCTGAACCGAAGTTGTAAACTGTTGCCGCAAGAAACAACATGTCATTGGGTTTTACCTGACTGGCCTTCGGCGCAAGCATGGTTGCCAGGTCAATATACCCCTCCCACTCAGCAAACAGTTTTCCTGAATATACATCCCATGCCGAACAATCACTCTCCAAGCTTTTCCTCTGTTTCTTAGTCAATTTTGCGCCGTCCTTGCCCCCGGCATCCGTCTGCTTTGCTTCACTTGTCTTTTTAATCATGGGGGTTTCCACACCAGATGGTCGTCCGGTCTGCCCGTTTTTGTCCTTTTTTCCCGCAAAGGTCCCCTGCTTGGTTCTTATTTGAATCTCGTCAATCCCTTCGGCATATCCGATATATCCCAGAGTCGCCTTGCCTTGCGCATCGGTCAACACTTCCTGTATTGTGCCCAAATGTGGCCCTTCAAGCACCTCCATTGTAAGAAGCTCATTATCGATAGGTTGTCCGTTGGCCTGATTGAATAATGTAGCTTCAATTTGGTGAAGCTCTCCCAGCGCGTGCTTGCCGTAATCGGGCGTCGCCGTCATCTTCGGTTCGCAAGGCCATGGAAGGTTTTCCTTCAAGGAATCCGCGTTGTAATAGACCAGGTAATAAAATTCATCTTTTCTTTGCGCCTGGGTCGAGTTTTGGATTGCCTGAATGATATCCGCGAGCTTTTGGTTGACGGTCGTCAAATCCCCGTCATATGCAGACTGCCTCGCAATGGTCAGTTTTTGATAAATCACCCCATACAGATCGTTGTCATATACCCAGCCGATTTCCTTTGACTTCGAAACATCAGCGATCAATTTATCCCAATGCTGAAAAGTGCCGATTCTGAATGGACTAGGTCCCAAAGAGTAGATTTTTCTTAAATACTCGAATTCGATATCACTGCTATCAAAGTACTCGTATTCTTGAACTCCTCTTGAAGTGGCCACTTGTCCCAGATAGATATCTAACCTGGGACTAACCCATATCTGGGTTAAAGAAGGCGGCTTGAAGGACTTTATGACGCATGGGTTTGTTTCTGATCTTCCCACCGATACAGGCCGGTCAATGCTAATAAAAGGTTCCCTTGGAATCATATTTGATCCCGTGGGAGTTCCCCAAGCCTCATGAAGACTTATCATGCAGTAGTTTTCATAATAATTCCTGGCTCTTGGTGTATCGACTTCTGCTTGTGGAAAGATCACATCATCGTCAGATGAGGAAAGTGGTATAGAATACCCGAACACATCCAGGGTATTTGTTGATGGATTTGCCAACAAATAATTATACCTGTAATACCACCAGCCCTCCACATCAGGCCCATAGCTTATTGAACAAGCAGCAGTTAAATCGTCAAATACTGCGGGTGGAGGATCTGCAGCAAAGAGAGGAATGAGAAAGAAAATAAAACATAGTGTCATAATCCTTTTCATTGATCGCCTCCCATCAATCCAATTCCAGATGCATAAGAGAACCAGTCGCATGTTTTTCGGACAGTCCCTTTTTACTTGCTTTACCATCGATCCAAGTCTTTACTGTCATTTCGTATTCTGTGCCATCATCCTGTTTAATTTTAATTGTACTTGTAGAGGCCATATTCGAGCAATCTGTTTGTCCTGAGTCACAGACCAAACATCCTCTTAGAGGCATATTTTCCACAACAGTGCTGTTGGGATCAACTGATTTTCCCACTCTGTGATACCAATGTCCATCTGTTTGAGGATGGCATTCCCAATCGCCCCGAACATCATAAATCCCTCCATACATAAGGCTGAGATCATTGAAACTAATTTTCACAAGTAATCCATCCGGATGATTTGTATTTGTCTTTAAAAGTTTGTACGCTGCCCTTATTTCATCAGCAAGTTCGGTCAACTTATTTACCATCGACTGGGTTCCATAGTAGTTGGAAATATGTTTGGGTTGTTCGGGCACAGTGCACATCTTTATATATGAATGGGCGGTATCTTGTGCGTTTATATTGCCTTCCAACTCAACAAGATTTTGCATATGAAAAGGCATTTCGATTGTTTGGGAAATAAAATTGTCGGGATCCTCAACATCATCTTTCCAATCAGAATTTCTCATCATAAAGTCATGTGTTCTTTGCGCTTTTGGTATTCTCGCCCTTGCAACAAAATTGACCAAGCCAGATGCCTCAGGCTTTGCTATTTCCAAATATACATGACCTTGATGCTCTACATCCTTTACATTAGTAAAAGTAGTATCAATAATTTCCTTGACTCCGCCAACACTAGTTAGCATCGCTTGATACTGAGAAGGATCTGCTATTCTTTCGTGGTTGTGACAACCCATATACCAACATGGATCGCATGTGCTGGGAACGACAATTGGGATAATTTTAAACTGCCAGTCAATAGGATACAATTCACCTGTTGGCAGGTAATAAGAGACTGCATCAAGAAAAAACGGGGACGGTCTCACGGCATGGCAGGGGTCTGGTAATTTCTTATCAGGTATTGTAGGAGTGAAGCTGTCTGTTATAAATTTTCCTGTCACACAAACGTCTTGAGCAAAAAGAAAAGTGCTCATAAATAAAGATAAAAAAACCAGCATACAAAAAGCGGTCATCGTTTTCATCGAATAGTTCCTTTCTTGATAAGACGTTACTTATACCACCTGACGTTTTTAAGTTTACTCTTAACATCCTAATTGTCAATAGTAGTTGTCCTTGCTTTCAAGCAATCCCCGGATAAAATCCCTCCGCCTTCGCACCGTGGGGGGACGAGGCTCAGGCGGAGGGGACGCATCACCGCAATTTTAATCACGCCTTCGGCGTCTTCTTGGACGCTCTCGTCGCGGCGGCTTTCTGTGGGGCTTTGCGCTGAGCGGCGGTCTTGCCGCCGCGCTTGAGGATGCCGAGCTTTTCAAGGAGCTGGGGCTGGTCTCTGAGCGTGCTTGCGGGGTCAGGTCTTTATATTTAGTCAGATAGCACAAATCCTGACACGCTAAAAGTAAAGACCTGACCCTAATTACACGCAACCGAATCAGGTCCAGTAATATCATTCAGACCTCCATCCCATAACCGAACCAGAGCTTCATCAAGATCTATAAAAGCTTCGATAGCAAGATCGTTTATTCTCATGCATTTTCTGTTTTTCATTAATGCATTCTCTCGGAATATTTAATGGAATTGCTATTCATTCCTTTTCCATTTCTCTGATTATTTTTATCGTCTCGACGCTGACGGTGGTGACGCGGCGGAGAAGGTCGATCACTTTATCCTTGTAGTCGGCGAAGCGATAGGTATTGAACTTCTCTGCGATGGTTGGGTCTTTCGGCTTCTTTTCCTTGTACTGGTCGAGAATCCATTCGAGGGCGGAGCGGTTGCCCAGCTTGTAATCCCAGGCCTCCTTCGGCACGCCCTTGAGGAAGGATAGCTCGTCAAGCTCGATGATTCCCGTTTCCTTGTCGGCTTTCAGCTTCGCCTTTATCCTGGGCTCGCGCTTGTAAAGCGGCTGTGGCTCGCATACTTCCTCGCGCAAAAGGTCCTTCTGTCTTTTGACCTCGGCCTTTGTTTCCATTTCCACAAGATCAAGGGCAAAAGGCTCAACGGACTCGTAATTGATATGCAAATCCATCAGCTTCTTCCCCCAACCCGCCCACTTCCGGAAGTCGGCATAGAATGGAATGCGGGAGAATTCCCGCTTCAGGTTCAGCTCGTATTTCTTGCGGTACGCGGGATCGTGAAGGACACCGTAGCAGTAGTGAAAGATATCCTCTTTCTTAATCTTCTTGTCCGAGTAGTGCTCACTGAACTGCTCAAGTCCCCAATCGGTGATGTTGTCGATCCTCTCACCGGTGGGAGAGTAGCGGTAGAGGGGATAATGACAAGCTCCCCCATAAAAGGAATTATAATCAAGAATATATTTTGTTGAGAATGGGCTCCATTGAACACCGTTGAGGCTATTGATAATTATGCAAATATTACCTGGAAATATACTATTCAGTTGGTATTGCATCTCATTAAGCTCTTGGCTGAAGTAGAGATTGCGTTTAACGAATGGTCTGTATAGGCTCTCTGTTATCAAACGCTCATTGAAAGCATATTTTTTACCTTTTAACAGATCATTTTTAACCGCTCTGGTCCATTTTATGGAATAATCAATCTCGGCCTTAATTTCTTCTTTCTTTTTTCCTTTAAGCTTCTTCAAGTCGCTATTATAAACATCGATAAGGTGCTGTACCTTATTCTTTAAAAGCTGAGAATCATCATCATAAACCCACTCATCCCTTGCAGTTACAACGCCAAGCGAGAACAACTTAAAAATAGCGTTCGAGCCTCTTCCAAGCTTCACATCTTTGGATGCAAGTGGCAGAAGTTCATCCCAATTATTTTCCTCCGCCAAATTGATCCAATTGTTGTTTTTATCTGGCTTCGCTGGAGTGAAATGAAGCTCGGAAAGGTTGCCGACTTTCAGGTATTCTTTCTTTTCTTCGCCCTTGGCGTAATCCTTGATGGCGTTGTAATAGACCTTGAAGCCGGTCTCCTTCTCGTTCTTCACCAGAAAATAGACCGCCACGCCGACCCTGATTAGATCGCTAAAGACGTTGCCGCCTTCTCTTTTTCGCCTTTCACCGCTTGTCCTGGCGTTTCCTTTCAAGTCTATGATGTGCAGTTCGTTGAATTCCTCTGAGACACACTTCCGAAAACCGTCATAAGTCCTCGAATCGATGAAGGAATTGTTGGAAACAAAGGCGACGATCCCGTTCTTGTCTACTCTATCGGAGGCCCAGCGCAGAAACCTTGCGTACATGTCATAGACTTTCGTTTTTTGTGCGGTGCTGTGCTTGATGTAGGTTTCCTTGATCCTCTTGTCTATCGAGGGATACTCGCGGTTCTTGTTGTTCTCGTTCTCGTTGAGCTGGTTCGCGTTGTAGGGCGGATTGCCGATGATGACGGATATCTTTTTGGCGTTCTGCCGCTTGATCCTTTCGGAGTTCTCGGAGCTGATGGCGAAAAGGCTGTCCTGTTTCGCGAAGCGCTTCAAATCCTCGCCCAGGCTGTGCTCCAATCCTTTGATGTTGTCCAGCGTGTCCACGAAGCAAAGGTTGGGAAATTCGGCGTATTGCCCCATCTTTTGCTTGTAGGTGTATTCGATGTTGAGGTTGGCGATGTAGTAGGGAAGGATCGCCACTTCGTTGGCGTGGATCTCGTTCTTGAACTTGTATTCAAGGTGGTCTTTCGGTATGGCGTGTTCGATCACTTCGCAGATGAATGTCCCCGTGCCGGTGGCGGGATCGAGTATCTCGACGTTCCTGTCTGCGAGGGTCTTTCCGAAATGCTTGTGAAGAAGGTAGTTGGTGCTTCTCACCATGAACTGGACGATCTCGTTGGGGGTGTAGACGACGCCAAGCCTGTCTGCGGCCTTGGGGTTATAGACCTTGTAGAAGTTCTCGTAGAGGACTTTGAGGAATTTCTGCTTCTCGTGGTGGTCGGCAATCCCGGCGGCGGTGGCGTTTATCGCCTCGTAGTAGTGGTCTATCGCGTCAAGAAGGTTTCTTCTCTCCTCGCGGGTGAAGAGCTTCGCGACCAGGTTTTCAAGCTCGGCGGCTATCGTGTTGTGGCGGTGGAAGTCGGGGTCGTCGAAGATCTTGTTGAAGATGTCGCTCGTCAGGATATGCTGGATCATCATTTCCCTGACATCCTCAAGGGTGACGGCGGGGTTTATCTCCGCCTTGCAAAGGTCGAGAAACTTGCGGCGGGCCTCAATGTATTCGCTTTTTGCCTCGCTTTCCTCGACGATCTTTTTTCTGAGGGTTTCAACAATTACGGGTATGTCCGCCTTGAACCTCTCTATCGCCTCTTCGAATTTATAGATGGTCTCGCTTTTGAAATTGATGAACTGCCTGATGATCGCGTCAAGCTGTTCGCTTTTCTTGAAATCGGCCTTTTGAACTTCCTGCCCTCGCTGGAAAAGGACGGCGGAATGGCTGTCCTCGAAAAGGATATTGGTCAAGGGATAGCCCTTTCGGACTTTCGCCTCGATCTCGGCCGCCATGTCGTCCTTTTCGTCCTTGCTTTCCCACAGGCCGACATCAAGGCCCCAGAGGTTCTTCACCACGCCGTCCGGCTTGACCTTCTTGCCGTAGGCGCCCATGACATAAAGCTCGGGCACGACTTCGTAGTTCAAGGTGCGGGCATAGGCGTTAAGGAGGTTCAGGAATGGCGTTCTGATGGCAAGTTCGTTCCTGCTCTTGCCGTATTTATACGCCCTTTCCACATTTTCGTAATATTCGTTGATAAGAAGCTTAGACATATATTCCTTCTTTAGATCCCTTTTGGTTTCTTTTTCTTTTCCAAATTATAATAAAGTTGTTTGGCTTGATAATGTGCTTCAATGTCATCAAGACAAGAATAAAAGAGCTTTTCATTTTCGTCAGCAGTATGGATTGCGTAGCTTAACTCTTCATAGATTTTAACAAAAGATGGAAATTTTTCTTTCACTTCATCCAATAAGGTGCTCATATAAAATTCAATCGCTTTATCTCCTTTAAGAGATTGACCTTTGCTAACGATCTGTCCTTGTTGTTCAATCAAAACTCTCAAGAAAAATAATCCCGCAAGCACTTGCCCGCTCTGAAATGCAACGATGGCATTTGACCAGTATTTTGCTACTTCTTTGGGAATGACTTTAGGAACCTCAACGTGTTCTATCATGCTGCGACCAGCTATTGTCAGCTTGTCTATGAAGCGTCGAACTAAAAATATTTCCGGCTTACTGTCACATGATTGACATTGGTAGGAAAGGACGAAGATTTGCTCTGTATTATCTGTCTCATAAAGATAATCCGGGTGCTGACAAAAATGGGGCAGGGCATCCTCTCCATATACAGGTTTATAAGGCTCTTTCCTTTCGCAATTATTACAAAATAGCTTTATTGTCGGCAGATTGATCACGGCTTCAAACATCTTTTTCCCTGGAAGGGGACTCGGGGGTCTTCTATCTTTGCATTGCATAAATTCCCATGGTGCTCTAATAAAATATAACAGCTGCTTCATGACATAAGATTCCATATCATCGTTATGTTCTGTTTGTTGTCCCATAAGTATTCTTGAAGAACCGCTCGCCATCATAGCGGCAATTGCTTTTTGTGCCTCTTTCTTGATTTGTTCTTGCTCCAGCTTTGCCTGATCTACAATTGGGTGCCAGTCAATAGATAGGCTTTGATAAAGATGTTTTGTCTCTAAAAGCAGACGGAGATTTTCAGAAATCTTGTTGGATATAATGCTATGCAGGTCCTTAATTCTAAATTCATCCGGATTCGTCATCATATACCCTTTCCTTTTATATTATACTCCTCCCCCTTTGCAATCCAAGCAACAGATCGGAAGGGTAGGTTGAAGGCTGAAGTTCAAAGGCGAGATCCCGCCACGCTCCGCTCGCATACTCGCTGCGCTGAACACTCCCCCGGCAGGGAATGTGCCCTGCGCGCGAAGTGAATTCGACGCTTGGCACCACACTTCATGCCCTTCGGGCAGTACTGAAGGCGCAAGGCTGAAGTTCAATAGGGGAAATAATTCCACCGTTTTAAAATTTACAATTTAAAATTTGAAATTTAATATGAAAGCAAAGCTTGCCGCCAGATTCTCCTGCCGCAACCCCTAATCGCCCTCAGCGGCCTCGGGTGCTTTCGACTTTTCGGCTTTTTCAAAGATGGATATGAGCCTGCCGGCGAAGAAGGCGTAGAGCGCGCCGATCAGGATGAACATGCCTCCGATGCCGAAGACCCATTTGTCCTTGTCGTAATTCCAGTTCCAGATGACTGCGGTAAGGCCGAAGACCATGAATGCCGAGCCGACCCATCTCAGGATGGATTTGCCGTACTGCTTGTAGTTGTCCTTGTTGAGCTTGTATCCGATCATGCCCATCATCACATAGAGGCAGCCTATGAAGGCGAGGAAGGCGGGCATCCGGAACTTGCCTTCTTCGAAAAGGATAAGGGCTGAGGTTATGATGACGACGCCTTCGACGATGTGGAAAAGGGCGTGGGCGTGGCCGGATTCCTTCCTGCGCGCGGCGTTGTAGATCGAGCCGGCGATCACGAACAGCCCGGCGGCGAAAAGAAAGCAGACGTGGACCGGGTACTGGGAGAAGTACTTCATCTTGTCCAGCGCCTTGAGGAGTATCTGCACGCCGATCAGGAACCCGGCGAATTCGGTGGCCAGTTTCTGAAAGAAGGCATTCTTTTTATTGTCACCGCTCTTCGAGGTCATCTCTTTATCCTCGCCGCGTTTCCTCTATTTCCTGCCTGGTCATTTCGACGGGAGCGGCATCTTGACCGTGTGGACGAATCCCTTGTCCTTTTTCTCCGCGACGGTTAAAGAAAGGAGGTAGGACGAGTTCTCGGGGATGGCGGGCGGGGGAGTCCCGAAGGAGAGGGAGACCTCTTTTTCCCTGTCGGGGTAGAGCTCGACGGATCCGTTCTTGCCCATGTCCGCCGCGATCTTATCCTTGTAGAGGTGGTATTCCTTCACGCAAAGGTTCCAGCTCGGCTCATCGTCGGGGTCGGCTGTCGCGGCGAGGACGCGGAGGTTGTATTTCTCTCCAGGTCTCAAGCCCTCCTCTTCTCCCACCGCGAGGGTCAGGAACCTCTGGGACATGCCGTCGGCATAAAGGGATTTTCCGTCCTCGTCGAGGACTTCGACCGCTATGTCGGTGAACTTGCCGAAATCGGAGGAGGACATCTCGAGCTTGAAAGCGACCATCTCGTCGCCAGGTCCTATCTGGAACGGCCGGGTGAACTCGCTGCCGCTCACCTTCTCGTTCTTCTCCGAGAGGCTGCCCGTGATCTCCGCCGAGAGAGTCGCTTTAAGCGAATCCGACCGTTTGGATGTGAGGATCAGCTTCGCCTTGGACGGCGCTCCGGCGCTGATCTTGAGAGGGGAGGGGAGGCACGCCTTGACGGGTGAATCGAGGGCTTCGATGGTGAAGCTGACGTCGCCCGTGTTCAGGTAGTTGCCGTAAAGGACGATCTCGTAAACGCCCTTCTCGAAAGGCGGGGAGAGGGTTATCACTTCTTCTCTGTGTTCCCGCGAAAGGACGGCGAAATCTCTTTCGCGCCCTTCGGGGTCGGCGAAGTAGAAATAAACTCTTCCGTCAGGATCGTTCTCTATGGCGACCTTGAAAGAAGCGCCGGCGGAATCGGCTCCGACCCTGAAGAAGCTCCTGTTGACCTTGGCTTTTCCGACCGAGCCGTCCACCTTCGGGAATGCGCCGGTCTTAGCGTCCGCTTCGAAGGGGACGACCACAGTCACGGGGATCATCCATTCGGGGCCGAGAGAACCGTCCGTTCCCTTGAGGAAGAGCTTGATCTTTCCCGAATAGAGCCCGGGCTTCTGGAGGGCCGACCGGTTGAAGTTGACGTAGATCTTCGCGGGCTCTTCCGCCTTCATGTAGCAGGAGCCCTGCGCGAGCGAGAAGAATCCGCCCTCGGAGGAGAGGTCGAACGCCTCGAAGAACTTCACCTGTTTTTCTTTCGAGTAGTCTTTCGGGAAAACGGGGGAGACTGTTATCTCCTGCCGGTCCGCGCCCTTGGGGTAGAACGCGCCGCGGTAGAAGACGGCGGGGCCTTTGCCTGTGGCCATTTCGGGAGACTTGGTTTCCACCTTGAACGAAAGGACGGGGTTCTCCCTCTTCGCCAGCGATCTGTATATCTCCAAGGCCCTTTCGATGTTGACGAGGCCCCATCCCTGGTCGAGGATGTTGTAGCCGGGGATCTCCTTCGCGCTTCTTCTGAGTGCCGCGTTGAGGATGTCCCTCCTGATGGGAAGCCTCTCCGCTTTCGCCGCGGAGAGGACGAGAGCCACTGCTCCCGCGGCCTGGGGCGCCGCCATCGAGGTCCCGCGCATGACATTCTTGCCTTCTTCCCAGAGAGGGACGGTGGCCGCCGCGAAGCCGGGGCAGACGAAATCGGGCTTGTTGTATTCGCCGCCGCGGGAGGAGAAGCTGAAAAGCTCGTCCTGGGCGAGATTCGCGCCGTAAAGGTCTTTCGCCGTCGTTCTGGCGAGGACCGCTCCGATCGAAAGGACATTGGAGGCGCAGGAGGGAAGGCCGGCGGTCGAGATCTGCGGCCCTTCGTTGCCGTTCGAGACGGTGGCGCAAACCTCGGGATTGTCGGCGAGAAGCTGGTCGATAAGCTCTTCGGCCTTCGACATTCCCTCGTCCTCCGCGCCGATCCCGTAGGACATCTGTATGACGAGCGGCATGTCAAGCTCCTTCGCCTTTTCGACGGCATAGCGCCAGGCTGAGATCATCGAGCCGGGCGTGGTCGCCCCGCCGGAGTAGGCGTTGTTGCCGATCTTGAGGCCCATCACGCAGGCTCCCGGGGCTATCCCGTTGAACTTTTCCTGGCCGTCTATCCTGCAGCCCGCGGCTATGCCCGCGACGTGCGTCCCGTGGGAGCCGTCGGCGGCGTAGAAGGCGACCTCCTTTTTCTCCGCGTCGATGTTCACGGCGAGGTTCATCGGAAGATACCCTGAGTGGCGGTCCCTGCCTTCGAGCTGGAAGTATTTCCTTCCCGTTGAATAATCGGATAGGGGCTGCTCGCCTTCGAGGCTGCCGTTCCCGTCGCGGTCCAGGAGGACTTTCCATTCGGGCTTGCTTCCGGCCTTGTCCTCGTAAAGGATGAATCCGAAGATATCGTTCTCAGCGCCGTTGCCGTTGAGGTCCTTCACCTCGGAGTTCTTGGCTGAATCTTCGTCGAAGTAGCCGACGAATAAGTCCTTCGAGTTCGCTCCGGGCAGAGCCTTTTCCCAGCCGAAGAGGCGCTTGCCGCCACCCGAGTATATCGAGCCGTCGTCCTTCGAGACTTCCGCCTTTTCCGCCTTGAACGCGTACTGGCCGCTGAAATCCCTGGCGTCGATCATCTTGTTCTCTCCGGTCGTCGTCCTGTCGAGGCCGGCAAGCCCGAGGTCCACACCGGAGTCGCAGACGGCGATGATGA
Source organism: Acidobacteriota bacterium (assembly GCA_029559035.1). Classification (GTDB taxonomy): domain Bacteria; phylum Acidobacteriota; class UBA4820; order UBA4820; family UBA4820; genus JAKQCT01. The sequence continues at coordinate 140,060 of JAKQCT010000065.1, forward strand.
CCCCGCGCCCGTCGTAAGCAGGATGCTTCGCGACGAATTCACCCGCGCCTATGGTCGAAGTGGAGAGGAACTCCCAGTTGGCGCTATCCTTTTTCTGAGCGCTGAGCGCTGTGAACGCGAGGACAAGGACGATAACGACGAAAAGCTTTTTCATGACGGCCTCCATATAAGCATCAGCGTGTTATTATATCTTACTCGGGATATCAGAGGTAGAGATGGGCTTCTTCTCCGGTTCTGAAACATTCAAGTCGCTGGAACACCGAAATTTCCGACTCTATTTCTTCGCCCAGATGCTCTCTCTCATGGGAAGCTGGATGCAGATGACGGCGCAGAGCTGGCTTCTCTGGAGGCTCACCGGTTCTGAGCTGCTTCTCGGGTTCCTGGGGTTCGCCCAGATGGGGCCCGTCCTGCTGTTCGGGATCTTCGGAGGGCTGGTCGCCGACAGGCTCCCGAGGAAGAAGCTGCTCCTCTTCACTCAATCGATGGCCCTAATCCAGGCCGCGACGCTGGCGTTCCTGGCTTTCACGGGGCTGATCACGCCCGTGTACATCCTTGTCCTCGCGGCGCTGCTCGGGACGATAAACGCCTTCGACATGACCGCGAGGCAGACCTTCCTCGGCGACATGGTGGGAATGAGCGACGTCGGCAACGCGATAGCCCTCAATTCTTTTCTTTTCAACATGGCGAGAGTGGTCGCCCCGCCTGTCGCGGGAATCATAGTGAGCCTTTACGGAGAAGGGCCCTGCTTCGCCATGAACGCCGCGTCTTTCCTCTTCGTCCTCTTGGCGCTGGTATTGATGGACGTCGGCGGCAGGAGCGGAGGATCGGGCTCGACCATCATCGCTTCTCTCAGGGAGGCGGTTTCATTCGTAAGAAGGGAGCCCACGACCTTCAGGCTGATCCTTCTGCTGTGCGTTACGAGCCTGGCGCTCCTGCCTTACGCCTATTTCCTGCCATATTTCGCGGACAAGGTGCTGGGAGGAAAAGCGGAAATGCTGGGGACTCTTCTGGCATCGGCGGGCCTCGGCGCACTTGTAGGCGCGCTTCTCATGGCGAGGAAAAGGGAAGTATCCGGACTCCCGTGGGTGATGGGGGTTTCTTCCCTGCTTCTCAGCGCCGACCTGGCGCTTTTCTCGCTTTCAAGGTCGCAGGTCCTGTCGTCGATCCTGCTTTTCTGCGCCGGGCTGTGCACGATGCTCGCGGCCTCCTCGGCAAACATATTCCTTCAGACGACGGCGCCGGAACGCCTGAGGGGAAGGATCATAAGCTTTTACGTGACAACATTCGTGGGGTTCCCCCCGCTGGGAGGGTTCTTCATCGGGAACCTCGCGGAAAGGTTCGGGACGGGAAAAGTCCTCCTGTGGTGCGCGCTGGCAACGGCTGCGGCAAGCCTGTTGTACCTCGCCGTGACCGGGAGGAAGAAGGTTCAGCTTTCGGGCTTGTAGGAGCGGTTCAGCTCCCTGACCTTCCCTGCGAGGTAAACCGCGACTGGAGGGGGCACGAACTCCTCCAGCGGGCCGCCGAGAAGCGCCACTTCCCTCACATGCCTCGACGAAAGGAAGACGTGTTCCTCGCGGGGCATGAGGAATATCGTCTCGATGTCGGGTGCGAGGCGCCTGTTGAGGAGCGCGATCTGGAACTCGTACTCGAAATCGGTGAGGGCTCTTATCCCCCTTATGATGTGGCTCGACTTCCTCACCCTCGCGTAATCGACGAGGAGGCCGTCGAAGGCGTCCACTTCGACGCCCGGCAAGTCTTTCGTGCATTCCCTGAGGAGCTTGACCCTTTCGTCTATGGAAAGAAGGGAATTTTTCGATGTGTTCCTGAGGACGGCGACGACCACTTTCTTGAACAGTTTCCTTGACCGTATGATCAGGTCGAGGTGGCCGTTGGTCGGAGGGTCGAAGGAACCGGGATAGATCGCTATGCTGTTCATATTTCTCCTCGGTACGGGAAGATTCTGATAGAATCGTCTATGTTCGGATTATGACTGGAGGTCTCATGGACGGCTGTCTTTTCTGCAGGATAATAAAGGGGGAGATCCCCTGTTCGAAGGTTTACGAGGACGAGGAGGTCTTCGCTTTTCACGACATTTCTCCGCAGGCTCCCGTGCATATCCTTGTGCTTCCCAAGAAGCATATACCCGATCTTTCCGAAATGAAAGAGGAGGACTGCGGCTTGATGGGAAAGCTCGTGTGGGCTGCCTCCTCGATCGCACGGGAAAAGGGGTTCGCCGGAAGCGGTTTCCGACTGGTCGTCAACACGAAGGAGTCGGCGGGGCAGTCGGTCTTCCACGTCCACATGCACCTGATGTCCGGAAGGAATTTCCACTGGCCTCCGGGCTGAACTAGCCGCAAAGGGCGACCACCTCGATCTCGACGAGGACGTCCTTGGGAAGCCTCGCGACCTCGACAGTGGCCCGCGCGGGAGGTTCGTTCTTGAAGAACTCTCCGTAGACGGCGTTCATTTCCGCGAACATGTTCATGTCCTTGAGGAAGACCGTCGTCTTGACGACCCGGTCCAGTGAGCTTCCGCCGGCGGCGAGCACTTCGCTCAGGTTCTCAAGCACCCTTCTGGTTTGTATTGCGATCCCGCCCTCGACGATCGTCATGGCGGCCGGATCGAGAGGGATCTGTCCCGAACAGTAAATGAAACCGTTCGCTTTCACGGCTTGCGAATAAGGACCTATCGCCTTCGGCGCTTTCTGGGTGCTGATGATCTCTTTGTTCATTTCGTTCCCTCCAGAACAAGGGGGGTCGCCGGCCCGAGAAGCCTCGGCTTGGCATCCTTCCCCGAATCGAGCAGCGTGAGAGATTCCACTCCTGACAAAAGCTTTACCACTCCGAACGGCGCGGCCTCGTCGCTCAGCCAGACTTCAGCCGTCCTTCCGTCCTGGGAGACAAGCTTGACCCTAGAGCAAGGGATGGTCCTGGCGCCGATCTGGACCTTATCGTCGGGCATGCCCTGCAGCTTCCCGGTCGTAGGGCCGATGCCGAACGCGGGGGAAACGCTCTGCTGGGAAGCCTTAAGCTTGTCCAGGGTCTGCTTGTCTATTTCAATGATCGGTCCGTCGCCGCTCCTGAGCCTTACCTTCAGCACGTTGGAGTCGTCGGTGGGGTCTCCCGAGACTAGAAAGGCCGCCAGGCCCGTCTCGCCCTGGACCGAACTTTCCACTTCGATCCAGAAATATTCTTTTTCTTTTGCGACTACCGATATGGTAAGGAGTGCCTTCTGCCCGCCCGAATCCACCATCTCGTACTTCGACCACCGGCCGACCTCCGGCTTGTAAACGTGATAGAACTGCGGGAAGTACGAAGATGCCGACAGAACGATCGGCATGAGAACGACAAGGGCAAGAAATTTCAGCTTCATCAGTTTTTCTCCTAGTTCCTCAGGGAAGTGATCGGCGGGGGAACCTGCCCGCCCCTCGATACGAAGCCCGAGGGTGAGAACAACTTCAGTTCCTGGACGGGAGCGTCGCCGAGAAGGCCGCCGAAGGATACTATCTCGCCTGCCTTCTTGCCGTGGACCGGGATCACTCTCACGGCCGTGGTCTTGGCGTTTATTATCCCTATGGACAGCTCGTCCGCGAGGAATCCCGCGAGGATGTCCTCGGGAGTATCGCCGGGTACCGCGACCATGTCGAGGCCCACCGAGCAGACCGCGGTCATGGCCTCCAGTTTTTCGAGGGTGAGTATCCCTTCGTGGGCGGCGCTTATCATCGCGCCGTCCTCGCTCACCGGGATGAAGGCGCCGGAAAGGCCGCCTACCGCGGAGGTCGCCATTGTTCCGCCCTTCTTGACCGCGTCGGTGAGCAGTGCCAGCGCCGCTGTCGTTCCGGGCGCTCCGGGCCTTTCGATACCCATCGCCATCAGGACCTCGCCGACGGAATCTCCCAGTTCGGGAGTCGGGGCCAAACTTATGTCAACTATCCCGAAGGGGATGCCCAGCCTTTTCGCGACCTCGCGGCCGACGATCTCTCCGACTCTCGTCACCTTGTACGAAGCTTTCTTTATGACCTCGGAAAGCTCGCGGAGGTCGCACGGGCCTCTCTGCCTGATGGCATCAAGGACGACGCCAGGCCCCGAGAGCCCCACGTTGATCATTACCTCCGGGTTGCCGACACCGTGGAAAGCCCCCGCGATGAACGGGTTGTTGTCCACAGCGTTGGTGAAAACCACGAACTTGGCGCAGCCTATGCTGCCCCGCTCACGGGTCATGAAAGCGGTTTCCTTTATCAGCGCCGCGGTTTTGAGGACGGCGTCCATGTTCAGGCCGACGCGGGTGGTTCCCACGTTTAGGCTGGAACACATCCTCGATGTGACCGTAAGGGTCTCGGGGATGGCGGCTATCAAGGCTTCGTCTGCCCTGGTGAATCCCGATTCCACGAGGGCCGAAAATCCGCCGACATAGTCGAACCCCATCTCTCCGGCCGCCCTGTCTATCTCCTTCGCGATCGTAACGTAACTCCGGGGCTCCGGCCTCGTCGCGATCAGCGATACCGGCGTTACCGCGAGCCTCCTGTTGGCGACCCTGATGCCGAGGCTGTCAGCCACTTCGGAGACCGTTCCCGGAAGGCTGGCTCCGTAGCGAGTAAGTTTTTCGTAAACCTTCCTCGCCGCCGCCTTGGGATCTTCGTCGGCGCAATCCAAAAGGGTGATTCCCATTGTGACGGTCCTTACGTCGAAATGCTCGACCTCCGTCATCTTGATGACTTCGAGGACTTCTCTTTTTGTATAGCTCATCTTCTAGATCCTGTTGAGTTCGCGCATCAGGTCTTCGTACTGGAGGAACACTCCTACTTCTTCCCTCCCGCCCCGCTCTTTGAGGAGGGACTTCAGCGAAGGGAAATCGACCTTTGCGCCTGAGGGATCGACTATCATTATCATCGCGAAGTTCCCGTGCAGTATGGTCTGGTTGATGTCCACGATGTCGACGTTCTGCTCCGCCAGGATCTCCGAGAATGCGTGGACTATCCCAGGATGGTTCTTGCCGAGGACCGTGAGGACCGCGAGCCGCTGGGAAGAAGGTCGGTCGCCCGCGGACAGCTCTTTCTCGGCCAGGAGTATCAGTTCTGCGGCGACCTTCTCGAGTACGCTCTGAGAGGGCGCGGGGGAGATGTGGTTGACAAGAATGGACGCGACCTCGAGGGCCATCTGCCTTCTGTTCATCTGTACTCCTTACTCCTTAACTTGAGACCCAGAGATATTCCGGCCTTACCAGCGGGGGCACGAGGAAGAGCTTCAGCCCCAGCACGTCGCGCCTGTGGGGGACGACCGCTTTCTCGTGATATAGGAAGAGCAGGGGGGCGTCGTCCAGCAGGACCTCCTCCGCCTTGCGGTAGAGCTCTATCCGCTCGTCGATGTCGAGCGACCTTCTCGCCTTTTCCGCGAGGGAGTCGAGCACGGGGCTCGTGTATTTCGTACCGAGGATGTCCCCGGAGCTGCTGTGGAAAAGCACGTAGATGAAGTTGTCGGGGTCGGGATAGTCCGCGTACCAGCCGGTGGCGTATATCGGGGGGCGGCCTTCCTTCTTGTTCCTCGAGGCGAAGTCGTCGTGGGTGAGGCTTTCTTCATCGATAATGATGTTCACCGCCTTCAGGCTGTTGACGACGAAATCGAAATCCTTCCTCTGGTTGACCCTGCTCTCGTCAGTGGGGACTTTCACTCTGAAGCCGTTCGAGTGGCCAGCTTTCGTTAGCAGCCATTTCGCCTTGTCGGGATCGAACGGGTAACCCCTCTGCTGAGGGTTGAACCCGAGGATGCCGGGAGGAAAGATGCCCATGGCGGGTTTCGGATCGGTCGCGGGATGTTCCGCCGAGAGAGCGTCCTTGTCTATGGCGTAATTGACCGCCTGGCGGACCTCCTTCTGGGCGAACGGCCCTACGTCGCACCTGAAAGTGAAGAAGGTAGTGCTCAGCAGCAGGGCGCTTTCGAACTGGCTCTGCCATTCTTCTTCGCGGAAGAGCTCCTCGAGGGCTTCCTTGGCGAGGGATGGCACTATGTCGACCGACCCTTCCCTGAGCATCGCGACCAGGTCGGTCGGAGTCTTCGCGCTGTAATCGAATACGACCTTGTCCACGTTAGCCACGGTCTTGTCGAAATAATCGTCGAAGCGCTGGAAGGTCACCTTGTTCCTGTCGGTGTCGACGACCTTGAAGGGGCCGCATCCGATAGGGCGGACCATCCTGAGGGTGCTCTCGTCGACGGCTTCGGAGGGGATGACGGACGCCTCGATGGCCGTGAGCATGTTAAGGAAGAAGGCCAGAGGTTCCTTGAGGTGAATCTCAACGGTCTGTTCATCCATGACCTTGAGGCCGGTGATGGTCTTGGCCCTGCCCTCCAGGAATTCTTCCGCACCCTCTACCCAGTTGAGGAACCACTTGCCCTCGTTGTCGAGAAGAGGGGACAGCGCGCGGTGCCAGGAGAAGAGGACATCCTTGGCGGACACCTTTCTTCCGTTGTGGAAGAATGCGTCTCCTCTCAGCCTGAAGGTGTATACGAGGCCGTCGGCGCTCACCGTCCATTCCTTGGCGAGTCCCGGGACTATGCGTGTGCCGTGGCCGAACTTCACGAGCGTCATGTTGTAGTTGTGCGAGAGCTCGTGGTTGAGCCTCAGGTTCCCGTAGACCGGGTCAATGTTGTAGGCGTGCCTGGTGAAGCCGAGCCTCACTTCTCCGCCCTTCTGGGCCTCGGGGAGCTCGAACCTGCTCAGCTCCTCCACCAGCAGGAGGGAATCCTGCCTCAGGTTGGAGCTTGTCGAGGAGAGGTCCCTCGCGCTGCCGAGGTTCTGGTCCGAAGCGCTCTTGATCGTGTCCATCGCGTCGACCATCTGCTGGCCCAGCTTAGACATCGAGATCAGCGCCTGGTGGGCGGAGGCGATCGCGATCTTCACCTTCTCCATCCCGTTCGAGATCATCTCGGCGCCCTTTGCCTGGTCGTGCGTCGCGCGGTCGACGGCGTCGGTGAGCTCGACCATCGTGGACGACCTCTTGGCTATGACCTGGCTCGTCTTCGCCTGGTCTCCCGTGGCGATCGAGATCCTTTCTATCCTTTTCGCCATCTCCTCGATTGCGGCGGTGACCTGCCTCGATCCCTTCGACTGCTCGCTGGCGGCCCTCGCGATGTGGCTTATGCTGGATTCGGCGCCCGATATAGCCTCGCTGATCCTCTGCAGGTTCTCCAGGGCGGCCCGCCCGAGTCTCACGCCCTCCTGGGCGCGCAGCGACCCTTCGGACGCGGTCTTGTTTGCTATGTCTATGTCCTTGTGTATCGAATTTATGATGTCTGTCACTTCAGCCGTCGAGCTGGCGGTCCTCTCGGCCAGGTCCCGGATCTCTTCAGCGACCACTCCGAAGCTCTTGCCGTGTTCGCCCGCCTGGGCGGCGATTATCGCGGCGTTGAGCGCGAGAAGGTTTGTCTGGTCGGTGATCTCCCTGATGACGTTCAGTATCTTTCCTATCTCCCTGGAGCGTTTCCCGAGGGATTCCATCGCGGTCTGGTTCTGGGTCACCGATTCCGCGATCTTTTCGAGGCCCTTTACCGTGTCCTGGACCGTCTGGAAGCCCAGCCTGGAAACCTGGGATACCTGCTGGGAAAGCGTTTCCGTGTCCCTGATGTTCTCCTCGATCTGCCCGATCGTCGCGTCCATCTCCACCATCGAAGCCGAATTCTGCACGGCGAAGGCGGAAAGGCTGTTGGTGTTTTCCGCGACCTCCTCGAAAGAGGCGGACATCTCGGTCATCGAAGAGGTTATCTCGTCCACGAACGTCGCGAGCCTGTGGGAAGCTTCGGCCACTTCGTCGATCGACGACCTCATCTCGAGGACGGAAGAAGCGGTCTGCTCCGCGAAATTCGAAAGCGAATCCATCTCCTCGACTACGATCTCGATCTCCTTGTCGAGCTGTTTTATAGACTTGTTCGCCTGGCTCACGGAGGCCACCTGCTCCTTGGCGTCGGAGATCAGGTTCCTCGTCTTTTCGGTGATACCGCCCGCGACGTCGGATACGTTCTCGCCCATGTCCTGGAGGTAATGGATCAGGTTGCGCATGGACCTGAGCAGCCTCCGGAACCCACCGAGGTGCTTCTGGACAACCTGGAAATGCTCCCTGTTGTCCGATGCGAGCCGCCCCTGGGCCAGGTCCAGAAGGACCTTTTCGGTGTTCTCCCTCTGTTTTCCGACGACCGACTTCACGTAGTAGGAAAGCCCGATCCCGGAAATGAAGGAAAAAGAGGCGAGAAAGATCCAGAAGGAACCCGTGGACATGACAGCCGGAGGCATGATGAGAGCGGCCAGCAGCAGGCCGAAGATGAACACGGCCGTCCCGCCTCCCAATGCGTTCCATAAAGAATTCTTGATCACGAAGACCTCCCTTGTGGGATTTCTCCCCTTTATATTAAATATGGTAAAGGGGTTGAAAGTCAATCCGCCGTCCTGCACGGAGCGCGGAGACTCGAAGGGGGCCGGTCCTCTTTTCTTGACACGGACTCGCTCGTGGCAATATAGTAGTGTTGATTTGTGTGCAGGAGGCGGCCGTTCTACCCCGAATAGAGCATATCCTGGAAAAAGTGAAGAGCTACAACCCCACATCCAACGAGATGCTGCTGAGGAAGGCGTACCTCTTCTCCGCGCTCGCACACGAAGGCGTGATGAGGAAGGACGGGCGGCCATACCTGAGCCACCCCATGTCCGTGGCCGACATCCTGGCGGACCTGAAGATGGACGATGTCGGGATTGTAGCGGGGTTCCTCCACGACGTGGTAGAGGACAACCACACAGTGACGATCGAGAACATCGGCGACAGGTTCGGGCCCGAGGTCGCCCACATCGTCGCGGCGGTCACCAAGATAGAGAGGGACGTGCCCCTCGACCAGCAGATGAGCAAGGAGGAGGCGGGATACGAGAACATCAGGAAGCTCATCATCGCCATGGTCGAGGACATCAGGGTCATCTTCGTCAAGCTCGCCGACAGGCTGCACAACCTCAGGACAATGGAAGGCATGCCGAGGGAGAGCGCGAGGAAGAAGGCGAAGGAGGGGCTCGAGATATTCGCGCCGATCGCGAACAGGCTGGGAATCGGAAAGATTAAGGCGGAACTGGAGGACCTCGGGTTCAGGTACGCATATCCGGAAGATTACGAAATGATCAGGTCGGCCATCCAGGAGAAGAGGATCTACAGCGGAGGCTTTCTGGAGGAGACGAGGACGCAGCTCACGGACCTCCTGGGGAAGAACGGCATCAGGTGCGAGGTCCAGGGAAGAGTGAAGCACCTCTACAGCATCTACAGGAAGATACTGAGGCAGGGAATAAACATCAACGAAGTCTACGATTACATGGCTTTCAGGATCCTGGTCCCGGAACTCAGGGACTGCTATTCCGCGCTCGGCTACATCCACAGCAGGTGGAACCTGGTTCCCGGGCGTTTCAAGGATTTCATCTCCGATCCCAAGGAGAACGGCTACAAGTCGCTTCACACATCCGTCATCGGGCCCAGCGGCCAGCCTTTCGAGATACAGATCAGGACCTTCGAGATGCACAGCCAGGCGGAGAACGGGATCGCGGCGCACTGGAAATACAAGGAGGGCCGTTTTGTCGAGGAGGATGACGACAACATCTCGACCTTCAGGAAGGAGATAGAGGACTCATCGAAGAGCTCGGGCGCGGAGTTCCTCAACAACCTCCACATAGACCTTTACCCCAAGGACATATACATCATCACTCCGAAGGGAAAGGTGGTCCACCTCGCCAGGGGCGCCACCCCGCTGGACTTCGCCTACGCGATCCACACAGACATCGGGAACCAGTGCGTGGGCGCCAAGGTCAACGGCAAGCTGGTACCGCTCAAGACCGAGCTGAAGTCCGGCGACAGGGTGGAGGTCATGACGAACCCGCAGGCGCACCCTTCGAGGGACTGGCTCGAAGTTGCCAAGAGCACGCGTGCAAAGAGCAAGATCAAGGGCTGGCTCGCCCAGAACGAGAAGAGCCTCGCCATCGAGAGGGGCCGGGAGTCGTTCGAGAAGGAACTGAGGAGGCTTAAAAAGAATCTCAGGGAACTCTCCGAGAACGGAGCTCTTGAGGAGGGACTGAAGAAAAGCGCCGTTCCGGACCTGGACAGCCTCTTTGCGGAGATAGGCTACGGGAAGATAGACCCGCGGGTGTTCCTCAAAAGGATCCTCGGCGGGGAGGAGGAAGAAGAAAGGTCGAGACATCCGGGGCGCAGGGCTTCCGATTCTCCTCCGATATCGTTCGGCGGGGACTCGGATTTCCTGATGAACCTCGCCAGGTGCTGCAACCCGGTGGAGGGCGACGAGATCAGGGGTTACATAGCCAAGGGCAAGGGGCTGGTGGTGCACAGGAACAGCTGTTCGAACCTCAGGAGGCTCGCCGAGATCCATCCGGAGAGGGTCTGCGAAGTAAACTGGGAAGGGAGGGGCGGTACCAACATTTTCGAGATACCGCTGTCTATCGTAGTGCACAACAGGCGAGGGGTGCTCGCCGGCGTCACCAAGACGGTGTCGGACGCCGGGGCTGACATCATGAGCTGCGACGCAAAGAGCCTCGAGAAACAGGGAGTGGGGGAGAAGGGGATGATCAGGATCAAGGTCCTCGTGAAGGACAAGGGTCACCTGAAAAGGCTTCTGTCCATGCTGAGCGACCTTGACGGAGTAGCGTCGATATCTAGGAACGCCCCCTGATTGGGAATTCAGCCTGGAAATGTAGTAAAATATTTAGCTTCGAGGGGCTCCACGGGGAGGAACCGTGTGCGGAATTTTCGGTATCGTGACAGGCAGAGAAGAGAACCTGGGAGGCATCCTGGTTGAGGCGTGCAGGAGGCTTTCCTACAGGGGCTACGATTCGGTGGGGTGCGCCGCGATCAGCGCCGGCGGCGAAGTGGACCTGAGGAAGGACGTCGGAAAGGTCGAGGACGTCTCGAGGAAACTGAACTTCGGCGAGATGTCCGGCTGCAGGGGGATCGCACAGCTGAGATGGGCGACCTTCGGCGCTCCTTCGATAGTGAACGCCCAGCCCCATTTCGATTCCGACAAGGAGATGGTGGGCGCCCACAACGGGAACGTGGTCAACAATGTCGCCCTCAGGGACCTTTTCAAGAAAGAGGGGTTGACCGTCAGGTCGACCAACGACGGCGAATCGTGCGTGCACGCCGTGGAGCTGTTCCTCAGGAAAGGTTTTTCCACGGAGGAAGCCGTCAGGAAGGCGAACGACCTCCTCGAAGGCGATTACGCGTTCGTGATCGGCAGGAGGGACGAAAAGACGCTCTACGCCGTCAAGAAAGGGTCCGGCCTCGTCGTCGGGCTCGGCGAGAACTCCAACTACCTTTCATCCGACCTTCCCTCCCTGCTTTTCCTTACAAAGAGGATAATCCGCGTCGAAGACGGCGAGATGGTGATAATGGGCGCGGAAACCGTTACGATAAAGAGGATAGACGACGGCAGCGAGGTGAAGAGGGAACCCGAAGAAATTACACAGGAGATGGGCGCCGCGCAGAAGGGCGGGTACCCCCATTTCATGCTCAAGGAGATCTGCGAACAGCCCGTCGTGGCGAGGGACCTTCTCCACCTTCTGAACGCGAGCCCCCACGCGAAAATGTTCCTCTCGAAACTTCAGAACGCCCGCAACATCTATTTCATAGCCTGCGGTACCAGTTACCACGCCGCGCTTTTCGGCGCGACGGCATTCGCGAGGTACGCGGGAAGGACCGTCATCCCGGTTCTTGCCCCGCAGTTCATTCCCCAGTACCTTCCCACCGTGGCGAGCGGCGACGTGGGGGTCTTCGTCAGCCAGAGCGGAGAAACGAGGGACGTCCTCAAGGCGATGATGATGGCCAAGGAAAAGGGTATAGCCGCTCTCAGCATCGTCAATGTGCTCGGGTCGACCATGATGAAGGAGAGCGAGGTTTACATACCCATCGCCTGCGGGTACGAGATATCCGTCCCCGCCACGAAGACCTTCATGAACCAGGCGCTTGCGTTCCTCTACCTGGCTCTCAAGCTGGGAGGCAAAGATACCTCGGTGCTGGATCCGCTCCCCGGCCTTATCTCGGAAACGATAAAGATGTCCAGGGAAAAGGTGGCGGATGTGATCCCTCATCTCAAGGACCAGGAGGAGTATTACTGCCTCGGTTACGGATCGACATATTCGATGGCGCTTGAGGGAGCGCTCAAGATAAAGGAAGTGACATATTCTCACTGCGAGGGCATGCTTTCGACGGAGTTCAAGCACGGTCCTCTCTCGTCGGTGAGAAAGAACTATCCCGTCGTGTTCGTCGTATCACCCGACGACATTCCCGTTTCTCTCAGCGGGATCAACGAAGTGGCGTGCAGGGGAGGGTACACGATAGTGATATCCGAAAAGGACGAAAGCCTCAGGGCCAACGCGGGCAAGACATTCTTCCTGCCGAAGAGCGGAGAGCCGCTCGCGTCGCTTCTTTCGGTGATCCCGCTCCAGCTCATGGCTTACAGGCTCAGCGTGGAGCGCGGCTTCGACCCGGATTTTCCCAGGAACCTGAGCAAGACGCTGACGGTGGATTGAGAGAGATGGCGGAAAAGGTCTTCCAGGGCAAACTGAAGGCGATCCCGATCCCCGACCTGCTGACCTTCATCAGCATGGTCAAGAAGACCGGCATCCTTGTCGTGGATGCTTCGGGCGTGACCAGGAAGCTCTGGTGGGAAAAAGGGGAACTGGTCTTCGCGGCATCGACGCACCCGGACGAGGCGCTTGGCTCTTTCCTCGTCAGGCACGGCAAGATAACTCAGGAACAGAACATGAAGTCGGGCCTCCTCGTGGAACCGGGAAAGCGGCAGGGAAAGGTTCTTGTCCAGATGGGAGTGTTGACGCCAAAGCAGCTCTGGTGGGCGGTCAAGAACCAGGTGCTCGAGATAATTTACGGGATATTCAGCCTCGGCGACGGAACCTTTTATTTCACCGAGGACGAGGAACCCACGGAGGAGAGGATCAAACTTTCCACCTCCACGACCAACATCATCATGGAAGGCATCAGAAGGCTCGACGAATGGCCGAGGATCAAGGAACTCATCCCCGACGACATGGCCGTTCCCAGGCTCGTTCCTCCGGAGTTCAGGGACGCTACCGTCAAGTTCCACGAGGGCGAGCTCGAGATACTGAACCTGGTAGACGACGACAGGAACATCAGGGAGATCATCCACGTTTCGCCCTTCGAGGAGTTCGAAACGCTGAGGATCCTGATGGCGCTCCTCCTGGCGCGCTACATACACATACCGGGAAGCGCCGTGCCTGCTGAAGAGGACGTGGAGGATGTATCCGTCATCGAGAACCTCATTGACCAGTACAACAGGATATTCGGCGAGATATGGAACGAGGTGGGGGAGAAGATTGGCCAGAAGGAAAGGCAGGACATGTTCGACGAGGTGAAGAACTCCCTCGGCGAAGCGATCCTGGAAGGCCCTTTCTTCGACGCGAGAGGGCACCTTCCGACCTCATCTTTGATGGCCAACGTGGCGGACCTGCCGCAGGAAAAAAGGGTGAAGCTTCTCAGCCTCGCTTTGGAGAACCTGCTCTCCTTCCTCCTTTTCGAGTCGAGCAAGCACCTCGACGCCGAACAGAAATCCTCTCTCTACAGGCTTGTGGAATCGAAGGGCGGCTGACCGGGGCGTCAGCGGCTGTCGGTGAATCTCGCCGGATCGAACAACCTGTCGATCTCATCTTCAGTGAGAAGATTCTTTTCAAGGATAACCTTCCTGATAGGGACGTCCCTGGAGATCGATTCCTTGTAAAGCTCTGAAGCCCTGTCGTACCCGAGGACGGGCTGAAGCGCCGTCACCAGCGACGGCGAGTTCTCGGCGTGAATCCTGCACTTTCGGATGTCCGCCTCTATACCTTCCACGCATTTCTCCGCGAATAGAAAGGCGGCGTTCGACAGGATTCCGGAAGCTGTCAGAAGGTTGTAACCGAGAAGCGGCATCATCGTATTCAGTTCGAGCCTTCCTCCCATCGCGCAGATCGTGTTGGCGGCGTCGAACCCGGCGACCTGGGCGGAGACCATCAGGACCATTTCCGGCATTACCGGGTTCACCTTCCCGGCCATGATGCTCGAGCCGGCCTGGAGCGAAGGGAGGATTAGTTCGCCCAGCCCGCAGCGCGGTCCGGTCGCCATGAGCCTGATATCTTCCGCGATCTTGGCCATGGACGCCGCGGTCCGCTTCATGGCGCCGCTGGCGCTTAGAAGGCTGTCCCTGGAGCCGAGCCCCTCGAAAAGGTCGGGCTGCTGCCCCAGATCGAGTCCGGTCTCTTCGGAGAGCAGCTCTATCGCACGGAGGGGTATCTTACGGTCAGTCCCGAACCCTGTTCCCACTGCCGTCCCGCCGAGGGGCAGGGCCGACAGCTCGGTGAAGCACGCCCGGACCGAAAGCGACGAATGATCGACCTGGGAAGCGTAAGCCGCGAACTCCTGCCCGAGAGTCACCGGAAGGGCGTCCATCAGGTGGGTCCTCCCTGCTTTGACGATCTCCCTGAACCGGATAGACCTGCTTTCAAGAGAAGCCATCAGCTTTTCGAGCGAGGGTGACAGTTCGTCCCTGAACGAAAGAAGGAGGGCAAGCTGGATCGCCGATGGAAAGACGTCGTTGGACGACTGCCCCATGTTCACGTCGTCGTTGGGATGGACAACGCTTTTGTCTCCCTTTTTTCCACAGAGGAACTCGGCGGCTCTGGCGGCGACGACCTCGTTCACGTTCATGTTCGTGGAGGTCCCCGACCCCGTCTGGAAAACGTCCAGGGGGAACGAATCGTCGAATTTTCCCTCGGTTATCTCCCTGCAGGCCGCAATGATGGCTTCGGCTTTTTTCCCGTCCAAAAGGGATGACTCCATATTTGCCTTGGCGTAGCAGGATTTTATGATGGCGGCCGCCCTGACGATCCCCGTCGGGACCCGGATACCGCTCACCCGGAAATTGTCGATCGCTCTCGCGGTGTTGATGCCGTAATAGGCGTCTTCGTTAAGCCTCACCTCCCCAAGACCGTCCTTTTCGACCCTTTCAGCCATTGCTCTCTCCCTGCTGGAAATGCCTCCGATGTGACGGATATCACAGAATTCCCGACGTTCCGGAAGTATAGTATCATAAGTAGGATGAAGGAGGCCGTCATGTTCAAGAATTCCTTTCTGGCAAAAAGCGTCGTTTCGACAGTCCTGATATCATGCCTTTGGGTAAATGTTTGTGCGCTGGAACTTGAGATCAAGGATGTCAGAGTGGACGACTCCGTCGAGCTGATATCATGCGCCTACCAGGGAGAATTGGACAGGCACATGAAAGGCAATGCGGACGGGGCCTTGTCCCCAGGTGAAAGAGTTCGGTTAGCAATAACGGTAGAGAATCGAACAGGATTCGACATAACATACATGCATGCCGTCATCTCTGACGACAGCATTTTTCTTAACACCATAAGCCCGAATTGCTACGCCGGTACAGGTGGCGGCGGGATCGGCGTCAGGTATGTCGAATTTGGTTCTTGGGGGAACGGTGAAAAAATGTCCAACTTTGATCCTTTCGTCGTCGAAGTCTCCCAAGACATGGCCTGCGGGAAGTTCGTTGAATTCGGAGTGACTTTCTATTACAGGACATCCGATCCTACCGGAGGCTGTTACAGTTCCCCGGACCTGTGCAGTGAAACGCATTATTTTACCCTTCCCGTCTTTGCTCTAACTGATCCGCTGGTGTTGCAGGAGGAAAAAGCCCCGGTTCCGTCAAGCGACGATCACACCGTCGTCAATGTCGCGACAAATTCGAGAGACATAGGATATGTAATCAGCAGGTCGGGAGCTTGGGAGGTCGAAGGCTGCTATTTTTCAAGGATGGACTACGAGGGCACTGTAATGTGGGGCCCCAAGCGTATTCTGGACTACGGAATAAATGGCGACAACAACGCCTTCTTTTACAACGACAAACTGGAAAAATACCAGCTTGTCAGGGTCGGTTACGACGGGTTCACGATCGTGTCGATCCCTGATACCGAAAGCGAGGCGGTCACTTCTGAAACCATGAATTACCCGAGCGTGTTCCCGCCATTCTCCGAAGCTGTTATAATCAACTCCTGTTTTTATGACAACACAACTACAGTAGATCCCATGATAGTGGTGGTTTTTGAAGCAGACAACCTTCATACGTACATTTGCAAATATCCACCAATGGCGCCTTATTCGCCTTCGCAGGCAACAGACCTGGGCCAGACAAGTTCCTATTCACCTTCTTCTTGCTCCTCGACTGCCTACCTTCCCGAGGACGAGGCTTCGCTAACGCCGGCGGCCTATTTCGTGGCTACGGACGCACACGACGGGACCAAGAATGTGATCAGGGTCTCGAAGATCCGAGCATTGGACCTCTTTCTGATGGGAACCTACGAGATTCCCGTATCGGTGGAGTACTCCACACCGTCCGTTGTTATCGACGACATCAACAGAATGGTTGTGGTAGCGTATGACATCCCGGCCTCTTACAATCCCGGCGGCAGTATACGCTGCACGGTATTCGACGAGGACCTTGTTCCCGTCAATCTTGACAAGGAGATCGAACCTCCCGATCCCGATCCCGATCCGTCGAATCTTTATTACTCGAAAATCCCCAGGCTTATATTTAACTGCGGGAATTTCTACATGGTTACCCAAGAATCCAGGTTCAGCGCCCTCTCTTCTAGGGTGATGGCCGGACTCTTCGATCCGTACAGCTTTCCAAACCCAAAACTGCTGACGGCCGGCTACGCTTCGGAGGAATGGCTCATGATGGGCAATCTCAAGTCGGTCAACGCCGGGGACAGGTGCTACGCTTTCTGGAACGACTCACGTGATACATATCCCGGGATAACAAGCATCCATTACTCCGCGGGGATTTATCAGGACATCAGGATGCCTTATAATGCCAATGTCTTCGACGACGAGATAATTTCTCAGGCCTACGAACATACGAACCATCCATCCCTTGCGTGCAATGCGACGAAGTGTCTCACCGCCTGGGTGCACCAGGATTCAACCGACCCTTGGGGAAGAAACATCTTCAAGAGGGATCTCTCCGCCGACGGAACCATGCTGGACTCAGCGCCTGTCCAGATATCTTTCGGGAACGGCGCGTCATGGTACTCTCATGTGACCGCCGTGGATCATGGAGGGGTCTTCGAAGTGTTCTGGCGGGAAGGAGATGTTATCTCCAAATGGACCGAGCCGAATTTCACGGACAACGGGATATACACGCTTTACAACATTGACAGCCTTTTTCTGGACGCGGCGCCTTTCGGCAGTTATTCTGACCTGCTTCTTGTCAGGGACATGAGAGGCACAGACACGGGGGTGAACCTTTACGCCGTGAAGTACGACCACGGCATTGGTGTAAGCTACGAGGTGAACCTAACGAATTATCAGGATACGATGACGAATGTAATTATGGCAAAATGTGTCTCCGTGCCTGGATCCTCGAACGAAATCGCGGTGGCCTGGCTCGAGGAGGAGACTGGCCAAATGTTCAGGGTGAAGGTCGCAGTTCTAGGATTCGATCTGAATTATGTTATTGACCACGGCGTCTCTTATCCTTACACCGTAATGCAATCGCCCACGGCCCAATCTGTGCTGCAGTCTTTTGCAATGGCGGCCAACGAGAGCGGAATAATGTTTCTATTGCCGAACGGGTACATGTATGACTACTATCTGGACTATTTGTTTCTGGAAACTGAAACTGGATATGTCAGCAGAGATTCGTTGAAGCAAAGGCATTTTTCATACTGGTACTCACCCTTTATCTTTCCGGGGATGCGTTGGGATGGCAATCAATTCCTGTATTCCTGGCTCGAGAGGGGATTGGGCACAGAAAGACTCTTTTTCTACGGTAAATTTGATGAGTGCGGTTCCCCGATCGCCTGGCCGGTAAGGATCGCTTCTCCAAAGAGCTACATGTTCCCCCCTCCGGAGAGCGAGGCAAATTACGAGGTTGAATCTACTGAAAAAGGAGCCCTTGCCATATATACGAAAGGATCCGGGAGTTCCCAGGCCAACGTTTACCTCGCGGCAATGAGTTGGGAGCCGGATTCCATGTCATGCGCTCTTTACAACGATGCCCCAGTCTTGTCGGCAAACGGGGCATACGCGATAGAATACGGGAGCGGCATCACGCTTAACGGCACGGCGGCAGACGACACGGCTATGGGGGATTACATCGCAAGCGCGGGCTGGGACGTCACGGGCGATTCGGTTGTCGACTTCGACGGGTTGCAGCCGATTATCAGTTTCGACCAGTTGAAACAAAAAGGATGGGTTTCCCCCAGAAGCTCGGCGGTATCGTTCATTGCGGCGGACCGTCACGGTTTGTCTTCTTCGGCGTCGACCACGCTTACAATCCAAGACACAACTCCCCCGACGGTTGAAGTCAGCTACCCCGACGGAGGAGAGACGCTCCGAGTGGGTGGCAGCTACACGATAATGTGGACGGGATCCGACAACTACCAGCTGGATCATTTCAATGTTTACTATTGCACCGACTGGAACGGAGACCCCGATACTGCCACCTGGATAAAGATCAACTCTTCGAACATACCGGGAACACAGTTCTTCTACGACTGGACGATCCCGGATGATCTATCTTCCACCTGCAGGGTAAAAGTGGAAGCCTTCGACAAGGGGGTTCCTGAGGTAAAGAACAATTTCGACATCTCCGGGGAGAATTTCTACATCGTGCAGGCGACGACGTCTTCGATAAAGACTCTTATCCTGAGGAGCACGAACAGGATCAACCAGTTTTACCCGGGACAGGCGACTCTGGTTGGCGAGAAGTTGGCGCAGCTTATGGTGAACGGGAAAGTGACAGGTTTCATCGTTGAACTTGACAGCATACCGGGCCTTTCGACGCTATACGACACCTGGGACGGCGAGCCGACGAGCGTGACCAAAGCCAACGCGGTGGCGGAGGCGATAAGGGCTTATGTCGCGAACCTGGTGCGGACGGACTACACGAACGTCGAATACCTTGTGATCGTGGGCGACGACAGGATCGTTCCGTTCTACAGGATAGCGGACGCGACCCCCGGGGCTTACTCCGAGGACGACTACACGGGAAGCGTGGACTGCGCGACGGCGACGGGCGGGGCGATCTGCCAGGATTACTACCTCACCGACAACATATACGGAGACATCGGATACTGGAACGGAGACTCGTGGGAGGACTACGAGGTCACGACGGAAGGCTCGAACTTCATGGCTCTTCCGGACCTCGGCATCGGAAGGCTCGTCGAGACACCTGAGCAGATAGCGACTACGATCGACGCCTTCATCACGATGGACGGGCAGGTGACGCTGGACAGCCTGACGACGGCGAACGTCTTTGTCGCGGGCTACGATTTCCTCACGGACAGCGCTACGACGATCAAGGACAAGTACGACACGCCGTACATGGTCGACAACCTTCTCGGCGGGGCGTGGACTCACGACCAGCTGGAGACGGCGCTTTTCGAAGGGCTTCAGGAGCCGACCCCTCATCCTTACGTCCTGAACAGCCTGAACGGCCACTGCACGCACTACACGATGGAAACTCCGAACGGAGGGCCCCTTCCTACGACGGAGATGGAAGCGGACCATCCGGGACAGTCTCTTAACGGAAGGGTCTTCTACAGCGCGGGGTGCCACAGCGGGCTGAACGTTCCGTCGAGCTTCACCAACAGCTACGACCTTCCCGAGATGATGATGGAGAAGGGGGCGATCGCGTACGTGGGCAACACTGGATACGGCTGGGGGCTGAAGCACGGGACGGGCTACACCGAGAAGCTGATGGAGATGGTGACGGACAAGATGCTGGCCCAGCAGATGATTTCCCTGGGCCAGGCATTGTCGCAGGCGAAGAGGGAATATTACATCCAGGACAAGAGATATGACGTTTTCGACGAGAAGGTGCTTTTCGAGAGTACTCTCTACGGCCTTCCGATGTACAGGATAGTGATGAGCCAGAGCTCGATCGTCGCGCCCAGGGATTTCTCGGGGGCGGCCGGCCCGGATCACGAAGAGGTGAACGGGATAACGCTTGACAAGAAGCTTGTGAGGGCGGACGATTCGAACCTTCTTCCGTCGGGAGTGACGGAGCTGGCGCTCAACTTCGAGTTCGGTCCGGGAACGCATCAGCTCGTCCATACGGCCGACGGGGATTACTACAAGCTTAACGGGAAAATGAACGGCGAAGCGGGGGATTCCCTCCAGCCTCTCTTCATCTACGAAAGCAGGCTGTCGGGAGTCGTTTCGCACGGAGTGATATTCACCGGCGGTACGTTCACGAACTACGCGGATTTCGAACCGGTCATCGCCACGCCTGAGAGCAGCAGCCCGCTCGTGCCTCCGGAACCGATAGCTCCTGTTATGGGAGCATTTGTCCCGACGGTGAACGTTTCCCATCCGCAGCTTCCATCTTCGCTTGTAAGCACCGATCTGACGAAGCTGACGGTTTACACGGGCTACTTCAAGAAATACCCGGGAGAAACCACCCTCGGGACGGAGACCCTTTTCGACACTGTCGGGTTCTCCGTGTATTACAGCAATTCATCGGACAAGACGGCGCCGTCCTTCCCGTCTCCTCCCGCCGAAGGGGGGGATTATCACACTCTGACGGGGACCAATTGCGCTTTCTCCGTGCAGGCGTCGGACGCGGGAACGGGGCTTTACAGGGTTCTGGTGACCTACTCGGACAATACAGCATCTTGGCAAAGCTTGGACCTCGCCTATAACGGATCATCCTCGAGATGGGAAGGATCGCTGACCCTTTCGAACAGCATAACCTACTTCGTCCAGGCGGTTGACAACGCGGGCAACTGCAAGGTACTCAAGAGCAACGAGGGGATGTCGGGCCTCGACCCCGCGACCGGGCTTCCATATGTGGTGGCGGCGAGGCTGTTCGAGGTGCAGTTCCTTGATAGCGATTCGGACGGGATGCCCAACGACTGGGAGACGGCCAACGGCACGAACCCCGACGTGGCGGACGCCAACGCCGACCCGGACGATGACGGTTTGACCAACATCCAGGAGATGGTCAATAACACGAACCCCCAGGACGAAGATACCGATAACGATGGGATGGAGGACGGCTGGGAAGTGGCGAAGGGACTGAACCCGCTTGCCGACGACGCCGCACTCGACCCCGACCATGACAGCCTGACGAACCTTGACGAATACGGAGCCAACACGAACCCCTATGACGCAGACACGGACGACGACTCGATGCCCGACGGATGGGAGGTGACTTACGGACTTAATCCGCTTGCCCCGGACAGTGCCCTGGATGGTGACCTCGACGGGTTGAACAACGGAGAGGAATACGCGGCCTCGACGAAGCCCATCGCCTGCGATTCCGACGGTGACGGCGACAACGACGGCTCCGAAGAAAACAACGGCAGGGACCCGAACCTGGCGGGTGACGGCAAAAGGATAACGATATTCGAAACGCTTGACGGCGAAGATGTGATCATCAACTGGCCGTCGGGTTCCGGGGACAACGGGGTGATAGACGGTCCGTACTGGATATACAGGTCCACGGTTCCCTACCACGGATCCGCGGACGAACTGGCGACGACCCCTCTTCCGCTGGAAGACGGGACGACCACATACAGGGATGTCGGCGCCGCAGGTGGCACGGAGACCTACTTCTACACGGTAACCAATTCGAGGTACACCGCTCCCGCTCCCGCCATCGGCGCGATAGTACCTTCAAGCGGTCCAGCCGGAACGGCGGTAAGCATATACGGGACCAATTTCGTCACGGGGGCGACGGTGAAAGTAGGAGGGGTGACTGCCGGAAGCGTTGTTGTCCAGAACGCGTCGCTGATAACCTGCGTTGCTCCGGCTAACAGCCTCGGGGCGAAGGATGTCACGGTAACCAATCCCAACGGCCAGTTCGTTACGAAACCGGGCGGTTTTACCTATACCGCGCCGTGACGGCTGATGAGATCTTCGAAGAGGAGGGGGCTTTGAAGAGAAATGGCAGTTTTTCGAAGGAGCTTGATAATACGATGGCTCTCGAGATCTTCCTCGACGAGATCGAGAAGGTCAGAAGCGATTTTCAAAAGGAAAGAGCGGTCGATCGAGGGAGCGTAATTCCTGATGATCCTCACGAAACCGCTCTTGGCCTTTTTCTTCTCGCCAAGTTCTCTTTGGATGTCTGAGATGTTGTAAGCTGAATTTACCATGTATTGGATATTGCCAAGCTTAAACGCCACTTTGGAAGTTGTCCTGAACTGACGCAAGGCAAGGCATGGCTTGCCAGAAAAAAAATAAATGCCTCCAAGAGCGTTGTAATATGACATAGCCGCATATGGGTACTTAACCTGATCGACAAAACTTCCTGCGTTGATTAATGCTGATAATGCTGTTTCTGTATGTCCGAGAGCATTAGCCGATATCGCTATCGTCGTTGAAGCGCCTACCACATTCATTCTTGAACCTATTTTTTTGGCAACGGTCAAAGCTTTCTCGGCATTTTCAAGAGCCAGTTGGTTGTCCCCAAGCGCCAGAAAGCAATTAGAAAGGCCGAAATAAGCGCGAAGCATCAGCTCGAAAGCGGCTATCTGGGATGAGAATTCCAGTGCCGTCGAATAATAGCCTTGTGATTTTGGGTAATCTCCTTTGAAATAAAAGATACTGCCGGATAAGATATAAAGCGATGGCAGTTCATCCTCGAGGGAAAAGTCCAGCGTTGTTTTATATCCTTTTTCAAGAAGGGTGATGGCATCCTCATATTTTCCGAGTCTGATAAGGGAGGACACCTCATATCTAACTGTCGAAACGGCGATCTTTCCGTTTTTGATCTTTTCCGCAATAGTTATTAAGGAGTCCGCCTCCTCGACCGTCTTTTTATAATCTCCTTTCTGGTCAAGGATCGTAAGTTGAAGGAACCTGGCGTTTACAGCCGTAGCCTCGCAGGAGCTATCCCGAAGTTTCGCCAGGAGGGACATCGCTTCGTCGTATTCGCCAGTCGAAACCAGCGATTTCGAGTAATCTAAAAGATCCATGTCTCCAAGCTTATAACCGGCACTCTTTCCGTTTTTCAGGCAGATTTCGTAAAGCCTTCTGGCTTCGTGAAAGGCGCTTATGCCGAATGCGTTGCGAGCAGCTTTTAGAGAGTATTCGAAAGCCTTCTCATGATTCTCGGCGCCTGAGAAATGATAGGCAAGGATCTCCCAGCTATTATCAGAATTGTCCGTCTGCTCTATTTCTCTGGCGATCTCACCGTGCAGGGCTTTCCTGTTGGAAACAAGGATCGAATCATAGGCGACATTCCTGAGGAGTTTGTTGGAAAAGCGGTATTTCGAACCTTCTTCTCTTTCTATCCCGATATCCTGCATTTGATCGAGGATGAGGCTGATCTCGGAAAGTTCCATCTTTGGAAAATAAATCTTGGAGAGTGTTTCGGCGTCGAAGCTTTCACCCATGCATGACGCCACCTTGAGAAGGTTCTTCCTTGTGTAATCGAGGTTGTCCAGGCGCATCATCAGGATCTCTTCGATGGATTTGGAGACCCTGGAAGCGGCGTCGGAATTCCAGACGACGAAACCTTCGCTGTTAGTCGCGATAGCTTTCATTTCTTTAAGTCCGGATACGATCTCGTTCAGGTATAGCGGGTTGCCCGAGGAGCGTTCGAGAAGGAATGAAATAAGGCTTTCAGGAACCGCCTTGGCTCTGAACCTGGCAAGAAGATATTTCTCGATGCCTTCTTTATTTAAGCCTGTCAGTGAAAAAAGCTGCATCTTTCCGAATGGAGGCGTGTCCCTTCTTCCGATAAGTTGGAACTTCACGGACTTGGAATCGAACCTCTCGAACAGTTTTGAGAAGAGATCTGCCTCTTCCTTCCCAGTCCTATCGAAGTCGTCCAGGATAAGGAGGTGTTTCCGAGAACAAACCCCGAGCAGCTTCGAAAAAAGTTCTGCAAGCGTTTCAAGTTTCTGTTCCGCGGAAAGGGCGCTGATGACGGGAGTCGGATCCATCCTTTCATTGATAAGGATCGAAAAAAGAGGGAGGAGGTCAGCCTGTCCGGGAAATTTATCACGCAGAAGGTCCAGCGCCCCTCTACCTTCTCCTTCCGAGGATGTGACAGCCCGGAAGACTTTCTCCGCCGAATAGAATGGATGAGGGGGAGAGATGGGGGCTGAGAGAGAAGTGACTTTCCATTTATCTGCGGGAAGGGACATCGCGGCTTCTTTCGCGAGCGCGCTTTTTCCGATGCCGGGCGGTCCGTTCAAGTATACGGGCTTAGGGGAGCGCTCGATCAGCGAGAGAAGCTTCTTCAGTTCGGCCTCTCTTCCAACGAAAAGAGCAGAGGGCTTCGAGCCTTCCATCTCGGAACGGCCCGAAAGCCTGAGAGGGGTGCTGACAGAGGTCTCGGCTTGCTTCCCTTTCAGCCTGAGCTTCCGGTAGGGCCCGTAGGAGAACTTCTTCCTTGTCTTCTCCCGGACATCGTTAGACACGAGGACGCTGCCTTTCGCGGCCGACATCAGCCTCGCAGAAACGTTTACCGTGTCGCCCATGACCGTGTATTCTCGCCTGTTTTCCGAACCGACCATTCCGGCATAACAAATACCCGAGGTTATTCCGACGGACTGTCCGCTAAGCCATTTTTCTTTCTTCTCAAATTCTTTCAGCTCGAGGGCGAAGGCGACGGCCCTCTCCTCGTTGTCGGCGTAACTTTCAGGCGCTCCGAAGAAGCAGAGGAACTTGCTGCCCTTGTCTCCCATGTCCATCCTGTTGAAAGATCCTCCGAGCCCCCGGAGCAGGCCGGTAACCTTGAGGAAGTAATGCTGGAGGAGCAGGTGGTTGTTTCCCGCCCCCAGGTCTATCGTGGGAAAGGAAACGAAGCAGGACACGACGGGCCTGTGCTCGGATAGCATCTTCTCGTTTCCCATTCGTATGTGTTCGAAGACGGCGGGAAAGAGGAACGGTTTTACCAGTCCGGGATCCGCGACGGCAAGATCTTCGCCTGAGACCCGTTCCGTTGGGCAGGCAAGCGCGGTAAGCGAAGCGAATCCTGCTCCAAGGGGGGACAGGTCCGCGATGTCCTTCAGCTCTTCCGCGCAGGCGGGATCTACCACGGTCTGCCCCGGGGAGGCGTGATGCTCGGCTTCGGCTGTCTGGTCTATCGGGTCGCCGGAGAAAACATACTCCAGCCTTGCCGATGGATCTCCCAGCACCATGAATTGAACCGTGCCCCGGGAAATGCCCGTTTTGAGCTTGAGCGAAAATGTGCCGAAAGGGGTCTTTGCTTCATAGTCGGAAACTGAATCAGCAACGGACAAGGCCGAGGAGCATGCCCTCAGGAGCGGCCCCTCTTTGTTTTCGCCGGGCATCCTTTCGAACAGGATCGTCAGGGCGTCGCCGCCGAACTTCACCACGTCGCCCCCGAAAACGAATACGCTCTCAAGGGCTTTACGGAAATACGAGGAGATCGTGTCGGTAAGGATCTCGGTCCCTTCGCGCCCGTGCTTCGAGAGGGTTTCCGAGAGGGGAGTGAACCCGGAGATGTCGAGGAACGCGTAAGCGCCTTCGACTTCGCGCGGTTGAGCGATCAGGCTATCATGAGAGCCTTTTGCCAGCAGTCTCAAGACATACACGGGAAGATGAGCCTCGTGGCTTCTATCTCGTTTGCCGGCGATTTCGTCCCGAGGGCCCTTGTCCAAAGCTACTCCTCAAAGGCGATGATAACAGATAAGGGGTCATCTATAAAACAGGGAATATATGCGTTCGCATGAAGGTTGACTTAAAATGGAGGTGCAGATGAACATCATCACGGCCTTGAACAGGATGGAGGAGATCGAAAAGAAAGCTTCCGAGCTTTACAAGCATTATCAGGGTCTTTTTCACGGGGACCAGGAAGCGGCATATTTCTTTTACAGGATGCATCTGGAGGAAAAGGGGCACAGGAACCTTATCCAGTACGTGAAAAAGCTTGTGAGGCAGAACCCTCGGCTGTTCCACGACCTGGATGTGACCGAAGAAGAACTGGGGAGGATCGTGGCCATGATCGACTCCCAGCTTGAAAGAAAAAAACAGCCGAAACTCGAGGAGGCGGTGGCGATAGCCGAGGAACTGGAGATCGCTCTCGCGGAAGGCTACCTCAAGAACCTCCCGCTGAAAAACAACCGCATACTGCTCGATCTCTATGGAGCCCTGGGTGAAAAAGACCACACCGAGAAAATAACCGCCTTCAAGGCGAAGGTCGGGGTGAGAGACTGAACCTGATCTCCGGCTTCTGGCTCAAAGGACCGGGGCGGAGCAGAAACCTGTCTTCGTCTTCTCAGGCCTTTTCTTCCAAGGTCCTCTTGTAGGCTTCCTTGCCTTCCTCGAAGCCGGCTTTAAGGGCGTCCTTGTGCACCCGGGCCGATTCTTTGGCCTCCGAAAGGCTTTCAAGAGCTTTGTCTTTGGCTTTGTTGAACCCATCCTTGAGCTTCGCGCGTGTCTCTTTCCCGGAAGCAGGGGCGAAAAGAAGGGCCGTCACTCCGCCGGCGACAACCCCCAGAAAGAACGCCAGTGCCACATTACCGGTTGCCTTTTTCATCTATTCCTCCTCGTTTTCCGCGTTATCTTCCCCGCGGGAGAAAAGCCTTTCTATGAGGGAATAACCTCCCCTGAAAGCGTTGGCGATCATGGACACGGGCCTGAATATGGAAACAGCGTCCTCTACCAGGGTCGAGGTGGAGTCTATGGCCCCCCTTATCCTGGAAACGGCCATCTTGGTCTCCCTGATCGTTTCCTCGCTTTCCAGGATCACGTTCTCCGCTCTCGCCAGAAGCTCGTTCGACCGCCTGACGGTTTCCCTCAGCTCCAGGACGACCGGCATCAGGGCGGTTATGAGCGCCGATAGTTTTTTCAGCGTCGCGACAAGATAGACGACTCCGATCACGATCGCCGCGACGGCGATGGCAAGAAGCATGTTATTGAAGGTAAAGGTAACGGTCATTCCAAACCTCTTTCCAACCCGCGAAAGGGTCACTGATAAATATAGGTCAAAACGGGAATTTTTGCAAAATAGTCGACGTTGGCGAGTTGACAATATTTATAAACTGCTTGTAGAATAACGCTTGTGTCAACAATCGCACTATCATACAAGTCTGAGAAGGAGGAGGAAATGATTCCCAGGATTAGTTCTGAAAAGAGACTCATTTTGTTGTTCTCGTTCATCGCTCTGCTGACAGGACAGTTCATTTATGCGGAAGTCCGGGGGGTGTGTCCTGACGAGAGTCCAGCGGGAGCGATCGTCGTGACGGCCGACAATGGCTGTTACACGGGGACCGACCCTGGGCACGGCATCCGCCCCGGCGAAAGGACCGGGGGGAAGAAGAATGCCCCCGCTCCGGAGAGTCTCTCCGGCTCTTATGTCTCCTTCGATCCTGCGAACGGCGACGACTGCTGGTTCCCCGGCACTGTGCACAACTTCGCCTTCACGACTGTATCCAGCACCACGGATTGGGAGTATGTATACAATTTATGGCTGAGGTTTCCAGCCGACTGGACTGTCACTAATGTGGCAGTTGTGGGAACACCGGCCTGCAGTTCCGGCGGTTCATTTGGCACGATGTCCTGGTCCAGCGTTTCCTCGAACGAGATCAACATCATACATTCTCGTTATCAGGCCACCACGGACACATGTACGGTAACTTATCTTGTAACCGTTACGACGGGCGCCGCGGGCCCCGACGCTCCGGTCTCGTGGTTCTGGGACGGGGACGGATACGGAAGCGCTCCGCACAATCCCTGCTCCAGTGACAACTATACGCCGTCCGGGCAGAGCGCGTGCGACCAGGCCACGAACCCTCCGGCCACCGTTCCCGCCTGTTCACTTTCAGGGATCTACCTGTCGGTGAATCCGTCGTCCCAGGAAGCGTGTCCCGGGGAGGGTGTCACTTATCCCGTAACAGTGCAAAATTATACCGGAGCGGCCGCGACATTCAATATTTCAGTTTCGGGCAACTCCTGGGCCGTAAGCGCCCCCGCGACAGTGGGGCCGGTCGCCGACAGCGGAACCTCGACATTCAACATAACCCATACGATAGATCCGGCCGCTGCGGACGGAGCGGCCGACACTCCCATGATAACCGCAGTCGATCAGGCGAACGCGGCGACCAGCGATTCGGCGACGTTCACAACTTCTGCCGGCATTGAATTCTGGCACACGATTCCCTCTTCTTCCCCATCTTGGCTGGGCGCGGGATATCCGTGCCGCGGGTGCACCGCCAGGAACGCTTCGGGGCAGTGGAACACGTATATTATAGGTGACACTTCGGGATCCGGCCCCGTAGGGTTCTGGGCCTACAATCATTCGACCAACGTCTGGAGCCAGCCGGGGCCCTCGGGGCTTCCGGCGGACCGCTGGTCCCCGGGTTGGGCGTATGATCCGGATACGAACCTCTGTTACATGACGGGCGGAGCCAATACGCCCGGAGGCGGAACTTACAACACGGCTTACGCTTACGACCCCGTTGCGAACGCCTTTACGGCGCTGCCGAGTTTCACCACGATAAGAGATTTCCATAACTCATGGGTAGGCACCATCGACGGAACGAAATATCTTATTGTCGGCGGAGGAGTGAGCGGCGCATCAACATACCTGAGTTCGACTCAATGCCTCAACCTCAGCACCAGCACATGGCAGGCGGAGAACACGGTCATGCCGGCGTATTCGTTCGGAGCACGATGGGGTGCGGCCGAAGGGTTGACCGGCAGCCGGTTCTGGGTGGCCTCAGGAGCCGACGGCTCAGGAAACCTTGTCACATCCGCATATTACTTTGACGATTCGGACAACGCGTGGCACGCCGGCGGCGATGTCCCGACTCCGGTTTATCGCACGAACGGAGCAGTATCCGGTGGCGACTTTTACGTTATAGGAGGCTCCATCGGCGGGTTCTCTCCATCGGATGCCGTCCAACGCTACTCGGGAGGAACATGGGAAACCCTCGACCCGATGCCTCACAGCAGGATGGACCTAGTCTGCGGAGTCGGCGCCGATGAGAATATATGGGTCGTGGATGGATACACGACTGCAGCGGGGTCCGATTACGTGGATTACCTGGAGTTCTGCGAGGGAACGGGCGGATGCCCAACGATAACACTTTCCCCCGCGACACTTCCCGAACCAACCGTGGGTCTCGCCTACAGCCAGACGATAGCGGCGTCAGGCGGAACTGCGCCTTACACATACGAGGTGACATCGGGCGTTCTGCCGGCGGGCTTGACGCTTGATCCGGCGACCGGAGTCATTTCGGGGACGCCGACCTCGGCAGGCTCTTACACTTTCACCATAACGGCGACCGACGCGGCCGCCTGCACTGGAACGATAACCTACACGATGAACATGGGTTACGGGTGGAACCTGTCCGTCGTGGACGACGCGGGCCGCGCGAGCGCGTGCCTGAACACGGACACGGGCTACTACGCGTGGACGGTGCTGACGGGGTTCGGGGCAGGAACATACGTGGGGCGCTCCAACGTGACCTTTGCTTACAACACCTACTACTTCCAGAGTCCCATTCCGAGCGGAATGAACCTGAAGGTGAGCATGACGACCAACAAGGCGTCCGGGAGCTACATGTCGCCGCCGCTGAGGGAAAGGTCGATCTGCATAGACGCAAACATCACGGACAACCCGGCGTGCCCTTGATCCCAGAGGTCGTATAGCAGGCCGAAAGGCTTTTTGAAAAGAGAGCGGCGGAGGTTAATGGCCTCCGCCGTTTTTTTGGGGGAAAGTAAGCCATGCGCTTTGATCTTTGCTCAAACCGCATCGCAAAGTGTGATTGCCGTCACAATAACCAGCGTTTTGATTGACAATAGATAATTTAGCTGATAATGTAAAACCGTCAAAAGGAGCTGTTTATAACTGTTATAGTTCAAAAGGAGGAGAAAATGGTACGAAAGAAAGGTTCAAGGTACGCGTTCATTCTTGTCGCCGCGCTGATTCTTATGTTGACCGGATCGGCTGTGAGCGCGCAGGTGACGGTGTCGAGTCCCGGCAAACCGGTACTGCTGGGCGATTTCACAGGAGGTCCCCGGGCGGATTCCCGCAAATGCCAAGCTGCAGGCAGAACGGAGAGCACAGGGGCTTTCGAGTCCCTTCTGCCGGATTCCCCGGGTCAGGTCGGGGAGCAGACCGATCCGCCTTCAGGAAGCAAAGCGCCGGTAAGCCTTGTCCTCGACGACGGAACAGTCGAAAACAATATCGGTATTGGGGGGTCCTGGGAGATGCTATGGGTAAACAGGTTCACTCCCGCGCCGGGGGAATTTCCATTCAATCTCACGGAAATGCAGATATATTTTGAATCGGCAGGCGCGGTCAATATCGGCGACGATATCGTGCTGGTGGTTTACGAGAACACCACCGGAAATTCCGATCCGGCGGTTGGTTCAAACCTTATTTATACTCAAGCTGTGACCGTTCAAGCTTTGGACGCGTGGAATATTTTCACTCTGACGACCCCCGTGGCCTTCACAGGTCCCGGCGATGTTATCATAGGCGCCATAGGACTGGAAGTTCCGGGAACGAGCTACTGGCCTGCCGCAATAGACCAAACCGCCACCCAGGGCCGCTCATGGGCCGGATGGTATCTGGCCAGTCCTCCGCCCGCTTCGCCGACACTTCCGCCAGATGATACCTGGATCCTCATCGACACTTACTTCCCCGGGAACTGGCTGATAAGGGGTGTCGGCGCTACCGGGTCGTGCGTGCCCTTTTATGAGCAGCCTCTGAGCACAATAAACACCAGTGCCTGGGTCGACCAGGATTTCCCCGACATTCCCGCTTACAGCTCTTACCTGGCTGACGATTTTACCAATGCCGCTCCCTGGACGATAGATGTGATAACGACCCCCGGTGACGGCTGGAACTCTTTTACGACACTGATGAACGCGACCAGCCTTAACTGGGCAATCTACGCCGACAACGCGGGAATTCCCGCCGGCTATCCCGGAGACGGCGTGACGACTCCCGAATGGAGCCTGAGCCTTTCCCCAGGAGACGCGAGCGTGGTGCTGTCGAACGGGACCCTCGGCCTGCCCAGCAACGTCGAGGTCACCCTTTCGGCGCCGCCCACAATCCCGGCGGGGACCTGGTGGCTGATCTTCTGGCCCGTTATGAATTTCAGTCCTGACGGGCAGTACGGACGGCAGGGGTCTGATACTACAAACGGAAACATGGCGAAATTCATCAATCCCGGAGGGGGGTTCGGCTACGGTACCGCGTGGCAGGACTGGACAATCCTGAGCCCCGGCCTGCAAGACATGGCGTTCTCCTTCTGCGGGACCGAAGGGTCCGGCTCGGCGTGCGACACGCTTCTCAGCGAGAATTTCGATTCGGCGGTCCCGAACGCTCTTCCCGCGGGATGGATTTACACGGTGACGAACTGGCCGTCCGGCACAGAACCAAGGTGGTACACTAACGCCGGGACGCACTACCCTTCTGGTATCGCGGCGCATTCTGCGCCCAACGTAGGCTATTTCAACTCCTATAGCGTGGCCTCTCCAAAAAGCGCACGCCTGCACTATACAACGCCGATCGATCTTTCTACTTACGATGATTCGGCGGCCCTCAAATTCTGGATGTACCACGATACCGGATATACATCGAGCGCCGATAGAGTCCAGCCTCAGGTGTCAACGGACGGCGGGACCACCTGGATCGACGTTGGAACAGCGATCAACCGCTACGACGGGACCGTCCAGTGGACAGAGCACACGGTCGACCTGACGGCTTATTGCGGACAGCCGAGCGTTATGATAGGCCTTCACGGGATAAGCGGCTTCGGCAACGACTGCCACATTGACGACATTACCGTCGAAGGCTGCCAGTCGACCGGGGGATGTTCGATCACCATCGCTCCCGCGACTCTTCCCGACGCCACCGTGGGTCTCGCCTACAGTCAGACGATAGCGGCGTCAGGCGGAACTGCGCCTTACACATACGAGGTGACATCGGGCGTTCTTCCCGCGGGCCTCACCTTGAATCCGGCTACGGGGGTCATTTCGGGTACGCCTACGTCGGGAGGCTCCTACACCTTCACGATAACGGCGACAGACTCCGCTGCCTGCACGGGAACGATAACCTACACGATCAACTTCGATTACGGATGGAACCTCTCCGTGGTGGACGACGCGGGCCGCGCGAGCGCGTGCCTGAACACGGATACGGGCTACTACGCGTGGACGGTGCTGACGGGGTTCGGGGCAGGGACATACGTGGGGCGCTCCAACGTGACCTTTGCTTACAACACCTACTACTTCCAGAGTCCCATTCCGAGCGGAATGAACCTGAAGGTGAGCATGACGACCAACAAGGCGTCTGGGAGCTACATGTCGCCGCCGCTGAGGGAAAGGTCGATCTGCATAGACGCAAACATCACGGACAACCCGGCGTGCCCTTGATCCCAGAGGTCGTATAGCAGGCCGAAAGGCTTTTTGAAAAGAGAGCGGCGGAGGCCGAAAGCCTCCGCCGCTTTATTTTTTGATCCGGCGGTTGTAAGATTGTCTGGTGAGGTAGGATGGCTTTTTTCCTGTTGAAAAAACTCGCGTCCCTGGCAGTGACTTTCCTTCTGATAACCGTGGTCGTTTTCGCGGTGGTGAAATTCGCTCCCGGAACGCCGTTCTCGATATATCAGGCATCGCAGGAAAAAGCGGTTGCGAAAATGGCTCCCCAGGATTACGAGGAGTTGCTGAAAAAATACGACCTCGACAAGCCGATGGTCGTGCAGTACCGGAAATGGCTGACTTCGCTTCTCTCTGGTTCACTTGGGGAATCGTTCTCCGAGAGAAGGCCGGTCGCGAAAGTGATAGGGGAGCGGCTGCCCCCGACGCTTTTCCTGAACTTCCTCACACTGCTTCTTATGCTTGTGGTCTCGATCCCCATAGGCGCAATCTCGGCTCTGAAAAAGGACGGCGCCTTTGACAGGATATCCGGAGGCGTGCTGTACGGACTTTACGCTCTTCCCTCCTTCTGGGTGGCGGTCCTCATGATCCTGCTTTTCGGAGTCACTCTGAAGGTCCTGCCGTTCTTCGGCATGCACAGCGACGGAGCCGATTCTTTCGGGCCGGTCCGCTATGCGCTCGACATGTTTTACCACGCGCTCCTTCCGGCGTTCTGCATGGCGCTGGGGGGCCTGGCCTTCCTTTCGAGGTTCACCCGTTCGACCCTTCTCGACGCTATGCATCAGGATTTCGTCCGGACCGCCAAAGCAAAGGGCGTTTCGGGAAGAAGGCTTTTTTTCGGCCATGTCCTGCGGAGCGCACTAATACCTTTCGTGACGCTGTTCGGCCTGATCCTGCCGGAAATGGTGGCCGGAAGCGTGATCATAGAGTCGATATTTTCCTGGCCGGGGCTGGGACAGCTCTACCTCAAGGCGGTCTACACGAGGGACTATCCCGTGATCATGGCCGAGAGCGTCCTGGGAGCGTTCCTTGTCCTGGTCGGAAGCGTCGCGACCGACCTCGGTTACTACGCGGCCGACCCGCGGACGAGGAGAGGGTGATGAAGGGCGCGGCGCTACTTCTATGGAAAAGAAGCGGTTCGAGGTTCGCGCTTGTGGTGATAGCACTGCTTTTCGTCGTCGCCTATTTCGCGCCTCTTATCGCCAACAGCAAGCCTCTCATCGCTTCACATGAAGGCGGCATACGCTTCCCGGCGTTCAGGGACATCTATCCCTTCAACAAGCTCCTCAAGCCCGACGCGGTCTCTTTGAAACTCCAGCAGGACCCCGACTGGCTGAGGCGGGAGGAGGGAGAGGGCCGTCCCGGATTCTTCCTGATGCCCCCGGTACCATATTCCCCTCTGGAGACGCGGCTCGACGACATATCGGCACCGCCCGCTCTCGGAACCCGCCATTTCTGCGGATGCGACGACAACGGCAGGGACATCCTGGCCAGGCTTTTATACGGAACGAAGAACTCTCTTCTCGTGGGGTTCCTCGCGGTCGGGATCGCGGGTCTGCTGGGAATAGCGATAGGAGGTCTCGGGGGGTATTACGGAGGCCTGGTCGATTCGCTCTTCGTGTCGCGCATCATAGAGGTGATGCTGTCTTTCCCGACATTTTTCCTCATAATCACGATCGCGGCGGTGATCGACCCGAAATACCTCAACATTTACACACTGATGGTCATCATCGGGCTGACTTCGTGGACCTCGGTAGCGAGATACACGAGGGGGGAATTCCTGAAGCTGAAAAACATCGATTACGTCCAGGCCGCCAGGGTGCAGGGCGCGGGCAGCCTCCATGTCATCAGGAAACATCTTCTGCCGAACTCACTTGGACCGATACTCGTGACGCTGACCTTCGGGATCGGAGGGGCCATCCTTTCAGAATCGGGGCTTTCCTTTCTCGGCGTGGGGGTCCAGCCTCCGGAGCCTTCGTGGGGCAACGTGCTGTCGATAGTCCAGAAATCGTGGGATTCCTGGTGGGTAGGGCTTTTCCCGGGGTTCATGATCTTCATGTCGGTCCTGTCTTATAATCTTCTGGGCGACGCGCTCAGAGACGCGCTCGACCCGAAGGAGCCGAGTTGAAGAATAAACGGGATACCGCCGGTAAGGCGGGCGCCGGTATGGTGACGCTGGCATACGCGTCGGATCCCAGGTTCATGGACGCGGAAAGAAAGACCTTCACCGACAGATGGAGCGCGGAGTGCGAGATCCAACGGATACCGGGAAGCGTGGACGCCGGCCAGCTTGCATCCAGATTCCGGGGCAGGGGATTGTTCGAGGCCGTGACGGTGCTTCATATCTGGCAGGCGGAGAAGTTCTCCGCGGACGCCGCTGAGGCACTCCTGGATTTCCTTGGGAAGCCTGCCGCGGATGTCGCTCTTTTCATCGAATACGCCGGAGACCTGTCGGAAAAGAACAGGAAGGTTCCGAAAGCCTGGAGGGAGATAGAGGCGATCACCGGCGCGGTCAACTGCAACCCGCCATCCGCGAAGTCCTACATAACCAGAAGGATCAGGGAAGCCGGGATGAAGCTCGAAGACGAAGCGATGGAAGCTCTCGACCTTTGGGCCAACAGGGACCTCGCGCTGCTTCCCTCCGCGCTCGACCTCCTCTGCCTGGCCGCGATGGAAACCGGGACCGTCACGTCCCGTGACGTCTCGGAACTTCTCGGAACGGGAGGAAGCCCCAACATATTCGCCCTCCAGGACCATTTCCTGCAGAGAGACAGGGAGGGTGTAGTCAGCACGGTGTTGAGAATAGAGGAAGACGAAGATGCCATGCCCCTCGCCTTCGTGTCGGTGCTCGCAAGGCACCTGGACATCATGATGAGGGTTCACGGACTTGTCGCGGGAGGTTCGCCCGCACGGGAAATCAGGCCGGACATGATAGAAAAGTCGCTATTCCCGTGGCAGCTGGAAAAAGCCAAAAGGGACGCCGCAAGGTGGTCTCCGGAAGAAACGGCGACCGCCCTCACGGCCCTGGCGGCCCTCGACAGGGCTCTGAAGGGCGATCCCGGGGAACCGTGGGCGACGGTGGAGAGGCACCTGCTCAATATCCTGTCAGGCGGAGAAGCGCGGGCGGCATCCACTTGACCAATTCGAGTTTTTGTTCTAAAAAGAAAAGCTGGAGGAGGGAGCGCCGATGCAGAGGATAAAGATCAAGGCCGACACTTCGCTCTCGAAGTGGTCCCTGGAAAAAGCCAGGGAAGTCTATAACATAAGGGAGTGGGGCAAAGGCTTTTTCGATATCAACGAAAAGGGCAACATCACGGTCAGTCCCGACAAGGACAAGAGGCGGTACATCGACCTCCGGGAGCTTGTCGAGGACCTGCGCATCAGGGGCATATCCGCTCCGATGCTTCTCAGGTTCACCGACATCCTCAGGAAGAGGATCGAGGAGGTCCAGGGCGCTTTCACCAAGGCCGTCAAGGAATACGAGTACAAGGGTAAATATTACGGCATCTACCCGATCAAGGTTAACCAGAGCCGTCAGGTGGTCGAGGACATAGTCGAGTTCGGCTCTACCGTGAACTACGGGCTGGAGGCCGGGACTAAGGCCGAACTGCTGATCGCGCTTTCCAGTTCCCTCAGCCCCAAATCGATAATGATCTGCAACGGGTACAAGGACGACGAATACATAGAGATGGCCCTCTGGGCAAGAAAAATGGGAAGGCAGATATTCATCGTCGTCGAAAAGCCCTCCGAGGTCGACCTGATCATCAGGTGGTCAAAGAGCCTGAAGGTCAAGCCTCTGGTTGGCATCAGGGCGAAGCTGACGGCCCGCGGCAGGGGGAAATGGGAGAGCAGCGGAGGGGACAAGTCAAAGTTCGGCCTCTTCCCGTCGGAGATAATATATGCCGTGGAGAAGTTCAAGGCGGCGGGGCTCGCTTCCTCCATAAAACTTCTCCATTTCCATCTCGGCTCGCAGATAACTTCGATCCAGAGCATAAAGGAGGCGCTCAACGAAAGCGCCAGGATCTTCGTCGAACTGTGCAAGATGGACCTGCCGATGGAATATTTCGACGTGGGCGGCGGGCTCGCGGTGGATTACGACGGCAGCAAGACCAACTTCCCGTCGAGCGCCAACTACACGATCGAAGAATACGCATCGGACATCGTTTCCGCGTTGAACGAGATCTGCACTGAAGCGGAAGTTCCGACGCCGAACATCATTTCCGAGAGCGGCAGGGCGCTCGTCGCGTACCACTCGGTGCTGATACTCAACATCCTGGGATCGAGCCAGCTCGCGGAGGAAACGGTAAAGATCGAGATCGGGGACGGAACCCACGAGCTGGTGAGGTCCATGAAGGAAACCCTCGATTCCATGTCCACGAAGAACTTCCAGGAGAGTTACCACGACGCGATTCAGATAAGGGACGACTCGCTCACTCTCTTCAACGTGGGGATACTCTCGCTCCAGGACAGGGCTTACATCGAAAGGCTTTTCTGGGAGATATGCAAGAGGCTCGCGAAGGTCGTCAAGAACCTCGATTACGTTCCCGACGAGTTCGAGAACCTCGACAAGTTCATCTCCGACACCTATTATTGCAACTTTTCGGTCTTCCAGAGCCTTCCCGACCACTGGGCGGTGAAGCAGCTCTTCCCTATCTGCCCGATCCACAGGCTGAAGGAGGAGCCGACCCGCACGACCACACTCGCGGACATAACCTGCGACTCCGACGGGAAGATCGACCAGTTCATCGACCTTCACGACGTCAAGCACACAATCGAACTGCACGACATCAACGACAAGCCCTACTACCTTGGCGTTTTCCTGGTCGGCGCGTACCAGGAGGCTCTCGGGGACCTTCACAACCTCTTCGGCGATACGAACATAGTGCATATAACCGTCACCGGTCAGGACAGGTACAGGATAGAGAGGATCATCGAGGGCGACACCGTCAAGGATGTCCTGGGGTACATGCAATACCAGAAAAGGGACATACTCAACGCGATAAGGAGGGACATAGAGGACGCCATCGACGACAACAGGATAACTATCCGCGACTCCGCACGCATCCTCAGGTTTCTCGACGACGGCCTGGAGGGTTACACCTACCTCGAATAGATCAGAAGGGCGGAAGCCTGGAAAGGCGGGAGTTCAATAAGGAAGGGCACCCCAACCGTGCCCTTTTTTCTTGTTTAAAGCTTTTCGGAAAGCGACCGGGCTGAAGTGTATCCTCCGGCCGGATAAATGCCCAAGGGTATTCATTGATCATGTAAAAAAAGGGCGGGGAGAACCCGCCCTTGCGATAGTTTTCAAAAGTTGTATCCGGATCAGGAACCGCCGCCCGAAAGCCCTTTCAGGAAAACGTCGTTCGAATCGTACTCCCCGAGCTTCTCGAGCAGTAGCTCCATGGCTTCCACGGTGGAGAGCGGGTTCAGGATCTTCCTGAGGATCCACATCCTGTTCAGCTCGAAGGCGCTCGTGAGGAGCTCTTCCTTCCTGGTCCCGGACTTGTTGATGTCTATGGCGGGGAAGACCCTCTTGTCGACGAGCTTCCTGTCGAGGTGGATCTCCATGTTGCCCGTTCCCTTGAACTCTTCGAAGATTACGTCGTCCATCCTGGATCCCGTGTCCACGAGAGCAGTTGCGATGATCGTCAGGGAACCGCCTTCCTCGATGTTCCTCGCGGCGCCGAAGAACCTCTTGGGCTTCTGGAGGGCGTTGGCGTCGAGACCTCCCGAAAGGACCCTGCCGGACGGGGGAGTGACCGTGTTGTACGCCCTGGCCATTCTCGTTATGGAGTCTAGGAGAATGACCACGTCCCTGCCCATCTCGACGAGGCGCTTGGCTTTTTCCATGACCATCTCGGCGACCTGGACGTGCCTCGTGGGGGGCTCGTCGAACGTCGAGGACTGGACCTCTCCCTTCACCGAACGCTGCATGTCCGTGACCTCTTCGGGTCTTTCGTCTATCAGAAGGACGATGAGGTAGGCTTCCGGGTGGTTGGCCGTGATGGAGTGGGCGATCGCCTGGAGAAGCATCGTCTTTCCCGTTCTGGGAGGCGAAACGATGAGGCCCCTCTGGCCGAAGCCGATGGGGGAGATCAGGTCCATCACCCTGCCGCTCAGCTCGTCCTTGATCGTTTCCATCTTGATCCTGCGGTTGGGGTAGATGGGCGTTAGGCTGTCGAACCACATCCTGTCGCGCGCCGCGGCAGGAGGGTCGAAGTTGATGGCGTCAACCTTGATAAGGGCGAAATACTTCTCGCCTTCCTTCGGCGGGCGCACCTGCCCGGAGATGGTGTCACCGGTCCTGAGGCCGAAGCGCTTTATCTGGGAAGGGCTGACATAGATGTCGTCGGGCCCCGCCAGGTAGTTGTAATCGGGCGCCCTTAGGAACCCGAAGCCGTCCGGAAGAGTCTCGAGGACCCCTTCGGCGAATATGAAGCCGTTCGCTTCCGCCTGGCATTTAAGGATCTGGAAAATCAGTTCCTGCCGCTTGAGGCTCGTGGCGTTCTCGATCTCGTATTCGCGGGAGAGCTTGAGAAGGTCCTGCGGAGCCATTTCGTGGAGCCTTGCAAGGTCGTGAGTGTCTGTACCCATTGTCACCTCTCTTGGAAAAAATAAAAACGATCAACAACAGTTTTGTTTTCGAACCCTAAAACATATTCAGAATCAAGGCCGGAATCTTCAAAAAGCTTAAAATACCTTCTCAACCCTTTGCGAGTCGTTCCTTTCCAGTGTCGGGGTCGGGCGGGGCAGGAAAGGGTCTTCGGTGAGGGCGATCCTTAGAACCTCTTCGAGCGTGTCGACGAAACGAAAGGTCATTCCATCCTTTAGCTTAGCGGGAACTTCTCCGATGTCCCTCTCATTATCTTCCGGAAGAATTACCTCTGTGATCCCGTGCTGCCTGGCGGCCAGGACCTTCTCCTTGATGCCGCCGACCGGGAGGACTTTGCCCCTGAGGGTCAATTCGCCGGTCATCGCCATTATATGACGAACGGGGATTTTTGTAAAGGAGGAAACGAGGGCGGTGGCCATTGTTATTCCGGCGGAAGGCCCGTCCTTGGGTATCGCTCCCTCGGGTATGTGGATGTGGACGTCCTGGAGTTTCATGTAGGTCTCAGAAAGGCCCATCCTCTTGGCGTTGCTCCTGATGAAGGAGAGGGCGGCCTTCGCTGATTCTCTCATCACCTCGCCCATCTGTCCCGTCAATTCGAGATTGGACCTCCCGGGCATGAGCCTTGATTCCACGAGGAGCACTTCCCCCCCGTTCTGCGTCCAGGCCAGGCCTATCGCCACGCCGACCTCGTCGCCGTCCAGCACCTGCGTTTCCTTGAACCGCTCCAGCCCGAGCAGCTCCCTGGCTTTTTCCCCGCTGATCTTGATCTTCGGGTGCCTGCCGTCCCTGACGACCATGTGGGCGATCTTCCTGAAGATAGAAGCGACCTCTCTTTCGAGGTTTCTCACGCCGGCTTCCCTCGTGTATCCCGAAATGATGGCTTTCAGTCCGTCCTCGGTCATCTCGGCGTCTTTCGCGGTCAGCCCGGTCATTTTCATCTGTTTGGGGCAGAGATGGTTCTGGGCTATCGATATCTTTTCCGGAAGCGTGTATCCGGAGAAATTGATTACCTCCATCCTGTCGAACAGCGCCGCAGGGATCGAGTGGGTGATATTCGCGGTAGTGATGAAGAAGACCTGCGAGAGGTCGAACGGGGCGTCCACGTAGTGGTCCACGAATCCGGTGTTCTGCTCCGGGTCCAGGACCTCCAGGAGCGCGGAGGAGGGGTCTCCACGGAAGTCGGAGC
Source organism: Acidobacteriota bacterium (assembly GCA_029559035.1). GTDB lineage: Bacteria > Acidobacteriota > UBA4820 > UBA4820 > UBA4820 > JAKQCT01. The sequence continues at coordinate 180,263 of JAKQCT010000065.1, forward strand.
CGAGCTTGTCTATTTCGTCAAGGAGAAAGACCGGGTTTCTTGTCCCGGCCCTCTTGACGAGCTGGATTATCTGCCCGGGAAACGCTCCGATGTAGGTCCGTCTGTGTCCCTTGATCTCCGCTTCGTCCTTCACTCCGCCGAGAGAGAGCCTCGCGAACTCCCTTCCCATGCTCCTGGCGATAGACTTTGCGATGGATGTCTTTCCTACGCCGGGAGGACCCACGAAGCAGAGTATGTTGCTCTTGTTCTCCTTGGAAAGCTGCCTTACGGCGAGGAATTCCAGGATCCTTTCCTTGGCTTTTTCGAGGCCGTGGTGGTCCTCGTCCAGTATCTTCTGCGCCAGCTTTATGTCCAGCCTGTCTTCCGAGGCTTTGGCCCACGGCAGGGCGGCAAGCCATTCGATGTAGGACCTCGAGACGGTCGCTTCGGCCGATATCGCGGGCATCAGCTCCAGCCTTTTCAGCTCCGAGAGGACTTTTTCTTTCGCAGCTTCAGGCATTTTGGCCGCTTCTATCTTGGCTTTCAGGTCATCGATGTCGGAGGTGTTGTCCTCCCTGCCGAGCTCCTTCCTGATGACCTTCATCTTCTCGTTCAGGTAATATTCCTTCTGCGCTTTTTCAATCTGCTTCTCGACTTCCTTGTCGAGCTTCTGGTCGAGGTTGACGTGATCTATCTCCGTCAGTATGGTTTTCCTGAGAAGCTTCAGCCTGTCGATGAGGCTATGGGTCTCCAGGATCTTCTGCTTGGCGTCTATGTTAACGGGGAGAGCCGACCCGACCTGGAACGAGAAGGGCGCCGGGTCTTCGGGGCCAAGGGAAACCGGGGGAACCTCGTTCTGAGTGCCGGCAAGCTTCCGGGAGAGTTCTTCATAAAGCCGTTCCACGTGCATCGCAAGTTCTTTGGCGGCCGTTCCTTGCTCCTCCCTGTCTTCGCAGGGGAGAAGCGACGCGTAGGGCGTTTCGGCGTCGAGAAGGAGGTCCGTCACGAGCGCCCGTTCGATGCCTTCCACGAGGAGCTTGCTGTGACCGTTGGGAAGCTTGATCGAGTTGACTATCTTGGCTATCACCCCCACCTTGCACAGGTCCGCCTGCCGGGGCGTCTCCACCGAAGGGTCCTTCTGAAGGACCAGGAAGATCCTTTGAGATCCCTGCATCGCTTCCTCAACGGCGGCAATGGAGTTCTTTCTTCCCACCAGGAACGGCTTGACCGTCCCGGGGAATATGATCATGTCCCTGAGGCCTATGAAAGGAAGGATCCTGTGCCTGTCGATTGTCCGGTTCATGCTGTCCATCGCGGCGGCCGCTTTTTCAGCCGACGTTCTCCATCACGACAATAGGTTCCGATTTCCTGAGGACCACGTCCTTGGTGATCACGACTTCCTTGACGCTTTTCTGCGAGGGGATGTCGTACATGAGGTCAAGCATTATCTCCTCGAGGATCATCCTGAGGCCCCTCGCGCCGATCTCCCTGGTTATCGCTTCTCCGGCGATCGTGTCGATGGCCTCCTGGGCGAATGTGAGCTTTATCCCTTCCAGGTCGAAAAGTTTCTGGAACTGTTTGAGGATGGCGTTCTTGGGCTGGGTGAGGATCTGCCTCAAAGCGTCGACATCGAGGTCGTGGAGCGACGCGATGGTGGGGATCCTTCCCACGAATTCCGGGATCATGCCGTACTGGATGATATCCTGCGGCTGGACTTTTGAAAGGAGTTCCCACGATTTCTGCTTCTCGTTCATGGGAGGAGTGCCGCCGAAGCCTATGGAGGATTTGTGAAGCCGCCTCTCGACGATCTTCTCCAGCCCCACGAAAGCGCCTCCGCAGATGAAGAGGATGTTCTTCGTGTCTATCGGGATGAACTCCTGGTGCGGATGCTTCCTTCCGCCCTGGGGCGGGACGTTGGCGACCGTGCCTTCCAGGATCTTGAGAAGGGCCTGCTGAACGCCCTCTCCCGAAACGTCCCTCGTGATGCTCGGGCTGTCTCCTTTCCTGGAGATCTTGTCGATCTCGTCGATATAGACGATGCCCTTCTCCGCGCGGGACTTGTCGCCGTCCGCGTTATTCAGGAGCTTCAACAGTATGTTCTCTACGTCTTCTCCGACATATCCGGCTTCCGTCAGGGTCGTGGCGTCGGCTATGGCGAAGGGGACCTGAAGGAAATTGGCCATGGTCTGCGCCAATAGCGTCTTCCCTGTTCCTGTAGGGCCGATAAGGAGGATGTTGGACTTCTGTATCTCCACCTCGTCGGATTTCCGGGGAGGGGAGAATATCCGCTTGTAATGGTTATAGACGGCGACGGCTATTCTTTTCTTCGCCTGCTCCTGGCCGATGACATAATCGTCCAGGTAGGTCTTGATCTCCTTGGGCTTGGGCATGGAGCCGTAGCTTCGCTCTTCCTTCTGAGACGGAAAATCCTCGGCGAGGATCTCCTCGCAGGTGTCTACGCACTCGTTGCAGATGAAGACGTTCGGCCCCGCGATCAGTTTCTTCACCTCTCTCTGGGATTTGTTGCAAAAGCTGCAGCGGTGCTCTCCGTCTGAGTACTTTTTAGTCATTGCACATCACCTCACTGTCACGGCTTCTTCTCACCCTCTATTGTATGATGAGTGGAAATTTTGTCAATAAGGCCGTATTCGAGGGCCTTGTCCGCCGTCATGAAATTGTCCCTTTCGCAGTCGCGCCTGACCTCCTCCAGAGGTTTGCCCGTGTGCTTCACCAGGATGTTGAAAAGAAGTTCCCTCATCCTCAGGATCTCCTTCGTCTGGATGTCTATGTCGGTCGCCTGGCCGCTGGCTCCTCCGAGCGGCTGGTGCAGGAGGACCCGCGAATTGGGTAACGCGAACCTTTTCCCTTTTGTTCCCGCGGCGAGAAGGATGGCCGCCATGGAGGCCGCTTCCCCGATGCAGATCGTGTTGATGTCCGGCTTGACGAACTGCATCGTGTCGTATATCGCCAGGCCCGCCGTGATTATTCCTCCGGGGCTGTTGATGTAGAGCCAGATGTCCCTCTGCGGGTCTTCCGCCTCGAGGAACAGCATTTGGGCTATCACCAGGTTCGCCAGGTGATCGTCGATCTCGTCGCCGATGAAAATGATGTTATCCTTAAGGAGCCTGCTGTAAATGTCGTAGGCTCGCTCGCCCCTGTTCGTCTGCTCAACGACTATGGGTATCAGCATCTTTTCCTCCTTCGGCTTCCGCCCGCGCCGGTTCCGTATATTTGATCCCCGCTCGGCCTGCCAGCACCTCGAAGACCTTCTCCTTTGCGAGGTTGAACCTTATATCCTCGAGCTGGTTGTGCTTTTCCAGCATCTGCCGGACCTTCTCCGCGGGAGCGTTCTCCCTCGCGGCTATTTCCGTAATGACGCCGTTCAACTCATGGTCGGTGATCTTTACGCCTTCCTTTTCAATCAGGCCGCTGACGATGTAATACGCCCTGACCGATTTTTCTACCTCGGGCTTCTTCGCCTCTATGAGCTTGTCCCATTCTATGTTAGCTTTTGCGGGATCGATCCTTCTTCTGTGGAGCTCTTCCGCGACCCTGTCGATCTCCTGCCTGAGCCGGTTCTCCACGAGCGTGGGGGGGACGTCGAAATGAGTCCTGTCGAGAAGGACTGAAAGCAGCTTGTCGTCCCTTTCGTCCCTCTGCATGTGTTCGTTCGCGGCGGCGGCCTGTTTTTGAGCTGCATCCCTGAGCTCCTGTACGGTCTTGAACCCGCACCTGGACGCAAGTTCGTCGTCGAGGGCCGGGAGGGCCTGCCGGACTACTTTCTGGAGCGTTACGGCGTAAGTCCCGGCCTCGTGAGGACCGCCTTCGGGGACCACAATTTCGAAGGTGTCGCCGATGTTCCTTCCCGCCAGGGATTTTTCGAATAGATCCTCGCTTTCTCCGTGGCAGTGAAGGAAGACCTCCTTCGGTTCGGAGGCGCCGGCCTTGAGAAGCTTGGCGGGACAGAAATCTCCTTCTTCGACGGGACCTTCTTCCATGGTCTTGATGGACGCGTTCCTCTGCCTGAAGGAATCGACGATGGCGTCGACCTGTTCCGGAGTGGCTTCCCGCCTTGTCACCTCGATCTCGATTCCGTCAGTGTCAATGTTCGGCACCTCGGGGAGGAGTTCGAAATAGACGGCGCCCGAGAAGCTTTCTCCCACTTTCAGTTCCGGTTCGTCCGCGAAGGGAGCGCCGAAAAGTTTCAGGTTCTCGCCTTCGACGATCTTGTCGGCGACGGTCCGCAGGAGCTGGTCCTTGAGCTGGGATGCGATGGGTCCCGCGAATTTCGACCTTACGAATTCGGCGGGGGCTTTTCCCTTCCTGAACCCGGGGACCTGGGCTTCCTTCCTGACCTCTTCAACGATGAGGGAGTAGGGCTCTCTCACCTCTTCCCAGTTCATGGCGTAACTGTATTTGTTCATGCAACCTTTTTTTTCCTCGAGCTTGAATTCCATTTTCCTGCTTGTCCTTTCTGTTCCCGCCTGGCCCTTCGGCAGTCCGTATGCGGGTTTTGATATCCTGGCGCGCCCGAAGGGACTTGAACCCCCAACCTGCGGCTTCGAAGGCCGACGCTCTATCCAGTTGAGCTACGGGCGCAAAAATTTAAAGATATTTTCTAACACAGTTCTGGGTTTAAATACAAGCAACAGAAGCCTTTTGCCGCGACCGTATTATCATCAAAAAATCATTATATCACATAGCTTTGCTTAAGGCAATGCCGTTCTCCAGGCATCGTGCTCTCTTCCGATCAGCACGGCACCGGATTTCAAACGGGAATGGCGGCTTCAAAGATAAAGATGGACCAGCAAGACATCCTGCTGTTTCAGGAGACTTTGAGCCTCGGGAGAATCCCCACAATGGGAAGGGGGGGTGATTACTTCTCGGTCTGTATTAGTTGGCGCGAAAGGGGGGGACACGCCTTCAAATAAACCGCCTGGCGGCAGTTTTTCGCAGGCCGCCTCTCGCCGCGCTCGCCTTGGCAATGCCAAACTCGCGCAAGGCTGCGGGCTTCGATCCCCCCACTCAGGCAAAGCAGTTTGCCTGCTCTTTCACTTCGAAGTCGGATCAGATGGTGCGAAAGGGGGGAACACGCCTACAAATA
>JAKQCT010000084.1 GCA_029559035.1 Acidobacteriota bacterium
AAATGGTGCGGCGGTGGGATCGGGCAGGTTGACTTCGCGGTGACGCCGGGAACGGCGTATGTGGTCAAATCGACATCTGACGTCGCTGCCTGGTTCCCGGCCTATCAGTGAGGAGGGTAAAATGAAAAAAGCGGCTTTAACGGCCTTGCTGGCTATTCTTTCCTTATCCCTTGCGGGTTACTGCCCCATCGTCACGACACTGTCGAATAGCACCATCCCATGCGCCTCAGGACTTTCATCCGACTCGTCGCAGGTACATGCCTATCTCTGGCTGCAGGGAAAAGCCGACTGGACAACGAACGGGACGGGCCAAGTGTCGCCTGGGTCCTGCACAGCCGGAGGCACGACCGGCGGGTGCGACTCCGACGGCGTGGACATCATGGACGAGACTTGTCTGTTCGACGGAACTTCCATCCTGGGTCCGTGGCAGGACTGCGCCTCGGGCAGCCCCGGCGAATACTATCTCTTCACCGACTGGGCGAACTATGTATTCGACGGCTGTCCGTCCAACGATTCATCCGAAAGGGCGATACTCCTCATTTACGACAACACGGGAAAGTATGTCCTCCAGAGCAGGTCTCAGGGCAAGGATTGGGACAACTGGGACGAGATAGGGACGACGGCGGCTGGCGCTATAAGCGCGACGGTCTCTCGCTGGTGGTCGGGAGATGAAACCTGGAATACCAACCAGGCCGATCTTTCTGTGAATATCTACGGTCTTGCCCCCTACGGAAGTTATGGTCCCGGGGACGCTCCTTCCTCGCCGCTGATCACAGGGTACAGCCTCTATTTCTATTTCGGCCCCGATGAGCCCACGGATCTGTCCATATCCGCATGGACCGCCGGTGACACTTTCCCCGCAGGGACGACGACGATAAACAATTACAATTTCCCGGACGCCCCTGACGGTCTCTGGATGTCAATTGCCCCGGTGATGATCGACGGCAGGGAGATGCCTTTCGTCCTCGGCGATCCCGTCGCAGTTCATTGGGAGTATACTTTTGCCAATACGTCGCCTGGGGGCAATTGTGATTGCAATATACATATATTCACTGAAACGTTTTGCTGGCCGTCTTGCGTTAACATGACATGCGACGCGCTGATCGACGGAACGGAATTCATACCCGACGCTTACTACGACGGGTGGCCCTACGACATCGGGTGCGACGTAACAAGAAGCATAAAATTCCAGTACAGGTTCGGCAATGTCAGGTCGCCGTGGACGGCCGAATCAACAATCGGGCCCGAGCACGACTATACTCCTTCCCAGCCGGTGATAACCTCGATAATTGATAACGACCCGGCATCACAGACGGGGATAACGATCTATTACACGCCCGGGACTCAAGCTACAAGTCACAACCTATACAGGGATAATGTCCTGATCCAGTCAAACTTTGGATCGGGGTCGGTATTCTCTTCCACGGATTGCAATATTTCTCATAACTACATGATAAGGGCGGAAAACCAATACTGTATCAATAACTCCGATCCTGTCTCCGCCACGGACGAATGCGATGGCGCGCCGGGCGAACTGGCGTTAGGCGCGACATCGGGCGACGCGCTTGTCTTCTCGACCGACAAGATCACCGCAAGCTGGCCATCCTATACCGGCGCGACCGGCTACAGGCTTTACAGAGGTGCCCAGGCAGACCTTGCCAATCTTCCCGGCGGAGCGGTGGATAACTCCTGCCTCAGATACGACGGAGCATCGACAAGCATCGATCTCTCCGGTGATACGCCCACTTCGTGGAGCTTCTTCTGGTATCTCGTCACAGCTTATAACGGCAACGGAGAAGGCCCGGCCGGGACGGGAAGGATTATAAATTCGAGCGGAGGGTGTCCGTAAGTTAGGGTCGCTTTTCCGAAAGGAGTGGTGAAATGAAGAACAGGATAATTCTGGCGTTTGCGACGGTTCTCATACTGGCGGTAGGGCTGACGGCGGGAAGCCATATCTTCGAATCTACCGTGAACATTCCCCTTTCAGCCGACCAGGAAAAGCTCGTTTCTCTGCCCTACACTTGCAGTTTCACTACCGCTCAACTACTGAGAAACGATATTATGGCCGCAGCCGGCTATACGCCCCCTTATCCTTTCGGGATAGTAAATGTCTATAACTGGAACGGAACGGCTTGGCAAAGATACGCGGGTGGCGGTGTAGGGCAGGTGAATTTCGTCATAACCCCTGGTATGGGCTACAAGGTCAAGTCCACTGCTGACGTGACAACATGGAATGTCACCGGTACTCACAACCCCGCGACATACATAACATTTGCCGCCAATACAAGGAAAGTGGTCTCTATTCCATACGAATCCCCTTCGACGACTGCTTCCCTGTTAAGGAACGAGATCGTGGCGGCCGGCGGTACGGGCGTCAGCGTCTACAACTGGGACGGCATGGCCTGGCAGAGATGGTCGGGAGGCGGGATAGGCCAGCTAGATTTTGAAATTGTTCCCGGCACAGGATATGTAGTGAAGTCAACATCGGATGTCGCGGCCTGGTATCCAGCTTCGAACTGAGGGAGGGGACGATGAGAAAAGCGCTTCTATCATTGATATTTCTGCTCTTTTCCGCCTTCACCTTCGCCTCATGCGGCGTCCCGGTCACTCTTGCAAACGCCAATATCCCCTGCGCCTCGGGGCTTTCATCGGACCCTTCAAGGGTGCACGCAGATCTGTGGATGCAGGGCTTGTATAACGGAGCCGAGGCCTCTGGTGTAGATTCCACGGGCGTGGACATCATGGATGAAACTTGCAGTTTTGACATGACATCCATCCTCGGGCCATGGGATTTATGCGCCTCGGGCAACCCCGGCGAATACTACCTTCTTACAGACTGGTCGACTTTGGCCTACGATGGCTGCCCGTCCGACGATTCATCTATGAGAGCGATCCTTCTCATCTACGACGATGACGGAAAGTATGTCCTCCAAAGCAGGTCGCAGGGAAAAGTGTGGGAGGATTGGGACGCGATAGGGACGACGGGGGCTCTCAATTGGAACCCGAGCTTTTCATTTTCGGGGTTCTGGGAATATGACTATTACACTTGGGAAGAATATTATTGTCAACTTCACCTGAACGTTCCAACTATCGACGGATATGGAAGTTATTCTTCCGGGGACGCTCCTTCTGCGCCTCTGATAACCGGTTACAGAGTTTATTTTTACAACGACTGCCAGTATCCTCCGACCGACTTCTCGACTTCTGCCTGGGTTCCGGGCCCGCTCTATCCCATAGGGACCACGAACATTTTAATTCATGAAAGCGAGATCCCGGTATGCAGTTCTTCAAAGCTGTTGATCTCTCCTGCCCTGGTGATAGACGGGAAGGAATCGCCTTTCGTATCGCCGAATTATACTCAGCTCGTCGATTTTCATGTGGATATCTGGGATGGTTACCCGTGTCAGTGCGGAGCCTTTTATGTACCAAATGAAATTACGGATAATACCGGCAACTATGCCATCGGCCATATACCCACAGAACTGTCGTACGGTGGCGGCTCAGGTTGCGGTGTAGAACACTCATTTACCTGGAGGGCGTTCTGGGGCGGCTGGACCTCTTGCTGGGCGGATCCTTTTGTCTGGAACGAACCGTCGGATACGGTCATCAACTCTGTAACCGACAACGATCCGAACAATATGACTGGAGTCGCGGTCAACTTCACCCCTACGGTCCCAGCCTCACGCCACGACTTGTACGTGGACGACGCCCTGGTGAAAACCGGTATACTACCGGGGGAAACATACAACGGACTCGATTGCAACAACAGTCACAATTTCCAGATCGCGGCGCAGGTGGATTGGTCAAACTATGGTTGCTCCACCTACTGGTCCAACATCGTCTCCGCCACGGACGAATGCGTCGGCGCCCCCGGCGAGCTCGCGTTAGGCGCCAATTCGGACGACGCTTTGATTTTCTCTGCCGACGAAACCACTGCAAGCTGGCCGTCATACACCGGCGCGACGGGCTACAGGCTTTACAGAGGCACGCAGGCAGATCTTGCCAATCTTCCCGGCGGAGCGGTGGATAACTCCTGTTTCAGATACGACGGAGCATCCACGAGCATCGATCTCTCCGGTGATACGCCCACTTCGGGGAGCTTCTTCTGGTATCTCGTCACCGCCTACAACGGCTCGGGCGAAGGCCCTGCCGGGACGGGAAGGATAATCAATACGAGCGGGGGGTGTCCATGATATGGAGACTTTCATTTTAAATTTCAAATTTTCAAGATTAAATATCAAATTTGTGGAACCATTTCCCTATTGAACTTCAGCTCTTCAGCCTGTCCGCAGGACACGCCTGCATTTTAAATATCAAATTGAAAATTGAAAAGTTAAAATTGTGGAAAAACCCCCTTGATCCCCCTTTGCAAAGGGGGAGAGCGAAAGCGTGGGGGTTTTGATATTCCGGGCACGCGGCAGTGTGCCTCTAAGAAAAACCAACATTCCATGTTGAACTTCAGCACTTCAGCCTTCAGCCATCAGCCTTGCGACAGCCTTCAGTCTTCAGCTCTACCATCAGCCATCAGCACTGCCCGAAGGGCGAATATGTTGTGCCCAAAGACGACTTTACGTCGCGACAGGGCACATTCCCTGCCGGGGGAGTGTTCAGCGTAGCGAGTATGCGAGCGGAGCGCCTAAGAGAAATTGCGCCGTAGAATTCAAGAGATTGACTTGTAGGGCTTTAAGGCAGATCGTAGAATTCGAGGCAGCAAGGATAGCTCCTCTCTTGGGAAAGCGCAGCGTCCTGTTTCCCGTCCTTTCCTGCCCCCAGGGCGTCAAATGTTGCGCCCTGAGACAAATTCACTTTGCGAAAGGGCACATTCTTTGCCGGGGGAGTGTTCAGCGCAGCGGCCTGGGGGACATGACCCGATTCGGCCTTTTGAATCGGGATCGTGTCTCCCGGCAACAATAGGAAGTGATAGCGAAATTGCGTCATCGCGAGTCCAGCTTCGAGGAATGGTCTTTTTGAAGCGATCTCGTCTTTAACCTTCAGCCTTACGCCTTCAGCCTTCAGCCCAGGCGATGCCTTTTGCCCGGCTCTTCGGGAAGCGAAGCGTCCTATTTCCCGTCCTTTCCTGCCCGCAGGGCGTCAAATGTTGCGCCCTGAGACAAATTCACTTTGCGAAAGGGCACATTCTTTGCCGGGGGAGTGTTCAGCGCAGCGGCCTGGGGGACATGACCCGATTCGGCCTTTTGAATCGGGATCGTGTCCCCCGGCAACAATAGGAAGTGATAGCGAAATTGCGTCATCGCGAGCCCAGCTTCGAGGAATGGTCTTTTTGAAGCGATCTCGTCTTTAACCTTCAGCCTTACGCCTTCAGCCTTCAGACTTTTTTGTCCTGTCGCTCCAAATGGCACTGGTGAGGGAGCATAATATCGCCGGGAGGATAGATGACGGCCTATTACGACATATCCCGAGGCGAGAAAAAGCCGAAGCGCTTCTGCGACAATTGCAGGAAGCTTGACGCCGACCCGACCGTCTGCTGGCACGAGAAGGACTTCGATCTCTGCCTGCAGTGCTTCGAGGCCATCAAGAACCCTCCCTTGATGATAGACGACCGGTTCCACGCCATGATGCTCGCAAAGGGCGGGTACAACGACGAAGCGGAGAATCCCCTCGAAGCGACCGTATGCTTATCAGGGAATGAAGGGACTTTTGATGGATCACTTGATTGACACGCTGAAAGAGGGCTTGAAATCCAGAAGCGGGGAGGATTAAAGAAGAAAGGGGAAATCACATGAACCTTTTTGGAAAGAACCCGGAAAAAACAGGATCGATCGACCTTCCGAGGGAGGGGTATTTCATCAAATGGGATCCCGACGGCCTTCAGATCGAAGTCACCGACTACCACGCCGAAAAATTGAATCTTTCGTGGGTGGACATTTTGATGCTCGCGGAGCAATACCGCCCCAGGATGATCTCCGTGGTCTCCAGAGAAAAGAAAAAACGAAGCAAATACTCGAACAGATGATGAAAGACAAAGGTTTCAAACTGTCCGCATGGCGCGGTCATCGCGAGCCCGACTTCAAAACTGTCACCCCGGACCCGATCCGGGGTCTCCTGTGAAGCGACCTAGCAGTTAAAAATCATGTCTCACCACGAAGACGCGAAGGAGACGAAGAAAAAACAGGCCTCTGTGGTGAAATAAGTCTTATAATAATAGAAGAGAGGAAAGACATGGCTGAAGCGATAACCAGAAGGCAGAGGAAAGTATGAACGGACCTGAAAAAATTTGGGAACGGCTGACTTGGCAAAGGGTCAAAGCCGCGGATATGACGATAAAAGAACCGGGGAAGGAGACCGTCCTCGCCCTCTCGTTCAGCGTCCTCTACATCTTCGCCGCGGCGGCGACTGGGCTGCTGATAAGGTCCTGTCCGCTTCCGATACTGGGAGCCGCAAGGTTCACCGACGATCTTTGGTACGCATTGTTATTCAAGGCGGGACTACTCCTGGTCGTTCCCGCCGTGTGGTTCCTCCTCAGGGGATATAAGCCGGCTGACCTTCTGCCCGGCTGGAAGATCAGCGTCAGGACCGTTCTTTGGGCCGTGCTTGCCTTCGCGATGGGGGCAAGCCTCAACATGGGGCGGCTCCATTTCATAGACGACGCCGTGCCCGGTTTCACGACAGGAGGTCTTTTGGCGCGGTGTTTCCTTGGGGCCGCCCTCGCTCTCCTCGCCGCGGGGGTCCCCGAGGAGTTCTTCTTCAGGGGGATACTCCAGACCAGGCTGGAGCTTTCGTTCGGCCGCGCCGCGTCCGTGGTCCTCACCTCCGTCCTGTTCACCGCATGGCACCTGCCCACCCGCTTCCTCCTTTCCAGCGGGGTCGAGGGAGAAGCGGGCGACATCGGCTCGGTGCTTCTGGGTACAGGTGTCCCGGTGTTCGTCGTCAGCCTCGTCTTCTGCCTGCTCTGGGACCGCTACCGAAGCCTTGTCCCCCTCATAGCCGCCCACTTCGGCATAGACCTGATCCCCGCCGTAGTCTCCATGCTCGGGGTGAATTACTGAAGTTTTGCCGCAGGGGAGAGGGGGAGAAGTTAGTAGGATGATGCTATAATCCCATTTGGGGGTGAAGAGTCACCGTGAATTCTATTTCAAATCGTTGTTGGTACTCAGATACAATCAAAGACTTCCTATCCCGAAATTCAAATGAAATACTGGGTAGGTTAGTTTCCAACAACTATTTTTCGTTAGAAACTTCTCAAAGAAATGCCTGGGAAGAAGAAATTGAAATATTAAAAGATACACTTGCGCAGTACGATGGTCAAATCTATTATGAATTTTCCGTTCCGAGAATGGGCCAGAGAATAGATGTTGTACTCCTGATCCAGTCCGTCATTTTTGTACTTGAGTTTAAAGTAGGCGAAGAAGATTTTAAGTCTTACGATATCGATCAGGTTGTGGACTATGCACTAGATCTAAAGAATTTCCACGAGACAAGTCATAGTCTTTATATCGCACCCATTTTGATTGCGACTAAAGCAAAGACGTCCCATTCGGTAGTAGGATTCACTCCATATGATGACAAATTATTAACTCCCATCCGGACATCTACCGACTTGTTGCCACAAGTTATCTCAAGTGTCCTAAAATTCTCTGAGGATCTAAAGATTGACCCACAGCTTTGGGAAAAAGGACGGTACCATCCTTCCCCTAATATCGTAGAAGCTGCGATGGCGCTGTACAGCGGACATAATGTCGCAGAAATATCGAGGAGTGATGCCAGTGCCATAAATCTAACTCAAACTACAGATTGTGTGTCGGAAATTATTGAGCGATCAAAGAGTCAGAATGAGAAATCAATTTGCTTTGTCACAGGAGTTCCGGGTGCGGGAAAGACGCTAATCGGTCTTAACATTGCAACGGAACACATAGACAAAGAGAGTGAACTCTATGCTGTCTTTTTGTCAGGGAATGGACCGTTGGTAGCAATATTGAGAGAGGCGTTAGCCAGAGATAAAGTACATAGAGCTAAAAGTGAGCGCAAGAAAATTAGGAAGGGAGATGTTGCCAGAGAAGTAAAAATGTTTATCCAAAATATTCACAATTTCCGAGACGATCGAATTGCAGATAAAGACCGGCCACCTATAGAACATGTTGCTATCTTTGATGAAGCCCAGAGAGCGTGGAATATTGAACAGACATCAAGTTTTATGAAGAGAAAGAAGAATATCCGTGACTTTTCACAATCAGAACCCGAATTCTTGATATCCTCGATGGACCGCCACAAAGATTGGGCAGTAATTGTTTGTCTTGTTGGTGGCGGTCAAGAAATCAATACCGGTGAAGCTGGAATTGGTGCATGGATAGAAGCGCTGAACAAATCATTTCCACAATGGAAAATATATGTCTCGCCAAATCTTACGGACAGCGAATATAATGCTCAAGGGCTACTTGAACGAAACAAGCAGAATGAAAAGGTTGAATACAAAGACGAATTGCATTTAATAGTTTCAATGCGGTCCTTTAGAGCGGAGCACGTTTCCTTGTTCGTAAAAAATCTGCTTGATCGTAATTTAAGTGAAGCGAAAGGAGTCTTGACTCAAGTTATCGGAAAATATCCCATTGTGCTTACTCGCGATGTTCAAAAAGCAAGAGAATGGTTAAAGAGTCATGCCAGGGGTTCTGAGCGATATGGAATTATCGTTTCTTCTCAAGCAGAGAGATTGAAACCTCATTCTATATTTGTAAAATCACCTGTTGATCCGGTTCATTGGTTCTTGGAAGGCAAGAATGATACTCGTTCCTCGTATTATCTTGAAGACGTTGCGACCGAATTCCATGTTCAAGGACTTGAACTAGACTGGGCATGTGTCACATGGGATGCGGATCTTAGATACTCAAAGAAAGGGTGGAGCCATTGGTCCTTCCGGGGCGATAAGTGGTATCACATTATTAAGGCAGAGAGACAACGCTATCTCATCAATGCCTATAGAGTCTTGCTAACAAGAGCAAGACAAGGAATGGTAATTGTTGTTCCTGCAGGCGATAAGGATGATCATACAAGACCACCTGAATTCTATGATGAAACATTCCAATATCTTTTGGACATCGGAATAAAAGAAATCTGATCTAGAGGCTACTACATCACCCCTTAAAAATATTATGGCTATGCCAATCAAGAAGGTTCTTGTCTGGCTTCAAAAGCTCATGGCTTGGGAGTGCTATCCTTTCTCCACTAAGTTGGTAATAGCTCCGGCCATTCTTGAATTCGTCCCGAAGGCTATTGCCGACCTGAAAAATATAATCCGGGGTAACAGTTACATATCCTCGATCGTAAAGGCTATGCAAGTCACGGCGAAGCAAGAGGCCGTTATTAACTAAGTGCTCGCCTCCTTGGCTGTAAGGCTTTATATGAGCGGCTTCTAGAACGGGTGCTGAGTGTTCGTGGGTGACGGCGCATGCGCCATTATAAGCATCACGGACTTCCAGGCTAAAGATACCTTGTCCTAATCTTGGATGGATTATCACGGGGCTACCATACCGTTCCTGTGGTTCGGCAACCTTGCTTGGGATAGGTTGAACATTCCAATACTTGTTGCCTTTTCTCGCGCGTTCAAGACATTCTTCAAAGACCCGTTTACCTTCGCCGGAGGTAAGTGGATAGGTCTTTCCTTGTTGAATACCGCTCTTTGCCCAATCATTTGGTGGTGTGATCCATTCATTTTGAGGAAAAAACACCGGTGCAGTGATCATGATACAACCAATTTCGAAATCGCCAATACGCTTTGAGTATGTAGCCTCTTCACCACGTAATCTGACAATGTTGCGGAGCATTGTATCCATATCTTCAGCACCATTTGATTCGCCAAAGCAATCCCAAGCTAACCACGCGGGAAGATTTTCGAATCGCTGGAAAAAACCGAAACCTACAATGGCTTTATAGGGAGCACGAAGTTTAAAGAAAAAAGGTTCATCTTTCTTTATAGCGCGGAAAGCCCTGCCACCATGCGGCTGCCAAAAATTCACTTCATCAATGTGTGGCTTTGCTGCCAAAAAGGAGTACCAATCAGGATCAGTCAGTCCGATATAGCCTGTACCAACCTCCAACATAGCCTCCTACTCTGAAGACTTAAATTTACCACGTTAATCACAATATTTGAACTGCATGCTTCCCTTGCCCCTCCGTTTGGCACAGGTCAAGTGTCAAACCCCAAGGCTTGGATCTTGCCTTCCTCCCCCTCTTGACTTGAAAAAAAATTCTGGTTTAAAATTTGAAACTTGACTCACTAGGACAGCAGCACCGGGTTTGAAACTATCGGGGGGATTTCGCCGTGGTTGTCTTACAAATCCGTCAGGAAACTGCCTGTAATCCTGCTCTGAGTGAATCCAAGCCGTTGGATCGGATCAGTCCCGCGGGAACAAGTGAAAGCAAAGCTTTAGATCGGGTTATTCCCGCCGGAACAATTAAAAGCAACGCTTTGGATCGGGTCATTCCCGTTGGAGCAAGTGAAAGTAACGCTTTGGAACTGGTCATTCCAGCCGGAACAAGTGAAAGCAAAGCTTTGAATCGGGTCATTCCCGCCGGAATATGTGAAAACAAAGGGTTAAATCGTCATAAAACGCTTTTTTTATGAGAGTTCACCCCCCGAGGGCGGGGACTGGCTCCGTCCGGGGTTTCTTGTAAGGAGTGTTCCATGAAGATGCCGAGTATCACAAACAGCGCGGAAACATTGATCAAGGTTTACGGAGTTTACCACCTGACCCGCCTCCAGGCCGACAAGAATGTGAAAGAGCTTGCGGCCGGATTTGAGAGGGCGCAGACCCGCCTGATGGAAAAGATTGACGCTTACGAGGCGGCTTACATCGCCGCTCAGCGCGCTCTTGCCGTCAGGGACGGGGAGGATATGGCCCTGGATGAAGCGGTCCGCCGTTTCTATAACGCCGTTTTGGGGAAATGCGGAAACAACCATAAATCACAGCTCTTTTTGCGCTATTTCCCCGAAGGGATGACCCCGGTTGTCAACGCTCCCCTCGAAAACGAGCTTTTGAAGGTGAACAACATCATCACCAAGCTGGCCGAAGAGGCGGACCCGGACCTTGCCGCGCAGACCGACTCGATCCTGGCGGCGATGAACAACCTTCAGACCGCCATGGACACCCACGCCGCCGCCCTCTCCACAGAAGCCGGCGCTTACGGAATGGTTCAGGCCGAAAAGATAAACTGGCTCGACACCTACAAGCTCGACCACCGAACCCTCGCCCAGCTTTATTATAAGGACGCCAAAAAAGCCGACACTTTCTTCAAACCCCCCATAAAAGGAAAGAAAGAAGAAGAGGCCGCGCCAGTAGCCCCGAAGGTGTAGCGCCCTGACGGGCAGGCTGAAGGCTTAAGGCTGAAGGTTCCCCCGCCCCGCGAGAGATCAACGGGCGGGGATTTTCAAGAAAGGAAGGCGGCAAAGAACTCTGCCCGCCAAAGGATAGGGAACATTAGCCTTACATCGGAGAAGGGTATACAATGAAATGTGAGGAGGGAGAGCTATGTGGTCAAAGATGTTTGGGAAAGAATGTTTGACATACTTGGGGAAAGCAATCAACATCGGTGCGTTAATTGTACTATTTTCATTTATTGCGTTTAACGGATGTTCAAAATTTGGCGTAGATGAAACAAATTTAGAACAAGTGGCTAATTATTATTACCAGCCGGGGAAAGAAAAGGAGCTTGCTCCTAAAAAAGCATATGAATTTCTCTCAACAAAATCAAAAGAAATAACAAACTATACAGAGTATGAAAAATATTGCAATGAGGGCAAGGAATACAAAATTTCCGAAATTAAAGTGCTATCAGAAAAAGAAGCAAATGGAAAAAAATATGGGATAGTATCTGTTTATTCAAAAAAAGAAAAAGAGAATGCAATTTTTACGAATTCTTGGATATTAGAGGACGGCAAATGGAGGCGTCTTTCTATTAAAAAGCTACTCGAAGAAGCTGGGAATGCCTTTTCAAGCGGGGATTATGCTGTAGCTTTGGCCAAGGCAAATGAATGCCTTGCAATAGACCCTTTTTCTGTTAACGCGTACCAGCTACTGGGGTTTGCAATGAATAAATCCAATACCGACAAGTTTAAACGAGAAGACAGAACAATGGATGACATCGTTCGTTCGCTGCTTTCCATTAATCCAGAGGATTCGCAAGTCTTGTTCTTCGCAGTAACGTTTTCGGAGGATCTGTCTATTGCTAAGAATTTTTTAAGAAAAATGCAAGGGCATGTTGGTTATTCAACTGCGGCGTTCAATGCAATTTTAAAAATTGAAAGCCCAAGAGAAAAATTGAAATTCCTAGATGGAATAGAATTGACAACAGATCTTGCAATGCTAAAAATGTATGCCTTTGCCCAATTGGAAAAATGGAATGATTTTAGGTCGTTATCAAATAACGAAGGAACTTTTGAGAAAATTAAAGAAAAACTTGAAGAAAGCGACCCGTCGTTTTCGGCAGGATGGGCGGCAAGGCTTGGTTTTTGTTTCCACGTCGCTGATGATGATTATACCGCAAGAAAATATCTTGAATATGGTATAACAAGAGACCCAAATAATGAACTTATCAGGAAACTTGCGAAAACACTTGATTAGAAGCTTGAAAATAAAAAAGACTGTAGGATTTCTAAACACAAATCGGGTCCGCGTATTAAAGCTCGAATACGTAGGACCCCAGATATGCCGGCATAGAATGAAATAAAGAAGGAAAAAGAAGAAAACAATGCATGATGAAAGACGTGATAGGAAATCCTATGGTAAAATGATTTCTATTATATCTGTTGACGGAGGGGCAAATGGTTGATCTTACACCGCAAGAAAAACAGAAGATTTATGCAGAGGAAAAAGTACGTCTTGAAGCTCAGGAAAGGTTAAAAGCAGAGGCGGAACAGAAAAAATCTGGCGAAAATGTTACTGGATGTTCCGTGTTAATAATAATTGCAATTGCAGCAGTAATTCTCTTTTTCATGTTTGATTGCGGCAAAAACAATGATGCTCCAACAGCCAAATCAGACACCTATACCGCTAATGGCCTAAAATCCCCAGGGTATAAGGGGAAGCTATATTCCTCGGCGGCTCAAACGACATTGGTTGCCGTTGATAAAAAGGTATTGAGTGAATTAACCAGGACGCTATCCTCACATGATGAGACAGGATACTATGAGCTCCTACTTTCAGGAAAAGTATATGAAGTTGATAACAATACAAGCGTGTTAATATTGCAGACCCAGTATGGTGCCTATGAGGTTAGAATTCTTGAAGGGGAAAGGAAAAACGAAAAAGGCTGGGTATTTGATGGCAATCTAAAATAGTTTTAGATAACCTCCCCCTAAGCAACTAGGTTATCGTTAATAAAATAGTACAGCCACATATTCCCTTGAGAACTTGAGCTCAGGGCTTTACTCTTGAATTATCAGGGATTTTGTAGATCACTTCGTTTGTCTTTGCCCGTGGAGCCTCTCGTGATGACGGGCTTCTTCATCCCGCCAACGCGGCGGAGGGGGTAATTCGGGCGCGAATGAACGCGGGCGTAAAGCCCGCGCCTACCAAGACGATCCCATTC
The DNA here is from genome assembly GCA_029559035.1 of Acidobacteriota bacterium. Classification (GTDB taxonomy): domain Bacteria; phylum Acidobacteriota; class UBA4820; order UBA4820; family UBA4820; genus JAKQCT01. The sequence continues at coordinate 13,540 of JAKQCT010000084.1, forward strand.
CCTATTGAACTTCAGCCTTCAGCCTGTCCGAAGGACCCATTTCCCATTTCCGCCCGCAGGGCGTTATATGTCGTGCCGTGCGTCAAATTTACTTTGCGCTAAGGCACATTCTCTGCCGGGGGAGTGTTCAGCGCAGCGAGCATGCGAGCGGAGCGCCTAAGAGAAATGCGGCTAAAGGAGGTGTCAAATGGCCAGGAATACCAATATAGAAACGGTTCTTTTCCCTGTAGGTTTTTCTGATGTTGTCGTGGACGGGCGGCCTGTTGCTGAACACCGGGCGATCGTGGACCGGGAGCGGGGCAGGGTCTTCGGGGTAGTTTCTAGGGATTACCGGCTCATCACCAACGAGGAGGCGCTCTCGGCCGGCAGGAGGTGCTTCAGGCGTTTGCTCGGGATTGAAAAGGAGCTGGACAAACTTGAGGTGTTCAACATCCTGATGCCGGAGAGCCGGGCGCACTGCCGTGTAGACCTTATCAGGGAGGGCGACAAAATCGTTTTCGGGGGCGAGGAGTATCTGGCGTTCCTCAGGGTGACAAACAGCTACAACAAGACGAGGGTGCTAAGGTTCGACCTGGGCTTTTGCCGTTTAATATGCGAGAACGGCGTTATCTTCGGCAAGGAAGCTGTCAGCTTTACCTTCTGTCACACGAACGAGGAAATCGGGAAGGAGATCGAATTCCGTGTGAGGGGCGACAAGTTCACGAAACTGAGGGAGGTATTCATTTCGACCTGCAACGGATTGACCGCTTACCCCGTGAAGAGGGAAAAGGCTGTCGCGCTGATGGCGAGGGCGCTGGAGATCAAGTTCGGCTTGTCGCGCAAGGGGAAAGTCCTCGAAAAGGCACACGAGAAGCGGGACGAGTTCAGGGATCGCGGCGAGAAGCTCATTTGGAAATATTTCCGAGAGCTGGGGGAGAACGCCTACGCGGTCTTCAACGCCAGCACAGATTACGCCAGCAACCCGGAGGAGGGGAAGTCGAGGCACCTTATCGACACCTACCAGAGGAGGGTCGGGAAATGGGCGACGATCTTCACAGACCAGGCGAAGGCCGGGAACTTCGACCTCGACAGGCACATAGGGAAATACTCGGGATATTTCGCCGAAAGCGCGGCGTGATGATGCGGGGAGGCTGAAAATGAAGACTCTGTGGGAACGGTTGAGGGCGATCTCGAGCGGAGAACCTGTCACGGGGGAAGCCGCCTGCAGGGAGACCTTGCTTAAAAGGCTGTGGCAGATAAAGATCGCGAAGTCGGAGCGGGATAACCTTGTGAGAATATTCCTGGTGACCGCCGGGAGCGAAATGACCATCCTGGAAATACAGAACGGGGATGTCCGCGCGGAATACATCCTGATAGATAAAGGGGGCGAAGCGATGAGAAAGCTCATCTCTAAAGAAACAGAAGAACTTCTATGGGTCATGGATACATCGGCGGAAGAGGAAGCGGAAAGGCTCAGGAAGCTCTTCCACGAAATGTGGACCGCCGCGCTCGAATCCCCCCGTTACGACAAGCATAAATGGCTCAAATTCATCGACCTGATGAAAGACATCGGGATACCGCTGTGATATGGATGATGATCATTAAAGGATTATAATGTCGGAGTAAGCTACAGGAGGGGATCATGACCGGTCCTGAGAACGCGAGTGAAAGGTTCACGCAGATAAAAACCACGGCGCCGATCGTTTTCCCCGGCGGATTCATCCCGGCGGGAACCTCCTTTCCATGTTTTCCAAAGTCGCAGATCCTGATCCTCAAAGGCGCGGAGCAGGCGGGGTTTCACGCCCTCGCGGGGATGTGGGCGTACAGACTCGCGAGCGGGTCGGAGGAGTTCGACAGGTTCCTGAAGATCGCCGGTTTTCCTTTCCCGTGGATGGACGACCGCGCCCCGGTTCCGCTTGTCTTCCGCGAGATCGGCACGATCTCTCTTTACCTGTTCGAAGAGAACATCGCGAATGCCTGCTGTGAAGTTGTAATGAACGCCGCCAACGAGGGGCTCTGGATGGGCGGCGGCGTCGCGGGGGCGTTGCGGTCGAGAGGCGGCCTGGACATAGAGAAGGAAGCGCGAAGACACGCCCCGGCGCGGCTCGGAGATATTGTCGTGACCTTTCCCGGCAATTTGAAGGCTTTGCAGATCTATCACGCGGTGGTTATAGACCAGCACCACATGACAAGGTCGGAATTGTCGATGGTGGAATCGTCTTTCAGCAAGACCCTCGAGATGGCAATTGCGGAGAAGGTTTCAGGCGTTACTGCGCCCATGCTGGGCTGCGGCGTCGGAGGGCTGGAGACTGCCGATGTGGCGTCAAGCTACTTGAAGATTTGCGAGCAGGCATCCGCGTCCACGAAGAATCCGTTAATGGTCGTCCTTGTCGAGCGCGACCCCGACAATATCAAGAACACGGTCACGGCTCTGACCGAGACCAATGTTGCGCTGAATGACGACAAGGAAGTCCTCGATTTCCTGAAGCAGTATGAAGAGAGCCTTAAAAATAAGTAAGAACCATGGTGTCAGAGAACCATGAAGTCAGGGCTTTATTCATGAATTATTAGGGATTATGTAGATCGCTTCGTTTGTCTTTGCCCGTGGAGTCTCTCGTGATGACGGGCCTCTTCATCCCGCCAGCGCGGCGGAGGGGGTAATTCGAGCGCGAATGAACGCGGGCGTAAAGCCCGCGCCTACCTTCCACTTCCTATTTCCCATTTACCTATTTCCCATTTCCGCCCGCAGGGAAGTGTGTCGCTCCGTTTGCAACATTTCATGCATTATACTGTTAACGGGAAGTCCCCCGAAAAACCCAAAAAAATGAAAGGAGGTTCGAATGAACGAAGACATGTTTGATCCGAAACCGCCGTTCACCGTTGTGGTGTTCGACCAGTGGGACCACGATTGTCCCGGCTGGGAGCTTGCCGTGCGCGAAAACCTGGAGGAGGCCATTGTGATCGCGAAGGAGTTCAACGACAATGGCATAATGAAGGCCGGAGGGGTTGAAAAGTGGCTGGGATTCACCGACGGAGCCCTGGTTTACGGTTCCAACAACGCCCTTGCCTTCAACGGCATCGAGGATGCCAGGGTTAGGCACGGATACAAGGGATTAAATTTCTTTAGTGAAGGGAAAGACGGGAAAGAAGGATGACAGAAAAACCGATGCGAGAACGAACGGAAAAGGAGGCTGATATGGGCATTATAGACAAAGCGCTGGAGATCGCGCTCAAAGTGCACTGCGGACAGAAGGACAAGGCGGGGAAGGAGTACATCCTTCATCCGGTCAGGGTCATGATGAAGATGGAAACGGATGAGGAAAGGGCGGCCGCCCTCCTTCACGATGTGATAGAGGATTCGCGGAAACTTCCCGAAGAGAGGCGCTATACCGTTGAAAGACTGCTTGCTGAGGGCATCCCGAAAGATGTCGTGGATGCGGTTGCAGCGCTGACGAAGCCGGAGGATCTTTCCGATACCGACGAGGCATACTTCAATTTCGTCAGAGGCGCGAAGGAAAACAAGCTCGCGCGGAAAGTGAAGCTTGCGGACCTCGGGGACAACATGGACCTCGGCAGGATAGCGAACCCCACGGACGCAGACTTCAAAAGGTTGAAAAAATACGAAACGGCCGTGAAGATCCTGGAAGACGATGGGGTAACGAGAGAAACTCCTTAATACTTGGCCTGTCGCTGATAAGGAAGACCTTCGCCAGCCTCCCTCTTGACAAGTATGCTTTACGTAAAGTATGCTTTACAGCGTGAAGGGAGGTTCCCGTCATGAGCCTTTCAAAGAACCTGCTGCGGGAGTTCCGCGAAAAAAAGGGGATGACGCAGGATAAACTGGCGGCGGATGCCGGCGTCTCGAGGCAGACGATAAATTCGATAGAGGCGGGGAGGTATGTCCCCTCGCTCGAGCTGGCGCTGAAATTGGCAAAGATGTTCGGCCGGAGAGTAGAGGATCTCTTCGGCGTCGAGGAGGATCGTGATGCTGGGAAAGCCTGAATGGTTCACTTACAGGAGCATGGGGTGGGGGATAACTCCGAGGAGCTGGCAGGGATGGGTTTATGTGCTGGTCTTCATATCGCTGGTTCTCGTTCTGGTATCGCTTCCCGTTCCTGACAATACAAAGAACATCGTGGCCGGTATCGTCGTCGGTCTTTTCGCTCTGGACGCGATCTCAATCTGGGCAAGGCTGGGGGAGCACCATGACGAGCGCCAGCGCCTGCATCAGCTGATCATCGAGCGCAACTGCTCGGTGGCCGCTGTGATCTCTATCGTGGCGGTGATCCTGTACCGGAGCCTGGAAGCGAAAGGAGCGGGCGCCGGGCCGCTGCCGTTCGATCCACTCCTGGGCGGGGTCCTCGGTGTGATGGCCGTCACCAAGCTTGCTTCGACCATCTATCTAAAAATGAAGATGTGAACCAGAGCGGGTTCCGTCTGGCATGAAGCCGGTCCGAATGACGAGTCCGCGAAGGAAGTACGCGACAAATTGACCTCGGAACCCGCGCGCCATGCCGCTTACACCCGTGAATACCTCGGCTGGGGAGTCTTCGCGCTGAGGAAGCGGTGATCAGTTCGGGACAAAATGCTCGATTCCCTCTACTGATCGCCGCCTATGGGCAAGTTCCGTGGCTCTGGTCATCAACGGTTATTCCGCCGAATCCGGCGGAGGTCCATGTGCGCGCAACGTCCGACGATCCGCTGAAGGCGTAGCCGGGATGGCCTCCGGTCGTTGCGCTTGTCCAGATGATATTGAACCAGACGTTGCTCGATCCCGTGGTATCCATCGTTGCGGAGCCAAGGTTGCCCGCGTCGTACGAGGAGCATCCCGCGTAACCCGCGGAAAAATTGCCGATGCTGCCGTAAAGGATCACGGCTTTCTGATCCGAGCAATGCGAAGCGTCGTAGGTTACGTCTATGATGTCGGGGTCCGATGCGCTCTTGATAAAGGTTGCCGCGGTCGTGCCGTTCCTGCCGTTGCCCACCGGCGGAGGCGAATCCGGAGGCGTGTTGGTCAGCGTGAAGCTCACAGGCACGGCTGTCCCTCCGACGCCTGCGGTAACGCCGTAAGTTCCGGTTGTGGAGTTGGCAGTAGCCAGGACGCTGGCACTTCCCGCTGTTATTGCCGCGGGGCTTGTATCGATCGTCGCGCCGGCTCCGCTCGCGGGGGGAGTGAATGTGACGCTCCCGCCGTTGACGGGCTCGATAGTGTCGTTGGCTGTCACGCTTACCGCCAGGGGCGCCCAGAAGCGCGTCGTTACTGTCGCGCTTTGGTTGTCGCCGCCGGTCTTTGTGACGATGAAGCCTTTCGATTCGAAAGCGCCGACGTCGCACTGGTCGACGCGGGCCACTCCACGCTGGTCTGCGGCGGAACAACCGGAAACTGTTCCGGCATCTATCGCCGCGCTGCCCGGAAGGAGGGGGATCGTTGCCGTCGGCCCGCCGTAGTAACCCAGGCTGCCGAGATTGAGATTCGAGGACTGGGTGAAATTGCCGATTAAGGTGTTGCATGTCCCGTCGTCGTCCAGGTTCCCCGTGCTGCTGCCGCTCGTATAAATAGTACCGGCGCAGTTCGGACCGTTGTAGCTGTTCGCCACAAGGCTGTTGATCATCACCGTCTGGCTAAGTTCGTTCCTGTTGTGTATTCCCGCGCCGGCTCCATAATTGTCCAGATTGGTGTTGCCCCGTAAAGTGCAGTGCTGAAGGCTGACAAACGATGCGTCGTTCATGATAGCTCCGGCCGACCCGGCGGTGTTTCCTGAAAAAGTACAGTTGGTTATGACGTTTGTTCCCATCAAAGTGTATAATCCTCCTCCCCATAAGTCCGAAACAGTGTTGTTCGAAACCGTGCAATTGTTCATGTGAAGAGTGCTGTAGTCGTTGTGGATGCCTCCGCCATAGCACGCCTGGTTCAAGTTGTTCGTTATCGTGCAGCCGGTAAGCGTCACAACGGCCCCGCTGTCGATGTGGATTCCGGCTCCCATGTCGCTGTGATCCATGTTGCAGGCGCTGGTATAGCCGTCGCGGACGGTCAGGCTGGAGAGGTTCACGGTGGAGCCGTGTATGGAAAATACCTGGCAGGCGCCGCTGCCGCTGACGGCGACAGTGTGCCCCGTTCCGTCAATCGTCACCGGATGGCCTATCCCAAGCGGGCTGGAGAGGTATATCGTCATGTCATCGGAAAACGTGATCGGGCTGGAGGCGATCTCTGAGAGTTTTTCGCGCAGTGTCCCCGCCCCGCTGTCGTTCGGACTGGTGACGATCGCCGGGGAAGCGGCCGCCTCGCGGATCTCCGACGGGCTCAGCGCGCGGTTGTAAATGGATATGTTGTCCGTCAGCCCTGCGTAAGGGCTGTAGGTGCTGCCGTCCCACAGGCGTCCTATCGAGACCGGCTGAAGCGACGAGACAGATCCGACGCCGCTTATAGAAGCACGGTTGATCTCCACGAAATCCCTGTAAACGATAAGATAGCCGTCGCGGTCGAAGGTGGCGGCAAGATGGTGCCACGCGTTGTCGTTGATCTGCCCGCCTTCGACATGGACTTCGTTCGTGCCGTCCCCAAGGTTGGCCGTCCAGGTGGCGCCGTCCTGCCAGAGAGCAACGATGAATCCCTGCGTGGTCCAGTGCCACTCGCTTTTATTCGATATGAGATTGCCCCATGCCTGGGGGCTGCCGCTCTTTACCCAGAGCATGACGGTAAAATCCTGGGTCGCGCCGAAGTCCAAAGCAGGGTCGTGGGGTATCTGGATGAAGTCGTCGCTTCCGTCGAAGCTTACGGCTGACCCGCTGGCTCCAACTTGCCCGGCCGCGGGACACGTCCCTCCCGAGCACGAGCCGTTGAATCCGTTCCCCGAAGAGTCGGCGAAGGTCGTCGCGCCCGATGCTTCGTCAAGCGCGAGGCGCAGGATCAGGTCGGGGACATCCTCGGGATCTTCATGTGAGGCAGTTGCTTTAACCTGAGTCATGGCATGAAAGGAAAACAACACGGCTATGACGGCGATAAACAGGAAAAACCGCCCCGTGGCAACATTTTTCTTCACTTTTCGTCCCTCCACGTCAAAATCATATATTATACAAGTATGAATTACAACGAAGCGGCTCTCGCGGTGAGGAATTCAGGCAAACTAATCCTCGCGTCCTCCCTTTGTGATAGGGAGGAGCGTTTTCGTGTTATCCTGTCCACAGAAAGAGAGACGCTATGGACGGAATAGAAAAAGCTGATTCGCTCTGGCAGAAGGGCGAGGAGTGGTGCGAGAAGGGCGACGAGATAAAGAGCCTATCCGGAAATAGGACACAGTCGCGCGCGAGACGCCGGGCGAGCAGAACAAGGCGGCTGACTGAAGTAAGGCTTGGTCTGCCTTTCAAAGGAGGACAACACAGATATGCGAAGCCCGCCGTCCGCGCCCTTCGGGACGGGGCTGCCAGCGCGCCCGGCTTTGTCAGCTCGCTCATCCGATGCGCCAGACATCGGCCTTCGTTCGCTTCCTCGCCATGCACATCCGACAGCAACCGTTGCGGCTATGTCTTATTTCCGGATAGGCTCTAGGGCCGAGCCGTTCTTCAAGAACGCCCTCATGGCACTCGAAAAGGAACTGGGGCCTTCTCACATGGCGGTCGGCGTCCATCTCCGAAAACTGGCGATGTATTACTGGGACAGGGGGATGTACTCGAAGGCGGAAAAATACTACAAACGGGCGATCCCGGTCTACGAAAAGAACATGGGCGGCGATCACCTGGAAGTGGCTGAGCTTTTGGACGAGCTTTCCGAGCTCTTGCGCGCCATGAAAAAGGACGGCGACGCCGACAAGCTCCAGGAGCGGGTCGAGAAAATCTTCGACAAGCACGAAGAATAACAATCAACCACAGAGATACCCCGTTAAAAGTCAAGGAGTTATTGTTCATTTTGTTCCTTTGATATCAGAAGTATTACAATGGATTTGGAAGGCGGAGCCGAGACCACGTAAGTCACGCGTCATACGCGTTTGTGGCAGTGCTTTCG
>JAKQCT010000022.1 GCA_029559035.1 Acidobacteriota bacterium
TCCATTCTTCTTCGTTTTTCTCGAGCAGCAATAAGGGCATTTTTTTTACCATTATTCACCTCTCCCGAATAATATAACTCTAATCCCATGATATTGAACAAGAATATGCCATTTTTAGCCACAAATATTTGCAATTATGCCAAATTTCAAAATTTGGATTTTAAATTTTAGATCTGTTGAAACGCCACCGTTGTTATTTTTTCTTGAGCTCTGCCTTCCGGGCAAGCTCCTTCATCTGTCTGACGGCTTCGCTCTTAGGATCGATCCTGAAAGCCTGTTCCAGCAGGGATTTCGCCCGGTTCGGCATGTTCTCCTCGATGTAGAGGGCCGAAAGGTCAAGAAGATAGCGGACGTTCCAGGGGTCGTTGTCTATCGCCATCCTGAACTCGCGTTCAGCCATGTGGCGCGATTTCGCTCCGCCGGTCTGGAGATACACTTTGGCGAGAAGATGGTGGGCGGGAGCAAAGAAAGGGTTGTAAACGAGGGCGGTCTTCAGGTACTGCCCGGCCTCGTAAGGCTGTTCGTTCTCCTGGAACTCCATCGCCTGGGAGTAGAGCTTTTCGGCCTCCTTCTCGCGGTTTCCCGTCACCTTCTGCATGTCGGTCTTGTTCTCGCCAATGCGGGCGACGAACTTTAGCTGTTCGCCGTGCTGGATCTTGTCGCGGTGCTTCGTATCCAGATACGACGCTTCGAGGAGGAGCAGGGCCTCCGCGAGCTTCGCGTGTATGAAGGTGAGATGTTTGGAAAAGTTCTTGCGGGTAGTGGGGTGAAGCTTGTTCAGGTCGAATAGGGTCTCGAGGCTCCTGAACGACTCGAGCGCGTCCTGGAGGCTCACGTTCTCCTTTACGCCCAGGACCTTGTAGGGGCTGAGGCCGGGGATGTCGAGGCTCTCGGAGAACTGCTCCACCGCGAGCGCCTGGGAATTTATCAGCCTTTCCTCGGTCTCGATCTCGCCCTTCAGGTAGGACATTCTCTGCGGAACGCCGCCCTTCGGATTCGATTCGATCATTCCCAGGATGAAAAGCATGTAGATCTTCCTGAGTAGCTGTGACTCGGAGATCGACACTATCGTCTTCTTGATCTCTTCGTATCGGAGATAGCTTTCGAGGGTGTGAAGTATGAACCCCTCGTCGGGCATCAGGCTTATCTGGCGGCTCATCCTCGCGACATCAGGATTTTTCCTGAACGAGCATTTTTTCAGGAGCTCGATCTCCGAAAGGGAAAGCCTTTCGATCAGCTTCCTGAGGATCGACACCGTGTCGATATTTATGAAGGCTCCTTCGACGGTCTCCCCGACTTTTTTCCTGATCTTCGTCTCCAGGCTCAGCGGCAGCCCCTCGAAGAACATGTTGAAGGCGAGGGTCTTGACCTCCGTCATCTTTTTCTGGTCAAGGAAAGGCGTGCCGTCTATTCCGGATATGTCAGAAGTAACATCTTCGAGCGTATCGGGAATGGCCATCCCGCTCCTTTTAAGGTATTCCCTGTAGTTATGCCTGAAGGTTTCGTCGATCAGCGTCTGGAGCATTCCGTTCTTCACCGCGAGCCTGAACTCCGAATCCCCTAGCCTGAAATGATAAACCCCGGTCCTCTCGTCCGACGCGACCGAGGCAAGAAATTCGGTAATAGTCATCTGCGGAAGAGGAGGCTCCATGAAGAAAGGTTCGAGGACCTTGAGCACCTCCCTGAACTTCGGATCGCCCTCTATCACGGAAAGCAGGCCGAAGAGGTCGCGTTCTTCCTCGGAAGGGAGGTTGTCCGGCCGGAATCCCCAGACTATGGCGGGAGGGATCAGGCCGATGTTCTTCTCGACCTCTTTCAGGAACTCGAAGCCGTCCTGGCCGTCCTGCGATTCGGGAAGCAGGAGGATCGAAGGGGCGAACTCCTTCACTTTCACCATTCCTTCGGTGAAGTTCCCCGCCTTCTTCATCTGCCATTCTTTGGGTACAGGCAGTTGGGGGACTTCACGGTTCCATATCGCCAGGATGTATTTATGCAACTTCGCCCGTCCCTGTCATCTTCTCTCCCCGATCATGACGGCTCATTTTAGCTTTCAGTTTCCCCACTTGTCAATGACCGCCTTCAGTTCGGCGCTGTCGTGGGCCGCTTTTTCAAGGGGGACTCCGTCAAGCGCTGCTTTCAGCGCGAGCCTTACCGCCCTCGCTCCCGCCGCGGTCCCTCCGGGATGGCCGTGGATTCCTCCGCCGAACTGGAAAATGCAGTCCCTGCCGAAGATCTCGACGAGCGCCCGGATGTGGCCCGGGTGAAGTCCTCCCGAAGCTATCGGCATGGCGGCTTTCACATCTCCCCATTCCTGCCTCAAAGCCCCGCTTCCCTCGGATCTTTCTCTCAGCGCCGCCGCGCACTTCAGCACGGATTCCTTCGACCCCTCCATCTTCCCGACCGCCGTCCCGATGTGGAGCTGGTCAATTCCCGCGAGCCTCGAAGCCCGAGCCATCACTTCCATTGAGATACCGTGTAATTTCGACCTCGTGAACGCCGCGTGCATAGCCCTGTGCCCGTGCAGTATGAGGTCGAGCGAAGCGTTCCTGACGGTTTGAAGTCCCGCCCAGCCGACCGTGACGATGTCCACCATGGCGAACATCCCGCCCAGCTTTTCGACAAGCTCCGCCCTCCTGAGCATGGTTTCGACGGGGGCCGTGATGTTGGGGATGTAGCCCTTCTTTTCGCCCGTCTCGTCCTCGGCTTTCTTCGCCTTGTCGAGGCACTTTTTTAGCCGCTCATCGAAGGGGCAAAAATCCTGCGAAGTGAGGTTCTCGTCGTCCTTCACCACGTCGCAGCCGTTCCTCATCGCCTCGTAAAGCACTTCGGACTGAGCCTCCGGGTCGAGGCCGATCTTCGGTTTCACGATGGTCCCCACCAGCGGCCTCTCCTTCACGCCGAACTTTTCCCTGATCCCGTCAATGCCGGATCGAGGCCCGGGAAAGCTCCCGACGACCCCCGGAGGGAATCTAATCGATTCGAGGCGCAGGTTCTTCACATCCTTCATCCCGAATATGTTGCCGGCTACCGAAGAGAATATCTGCGGCATGTTGCCGTTCTCGAAAAGGATCGCGGGATAGGCGACCTCGATCACTGCTCCTTCTATCTTCGTCACCTTCGCCCTGAACTTCTCCCTGAACTTCCCGTCCATCGCGGCAACTTCCGTCCATGTGCCTATGGAAGACTCGGCGGCTATTGCGTTGGCCGCCTTCTCGACGGTGAGACCCTCGGACGGCTCTACCGTGAACCTTGCAACAAGCTCGTCTTCCGAAGGGATCCTTCCGAGTTCGAGATAGAACATTTTTTCCGCCATTGTCTCCTCCCTCTTCAGTCGAGGATGCTCTTTTGAATGCCCTTTTCGGTTATGAACGCCGTGATGTATTTCAAGTGCACCTTGTCGAAGGCGGGGTTCCTGATCTTCACGCCGTGCGGGGCGTCGGGCCATACTTCGGAGGGGTCCCGCTCCTCGACCGCCTCGTCTATCCTGTCCCCGGCGATCTTCATCGTGTGCGTCGCGCAGTAGGTCGGCACGTCGTACTTGGAAGCCACGACGCAGAAAATTCCCGTCCCCACCTTGTTTATGAGGTAGCCCGACGGCAGGACGGAGTCCGCCCCGAAAAGAAAGAGGTCCGCCCCGTCTATGGCGTATTTGCCAGCGGAATCGACCATGTGATAGACCTCTATTCCAGCCTCGGCGAGCTCGCGCGCCGTGATCCTCCCCTGGTACCTGGGCCTCGTCTCTGTGGTGAAGGCGGTGAAGTTCTTTCCCTGCCTTTTCGCCTCCTTCAGGATGCCTACCGCCGTCGAGCTATGGCAGTGGGTGAACACCTTCGTTCCCTCGTGGATCAGTTGGGCACCGAACTCGTAGATCCTCTTCTCCCCCGCCTCTATCTCTTCGAGGATGGATGAGGCCAGGTCGTTGAGCTGAACCTCGCCCTCGAGCCCCCGCGCCTCCCTGACGAAAAGCTTCAGCATGTTCCTCAGCATCGGTTCGTTGGGCCTCGCGCTTGAGAGAAGCTCGACGATCTTCCGAGGGTCCTCCCCGGGAAGGTCTATCATGTCCCTGGAAAGCGCGAGAAGCGCGGCTTTCGCGATCTTCATCGCCCCCTGTATCTCGAGCGCTTTTATCTTTTCGTAAGTCTCCCGCGAGGCGCTCATCACACTACCTCTATCATCTTTTTGTGCGTTTCCCAGTATTCCATCGCGTAGCCGAGGTCCGCTTCCTGCTCGGCGTAGACGCGGAAAACAGGTTCTCCCTTCTTCACCTTCTCCCCCACCCTCTTGAGGATGTAAAGGCCCGCGCCGGTGTCCTCGGGGGCTCCGGCCAGCTTGGCGAACTTGGCAAGCATGTGGTTGTCGTAGCTTTCTATCCTGCCGTTTTTTGGAACGGGGATCTCCCTTACGAGCGGCCCCGGTTCCTTCTGCTGACGCCGCCCCTGGGCGTCCATGATCCTGTTCATCTTGTCGAGGGCCTTGCCGCTGTTGAGGATCTCTTCCGCGATCTTGTAACCCTCTCCACCCCTTACCTTGGGGTCGAACTCGATTATCCTTCCCGCGAGATCGATCGATTTTTCCCTCAGGTCCTGCGGCGCATTCGGGTCATTTTGAAGGACTGCCATCACGTCCCGTGCTTCCAGGATCGGACCGATGCCTCTCCCGATCGGCTCGGCACCGTCGGTGATGATAACATCCACAAGCATGTCGAGGTGTCCGGCGACATATTCGAAGAGCTTCTTCAGCGTTGCCCCGTGCAGCGCCGACTGCACCTTCGCGGTCTTCCCCACGGGAATGTCGATCAGGACATGCGTCGCGCCCGCCGCCTTCTTCTTCGAGAGGATCGATGCGACTAGCTGTCCGGGAGCGTCTATGTTCAGCGGTCTTTCGACCGATATGATGATGTCGTCCGCAGGGGCGAGGGTGAATGCTCCACCCCATCCCAGGCAGCCGCCCTCCTTCGCCACGATCTCCTGCATCTTCGGAAGGGAGAGATTGACATCCGCAAGCACGTCCATCGTGTCCGCTGTTCCCGAAGGCGAAGTTATGGACCTGCTGGACGTTTTAGGAATGGGAAGGCCGTATTGCGCCACGATCGGGATCACCACCATCGTCGTCCTGTTGCCCGGTATGCCGCCGATACAGTGCTTGTCGACCACCATCGGGAAGTCCCACTTGATGCTGTGGCCCGTCTCGACCATCGCCTTCGCAAGATAGACCACCTCTTCCCGCTCCATCGGCCCCTGCGCGCAGGCGACGACGAATGCCGTCAGCTCCACCTTCGAATAGCGGTTCTCGACGATGTCCTTCGTTATCTGAAGGTAATCGTCCTCGTCGAGGATCTCCCCGTGGATCTTCTTCCTCACCAGGTCGACCGATTTCACCGGGTCCATGTGTCTCAGCTTCACCTCGGTCCCCGCCGGAAGCCCCAGCTTCTCGAAGGCGTATTCGCACAAACCCACCTCGCCCTTCGCGAGGATCGGCTCCTCTATCGTGTTCAAAAGGCCCACCATAGTCCTGCCGTCAAAGCTGATCTCCACCTTCGTCTGAGGGCTGAAGGTCTGCGCCCTGCAGAACTCGCTGTCCTTCCTGAGAAATATGACGTTCTCCCTGAATGTGTTCACGTTGACCGGCCGGATCTTCATCTCGGGTCCTCCTATTCACCATCATTGTAGGACGGAACGGATTTTTATGAAAGAAGCCTTTAAATAAGCAGTTTGACTTTTTTAAAATTGATTTTGTAGTAAAATGGATTCTAAAAACAGTAGATACAACTTTTGTTGAAAAAGATATTGATAAGGAGGGCAAGATGATGGCAAGGCTCAACTATCTCCTTGTTTCTTTTTTTGCGTGCTCATTTCTGATGTCGGCACAGGCAGTTTTCAGCCAGACGAGCGGCAATTTCCAGAACAAGGAACATGTGATAAACAATGGAGGGAACCCGGCTCCCGCCCTCACATCCACGAACTATCAGATCACCTTGAGCAGTATCGGGGACGGCCTTTCCGGAACGGCGATGAGCTCTCCCGGCTATCAGATTGACGGAGGATTTGAAGCTTCTTATCCCCCGCCCGGCGAAGTCCTGGACCTGATGTTCTCTGACAATACTACTTTCGCCTGGGATACAGAACTGTCCGTCGGGACCTACAACGTTTACAGGGGCAACATCACGGACCTTGCATCAGGTTACGGGACTTGTTTCACTCAGGGGTTGACAACAGTGACGGCTATCGATGCCGAGACTCCTTCTTCAGGCCAGTGCTTTTTCTACCTGGTAACGGCGGAGAACAGGATCGCCGAAGAGGGAACGATGGGAAATAATTCGAGCGGCGCGAAGCTCGACAACGCGTAATCCCTGTCGACCTGGATCGCGTGGACGGAACTGCCGGGCGACCCGTAAACATACGTGTAGTTCTGTCCCGTGATGTAGTACATCGTCCCGTTCGCGTCCGCCACTATCGCTATGCGGGTCGAGCCCACGTTCACATCCATCCCGCACGGGACGGGGAAGCTGTATGTCCTGTTGCCCCAGTTGTCCTTTATCGTCGTGCCGCTTCCCGAACCGGCGGGGATC
>JAKQCT010000034.1 GCA_029559035.1 Acidobacteriota bacterium
ATCGTCCCGTTCGCGTCCGCCACTATCGCTATGCGGGTCGAGCCCACGTTCACATCCATCCCGCACGGGACGGGGAAGCTGTATGTCCTGTTGCCCCAGTTGTCCTTTATCGTCGTGCCGCTTCCCGAACCGGCGGGGATCTTCACAACCTTGCCCCTGCTCCCGTCCGCGATGTAGCACGACCCGCCGTCCGGGTCAACGGCTATGCCGACGGGAGTGATGAGGGTCGTAAAGCCCGTATCGGTCGTTTTGGCGTATTCGCTCCTGGCACCGCTCGTCACATTTACCTGCCAGACAGTCGTGACTCCGTTCGTCCCGTCAACATAAAGTATCCTGCCGTCCGTCGTCACTCTTGATATGTAGGGGACGGCCGCATCCGCATAGTACTTCGTCGTCGAGGGCTCGGGGTCATGCAGAAAGAGGTCCACTTCCTGGACGACGCCTGTGGCCGCGACCCAGATCCTGCCCGTCTGGGGCGCGTAGGAGATGCCGTTGATGGCGGTATACGGCCCGACGCCCCTTGCGTAAAGAGGCACGAACTGGTAGGTGCCGCCGGTGTCGGAACTCCTGCCCCCGGCCTGCACGAACGGATAGAAGCCTCTCGCGTCGTCAGGGATAGTGAACTTTGCCGACGTGCCGTAGGACCCGGAATAGGTCGGAACTTCATCCGCCCTTACGGGAAGATCGCCCATGTAGGCGATGTTCCCTTTGGGAATGAGGTCGAGGTAGTTCGCCGAAAGGGTTACTTCATCCCCCCACCAAAGCCCGACATCTTCCGTGGTCGGAACGGTCGGCGAGGGCTCGGGATCATACCCCATGCCCTGCGTGGCCGCGCTTGCAACGGAGGCTCCGGCAACCTCGAAACACTCCAGCGTCTTCGACACATTCGCGGCGACTTCCAGGGAATCGACGGCCAGCTCCTTTCCCAATGTTGCAACTCCGTTCTGGAACGACGGCTCGTAGCACTTGAAGACATTGAAAAGCGGATCGTCGTAATTCCAGCTGAGGTACAGCACCGTGCCGTCCTCGCTCTTGGCGACGTACAGGGTCGTCAGGTCGATCATTTCCTGCCGGCCCGCCTCAAGAGGAGCCCCGGAGATCCCGCCCGGAACGGTGACGGTATCCGCCGCGCCGGGCGCCTGTGAGGTTTCTGCTGTTGCTTTCCCGAACCCATGCCTTATCCCTCCTCCGCGGTTGAGGCCCACCGCCTGGCCGCGAAGATCGCCTGAGCCAAGCTTGTCACCCGCCTGCGGAAAAACCGCCGTCGTCAGCAACACGAGGACTCCGAAGGAAAAAACCCGACATTTTTTCTTCATCATCTCTTCCCCCTTTTTATTTGCATTTATATTGTGGCCCCGTAATTAAGCAATGTCAAGCAAAAAAGGAGCCCCCGCCCGTCGGCTTTCGCTTCGGGGCGGGGGGCGCGGGACAGGAGACCATTGGGGGGGGCCCGAGCCTCCTGTCCTGCCGGTCCCTCGATGCCAAGGGAGACGACATCGAGGGAATTCCACCAAGTTAAACCTTAGGAGTCGCCGGCGTCTCCGGTTCCTTCTTTGCTTCTTTATCGGCCTTGTCGCCCTTCGAGGCGGGTTTGAAATAGCCCTCCGCTTTCTTTGGGGCTTTATAGAAAAGGCGGGTCAGGTCGCGGTAGCTTCTCTTGTAGGCGTCCAGCCAGTTCACTTTCTCAACCTTGAGAAGGCCTGCCGCCTGGTTTTCCATTTCGATGGAAGCCCTGTGGAGGTCCATCGCTTTCCCCAGGTTGTCCATGGCGGCGCGGATGGCCCCGGTGTGGGCTTTGAGGGATTCGTCCTCCTCCTCGGCGAGCTTGCTTAAGATGACACCCGCCTTCATAAGTTCCTCTTCAAGAGGGGTGTCGGTGACGGCGCCTATGCCGTCGGGGAAATATTTAAGATAAAGGGGCGCTTTCCGGCTGCTCCCTGTGATGGTAAGGATTGCATTTGCAAAGCCGCCCATGGTCATGTCGAATGCGGCGTCCTCCCCATCCCTCACCGCCATCGCGGTCTGGCAGGCGATAAAGGCGGCATCGAACGCTTCCATCTTGTCCTTCATCCTTTTCTGCGCCGTTTCAAAGGCGTCGGCAAGATCTTTCAGATTCTTGTCCGCCTTCAGCCTTGTCAGATGATAAATTCCAAAACTTTTCAGCAGGGTTTCCGGGGCCAGATTCAAACTTGGTGTTCTCATCCACATCTCCTTCTGAGCAGAAAAGGGAATTCTCTTCCCGAAGCTCGCTACAACCCCCCGCTTTAGGGGAAAATGACGGGAAATAATGTCAACAAGGCTTTCCGGACGCCCGGCTCGGGATGTTCCCGTCTCAACAACCCCTACCGGATACCCGGAGAGGAATATTCCTGTCTCAATAATCACTTCCCGGCCGCCCACAGAGAGATATTCCCGCCTCAATAACCCCTTCCGGATGCCCGGGGCGGTATGTTCCCGCCTCAACACCGCATACCGGACGCCCGGGGAGAGATATTCCCGGCTCAATAATCCCTTCCCGGTTTACGGGCGAGGGATGTTCCCGCCTCAACATCGCCTTTTGGATGTCCGGAGAGAGATGTTCCCGATTTTTGTATCCCTTTTCCCCCGAAGCATGGATTCCCGCCCGTCTCAAGAAGGCAGGTTTTTCCAAAAGAACGCCATGATCCACGGCAAAATCCCCCGAAAATCGTCCCCGGTGCATCTGTCTTAGTGAGTCAAGGGAGAAGTATAAAAAAAATGAAACCCGATTTCAAGAGGGTAACTCCTCCCTTCGGGAAAGGGAGGGAGGGAGGGAGGGATTTACTGAACCAACCGGAATGCATAATGCATGGCCTGACCCCGGAATTTTGCAAACTAGTTTAATATCGTCGTTCGTCGCCATGGACTAAACTGAATGAAAAAGGGAGGGGGCATGAGGGCTCCTATGAATTTTGCCTCTTCTTTATCAGGCATTGTTTGTGATCGTGAGCCATTCTTAATAATTTGATGATTGTGTCACCATCACCAGTTAAATAAAAAGCCTCATATGGTCCATCACCTAAATCAAAGCATCTGTCTATATGACGCATTATAGCGATCAGTGCTTCAATACATTTCCTAATTTGTTCATGTCTTATAGTAGGCACCGCTTCCTGCTTCAGTGCTACTTCCCTGGCATTATGAGCAATTCTCCTATTTCTCCATACGTTGAGCTTGGTCGCAAGTCCATGAAGCATAGCATACAGTTGATCTAATCTAGGATAAAGCTGTGGAAATTCTTTTTCTGGAAGTTGCTCTTTTACGCTCATTAGGGAAAAGTTATGCTTATTACCGAATCTTTCTTTTGCCGGATCGGTTAGCTTGGCTATTGACAGAATTATATCGTCAATCATCTGCTGTTGATACATCTGAAAGAAACTTGGGGCAGATATCATTAATAATCCAACAGTTTCTGGTTGATAGTACAGTTGTCTGTATATTTCGAATTTCTTGTTGATCCAAGAAATTTCTATTTTCATCTGATGGTATTCATTTTTTAAGGAATCTGGGAATGTCATAGTCATTGTTCACACGCTCCTAGCTTTGGAGATGCGGTTCCAGACGAGGTGGCCGATTTGGGATTCGAGGGCGTAAGTGGAAACGGCGGAAAGGAAAATATCATGTTTCATAATCTCGCCCCAAGTTTTGTACAACCCCAAGCTTGCGTTCTATTGGAATACTTGCTCATAGTAGTTAATTTTTCTTCTTTCGACAATATCTGCAGAAAAGCCAGCACCTTTGTTAACATAGGTTGTTCTTGATGTCCAATTTCCAAAATTGTCATATTCGTATTCAAACTTTACAATCTCCTTCAACAGATCATTTTGAATCCGAATGATTTCTGAAATAAGGCCGTCTGGTGTATATGTATACTTCTCGTTATCTATGAGAATTTTGTTGCCTAAGTTATACGTGTTCAAGTGCTCCAAGGATTGTCCCTGACAATCCCAACGAATACCACCGCCTGTATCATATCCACCAGCCACTATAATACCTAGGTGTTCATTCTTGAGAGAATTATAATCCCTTATTTTTACTGGCTTCTTGTCTTGCTTTTTAAATTCGACCCGCAGAGATTCTTTCAGTTCACCATTTTCGTCGTATGTTTTTATTGTTTTAAACGCCAATAATCCATCCTTATCATATTCATACTCGTGATCATAATGGTCTTTATTTCCATATTCGTCAACAAAATTACTTCTGTACGCAAGAATATCTCCAAGCTCATTGTAAGAAGAATATTCCTCAAAGGATCGATGATACATCTCCTTTTGGGAAATAATGCTTTTTACTGGCCCTTTTAGATGTTCTTTATCTAACCCGTTCCTAGCATAGTCAAATCCGAAATTGCTGATTGGAATTTCCCAGTCAAGCGTAATTTTCTTTAAATATTTTACAGGAACCGCGAAATTGAGGTTCTGACCACTAACCAATGAAGAAACTATTATTCCAATGACGTTACCCTTGCTATTAACCAATGGACCACCGGAAGAGCCTGGAGAGATCGGTGCATCTATTTGAAATAAGCCTGTCTTTGATCTCACTGCACTCACTATTCCTTTTGAAAGTGATCCTTCTAAGCCGTGTGGATTGCCCGCAGCATATACCTGATCCCCAATTTCTACTTTGCAGTCTGCGTCAATCTTCAGTGGCTTGCATTTTGCGTTTTTTAATTTAAGCACACAGAGATCATTCTTATTGGTGAACCCGATCACTTTGGTTACTTCGTAGATCACATTCTCGTCCAAAGATTTCGCAGTTGCACTAAAAGCATTTTTCATAACATGGACATTAGTCACGATAAGATCAGATTCGATGAAGAACCCAGAGCCCAGTGCCAAATCATTACCTTGACAATCCTTTGTAGAAATTACCACAACGGAAGGCATAACCTTTTTTGCGATCTGCTTCGGAGTTAAAGGGATTAGGCCGCAGCTTGTCGCAGTCATGAAAAGGAAAAAAACCATGAGATTTTTAATTTGGACATCATGCTTCATATCAACCCCTCTCCTGTTATAAACAAATGCCTAGAATAATTGTACGGTTCTTGCTGGCTTCTTTTCCTATTCATTATAAAATCTCTCCTCAAAAAGAAGTTCGCGATTAAGACGAAGTTTTTCCAGCGGCACAAGTGGTGCATCTTTTTCATTTTCAAAAAATATTTTCTTGAAGACATTTCCGCTATGCGAAACCCTATATCGTTCGTATCTTTGAGAAATGTTCGTGTAAATTTGATTCAAGCTCCCGCCCATTAGACCATATTCTGCTGTCGCCTGGCATTTGACCGGGGAAAGCGTTGGTTTTTTTGTGCCTCTCATCAAAAGGAATAAGGGCTCTTGGAGCATTATTTTTACGAAATACAATTGTTTGGGCCAACAGATGTCTTCTGGAATAGCCTCTTTGAGAAAAGCCGCACCGTAGCAATGATCAATTACAACATGTACATATAGAATAGTTTTACCTTTTAGGAAGGGGATCTTACGCTCAGATGAAAGAAGTTTTTGCAAATCCTTATCTTGTACTGAGTATTCTGGAACTATCAGATCTCCTCTTGTACCTTCACTAATTTGAGGGAGTGGCCCTTCGTAGAAAAATCGAATTTTCCCTTCTCTTATCTCTATCGGTATTTTAACAACCTTTAATGCAGGTTCGGGAATAAATGGCATTGTTTACTCCTCCCCCTGAAACCCCTTCAGCGTTTCCTGTTTCGCTTTCTTTCCTTCTTTCTTCGCCTTTTTGAAATTATAGGTCCCGGAAGAAATATCGGGGTGTTCTGGGCGTTTGATTCTCATGTCGTTTTATTGTCAACAACGAGTCTTAGTTTAGGTTTATGGGGCTGCTCAGAAAAAATCGAGTCAACGGGCGGATTCAGCAGCAAATCGAATCGAAGCCGAGAATCGGTTAAATACTCTTCATTGATTTCGATTGCGATCCATTTGCGTCTGAGAGTTTCGGCAACGTATCCAGTTGTGTTGGAACCGGCAAACGGATCCATCACCAAATCCCCAGGCTCAGTTAAAAACTTGATAAAGAATCTCGGTAATTCCGACGGGAACCTGGCGGGGTGTATCCTTCTGCCGGCTTTTTTGAGAGCGCCAAGGAAATCGCTGTTACTTTCGTTGTTGCCGCAAGTGATAAGATTGCCTGGGATGGCGCCGCCTTTGTCCTGGGCAAAAGATTCCTTTATGTTGTGACCTGAAGGTCGACGGGTGGGAACAACTCCCCTTTTTATCAGGCGAAGCATGTCCTTGCTGTACTCTTGCAGCACATTGGTATTGTCGGCTTTCGGGTTGTCTGTTTTCCCGAGCCAATAAATGTACTCGACGGAATCCTTAACGCGAATCCTTCGAACATTCACCCATTCGGCAGGAGCCGGCAATTTTGCGGGATTGTACCAAAAAAACTCTTGGCAAAATTTGAAGCCAAGTTCGTCACAGAGATGCAGAAGAAGACGCACATGGTAAAGGGAACGCGTCGGCGCTCCTGGGGTCCAGGTTCCTCCAATATTTAGGACAAGGCTGCCAGATGGCTTTAAGACTCTCAGTATCTCTGAAGCAAAAGGGGCGAACCAATTGAGGTAGTTCTTTTGGTCCGCATTCCCGTATTCTTTCTTAAAATGAAGCGCGTACGGGGGGGACGTTACAACAAGATCTATCGAATCGGACGGCATTTCTCTCATGGCCTCAAGAGAGTTATCCAGAAGAGCCCTTCCGAATTCGGTTGAATAAAGAACATTACTCATTTTTCATATCCTTCAACAATGCCTCAAGAGAATTATACCACGGCGGTTTTGTCGGCTCCGTAGGAAGGGGAACAGGATGCATTACTGCCAGCTTCTTCTTACGGTATTTGTCGTGGCGTTTCAGATTCTTGGTTTGAATATACATGAATTGAGTCCAATCGTGGGTTTTCTTACCCAGACATACAGCTAAAATCTCAAATTGATCCACACCGTAAAAGCGACTGCTTGCGTCTGCTTTAGATGCTCTTGTTTTTTGAGTCTCGACTTTATAGGCAACTATCTTCCCACCTTCTCGGTAGGCTTCATCCGAATCCCGGACATTCTTGCATTCCACCCGGTAAGCCGGGGCTTCTCCTTCTGAAATCCAAAGCGTGTAATCCGGATAGCCGTCCCGATCATGCACCTCATACCGGTGTATCTGGCTGGCTTCTTTTACCTTCTTAATATGCTTCCCAAGATGAACCTCGGCTACGGCTCCCTCCAAAGTTACTTTTGCACGGAACCGCTTGTCGATAGCGTCCAAAAGTTCGTTTGCAGATAGCCCATATTCATTTTCAAGACGATGTGGCATATCTTCTCCTTCTAGCTGCCAGCAATATTATATCCCTTTTTCCATGACAGACGAGAAAACTCCCTTTCGGCCTGCTCTCCCCAGTGCCAGGAATCTTCGAAAGCGGTTATCTGGGCGTCGGATTCGTGGCCTTTCGGCGTTTTGAGAAAAACATTGTAATCTCTCTTGCTGTTGAACGGCGGGTCGAGATAGATCAGGTCAACGCTGTCGCCTTTTATCTCTTCCCTGAGAACATGCAAGTTATCCCCAAAATACAAAGCGCCCATTATCATCTCCATCTGCCTTGTGTGTCATTCCGGACTTGATCCGGAATCTTCCACTCTATGGAACAGACCCTGAATCAAGTTCAGGGTGACAATTTTTCTCTTACATCTATTATTATACTCCCTCTCTCGCCCTTCGGGCTGGCGGAAGGCAGAAGACTGAGGGATAAAGACGAGATTGCCGCAGAAAGGTTAACGCTTCGAAGAGGTCTTCGCAATGACAAACCCATGAAGGTACAATCCCTCTCAGGGGTCCAATCGCGGGATTTGTCTCCCTTTTTGTAAAGGGAGATGTCCGTACACCGTGCCGTTCCCCCTTAACGGGGGAGCGCAGGTCACGGAGAGGGACAGAACAGATCCCATAGGGAAGTGGTTTGCCCCTAGCTCTGTGCCCTCTGAGGCCTCTGAGGTAAAGGTCTTTGTTAATTTTTAGAAAAGCGCCCCCCGGTTTTAGGCCGGAGGGCGTCTTCGTTGCAGTTATGGATCTGTTTACTTACTGTTTAACCAGCTCCACTCTTCTGTTCTTCGCTTTGCCGGCTTCGTTGTCGTTGGAAGCTACGGGCGCGTAAGGTCCGCATCCGTAGGACTTCATCCTCGCCGCGCCTATGCCGCTCTGGACGAGCGCCTGCATGACGGACTGCGCCCTGTCCTGCGAAAGCTTGAGGTTATGCTCGGGGCTCCCCGAGTTGTCGGTGTGGCCGACCACGTAGATCTTGAGGCCGGGGTCGTTCTTGAGGAGCTTGGTTATCTCGCCGATCGCCTGGGCAGATTCGGGCTTGATGGCAGCGCTGTCGGTGTCGAAAGTTATGCCGTAAACCGCTGCGTGGCCGGTCGCCCTGATGTCGTTCTGGAAGATCTCGGCGCTCGCCTCGATGTGCTGGGTCATCCCGCCCTTCTCGACGATCCTGAGCCAGATCTTGCCGTTGCCCTTCATCGCTTCGACCCACGCTTCCTTGCCGTCCTTCACTATCTTGGCGGTTACGAACCACTTGGGATCGCTGTAAACGATCGTCCCGCCGACCTTCTTGACGGCGTTCTCATAGTTGCGGACGACTTCGAGAGGGCTCGGTTCGGTTCCCTTCGCTCCGGTGAAGGCGTAGGTTATAAAGGTGTATTTTCCCTCCACCCTCGTTTTTGGGGGCTTGCCGAGGCTGAACTCGTAAAACCCGAAATCCTCGATCTTGCAGGTCTCGATCCTGTAATCGGGCATCCTCGTCGGGAAAAGCTGGTGGTCCTGGCATCCCTTGAAATCTCCCTGCTGGGCTGCGGCGGGGATGGCCGCTAGTACGATGATCGCGACAAAAGCAAGAAATACGGTTCTTTTCATCTGTTCCTCCCTATTTGTCCAGTTTCGTGAAATCGCCCCTGGCGAAATTGCCGAGGATCTCCGTCGCCGCAGCTACGGCCGCTTCGGTGCTGATTCCGCCGTTGACCTCTATGTTGATGGCGGTGTTGTCGTTGTGGCCGACGCCGTGAAGGGACGCGAAGGGTTTGGACCTCTTCTCTCCTTCGGAACAGTCGGACCAGTAGCCGTAGTAAGTAATGGAACCTCCGGGCACCGACTCGGTTTTCAGCGGGATCACCTTGTCAAGGTTGGCGCCGTTCTTCTTGAGGCCGTTGCAAGCTTTCTCCATGGCGGATCTATTGTCCTGAACCCTCTGCTGCTCCTCGCCGTCTATCTGCATCTTGAAAAGCGCCACGCCCTCACCCGAGTAGTGCTTGATGTCGTAGGTTATCTTCCCGGGGAATTTCGTAACCTGGTTGATGCAGATGTTCTCGAACGGTAGTTTTGCCGCGCCATAGCCTATACCCATGACTCCGGCCGAGTTGTACTGCCCCGTGACCTGAACGGCGTTCTTCGGCATCAGCGAAGTGATCAGCGGCGGGCATTGGGCGGCGCCCTGGGCGAGGACAGCCGCGAAGATTCCAGTCAGGAACGCGGCCGGAAGCGCGAATAACAACTGCTTTTTAAATATTGAGATTTTCATCCTTCCTCCTAGTAAAGCACTTATTTTAGGACGGATCGGGCTTTTGTCAAAGGGCTGCCCGCCGGAGAAGACATCGGACTTCTTAGCTGGCGGCTGTAAGCCCTATCTTTTCATCGAGTTATGGACACTTGACAACGGTTTACTTTGAAGTTATATTAACTTTCTTTCCCGCAGATGGGGGAGATTTTAGCCAAGGAGGATATTATGGCCGACAAGAACCTTAAGGTTTCCGAAAATGTTCCCGGTAAGTGGTTTGTTGACGAAAACTGCATCGCCTGCGATTCCTGCATTTCGGTCGCTCCCGATTTTTTCGCCATGAACGATGATTCGACCCACGCCTACGTTAAGAAACAGCCGACAACTCCGGAAGAGATCCAGCTTTGCGAGGACGCCAAGTCCACCTGCCCCACGGAAGCCATCGGTGACGACAATTGATCCGGTTTTCAACGAAATTAAAAAGGGGCGATCCATCGCCCCTTTTTTTATTGCAGTATTTCGCGGCTGATCAGTCGATGGTCTCCTCGAAAACGACGCCCCTCTTGCCCAACTCGCTCATTATGAAAAGGTAGCTGCCGAGGTCTTTCCCGACGAGCTCGAGCGGAAGGACCCCTTTCTTTTTGATCCCTCCCTTGATCAGCAGCCTCGCGACCGCGGTGGCAGTGTAGCCCGTGGTCCTCGCCATCGAGGAGACATTGTTCTCGGCGTCCGCCCAATCCAGCAGGTCGAAGGTGTGCCTCACCTTCCTTCCACCCTTTGTTCCTTCAACCACGACCTTCATCACCGTCATGTCCGCCTCGCCTTCCGCGAAGCTCCACATCGGGAAGAGCAGCTTCGTCGTCAGGTCTATGGGGCGGACCATTACCGAGCCGATCTTTATCGGCTCGTAGGAGAAGAATCCCGTTTCCCTGAGGACCTTCATCTTGTCGATGTGGCCGGGGTAGCGCATCGTCTTCTCGGACATGTTCTTCGCCTTGATGGTCTTCAGAAGGCTTCTGAGCCCGTCGGTGTTGAACGCCTCCAGCGTGCCGATGCCCGAGAATTCCACATATTCCGGCTCAGTCAGTGCGGGCAGCTCTACCACTTTGCCCTCCTTCACCAGCCTCGCGGGCCTCGTGTATTCCTCGATGACGTCTATCGGCGAGAAGGGCGCCTTGTACTCGTAGGGCCAGCTCCTCTCGACGGGGAGGCCGCCCACCAGGCAGACGAAATTCTCGATCGAATCGAGAAGCGACGACATCCTTCCCGCGATGAGGTTGCTGCACCCGGGGGCGATTCCCGCGTCAACGAGACATGTCACTCCGTTCTTCTTCGCCAGGTCGTCCAGGCCCATCGGGTCTTCCGGGAAGAAGGAGATGTCCACGATGTTCTTCTTCATCGAAATGACGCTCTTCACCGATTCGTAGCCCATGAAGCCGGGCAGTGCGCCTATTACAAGGTCAGCGTTCTTGACCGCTTCCTTTATCCCCGCTCTCTCGCCGAGGTCGAGGCACTTGGTCTTTATCCCGTATTCCTGTAGGGCCGAGAGCGCATTCTTCGAGCAGTCCGCCACTTCGACGTTCCACTTCCCCTCGCTTACGAGGTCCCTCGCCATCGCGTTCCCCACTCTTCCCGCTCCCAGCACGACTATCTTCATGCGATCCTCCTTTTCCTGACCTTGGGCTCTTTCATTTTCCTGAATTCCCTGAATATTTTCAAGAAATTCCTTTCTTCCTCCGCCTGTTTCGTCTTGAGAAGCTGCTTGAGTCCCCCCAGCGCGACAAGCGCCTCTTTCTCTTCCGTTCTTTCGAGCGCCTCCTCCATGAGCCTGCCCGCGACCCTGATATCCTGGTAGTCGCCGAGGCAGTCCTGTATGCCGACAAGTACCCTGCGGTACAACCTGAACGCTTCCGATCCTTCGTCGAAAAGGTAATCCAGAGATTCGAAAAGGTACCTGTACCTCTTGAAGGAGATCCTCACTCTGTGTAGGTCCGCAGGGTCGGATGTGGAGAAATACCTCTTCGCCCTCTTGCGCGTCTCGTTCCGGTATAGCTTCATCGCCCGGAGGCTCGCATCGACGTAAGGCTCGTTGGAATCGGCGTTCCCGCCGCCCTTTTCGCGGGAGAGGCCCTCTATCCTCTTCACGAAATCGCGGAACCTGCGGGAGTCTATGACCCTGGAAACGATCTCCGATTCGTCCCTGGCCGCGGCATCGAAGGGTTCGAGTATTCCGTCCGCCTTTTCAGGCGGAATGCCTGTTTCCGCGAGCCACCCCGTAAGCTTTTCCCTGAAGACATCGAGATCCCTGAGCCGCCCGAGGTCGACGCCGAACGACGAAGCGGCCAGGCCCAGGGAAGCCGACCGTTTCTCGCCGAGAACGGCCGGGTATATCCTAAGGTAGCTCCTCAGGCGCCTTATCGCGACCCTCATCTCGTGAAGGTATTCGGGATGAAGCCCCGCCTTCGTGAAACGGGAGAACCCTTTTATCCTGTAAAGTTCCCTCCGGACGAGCTTTCTGAGAGCGGTGCCGCAATCGTCTGCGTCCTGTATCGAGAATCCGAGATTTTCCGCGTCATGGACAAAGGGGATTTCGAGCTCCTCGAAAGCGGCGTCGAAGCCGAGCTTTTCCCCGATGTCCGGTGTGCCTGTTTCTTCGATGGCGGCGAAAAGCGCGAAGCAGTTTTTCAGTGAGACCTTCTTTTCAAGAAAAGGGTTCTTGGCCCTGAGATCGAGAAGATATTCGACAACTGCCGAACTTCCGTTTATAAGCCTTACTCTTCCGCGCCGCTTTTTTCCCGAGATTTCCAGGAAGGGAAAATATCCTTCCGCCAACTCTTCCGGCGCTTCGCCGAGAGTTGACTTCACCCCATCCCTGAGAAGATAAAAGGCCGCCTTTTTTCCCGACTTCTCTTCGTAAAAGTAACTCTTTTTTTTAAGGAGGTCGCCCTTGGGCGTGTCCGAAAATGTCATTCTGACGTCGGATGTCCGTTCGCCGAGTTTCAGGGAATCTGCTGCCGCGACGCGCAGAAGTTCCCTGCGGTCGAGGAAGAGAACGGCAACACCCGGAAAGGGGTTCGAGCCCGAGAGAGCCATCATACCGCCCGGCGGCCTTCGATGAAAGCCCTGACCTGTTTACTGCTGTAGCCTTCTCCTATCATCACCGATTCGAGCTTCTTGAGGTTGTACCCGAAGCGGACCACCTCGCCCCGCGCGTCAGCCCCGTCGACATCGAGAAGGACCAGCGAGCCTCTCGGGTCGCCGTCTATGGGCCGCCCCACCGATCCGGCGTTGACGACGAGAACGTCCCCCACCTTGCCGACAAAGGGGATGTGCGAATGGCCGCAGCAGAGCACCCTCGGCATCGTCCTGTTGTGGAACTTGCGCTGAAGGGCAGGCCCGGTGACGCTCGGATAGATGTAATCGGTTGTTCCGAGCGGGCTGCCGTGACAGATCATTATCCCGAACTCCTGGAAGGCGACGGTCGGAAGGCCGCCAAGCCACTGGAGCAGTTTTTTCTGGTTTTTCGTCAGGCTGTTCTTAACGGATCTCGACTTTACGAACTTCTCGTCGGAGTTGCCTTTCACGGCAACGACTTTCTTGGAGTTCAGAAGTTCAAGCGTTTCGAAAGGCTGGGGGCCTTTTCCTGCGATGTCGCCGGCGACTATGATCCTGTCGACGTCGCTTCCGCCGATGATCCTGAAGGCCTCCCTGAGCGCGACGAAGTTCGCGTGGATGTCGGATATGACGGCGTAGAGCATGGCCCGGAAGGTTTTATTCTTTGGCGATGGTTTCCATCAGTTCTTCGAGAAGCGCCTCGATCCTGACCAGGTCCTTCCCCCTGCCCTTCTTCGGCTTTACTTTGAGGGAGGAGAGCTTCTTCGCGAGCTTTTCCCCGCGCTGCTTTGTGAAGCTCTTCGCTCCGCGCCCCTCTTCGGCGCCTTCGACCAGTTCGTCCAGCGCCGCCAGCCTCGCCTCCTGCTTCCTCTTGTAGGCGTCGAGGACTTCGACGAACGAGATCTTCACGTGCGCCATCGCCGTGTTGAGCGCGGAGGATGCCGCTTTCGCAGCCTTCTTCGGCGGCCTTCCAACCTTCTTAACCGTGGTTTTCTTCTGCCGCGTCCTTCTGATCGCTTTCCTTGCCATTCGATCCTCCGTCATTCGCTGTCGCTGAAACCGTCAAGGATAGTAGCTATTTTAGCCTTGAGGTCCCTGTCCACGCTTCTCGCCGACCTGCCGGCGTTTATCACTTCGAAGCCGTAACGCTCTTCCATCTTCTTCAGTTCGAGCCTCAGCTTCCTCTGGTATTTGAGGAAGCTGGTGAACCAGTCGCGCGAAAGGCCCATATCCATTCCCGACTCCCAGTAGTCGAGCTGGTAGTGCGCCTGGAAGGTCCTCTCGACAAGCACTTTCGGGGAGACCTGAAGGGAAAGGACAAGGTCGGGAACGACAGCCATCCTGTAGATCGCTTCGACCCACGAAGGCTCAGCCCCCCTGATTATCGCCCTCGCCATGAGGGTGTAGACGTACCTGTCGGCGATCACCACCAGCCCCGCCCTGAGGGCAGGAATGATGGTGTTCTCAAGCTGGTCGTAGAAATCGGTGGCGTAGAAAAGGCTTAGGGTCCGGGGGCTGAGAACGTTCCCCTGCAGGGCGGCCTCTAGCTCCTCAGCCACCAGCAGGCTTCTCTTGAGGCCCGTCTGGACGACCGCGTAACCCTTCAGTTCGAGCCATTTCGAGACGAGTTCTATCTGTGTCGTCCTGCCGGAGCAGTCGGGGCCTTCGATGACGATGAGTTTTCCCCTGAGTGACGCGGGGGCGACGCCGGGAAGAGGTTCCTGGAAGAACTTCTTCATATCGTCACCCTCTTCCTGAAGGGCGCAAGGTCTATCTTCGATTCGACGATCTTCCTCGCCGCCTCCTGCTGCGTGTGCACGTCCTTCGTGGCGTCCATCACCGTGAAGTTGTACGGTTTCGCCATTTTCAGGTAGGATTCGAGCACCCTGCCCTGGAAGATCTTGAAGCTCTCCACTATGTCGTCGGAGAGCCCGAGGTCCATCCCCGCCTCGAAGAACTTGAGCTGGGGCCGCCCCTGGAGGATCCTTCCCACAGCGGTATCCAGCGGCAGCTTGTAGAAGAAGGTTATGTCGGGAAGGCGCGCGAATCCGTAGATCTTCTTGAGCCAGTCGAGTCCGCACCCCCTGACGCTGTCCCTCGCGAAGGCGGTGAAGATGAACCTGTCGCAAATGACGATATACCCCGCCTTTAGCATCGGCAGGATCTGCCTTTCGTAGCGGTCCGCGAAGTCGGTGGCGTGTATGAGGCTGAAGGTGGTCGGGGTGAGGGCCTGCCTCTTTTTCCCCTTCCTCGTCGCCCCCTTGACGATCTGGCTGGAGTTCCACTCGCTGAAGAACACCTTGTAGCCCATCCCCGAGAGCCATTCGTAAAGAAGGTGCGCCTGGGTCGATTTTCCCGATCCGTCGAGCCCCTCGACCACGATGAGGCGGCCTTTTATCTCACCCGCCGTTTCGCCGCTATTTTTCGCTCTGCCCATGACCATTATATCCTCGCATTTACAGGGAAAAGCTTATCCCAAAGCGGGGTAAAAGACAAGACGAAGGGGTTTCGGCGGTATCAAAGCGGATAATTCTGCTTTAGGCGGGGATCGGCTCGCTGTAGGATAACCCTCAATGAAGCATCTGCAACGATTTGCCCTAAAAAGATGCGATGAGGGGGAAAAGAAAAGAAGAACCAAGTATTGCTTCTTGGAAAGTCACTTTTCCTTAATTGCTTTCTCGTTGAGGGCGTTGAACACCTTTTCGTATTCTCCGCTATTGAAGCCCAATTTGATACCAATGATCCGTCCTGTCATCCATTCCTGCTTTATTTTTAGGATTCTGACCGGCTGGCGGGACAACCATTGACCAAACCAAGTGTTTCCCTTTTTGGCGGGCGGTATACAATTCTTGCAGAAGGGCAGTTTGAAATGGAATATCGAAGTCCTCCCACCCCAGAAGAAATAGCGGACAAAGCACGTTTCCTGCTCAGCTATTGTCAGATCCTCTTTGTTCCCACAGTTGCAACAGAGGCCTTCAGGAAACGAAAATTTCACTTTATCGTCCATCGGATCCGGCTTGTTGGGCCAGGGGATCATTCTTTATCTCTCACTTCCCTTTTTCGCACTCGCACTTGACCGGCCCGATTTTCTTAAAGAAATCTGTCTTAGTGTGTATCTTTCCATCATAACTGTCTGACACTTCGTAATGCACCTTTGGATCTTCCTGATATCGCCCATCCTTGAAAGTGTAGCCATATATAACACCTTCTCCTGCGGTCATATGTCCATAAATCATGATGTCAGGCCATTTATCTGTCGCTGGAGTAAAGATGATATATTCAGCCCCAATCTCGCCTAGTATCCTAGGCGGGTGGTCAGCAAAGACAATGAAATTGCAATTGCCTGTTCCGCCGCAGATGAAAGGAACAATATATTCTGGTGAATTATCTTTATTGAGATCGACGATATAGATTCTGTCGCTTCCAAAATAAAGATTGCCTTCTTTTTCAAGTTTATCGTAGTTCGGAAGTTCCCGTTTTCGTCTTTGTATTATGGCATTTCTCGCGAAGGTTTCCATCTCGGCGTTTCCATACATTGGTGCGACGCTGCATTGATACTCAAGCACCACCCTGCACTCCGGCTCCTCGGAATCGAGTTTTCCGGGGAGCGCCGAAAACAGAAGAAATGCAAGAAATAGCGTGCTAAAGGCTTTTTTCGTCTTGCCCTCCTATTTTATTCTTCTCCTTTTCATTTTCCCCGTCAAGAGTTAAGCCGATTCCCCTGAATACCTCCCTTATCTCTAAAAGCCCCGTTTTCCAACCCCTCCACTTTTTGCCCAAACCCTCACCAGGAATATGTCACAAGAAGCCTCATGCCGAAGGGGCGGGCTGGGGAAAAGTAGTCTGTGAAGCCGTTGGTTATGCCGCGGGTCGAGTATTTCCTGTCGAAAATGTTATCCGCCTGAAGTTCGACCGTCACCGGGCCGTTCTTGTAGCTCGCGCTGAGCGATGCGGCGTAATACGAGGAGAGCTTTTCCCGCTCGTTCGAAAGGTCGTTGCTGAGGTACTGCGGCCCTACATAGCCGAGCCTGCTTCCCGCCCCGAACCTGCCGCCCTTCCAATCGAGGCCGAGGCTGAAGGAGCTTTCGGGGACCATCGGGACGGCCATCCCGTCATACGGGCCCGCCGTAGCCTCGCAGTTCCTGATGTTCGCGTTTAAAGAGAGATCGAAGTTCCCGGGCAGGAACAAAGAGATGCTCCCTTCGATTCCTTCCCTTTCGGATTTACCGATGTTCATGTTCTGCCCGATGAAATGCGCCGGGTCGGTGAGGACGAAGACCGTCTCTTCTCTGAGGAACATCTTGTAGAGCGTGACGTTCGCCTTAAGGTTGTCGCCGAAATACTTGTAACCGGCCTCGAAGTCGTTGACCCTTGTGGGCTCGAGGTCCGGGTTCGAATAAAACCCGGGATAGGCGAACAGCTCGATGACGCCGGGGATCCTGTAGCCTTCGGAAAAAGCGAGGAAGAACGATTCGGATTCGCTTTTGAGGAACGACACCGAGAGCCTTGTCGTCCCCTCCCTGAAAGTGCGCTTCTCGTCGTTCGACGGGAATAGGATGTCCCTGTAGTCGTACTTCGCCTCGTCAACCCTGTAGCCCGCGTCCATCCTGAACCTCGAAAGAGTATATCCCAGCCGGATATAGCCTCCCGCGGTATCCTGCCCGGTGGAGGTGCGGGTCGCGATCATCTGCTTGTTGCCATAGAAATCGGTGTACCACCCAGAAGCGTCGTAACTTCCATTCGCGGCCTCGCCTGAGAAGGCCCATTCGAAGACGCCTTTCCCGAAGGGTTTCCTGCCGTCGATCTGGAAGATGCCGCCGGCGAGGTCCTCTTCCCCTGTCGTGAGAAAGCCGGTCATGTACCTTCCCGTCGTAAGGGTATCCCTGTCGTGGTTCCTCGAAAAACCTTCGACGACGAGGTTCACGCTCTCTCCGAACCTGCGGTTGTAGGTCGCCGCGAACAGCCTGTGCCTGCCCCTCGTCCCGTCATAAAGGTTGTAGGGGGACTGCCTCCTGTCCTCGTTCATCTCCTTTTCGGTCAACGCGCCCGGGGCGCTTATGGCGCCTCCCTCGTACTTCGCCAGAAGCGAAAGCGAGTCGCCTTCCCCGAAGTTGTAGGTCGCGCGGACGATCCAGTCGTCCAGCCTGTGGCCGTCGTTCTCCCTGTATCCCTCCGAACGGTCGGTACCGAAGGCCGACACGAGGTCCCAGTTACCCAGCGAACCAGAGAAGGAGAGCCTTTCCGTCACGCCCCCGAAGCTTCCCAGCCCGGCGGTGAGGTCTATCCTCGGCAGTCCCGCGCCCTTTTTCGTAACGATGTTGACCACGCCGCCTATCGCGCCTCCGCCGTAGAGCGGGGCGAGCGCGCCGGAGTAGATCTCTATTCTCTCTATCTGCGAAAGGGGGACGACATCCCACCTTACCGAGTTGTCTTCGATGTTGTTGAGCCTCACGCCGTCGAGGAAACAAGAAACGCTCGTCCCCTCGGGAAATCCCCTGAGGTCTATCGTCCTTTCGACGGGATTGCCGGTGATGTCGTGCACGGCCACACCCGGGATGTCCGATAAAAGCTGCTGGATCGTCGCCGCTCCGGAACTCTCGATGTCGTCACGAGTGATGACTATTATCGGCGCCGGAGTCAGTGTCGCCTGCCGCTCCTCCAGAGGGATCCTGTCGCCGTAGACGGTGATCGAAGATTCATAGACCGCCAGCTTCCTCGAGGGATCGTCGCAGGAGGCGTTCAACGCGGTAAAGAGCAGCAGAGCGATCGCAACAACGAATTCCTTTTTCATCGCATATTCCCCTTATTTCAGTTCGAACCGTTCTTTTTCGGATAGTAGTATGAAAAATCGTGGATGTCGATCGAAGAAAAATCGACGAAGTATGTCTCCTTGAGAAGGCTCTCCATCGCGCCCCTCTCCTTGGGCGCCTCGACGAACTCTCCGCCCTTTTTGAGGACGAAGAGCCTGTGGTTGAACTGTATCGAGATGTTGAAGTCGTGGACCGCGTAGATGACGGTCTTCCCTTCCGTCGAAAGCCTGTCGAAGAGCCCGCAGATCCTCAGCCTGTGGGCGAGGTCGAGGTGGTTCATCGGCTCGTCCATGACCAGTATCGGGCAGTCCTGCACGAGGCATCTTGCGATCAGGCCCCGCTGGAGCTCTCCGCCGCTCAGGGTAGAAATGGGCCTCTCCCAGAGGTCTTCGAGTTCTAAAAGTTCCCCTGCCTCCCGCTTTTTCTTCTGGATGAATTCTCCGAAAGAACCGCCGCCGCGTCTCGGGAAACCGCCCTTCTCGGCAAGTTCCCAGAGGCTCCATTCCTGCGGCTGGACGGACCTCTGCGGGAGGTAGGATATCGTCTCCGCCCTCTCCTTATGGCTCGTTTCGGAGATGCTTTTTCCCTTGCAGATGATCTCCCCTTCGCAAGGCTTGAGGAGGCCGAGAAGAAGTTTTAAAAACGTCGTCTTGCCAGCGCCGTTGGGGCCGAGGATGGCCGTGACCGAACCGGGCGGAAAGAGAGCCGAGAAACCCTTTACAAGGCTCTCCCCCGAGCCGTACGCGAAGGAGACTCCCCTGGCCTCAAGAGTCATTGAAAAGCTCCTTCTTCATGAGCAGGGCGAAGAAAAACAGTATCCCGACGAAATTGATGTAAAGGCCTACGGGCACTATCACGATGGATGAAACGGCCTTCGTCATGACATATGCTGCAAGCATCAGCGCCGGGCCGAGGATCACGGAAGCGGCGAAGAGCCTGCCGAAGGAATTGCCGAAAACGGAGCGGGCGATGTGCGGAACGATCAGCCCCACGAAACCTATCATCCCCGCGATAGAAACGGCCGTAGTCGCGAGCAGGGAGGCTCCCGCGAGCGAAGCGAACCTCACCTTCGCCACATCGACTCCGAGCGATGACGCCTCGTCGTCTGAGAAAGAGAGGATGTCGATCGCTTTTCCAGCCCGGAGGAGGACGACCGCGGATATCAGGATCACGCTGAAGGCGAAGGACAGCTCGAAGGAAGAGATGGGATAGATAAACCCTATGAGAAGAGTGTTGGTGGCGGCCAGTTCCGCCGGGTCGAGGAATGAAACTATGAGCCGCGCGAGTGCCGCGAAGGCTGTGTTGAGAAGGACGCCTGCGAGAAGCATCCTTTCCGGATTGCCTTTGGAAACCTTCATGAGAAGGACAAGAGACCCGCCTCCGATAACGAATGCCGAGAGAGCCCTCAGCGGGAAAGCCGCCCCGCCCATCCCCACGAGAAGCAAGGAAAGAGTTACTCCGAAAGCGCCGCCGCCTGATATTCCCACGACGTAGGAGTCGGCGAGGGGGTTTCTGAGCACCACCTGGAACACCAGCCCCGAAACAGCGAGAGCGACGCCCGTCAGAACTGCCGAAAGGATCTCCGGCAGCCTTATATTCAGAATCACCGTTTTCATTCCTTCCCGGTCGATGTTCTGGGGGAGAAAAAGAAAGAACGAGGCCAAAATCAGAAGGACCAGCAGCAGCGGGATGATGAGGAAACCGCCTTTCAGATTCACTTCTTGTTTTCCCTCCTCAGTTCCGCCAGCTTTTCCACGCCTTCTACGACCCGCGGCCCCGGCCTCATGATAAGGTCGGCGTTTATTTCCCCGATCCTGGTGTTTTTATCGATGGCTCTGATCCTGCGGACGAACTCTTCACGGGAATCCTTACCTATCTCGCCTTCGGGAAGGATTATCCAGTCGGGGTCCAATCCCGCGATCGTGTCGAAGGAGATGACGGAATATGACGGAGGGACCTGCTCGAGAACGTTGACAAATCCAGCGGCCCGGCACAGGTCGTTGAGGTACGACCCCTTTCCGGCGGCGACCGCCGGATCGAGCCCGACCAAAAAGATCGCGCGTTCTTTTTTGAATGGAATTTCCTTTGAAATTTTCTCTACAGATTTTCTTATTCTTTCCGCGAGTTTGCCGGCCTCTGCCTCCCGCCCGCATTTCCGGCCTATATCGTATATGCACGCGATGAGCTCTTCAAGCGTCGAGACCGGATACTCGGTCACACTGATCCCCAGCCTTCTGATAACTCCGAGCGACTCGCCGCTCTGCATCCCCGAGACCGTAAGGCATTCCCGCGGACGCATGGCCGCGATCTTTTCAAAAAGGATACCGTCGTAGGACGCCACGATCTCTTTCTTCGCGGCCTCCGCGGGATGATCGGCGGGTGCTGTGACACCGGCAAGGCTGTCTCCAGCTCCTATCGCGAAGATTATCTCCGTTGTCGAAGGGGAAAGGCTGATGAACCTTCCGCCCGGCCTTTCGGCGAAGACGGCGAAACAGGCGATAAGAATTATAAAACAAAAACAGCGTCTCATTTTCACCTTTCGGGGGGTCTTGAGACGCCGGAAAAGACGTTCTCCCGCGAGAACGGCCGTTCTGTGCATCCCAAGGCAGGTCTCCTGGCTTACGGGTCTTTCTACTCGCGGCGCCTTCCCGCCCGTGTGGGCAGTGGCAAAAAGCCGCTTTCGTCGCCGATCACAGTGACGGGGTCGCAGCCGGATCTCACGGCATTTCCCTTTTCACCCCCTGTGAAGGGGCACCTTGGCGCTCCGGTTTTTAAATAGGACTACTCTCCTTCTTCTTCGAACTCGTTCTTGACGTTCAGCCTGAGGCACGCGGCGGCGTGCATCTGCAGGGCCGCCTTCTTCGCTTCCTGAAGCTCGGCCAGCCGCTCTTTCACTTTGGCGAGTTCCGCCTCGATCTGAATGTCGATGTCCTTGATCTCGTCCTTGGTCTGGGAAAGGGCATCCTGATAAAACTTTTTCTGCTTGTCGGTTAAGCTCACAGCAACCTCCCTATTAGGTCTTCTATTTCAACTTGAAAGGAATCCCGAACGTCATCTGAGTCTTGACCGGCACGCCGTCCTTCACGGCGGGGGCGAACTGCCACTGCATAGCCGCCTTAACGCATTCGTCCTTGAGGCCGTAGTCGGGCGAAGGCCCGCGGACCACTTCGGCGGCGGTGACCTTGCCTTCCTCGTTCACGCTCATCTGGACATAGTATGTGCCCTCTACCTTGTTCTGCCTGGCGAGTGCGGTATAGACGGGTTCAGCCCTCTTGATCACCTTCGGCCTTTCGCTGTCGAGGAGGTCCGGGAGAGGAACGAACTGGCCCCGTTCCGTCTTTTTGGGCTGGGCTGCGGCTTTTGCCGCATCGTCCGCCTTCTTCTTGTCTTCCTCGGCCTTGAGCCTCGCCGCCTCGTCGGCCTTTTCCTTCTCCTTCTGGGCCTTCAGGGCCGCCACGTCGTCCTTCGACTTGTTCGCACTGTCGAGGCCGGACTTCGCAGCTTTCGATATCGCGTCGAACTCGCCGATGCTCTTGGCGTTCCTGAACAGCCTGTCCATGTTGCCCTTGCTCTTCTTCAGGGATTCGAGAGCCTGGGGCGCGTGTTCCGCGGCTCCGGCGGCCTCGACCGCCTTTATGGCGTCGTCGAAGCTCTTGAGCGCCGTCGTCGCCGCCGTCTTTGCTTTTTCGACGTCGGCTGGGTTTTCGGCAGTCGCCGGCGGAGGCGGGACCTCAGGCGTTATTTCCTTCGGCGCCTCGGGGACCTTCGGCTGGGTATCGGCGGGCTTGGTATCCGTAACGGCAGGTTTCTCTTCCGCGGGAGGAGCCGGCTTCTTGCCTCCGAAGAGGAGGAATCCGATAATGGCGAGAACCACCACTCCGCCGACAATCCCGCCGATCATCATCATTTTCTTCTTGCCTTCGCCCGCGTCCTCATCGGCCGCGACGCTGGAGAAAAGCTCCTCCTTCTTTTCGGCAGGCTTCGGCGGAGGCGGAGCCTCCTTTTGAACGGGTTTTGGCGGTGGCGGGGCGGCCTTCTTCTCTTCTACCGGCCTGGGTTTCTCTACCGGCTTTGGAGGGGGAGGCGGCGGCACGACCTTGACCGTGTCGACCTTCTTCTTCTCCTCCGCTTCTTTCTGGGGCTGCTGCAGGCCTGCTTCGGCCTCTTCCTTTTCCC
Organism: Acidobacteriota bacterium; assembly: GCA_029559035.1. GTDB lineage: Bacteria > Acidobacteriota > UBA4820 > UBA4820 > UBA4820 > JAKQCT01. The sequence continues at coordinate 22,659 of JAKQCT010000034.1, forward strand.
TGCTGAGCGCTTCCAGCTTCTCCTTCGTGTAAACGGAGGGGAAAAGGTTCGAAAGGAAGGAGACCGTATCGTACGCGGTGGTCACGAACGCCATCTGCCTCGAGAATTTTTCAAGGTCCGCTTCGAGGCTTCTCGCGTCGCGGTAGCGGCGGTCGGGATCTTTCTCGAGCGAGCGCCTGATTATCTTTTCCAGCTGCTGCGGGATCAGTTCCTTGAACGGCTCGAAGTCGGGGACCTTCGCCTCGCGGACGCGTTCCAATATCGACATCTCCGAGTCGCCGTAGAAAAGCTTCTTCCCCGTGAGCATTTCGAAGAGGACCGTTCCGACCGAGAAAATGTCGCTCCTTCCGTCAAGCGTCTTTCCCCATGCCTGTTCCGGGGACATGTAAAGAAGCTTGCCCTTCAGCGCTCCCGTCTGGGTGTGGCTGGCCTTGCTCGCTGCCTTCGCTATGCCGAAGTCCACGAGTTTAACTTCGCCGGCGGAAGAAATGAGGATGTTCTGCGGGGAGACATCCCTGTGAACCAGCTTCATCGCCTTCCCGTCGGCGTCCTTAGCGGTGTGGGCGTAATGGAGCGCGGAGCAGACCTTCCTCGCGATGTAAACGGCCGTCTTCAGGGGGACCGTCTCCTGGAGAGGTTCGCACTCCTTGAGGATGCTCCTCAGGTCGCGCCCCTCCACATACTCCATCGCTATGAAGTAGGCGTCGCTCTTCTTTCCCAGGTCGTAGATATGGACTATGTTGGGATGATTGAGCTGGGCGGCGAGCTTCGCTTCGTCTATGAACATCGTGACGAAATCGGAATTTGTGGCCAGGTGGGGAAGGATCTTCTTTATCGCGACGATCCTCTGGAACCCTTCGAGCCCGACCTGTTTAGCCTTGAAGAGCTCGGCCATGCCGCCTGTTGCGATCTTGTCCTGAAGCTCGTACTGACCGAAAAGCATCTTCCCTTCGCCGGTGTCTTCTATTTTGGAGGGCGCGGCGGGTTTCACCTCGGCGGGCAGGGGCTTGGGCTCTGGCGCCGGAGCGGGTTTCGGAGGTTCGGGGAGCTTAACTTCCGGCATTTCAGGAGCTTTTTTAGCCGGAGCGCTCTTCAGCTTGACCCCCGAAAGGGTTTCCTCCAGTTTCTTGTCAATTGACGATTTGGCTTCGGGTTCGGCTTTGGCCGCGGGTTTCTCGATCCTGGGGATATCTATCTTGGGAATCTGAGGAGGGGCGGAAGGCTTCGCGGGCTCCGCGGCCTTCTGAGGCTCGCCGAGCGCCGCTCCGATGTCTATCTTCGGAGAGGTCCCCGGCTCCTTGCCTTTCACGATCTTCTGCTCGACTCCTTTTATCACATCCCCGAACAGCTCTTCCGAAGTTACCTGGCTTTCAGGAACCTGCGCGGGCGGAGGCTGCACCGCCTTGGGAGGTTCGGCCGGTTTCGGCGGAGGAGGAGGTAGTGGCGGAGGAGGAGGCGGAGGGGGTGGCGGAGGAGGCGGCGGCGGAGGCGGGGGCGGAGCCGTTTCCTTCTTTGGCTCCGGAATCGGAGGAGGAGGAGCGGCAGCAGGAGCGGCCTCTTTTTTCTTTGTGGGCATCGACAGGCCCGAGAGTGTGTCTTCTAGAGCCTTGTCTATGTCAAGCCCTGGTTTTTTCTTCGGCTCTCTCGGGGCCTCCTTCTGCACCTCGATAACAGGCGGAGCGGGAGCCTGGACCTGCGGGGCCTCCCTCTTTTCTTCTGCTTGCGGAGCAGGCGCAACTTCTTTCTTTCCGAGATAGGTCTCCATCGCGGAGAGGAGAACCTGTTCTTCGATGGGGTCTTCGAGGTAATCGGCGGCGCCGTATATCTTGGTCGCGTCGGCCTTGTACTTCCTGCTCTTGTAGATGCTGCAGTGCATTATGATCGGGATGCTCTTTTTCTTCTCGACCATCTCCTGGCACACCTGGAAGCCGTGTTTCTTGGGAAGCATCGTCCTCAGGAGGACCAGGTCGGGACCGATCTTGTCGAATTCCTCGATGGCCTGTATCCCGTCCTTGGCGGTAAAAACCTCGTAAACATCCGTTGGGATAAGGGAGATCAGCCTGTCGAGAGCCTTGGGTTCATAATCAACAACAAGAATTTTCTTCTTAGCCATTACCTCAAGCCCATCCTCATTTACATTCTACCTTAGGAGAAAAAAAATTCAAAACGGAGAAGGCTATTGGAGCTTCCCCCGCAAGTTTCTAAGTATACTCTTCATTCCGCCTTTTTTCATCTTTTCAACCATTTTCTTCATTTCCAGATACTGCTGGACAAGGCGGTTCACGTCCGCTACCGTTGTCCCGGAACCCGCGGCAATCCTCCGCCTGCGGCTTCCGTTCAGGATCTTGGGCCTTGAGCGCTCATCTTCCGTCATGGAGTCGAGTATCGCTTCCATCCGCTTTATCTGCCTTTCGTCTATCTCCGGCCTGGGGATGTTGCCCATGGAGGAAAGGCCCGGTATCATGCCGACTATCTGGTCCAGCGGGCCCATCTTCTTGATCTGCCGGAACTGGTCCCGCAGGTCCTCGAGGGTGAACTCGCCCTTTTCAAGCCTTTTGGCGGTCTTCTCGGCCTCTCTGAGGTCGACCGTTTCCTGCGCCTTTTCTATGAGCGAGAGGACATCCCCCATGCCAAGGATCCTCGAAGCCATCCTCTCGGGATAAAAAAGCTCTATTGCGTCCGTTTTCTCGCCGGTCCCGACCATTTTTACTGGAAGCCCCGTGGTCGCCTTGACCGAAAGGACGACTCCGCCCCTGGCGTCTCCGTCCGCTTTCGTGAGCAGGATCCCGGTCAGGTTTACCTTCTCGTGAAAGGTTTTCGCGGTCTGGACTGCGCTCTGCCCCGCCATGGCGTCGGCGACGTACAGCCTTTCCGCCGGGTTGACCCTCGAGCAGATCTCCTCCAGCTCTTTCATCAGCTTTTCGTCTATGTGGAGCCTTCCTGCGGTATCGATCACGACCCTGTGGATGCCCCTTTTCTTCGCATCCGAAACGGCTTTTTCGCACATAGCCGCGGGATCGGCCTCGCCCTGCGGCTCGTAGAAAAAGACTCCGACCTGTTTGGCGAGGACCCTGAGCTGCTGCTGGGCCGCCGGACGGTAAACGTCCGCAGGGACGAGCAAGGTCGAATGGCCCTCCTTGAGGAAATACCTCGCTATCTTTGCCGCCGTCGTAGTCTTGCCGGACCCCTGAAGCCCCACGAGCATGAGGATCCCGGGGGGAAGGGCCGGGAACGCCAGGGAGGTCTTTCCTTCCCCGAGGACCCTGACCATCTCCTCGTGCAGTATCTTGATGAAGTGCTGGTCGGGGGTGAGGCTCTTCAGGACCTCCTGTCCGAGCGCCTTCGCCTTTACTCCGTCCAGGACGTCCCGCACGACGGAGATATGCACGTCCGCCTCGAGCAGGGCGATCCTGACCGCCCTTACCGCCTCTTCTATGTTCGATTCGGTCAGTTTACCCCTGCCCCTGAGGGAATTGACGACCCCCTGGAGCCTTTCAGATAGTTTTTCGAACATTAAGCCGCCTGCTCCTTTGCCAGCTGTTCGTGAAGAGTCTCGACAGCTTTCTTTATCTGGACATCAAGCGGGACCATCGCCTCGAAGCCCGCCGTCGGGTCTTCTTTCAGCGTCCTGAACTCTCTCTCCAGGGCCCTGGTAATGTAATCCCTGCTTTCTTTCCATTCTGTATCGCTCATACCGCCGTCCTTGGACGCCGCGGCCCTGGCCTCTTCCGCGAAAGCTCCGCTCCTCACATCCTCGATCGTGAGGTCTCCCTTCTGCGCGCGCTTCGATACGAAGTCAAGGAAGAACCTCTCCCGTTCTAGCTTCAGGGCGAGCGGAGGGATCTTGGGCGGCACCACCCTGATATCGGGATCGATCCCTCCCGAGCGCTCCGCGTCGATCTCTCCCTCATCGTCGGGGAAGAGGTAACTGTCCCTGGAATCGTAGCTTCTCTGGATGTTCCTTCCGGACGGCGTGAAGTAATGCGCCGTGGTTATGGCGACGGCCCCCCTTTTCATGGGAGTCACCGTCTGGACAAGTCCCTTGCCCCAGCTCCTTTCGCCAATGATGACCGCCCGCCCGTTGTCCTGAAGCGCTCCGGCGACGATCTCGGAGGCGCTCGCCGATCCCATGTTTATCAGCACAGCGACCGGAACGGAGCAGTACTTCGAGCATCCGAAACTGATGAAGTTCCTTTCGTAGCCTTTCCTCGGGCGCACCGACACGACCGGCTTGCCCCTCCTCAAGAACAGGGAGCACATGTCAACGGCGGCTCTCAGTGACCCTCCCGGGTTGTCCCTCATGTCCAATATGAAAGCCGAGGCGCCCTTTTTCGCAAGGCCGGAGAGAGCCTCTTCGAGCTCATCCACCGTGGTCTCCCCGAAATGCATTACCCGCACGTAGCCGATGTTTCCGCCCAGCAGGATCGCATAAGAGACCGATTGCTTGGGGATCTCGTTCCTCTCGAGTTCGAGCCCGAAGGCGTTTTCTCCGGACCTTGAGACCGTGATCCTGACCTTCGTGCCCTTCGGCCCCTTCAGCATTTTCACCGCTTCTTTCGTCGTCATCTTGTCGGTTGGTTTTCCCTCGACCTCCGTGATCATGTCCCCCGACCTCATCCCTGCGTTGTAGGCCGGAGTTCCCTGGATGGGATTGATCACCAGGAGGGGGCTGGACGGTGTAGGCTTCGCGATCAGAACCCCTATCCCGAAGAAACGGCCCTCCTGGTCCTCGAGAAGCTCCCTGAAGGCTTCCGGGGAAAAATAATTGCTGTGGGGGTCGAGGCTCTGCAGCATCTCGTTCAGGAACCCGTCGAACAGCTCGTCCTGAGTTGCAGGTTCCTTCGCCTTCGATTCCACCAGTCCGACCGCCTCCTTCAGGATTTCCGCCGGCCTGGAGTCATCCGGAGACCCGGTCCCTTTGTCCATGGCGAGCTGCCAGCTTTGCGCGAGGCCGTAGGTAAAAATACAGACGAGGGTTACGATCATGAGTCTTTTCAAGAATCGCTCCGGTATCCGTTCATCGGGACCGCCGGCTCAATTCCTCGACCAGTGGTCGATCATCTTCATGTACATCTCCCTGTCGAAATTGGGGGAATCCCTTTTGGTGTGACATTTGAGACAGGCGCCGGCCGCCTCTTCGGCAGGGGCGTGCCGCTCCGGCGGATGCCCTTCCCCGGGGCCGTGGCAGCTTTCGCATCCGACCCCCGACAACGATTCTTTCATTGCGGGGTAGCCTCCCCCCCGGAACCCGGTAACGTGACACGGCAGGCATTCAGTGTTGTTCTGCTGGTGGTCTATCTCGAGCGTGGCCAAGGCGGACCCGTGGCCGGTCTTCTTCCAGATGTCGTATTCCTTCGCGTGACATCCTCCGCAGTGATCGCTGCCATTGAAAGAAGGACCCGCGGGTTTGACGACGCTTTTTTCAAGCTCCGAGAGGTTGATCTCCTCGGCTTTCTTCATGGTCTCCCGCACGCGCTCTTCCACCTTCGCGTCGCCTTCGAGCGACCTGTGGATGTATTCGCATTTGGGCCATATCTCCCACCGCCCGTCGAAGTAGCCTATCTCGAGCAGGGCGTACCTCCTGCCCCTGTCGCCCAAAAAAACGACCCATGTATCGTCAGCCTTCTGGGGCAGGGTGGTTACCATGTGGCCCCAGACCGAAACTATTGCCAGCAGGTCCGCCTTCTCCTTGACCATTTCCTGGATCTTCATGGTGGATAGGTTGCCCAACACTATGTAGGTGTCCTGGGGCGCCTCCCGCACCTTCTTCCTGAAAACCTCAAGAGGGTCGTCCAGTTTCTTCCCCAGCAGGGCCGTCTCGGAGATGAACAACAGCCTCAGCTTTCCCTTCTTGCCGAAAGGCAGGTACCTGTACCCCCCCAGTTCCACGACCACATCATCCCTGTACCCGGCCATCCCGGCAAGGTGGTATTCCCCTTTGTAGTATTCTTTCAGTTTATTGCCGAGCTCGAGGTCTCTCGGCCCCGCGGAAACAAGGTAGTTCTCGGACTTGAGGAAATCTCCGAACGCCGTATTTATGACATCTTTCGCGGGCCCCCTGTCCATGAAAAGAGGCGACAGCTCGACCGGAACGACCCTTCTTCCCGGATTCTCCCTGCGGGCGTCATCGATGAGAGTTACCCTCCTCGACAGCCCTCCAGCGGGCGAGGTCCTGCAACCGCACGGAAGCAGGTACCCTTCGGCCCCCCCGGTCACGAAAACCGCGAGCTCGTTCTCCCCCCTCAGGGCCTGCAGGCCCAGGAGAAGGGCCAGCAGAAGGATCACGGCGGCGGAGAACGCGAGGATCTTCATCTTTTGGCTCATATCATCTCCAAATTGATTATTTTCTCACAAACCGGGCGGTTTTTGAACCTTTTCCGTCTGCGCCTGGATCTAATCCCTGTTCCTCGCGATCTCGAAAAGGGCGAGAGCCGCGGCCACCGAGGCGTTCAGGGAATCAAGCACGCCTTTCATCGGTATCTTCACCGTCATGTCCGCGTTCTTCTTCAGGATGGCGCTAACGCCCTGGTCCTCGGCGCCTACCATGAGCATTATCGGCCTTTTCCAGGGGACCTTCGCCTTGTACAAGGGGCTCCCGTCCATGTCGAGCGCCACGATGAAATAGCCTTCCTCCCTTGCTTTTTCAAGCACCTTCGACTGGTTTGAAACGACCGATATCAGCAGATGCTCCGAGGCTCCGGCCGAAGCCTTCACCACCGAAGGGGTCACCCCCGCCGCGTGATGGGACCGCATCGTCACGCCTGAAACCCCCGCGCAATAGGCGCTCCTCAGTATGGCGCCGACGTTCTGCGGGTCGGTGAGGTTGTCGAGGGCGAGGATGAACTTCTGCGGTTTTTCGAAGATCTCTTCCATCTCCACGAACGGGTAATCCTCGGCTTCGGCCACCAGCCCCTGGTTGTGAGTGCTTCCGGAAATATTGATGAGCGTCGCTCTGGATTCGTACCTGGGCTCGGGAAGTTCTTCTTCAACCTTGTTCCGGAGTGTGGCGAACCGTTTCGGGTCCTGGGCGTAAAGCCTGAGAAGCTTCCTCCTTTTCGCCCTGACCAGTTCCGCGATCGGGTTAAGACCGTACACTATCTCCATCTCAGCCTTCCACCAGAAGTCTATACGATTCCTCGAGAACTTCAAACCGAAGCGGGGCGAGATAAGGCGTGGGAAGCGCCGGCGACCCGGCTTCCCGAAGTGGCGCGTAGCGGACTTCGCCTTCCCTGTTCTTCTTGTCGAGGCGAAGATGCCCCCACAGCCTTTCCATCCCCCTCCCGTCGATGCGGGGGACCCCGGCGAACTCCGAGAGCGCATTCCTTATCTGCCTGAAGGCGGGCTTCGAGCAGCAACCTTCGACGAGCGAGGCCGCCGTCTCCCAGGCCATTCCGGCGATCACCGATTCTCCGTGGGGCCGCCTGTAACCCGAGAGTTTTTCCAACCCGTGGCCGATCGTATGGCCGAAATTGAGGATGTTCCTTTCACCAGATTCGTCGAAAGGGTCTTTCCGGACGATGTCCAGCTTTATCTCCTGCGAGCGCCGGATTACACTTTCCATGACCTTCATGTCCCCCGGGTCCGCGTTCAGGACTTCGAGGTAGTGGTCCTCGTCTGCGATCAACCCGTGCTTGAGGCACTCGGCGAGGCCGTTCGTCATTTCCTTTTTAGGAAGGGAGGCGAGGAAAGGAAGCCAGACGGCGACCTCTTCAGGAAAGTGAAAGGCGCCGACGAGGTTCTTACCCTCTTTGATGTTTATCCCTGTCTTGCCACCGATAGAGGCGTCCGCCATGGCGAGGAGCGTCGTCGGTACGCTTACCCATTTCATGCCCCGGAAAAGGGTCGCGGCGGTAAAGCCGGCGAGGTCGAGAAGGGTCCCTCCGCCGGCCGCGGCCACGAGCGAGCCCCTGTCGGCCCCCGCCTTTATCAGCTCGGCTTCCAGCTTCCGCTTGGAGGCGTACGTCTTGTTCTCTTCCCCGTCCGTCCAGGCGATGACCCTTATTCCGCCCTTCTCCAGTGCGCCTGCTAGCCGGGGATATAGCGAGGCGACCCTGCGGGAAACCACTGCGAGGACAGGCCTTCCCGCCTTCTTCAGGGAGATGAGATAAGAGGCGGGGTCCGGAACGGATATCGGCGTTTTGAGCGTGGGGTTCTTCAGGGTCACGATTCGGGGGAGGGCTCCTTGAAACAGGAGCCCTCCTTCAAGCTTCTTAGACTTTTACGAAAACGATCAGCAGGGTGTAGAGGACCAGCGATTCGATGAAGACGAGCCCGATGATCATCATCATCTGTATCTTCCCGGCGATCGCGGGGTTCCTGGCGGCGCCCTTGCAGGCCGCGGAGATGCCGAGCGCCTGGCCTATGCCGCAGAGGGCCGAGGCGAACGCCATCGCGAACCCTGCCGTGAAGATCTTTACCATTTCGGGCGTCCAGCCCGTGGAAGCCTTGGCCTCGTCCTGGGCCATCGCGGGCACCGCCGCGAGCGCGGCGAGGAGAATTACCAGCAAGAAGAGTTTCTTTTTCACTTTGTTCCCTCCTATCTATTCCGGATGTTCCGATTCGTCGTGGGGAAGAGCCATCGATATGTAGACCGAAGAAAGTATCACGAACACGAATGTCTGCATGAACGCCACGAACAGCCCGAGAAGGATGAACGGCACGGGCACCCCGAAAGGCACCAGCTGAAGGAAGATGTTCCCGACCTGGTGGTCTCCGAATATGTTGCAGAAAAGACGGATGCCGAGCGACACGGGCCTCGAACAGTGGCTGACGAGTTCTATGGGCAGAAAGAGGACCGCGAGCGCCGCCATCGGCCCCAGGAAGTGCTTGAAATAGGAGAACCCTCCCTTCGCGACCCCTATCAGGTTGTACATCACGAAAGAGCAGAGCCCGAGAGAGAGCGTCACGATCAGGTGGCTCGTCGGCGGCATGAACCCGGGGATGAACCCGGAGAGGTTGCACAAAAATATGAGAACGCCGAAGGTCCCTACGACGGGAAGATAGTCCCTTCCGTGCTTTCCGATGACCTCGGTCAGCAGGTTGTCGAATCCGTGGACTATGTATTCGAGACAATGCTGGACCCAGCTGGGCCTCTCGACCGATAGGTTCCTCGTTAGGGAGTAAAGGACGGCGAGGGAAAGGACCATTATGAGCGCAAGCATGACGAGATAGTCGCTCGCCTCCACGTGAAAGTATTCCTTCAGCACCCATGTCGGAAACGAATTAAGCTCTTCCATCAACTCTTTCCGGCGTCCCGAAGCGCCCAAAACAAAGCCGCCCCCGGGGGGAGCGAAAATCCCGCGAAAAGCCCCAGAGGCTTGCTGTAGAAGAGTGAAAGAATAACATACAATCCACCCAAGAGCAACACGAGCTTGAGCAGCAGCGAGGCCGCGATCCTTGCGCCGGAGCCGCCGCCTTTTTCAAGCATGGAACCGGACAGTTCGCTCAAAAGCACGATATCGGCGGCCACGACCAGCTGGGAAAGGAAGAACGCCAGCGCGTCGCCCGGACTCCCCGTCCAGAAAAGGAGCGACAGGGGGGCCGAGAGGGCGAGAGAGGTGAAGAACACTCTCTTTTCGAAGCTTCTTCTCTCTTTTTTCAGGAGAGCTTCATCCATCGCCGCCCTTTCCTTCCTCCCGGAGCGTCCTGAAAACAACGGCGAACCCCGCCGCAAGCCCCACGACGAAACCGATGAAAAGCAGCCACGGGGCGGTCCCAAGGCGGCCGTCAAGGAACCAGCCGATAAACGACGGCACGAACACCGCCGCCGGAAAGGTATAGGCGAGCTGGGTATAGATCGCGACCTTTTTCCAGTCGAAGCTCATCGCGCGGCTTACTTGTATTTCTCTTCCAGGACAGCCTTGATGCTCTCGTACAGGCAGTGCGGGCAGTAGCCGAACTCCTCCATCATCCTCTCGACGAAGTTCTTCGCGGGGGGAAGGCTCTCGGGCTGGACGTTCTTCTCCCCTCCCGCGAGGAGCCGCATCGAGGCGGCCAGGACCGCCCGCGTCTCCTCCTCCCTGCCTTTCCTGAGACCCGCCGCGTAGTTCCTCGCTTCGGCGAGGTATCTTGGGACGAAGCCCCATTCTGAGCGTTTCAGCCCTCTTTCTGCTTCCGCTTTTATCTCGTCCCTGTACTTGGCAGGGTCTCTTTCTCCAGCGAGGAGCTTTTCCAGCTCCCGGGTCTTTTCGTCTTCCTTCTCCTCGAGGACAGCGTTGAAATAGGGGTCCACGACGGCGAGGATCCCGCCCTCGGGATATATTTTCATGGCCTGGAGGCAATCCCCCTCGAACAGCTCCAGGTACTCTTTCCTGATTATTTCGCTGAACTCGGACGGGTCGTGATAGCCGTTCTCCGGTTTGAGCTGGAGGAACTTGAAAAGGCTCCTGTCCTTGGTAAGGGAGTTGAGCCCGTCGAGAAGGTCGTAGAGCCCGATGCAGTTGTTCTCCCTGTTGTACGCCTCTCCGTAGAAGATCTCCGCCATGTCCCTGGGGGAGAAGCCGAAGCGTCCTTCGTAGAACTGCGTCCTCTTGAACTCCTCGCGAAGGTAGGGCAGCGCCTCTATCGTCTGGATGTCGAACCCGCAAAGCGGGGGAACCAGGAACGAGAACGAATCGTAGAGAACCGCCTTTTCGTAGGGGCCGATCCTCGCCACCAGGCCGGTCATCTCCTTGCCGTAGTTCTCCGGCTCGGGCCTGTGAAGCCTCGTAAGGACCGCCCACAACCCGGCGCTTTCCGCCAGATACGGAGCTATGTGCTTGAACCTGCCTATCCTCGAGAGTGTCTCCATGTAGATCTTCTGTTCCTTGCTTCTTTCCAGAAGGTAGGGAACGGTTACGAAAACGGTTATCCCCCTGAACGCCGAGAACTCCTGGCTCTGCTTGAAAGTATCGAGGCTGTCCTCGTCCGAAGTCGCGAAGGGCACCAGGTTCAGGGAGACCCGGCTCCTGGAGACCTCTACCGTCCCCCCTCCAGCGGCAGAGAGGAGGTACTTGTTCAGTTCAGGCGAGCGGGAAAGGAAATCGGAGAACTCGACTATCCCGTTGTTCGCCTGGATGAGGCTTCCTCCCAGCTGTTCGATCGTGAGGTGCTGGAGGACGGATGGGATGGAGTCGAGGTTCGAGTCTGTAGAAAGGAGCCGGCTGTCCGCGTCCGGGGATTCCTGGGGAGATATCACCGCCGCCGCCCTCTGGTACTTGCCTGAGATGTGAAGCCTTTTCACCTGCACGTGTCGCAGCACATTCTCCACGTCCCCTCCGTACTCGTCGTGGAGGGCGTCGAAAACGGCCCTGCATCTGGGGCAGAGGTCGTCCTCCACTATGTGCCTCGTGGGGATGAACCTGCCCTTATCTTCCTCGCCGGCACCGGCGAGCAGTTCTTCGAGGAACGCCCTGCGTCTTTTCGGCGAAATGAGGAGCAGGGGGGAATCGTTCATGTCGCAGGAAAGCCGGAAGGCGACTTCCTCCGAAGGAAGGTACGCGTAGGTGTTCGGTGCTCCGCTTCCTGCGGGGTTTTCGCCGAAGCCCATCCTCTTTCCTCCCTCGGAGGGAAACACCCAGTGGAATGTGTAGAGCGCGCCTTCCGGTTTCCGCGAGTATTCTTCGCATCCCTTGATGAGCCAGTCCACGATGAGGCTCTTACCGGAGCCGCTCGGCCCGTGAAGGTGGATCATCCTGTCTATTTTCCCTTCTATTGCGAAGTTCTTCAGCGCGCTGTAAACGTCGAGGACCGCTTCCTCCGAACCCGCGAGGGGGGCGATCGTCTTCTGGGGGAGCGGCTGGGAGAAAAGATTGAACCTCGTCAGCAACTCGCCCATGCAGTAGACCTTCTCCTCGCCGAAGTGCTCGATCATGTCAACTACGTACTGGACCGCGTTCCTGGAAAGCGAGTAGGGGGAGCCCGCGAGATCCCCGAGGTATTCGTTGAAGGATTTTATCCTATGGTTCTTCTCGAAGTTTTTCTTGGAGCTCTCCGCCCAGTCTCCGAGCCATTTTTCGGCGGAGTCCATGCTACCGCCTCCAGAACTGCCACCAGTGCCTGGTTTTCATCTTGGGGAGCGGTTCATCAAGCTTCTGGTTTTCCCTTCTCGATTCTTTTGCTTCTTTCCTGCCCATCGTCCCGATGTTCTTCTGGGCGTCCCTTGCCATCTGGGAATCCGGGTTCAGGGATATCACCTTCTCATAGAGCACCCTTGCCTTTTCGAATTCGCCGTCCTCTTTTTCAGCTTCGGCCAGCCTGAAGGTCACGAGAGGGATGTTCCAGTAGTTCGGGTAGGTGTCCAGGACCTGCTGATACCTTGCTTTCGCGGACTTGAAGTGCCCCGATCTCAGGTAGAAATCGCCTATGTATATCTCGTGGGCCGCGAGGATGTTGTCTGCTTCCTCGCTCTTCTCCTTCGCGTCAGCGACATACTCGGAGTTGGGGTAGTTCTCGATGAGCCTGCGGAACGACTCCTTCGCGCTTCTCGCCGGGGTCACGTCCCTGTCGGGCCTGTCCATCTCCCTGAAGAAACAGAGCCCTATCCTATACTGGCAGTAAGGTGCCATGGGGTGCATGGCGTGGAACACCAGGAATGAGTTGTACCTGCTGATGGCCTCGGAATAGGCATCGACCGTCTCCTCCTCGAAGTAGCTGTCGGCTATCGCTATGGTCGCCTTGTCCTTGAGTTCTCCGGCGTCCTCCCTGAGGGTGACCTGTTCGAAATACTTCCTGGCCGTGTGGGTCCTTCCCTTCTTCAGGAACGCTTCTCCTTTCGAGTAGAGCTCGGAAACCGTCATGAGTTCGACAGGTTCGGCCATTCTGGGGCCCCTCTGCCTGTGGCACGCGGTCAAAGACGCCGCGAGAAGGACGATCGATGAAAGGATCCATGCTCTCTTAAGCAACGCTGCCTCCTATTATCTTGAAAACATCCGTGGGCACCCTTCGCGGACGGTTGAAGCCGTCGGTGGCGACATGCCTCGTGGTCCCCTTCGCGAGCAGAATTCCGTCAGCTTTCCTGGCTATCTCGTAGTCGAAAGCGAACGAAATGCGATTCTTCTCCGCCAACGATGTCCTGACGACGATCTCGTCGTCGTACTTCGCAGGGGAGATGAACTCGGCTTTCGCTTCAACTACAGGCATCCTTATACCCATCTCTTCCATTTTAGCATACGAGAGCCCCCTCTCCCTGAGGTAGTCGGCCCTCCCGACCTCCATCCAGTGGAAATAGACGGAGTGGTGAACGATGCCCATCTGGTCCGTCTCGACGTAGCGGACCCTGAGGAAGGACTTGGAATCAGCCATTGATAAGCTCCGAGAGCTCTCTCGCCGCATCCGACGAAGAGACGGCCGAAAAGACGGCCGAGCCTGCGACCAGCCAGTCGGCCCCGGCGTCCCTGAGCTGGCGGGCGTTCTCCCTGCAAACGCCTCCGTCTATCTGGATCTTCGTTTCCAGCCCTCCCGCCTCCATCATCGACCTGAGCCTCTTTATTTTCCGGATTGAGCCTTCGATGAAGCTCTGCCCGCCGAATCCCGGGTTCACGCTCATCAGCAGGACGAAATCGACCTCTTCCAAAATCTCTTCCACGGACGAGAGCGGAGTCGCGGGGTTGAGAACGACACCCGGGCGCATCCCCTCGCTTCGGATCGAGTCTATCAGCCTGTTGAGGTGGACGGTCGCCTCTGCGTGGACTGACAGCAGCTTCGCTCCGGCCCTGGCGAAAGGTTTCACGAGGCTCTCGGGGTTTTCCACCATCAGGTGGCAGTCGAGCGGAAGGCTGGTCGCCTTGGACAGGGAAGCCACGACTGGAGGACCTATCGTCAGATTTGGCACGAAATGGTTGTCCATTACGTCGACGTGTATCATCCCGCTGAAGGGAGCGACCTTCTCGATCTCATCCTTCAGCCTCGAAAAATCTGCGGAAAGTATCGACGGGGCGAGACACGCTCCCGGCAGGCCTTCTTTCATCTGCTCACTCCAAGCCCGATGGTCTCGGACGCGCTGATCGGATAACCCGGGAGGGGACGCTGCTCCCTGACAGTTTCGGACTCCTCGCCGCCTCTTATCTCTATGTTCGCCGCGATCCCGTATTCGGAAAACACGGTTTCGCATTCCTTCACGTTCCTCCCCCCGACCTCCGGCATCAGGAAAACGGGTCTCCTGCCGCCCTGGCTCACCAGGAGCCAGCAGTCGGCATCCCTGGATATTACCGCTCCGCGGGCCGGAGATTGCGAAAGGACCGTCTGAGAGGGCGAACTCGACGAGACGTAGGATACGCCCTTGAAGTTCAACCCGCTCTGCTGTATGGCTATCTGGGCTGAATCCAGGGACATGCCGGCGAGGTTGGGCGCGATGGCCCTTTCGATCCCCTTGCTGACCGTGACGTAAACGGTCTGTCCCTTCTTCACGGCCATCCCCGCCGCGGGAGCCTGCATGATGACGACCCCTGTCTCCCTTCTCGTGTCGTATTTTTCATCCTTGATCTCGAAAAGGAGGTGTTCCCTCTCTGTCATGAATTTAGCCTCTTCGGCCGGAAAGCCTTCGATCGCCGGGACATAAGTCGCCGAGCCCGACGAGAAGGACCTCAGCATGAAATAAAAGCCGAGGGCGGTTCCCGCGAAGAAGAGGGCGCAGAGGGCGAGCAGTTTCAGCAGACGGACCATGTCTCCTCCCCATTGAGCATACCACAGAAAGCGCCCTTTTTTTTAGGCTTATTTGGAGTATACTCATACGGGGACGAAAGTTAATGTGGTTCAGGAAGAAGCAGAAGCCTACAGCTACGCCCGAATCCGCCAAGGCCGTGAAAGTCCCGGCCGGGCTGTGGACCAAATGCGACTCGTGTTCCCAGATAATGTACACCGAGGCGGTCCAGAAGAACCTCATGGTATGCCCCAAGTGCGGGTTCCACTTCCACATAACCTCGCGCGAAAGGCTTTCGATGCTTTACGACGAAGGGAAGTATGAAGAGCTTTTTTCCGGGCTCTCGACCCTCGACCCCCTTTCCTTCCAGGACCTCAAACCATACAGCCAGAGGATCGTGCAGTACAGGAGGTCCTCCGGGGAAGAGGAGGCTATAGTGGTCGCCAGGGGGAGGCTAGGAGGAACCGCCGCCGTCTCCTGCGTCATGGAATACGCTTTCATGGGCGGTTCGATGGGGAGCGTCGTGGGGGAGAAGATCAAGAGGGCGATCGACCTATGCCTTTCGGAAAGGCTTCCCCTCGTCATCGTTTCCTCATCGGGAGGAGCGAGGATGCAGGAATCGGTTTTCTCCCTGATGCAGATGGCGAAGGTTTCGGCCGCGCTCGCGGAACTCCACCAAGCCAGGCTTCCGTTCATCTCCGTGATGGCCGACCCGACGACCGGGGGCGTAACGGCATCCTACGCGATGCTCGGGGACCTTAACATCGCCGAACCCGGAGCCCTGATTGGCTTCGCCGGCCCGAGGGTCATAGAACAGACTATAAGGCAGAAGCTCCCTCCCGGCTTCCAGCGCTCCGAGTTCCTTTTGGAAAAGGGTATGCTCGACATGGTCGTCCCGAGGACCGAGCTCAGGGAAACCCTGGCACGCGTCCTTTCCTTGCTGACATCAAAAGAGACCCCGTAGAAACATGGATTACAGGCGCTCCCTCAGGTGGCTCGACGAGCTGGTCGCGTTCGGGATCAAGACGGGAACCGGCCACACCAGGATCATCTCGGGAGAGCTGGGGGACCCTCATCTGAAATTCCCTTCGGTCCTCGTCGGCGGAACGAACGGCAAGGGTTCGACCTGTTCATGCCTCGAATCGATCCTGAGGCACTCGGGATACCGGACCGGGCTCTTTACCTCGCCGCACCTCGTCGATATCAGGGAAAGGATCGCGGTAGGGGGCGAACCGATACCAGGCCGTCTCTTCGCGGAAGCCGTCTCGGATGTCAGGATGGCGTATTCGCGCCTGGAGAAAAGGGGATCGCTTGACGAAAAGCCGACCTTTTTCGAAGCCCTCACCCTCGCCGCGTTCCGGATCTTCGCCAAGGAGAAGATAGACATCGCCGTGGTCGAAGTCGGAATGGGCGGCGGGAAAGACTGCACAAACATACTCGAGCCGGTCATCTCGGTCGTCACCAACGCTTCTCTGGACCACCAGCAGTACCTGGGGCGGACGCTTGACGAGATCGCCCTCGAGAAGGCCGGCATATTCAGGAAAGGAAGGCCTGCGCTTATAGGAAAAACCTCGGACAGGACGGAGAAGATCCTCGCCGGGGAAGCCAACCGTATAGGAGCCGAGATCCGCCTGATGAGCGCAGGAAAGTTGACAAGGAAGGGCGGCGGTTTCGCGTTCCAAAAAGGAAAAAAAGAACTGCTTTTTCCCAAGCCTTTTCTGCCCGGGAAACATCAGGTCGACAATACCGCGCTCGCTGTCCTGACCGCGCGGGAGCTTGGCAAGCTCGGGTTCGAGATCGGCGCTGATTCCGTCCGTGAAGGCGTGCAAAAATGCCGCTGGCGGGGAAGGCTCGAAAAGATCTCCTCGATGCCGGACGTCTTCCTTGACGGAGCGCACAACATAGACGGGATCAGGACCCTGAAACGCTTCGTTGAAGGCCTTTCTGGAAAGAAGGTCCTCGTCTTCTCCGTGATGAAGGACAAACCGGCGGAGAAAATGGCGGGCATCCTCGCCCCGTTTTTCGAGGAAATTATCCTCACGGAGATCCCGATGAACAGGGCTGCGAAGCGGGAGGACCTAGAGGAACTTCTCGAAAAGGACAAGTATTCTTTTATCAGCGAACCCATGAAGGCTCTTGAAAAAGCTAAAATTTCCGCCCGAAATACCGGAACGGTCATAGTCGCCGGGAGCCTGTATCTCGTCGGATATATCCTAAAGAATTTTGAGCAGAGAGAAGGAACCGCCTGGGGGACGGGGCTTTAGGCAGAGCCATTCAGGCTTCGCCTGAATTTAAAATTGAGAATTTTAAAGATTAAATTTAAAATTTTTGGAATCCTTTTCCCTAGTGAACTTGAGCTCTTCCGCGCTAATGTCCCTTCAGCCTTCAGTCATCAGCCCTGGCGTCAGCCAACAGGCTTCGCCTGTATTGAAAATTGAAAAAGTGATGAATCAATTTCCTTATGGAACTTCCGCACCGTCGATCTTCAGCGCTTCAGCTTTAAGCCTGTCCGAAGGGCACCTGCCATCAGCTTTAAGCCTGCGCCTCTTCGGTTTTCTTCCTGCAAAACAGGCCGTCAAGCGAGAACTTCCCGCTTCCCTTCGCCGCGATGTAGAGAAAGACGAAGCAGTACAGGACAGCAAGCTCTCCGTGGTTGATCGCGGGAAAGAACTCCGGGCCGAACTGGAACTTCCAGTGGAACTGGAAGTACGCGACCGCCATCTGCCCGCTCGCCACGAAAGCCGCCCATACAGCCTGCAGGCCCGTCATTATCATGAGCCCGCCGACAAGCTCGATCACTCCGCCTATCCAGAGCTGGGACCCGATCGGGGGCTGCTGTTCCGCCATGAATCCAAGCACCTTCTGCGCGCCGTGGAACGAGAACATCGCCCCCGCCATGATCCTGAGCGCCGAATAAGCATGTTCCGAGTATGATTCGAAAAATTTCATTTATCCCTCCTCCCGGCTTTTCACCCGGTTGACACAACTTCAAGCATTATCAACATCTCTTGAGCCGGAGGTATTCCTCCCCGGCCACGGTTCTCGATCCCGGGCTTGGGGACTAGAATCTGTCGGAGGGGGTGGTGATCCTGTCGATCAGGACGGCCGCGGCAACTCCCGCGGGATTGACAAGAAGATCCACGGGGTCGAAGGTGTTGGACATGACGCCGAAGCCGTCGGTGATCTCGAAAAGTTCCGTGGCGAGGATCGCGGCCATGGCCGCGGAGAATATCCCCTGCCCTACCTGGCTCAGCCCGATCCTGGCGAGGAAATAAACCGCGGCGGACACGAAGAAATTACCAGCGAATGAATGGATGATCTCCTCAATAGGCCCGGAATAACGACTTTTAAAGACGAGCATGACGACCCCCAGAATAATGAAGGTCAAGTACCGGATCGTGTCGACAGTCGTCAGCCTGGTCCGCTTTGTCATCTTTTCTCCACAATCAAAGGATATACCCGCCCGGGAAAAGGGTCAACCCGGCCGGCTACTGGAAAAAACGCTGCTACGACAAATCGAGCTTTTATGAAAGAAATGCCGCTTAGCTGTCTATGTTTTTTGCTTTGCTGGTCTTACTTTTTGCTGAGTTCGACGAGGATCTGCTTTGCGCAGGCCTTCAGAGTATCGAACACTCCGACGCCCTTCGGAGCGATCGCTTCGAAGTACGGCTCGTCCTTGTATCTCAGAGCTCTTATCATCTCGTCCAGGGAGACCGCGGTGGGAAGGTCCCGCTTGTTGAACTGCAGGACATACGGTATCACCTTGAGGTCGAATCCGTGCTCCTTGAGGTTCGAATCGAGGTTCTCGAGCGCTTCTATGTTCGCGTCCATCCTGGGTTCCTGGGAATCCGCGACGAATATGACGCCGTCCACTCCCTTCAGGATCAGCTTCCTCGAGGCGTCGTAGAACACCTGGCCGGGAACCGTGTAAAGGTGGAACCGGGTCTTGAAACCCCTCACGGTGCCGACATCGAGCGGGAGGAAGTCGAAGAAGAGGGTCCTGTCCGTTTCGGTGGCGAGGGAGATCAGCTTCCCCTTGGCGTTCGGGTTGGTCTTTTCATAGATGTACTGAAGGTTGGTCGTCTTTCCGCACAGGCCGGGGCCGTAATAAACTATCTTGCAGTTGATCTCTCTCGTCGAATAGTTTATGAACGACATTCACCAGCTCCCGGTTCAGTCCTTGAAAAGGGCGTCAATGTCTTCGTCGGTGATCTCCGCGAACGGAGATTCGAAGGTGACGCTCCCCTTTGCGTGTTCCTTTTCGCTCTTCTCGATTATCTGCTCGAAGATCTTGTTTAGCTCGTCCGAACATCTCTTGACGCGCAGGCGCACCAGTCCGAGGGAGGACCTCTCGTCGAAAATGACCACGAGGATCACCCTGCCTCCGACGATCGAAATGTGGATGTTGTCCTTCTCGCCTTCATGGAACAGGACGGAGAATTCCTTTTCGCCTATGAGTTTCGCCAGCCCGTCGGTGGCCGCCACATTTCCGGCGGTGAGCGAGGCGAGCGATGTGGTGTCCAGGCTTTCTATGTCACCGGTGGCCGCGATCTGCTGACCGTTCTTGTCGACGAGGAAGACAATGTTGGCATTGGCATCTACGCGGAGTTTGGATATGACATCCTTTATCTTCTGAAACTCCTCTTCGTACATTATCAGGTCAGACGCGCCCATGACATAGTCCTCCGGTCAAATTGTTACATATACCACAATACCCTGAAAATTGCAATTAAGGATGGCGTTTTCGCGAGCAGTTTCAGTCACTTAACCTCCCGTCTGCCGGAAAGCGCGCGGGACAGGGTCTCCGGGTCCACGAAGGAGAGGTCGCTGCCTATCGGGATGCCCATTCCTATCCTGCTGGCCTTAATCCCTTTCTCCTCCGTTATCGTTATCAGGTAGGACGAGGTGGCCTCCCCCTCCGCGGTGTACGGGGTGGCTATTATCACCTCGCTGACGGCTTCGTTCTCCAACCTCTCCCTGAACTCGTCGAGGCCCAGCGCTTCAGGCCCGATCCCCTTGAAGGGCGAAAGAAGCCCGTGAAGGACGAAGTACGAACCGTTGAACGCGGATGTGCCGTCTATAAGGTGAAGATCCTGAGTCGATTCAACGACGCACAGGAGCCCGGGGTCCCGCTTGGGGTCGCCGCATATCGGGCAGTCGGATCCCTTCTCCTTGTAACCCCTGCATGTCCGGCACTTCTCGATGTTCTCCCTCAGGAGCTTCAGCGCGCCCTCGAGATCCTCGATCGCGGAGCCCCCGCTTTTCAGGAGGTGGTAGAGGATCCGCATGGCCGATTTCTTGCCGACGCCCGGGAGCCTCGACAGTTCCTTGAGGGTCTTTTCGATCGGTTCCGGGAAGGAATGCAACCGTCGCTCCTCAGAAGCCGGGAAGGCCCAGGCCCGCGGTGAGGCCGCCCATCTTCGACTCTATCGCTTCGTCCACCCTGCCGGCCGCTTCGTTGAACGCCGCGATGACAAGGTCCTCGATCATCTCCTTGTCGCCTGACGCCACGATCGACTGGTCTATCTTGAGGGATATCACCTTCTTCTCGCCGCTCATTTTGATGGTGACCATTCCTCCTCCGGTGGCGGTCTCTATCTCCAGTTTCCTTATCTCCTCCTGCATCTTTTCCTGCATCTTCTGCGCTTCCTTGAGAAGCTTATTCAGATTCGCCATCATCTCCTCCGGCATCGAACTTGTTCTCTTTCCTGTCCAGCTTCACGACCCGCCCCTCGAACGCGTCGATCAGTTTTTTTGTCCCCTCTCTTATCGTGTCCCGGGGTTCCTTTTTTTCCGCTGATCGGGCCTCTGCGTTTTCCTGTTCATCGGTTTCTTCCCCGTTGGTCTTCTCTATGTAGACCCTCCCGGTTATGTTCTGGGCGGCGGCCATCGCTTCCAGCTTCCTCGCGTTTCCCGGAATCTTGAGGTAGTCGAAAACGGTCGCGTTCCTTTTCGGGACGAAAATGTGGAGGTTGCCGTCCGGGTCTATCGAGAGCTGGGACCTCTCTATCATCTCGGTTGCGAGAGGCAGCTCCTTCACCACTTCCTTCTTGAAATTCTCAAGCCTCTCGTCCTCCATTTCGAAGGATTTGGACTCTTCCTCGTCCATCCGTTTGAACGGTATGAGGGCGCTGAAACGTAGGTTCCCCTCTTCCGGCAGCGGGGCGACGGAGGGCTCCCGGACCGGCTCAGGAGGGGCCGCGGGAGAGCTGTTTTCCTCGTCATTCCCGGCAGGTCCGTCGAGGGGAAGAAGCTGTCCCGACTTCCTGAAATCCGTCTCCTCGACCGACTTAAGTATCCTGTCTATCGGAAGTATCTGCGGGAGGCTGGCGATCTTCGTGAGCTCGAGCTCGAGCACCACTCTCTGGTCGAGAGCCTGCTTGAGCCTCTGGACCGCGACGACCATGAGGTCGAGGGCCCTCATTATCTCTTCCATCGACGCCTTGGCCACCAGCTGCCTGATGTCCTCGTCCGCCTCGCCGACCGCCCTGGCCCTTAGGATCTCCCTGAAGACCCGCATGAGGTCCAGAAGGAAGCGCTCCGGGTCGTCGCCTCTCTCGAAAAGATGGCCCAGCAGGGCGTACAGCCCCTTCAGGTCGTAGAAAAGCACGGCGCGCGCGGTCTTCAGGAGGTAATCGCGCCCGACTATCCCGAGAGCCTTCGAAGCCGTCTCGTCCGTTATCCTGTCAAGCCCGGCGTAGGAGATGAGCCTGTCCAGTATCGTGAGGCTGTCCCTCATCGACCCCTCGCCGCACCTCGCGACGATGGAGAGAGCCTTTTCGTCTATCGATATCTTTTCCTTTTCGACGATCTGGCGGAGGAACCCGAGTACCATCTCTTCCGTGAGCCTTTTCAGCCTGAAGTGGTGCGAGCGGCTCTCGATGGTCTCCGGGATCTTGTGCGGCTCGGTAGTCGCGAAAAGGAAAACGGCCTGCGGTGGCGGTTCTTCAAGGGTCTTCAGGAGAGCGTTGAAGGCCGCTTTCGAGAGCATGTGAACTTCGTCGACCAGGAATATCCTGAACCTGTCGCGGGAGGGAGTGTATCTTGCCATGTCGGCCAGGAGCCTCGCCTCCTCGGCGCCGGTGTGGGTGGCTCCGTCGATCTCCAGCATGTCCAGCGAGAAGCTCCTCGTAATCTCCAGGCAGGAAGGGCACTGGTTGCATGGGTTCGGAGTTACCCCCTTCTCGCAGTTGAGCCCCTTGGCGAATATCCTCGCGACGGTGGTCTTCCCGACACCCCTGATACCGGAGAAGATATAGGCGGGGTGGACCTTGCCCGATGCGAGCGTGTTCCTCAGCGCCCTCACCATGGCCTCCTGTCCGACCAGCTCCTCGAAGGTCTGGGGACGGCACTTCCTCGCTAAAGGTTCATAAGAGATCATGATCCCCCGTTTCCGGATACAGAGTAATGGGGTTCAAGCGTCCTGCGGCACACGAGAATGACCGGTTACCGTTGCTCCCTTCCGGGCCTGGCGGGGTTCACGGGACTCGTTGCACAGGGCTCAAACCCCACAGAAGTTTACCATAAAAACTGATTAATCGGTGAACGCCAGGTAAGCGGGGATGAAAACGCCGAGTATCGGCACGATGATCAGTATCCCCACCCATGAAGGCTTCCCTCTCCGCTCCGCTATCGCCATCCATACAATGATGCCCACGATGATGTTGACGAGCGGGATGAAAAGAAGAAGTATCCACCAGAGCGGCTTTCCTCCGCACTGAAGCATGGGAACGATCTGGACAATGGGGATCCAGGCCAGCCATGCGTTCTCGATTCCGCATTTCTGCGCGATCTTGTAGAGGCACAGCGAAAAATAGACATAGATCGCCAGATAGACGACGCACATCACTCCCATCATGCCTGCCATCAAACCTGCCCCGGCAGCACCGCCAAGATTGTCTTCCATCTCGAACCTCCTTTATGCCAAGAGTGTAAACGAACCGCCGTTGCAAGGTCAAGGGTCAGGCTTTGCCCTGCTTGCGGAGGATATGCCTTACCAGGAGCCTCACCCCGAACCCGGCCCCTTCGGCCCTGTGGCACTCGCCCAGGTCGTCGTCCCTGTAGGCCGGCCCAGCTATGTCGATGTGCGCCCAGGGTGTCTTCTCGTCCACGAAGAACTGAAGGAAAAGCCCCGCGGTGATCGCCCCTCCCCACCTGACCCTGCTGATGTTGCAGATGTCTGCCACGGGGGATTTTATGAACCTCCTGTAATCCTTCTGCAGGGGAAGCTGCCAGAGCTGGTCGCCGGAAACACCCGACAACTGCGTCAGTTCCCCGATGAACTTCTCGTCGTTGCCCATCACTCCGGCTATGTCGGTGCCGAGGGCCACCACGCACGCTCCCGTGAGGGTCGCCAGGTCGACCACCTGATCGACTCCCTGCTTCTGCATGTAGGTGAGCGCGTCCGCGAGAGTGAGCCTTCCCTCGGCGTCGGTGTTCTGGACTTCGATTGTCTTTCCGCTCATGCTCGTCAGGATGTCCCCGGGACGGTAGGCGCTTCCCGACGGCATGTTCTCGCAGGCGGCGACAACCATCTCGACGCCGACTTTCGGTTTCAGCTCGCCGACCGCCTTCATCGCTCCCAGGACGGCCGCCGCCCCCGACATGTCGCTCTTCATCGCACCCATGCCTTCGCCCGGCTTAAGCGATATGCCGCCGCTGTCGAAGGTCATGCCCTTGCCTATGATCCCCAGCGTGAACTTCGCGTTCTTCGGTTTATACGAAAGATGAATGAAGCGCGGAGGGTTGGCGGAACCGGCGCCCACTGCGAGATAAGCTCCCATTCCCAGTTTCGCGCATTCCTTTTCGTCCATGATCTTCGCCTTGAACCCGTACGCCTTCGCGAGGCTGACGGCTTCTTCGGCGAGGTAGGCCGGGGTGATCTCGTTGGAAGGGGCGGTGATCAGGTCCCTCGAAAAAAGCACCGCGTCCGAGAGCGTTCTTCCCAGTTTCAACCCGTCTTCCGCTTTGGCGGACCTTTTTTCGAGCCATATCGCGGCCGACTCCAGCTGTTTTGAATGCCTGTCCTTGTCGGTGATGTAGCGCTCGAACCTTGCGGATGTGAGAATGACTCCCTCGGCGATCGCCGAAACGGCATCCTCGATCTTTCCCTTGCAGGCTTCGGCCCAAAGGACGAAGAGCGCGGACCTGACGAACCTTTCGCCAAGTTTCCTGACGGCCGCGGCCGCGGCGAGCCTGGCTTCAGCGGGAGAGTAGCTTTCCTTGGGTCCCAATCCGACGAAGAGGACGAGCTTCTGCGGTCTTCCGATCCTGTCCAGCGCGAAGAAGGCTTCACCGGATCCGCCGGTGAACCTGGCCGCGGCGGCCTCTTTCTTGAAGTCGCCCCCGCCCTCGAACTTGAACCCCTGGAACTTCTCGAAAACTCCTACAACCACCGCCTCGCTTTTGATGCCGTCCAGTTTCCCGTGTTCGAACCCGATCTTCATAAAAACCTCCGAGCAAAATCCGATCTTCATTTCTTCCTGTTGATGAATTCCTTTATCCTTGCGGCGATCTGACGGGGCGTCAGGCCTATCTCCTCGAACAAAAGCGGCCTCTTGCCGTGCGTCACGAACCTGTCGGGGATGCCTATCGGAAGGAAGCGTGCCCCGGCGCCCCTTTCGTCGAGGATCTGCCTGATGTAAGAGCCGAACCCGCCTATCTCCGAGTTCTCTTCCACCGTGATCACATTGCTGAAAGAGGCTATCCTTCGTTCCAGGTAATTGCCGTCGGCGGGCTTGAGGAACCTGGCGTTGACAACTTCGCAGCTGACTCGATCCGCCTTGAGAAGACCCGCCGCCCCGAGCGCCGAGGGGATCATCGAGCCGACCGCCAGTATGAGGGTTTCCGTGCCCTCCGCGAGGACCTCCCAACTGCCGACCTCAAGTTCCTTCGGTTCTTCATCGGGATCGTAGGGTTCCGCGACCGCCTTGGGGTACCTGATCGCGAAAGGCCCTCCCTCGTGCTTCAGGGCCGTGAACATCATGTCCTTGAGCTCGTTCCCGTCCTTGGGCGCGGTCACGATCATGTCGGGGACGTGCAGCAGGTACGAGAGGTCGAAGGCTCCCTGGTGAGTCGTGCCGTCCTCGCCCACTAGGCCGGCCCTGTCTATGCAGAAGACGACGGGAAGCTTCTGAAGCGCGACGTCGTGCACTATCGCGTCGTAAGCCCTCTGGAGAAATGTCGAATAGATGGCGACGAACGGCCTGACGCCTTTCACGGCGAGCCCTGCGGAAAACACGACCGCGTGAGCCTCGGCTATCCCCACGTCGAAGAACCTTTCGGGGTGTTTCTCGGCGAAAGGAACTATCCCCGTGCCGGTAGGCATCGCCGCGGTTATCCCGACCACTTTCTCCGAAATGTCTCCCAGCCTTCTCAGCTCCCTGCCGAAGACATCCTGGAAAAGAAGCTGCTGGGGTTCCGTTTCGACGAACCCTTCGTCCGGGCAGAACGGTTTCACGCCGTGATAATCTTCAGGCTCCTTCTCCGCGGGGGCGTATCCCTTCCCTTTCTTGGTCGTGATGTGCAACAGGACGGGATGGTCTATGTCCTTGAGGTTCCTGAGAGTCTTGATGACCTCCCTGATGTTGTTGCCGTCGACCGGGCCGATGTAATCGAAACCGAGGGCTTCGAACAGCGCGCCCGATGTCAGGATGCCTCTCGCCCCCTCTTCGATCCTCCTCGCCAGGAAGGTCATCGGCTTGCCGATCCTCGGGAACTTCTCCAAGCCTTCCCTCACGCGCCTCCTGAAGCGGTAATAAAGAGGAGTCTGGGCGAAGTCGTTCAGGTACTTGTTGATCGCGCCGACGTTCTCGGCTATCGACCAGTTGTTGTCGTTGAGTATCGCCAGGAATTTCGGGATGTTGCTGGAACCTATGTTGTTGATCGCCTCGTAGCAGAGGCCTCCCGTGAGCGCCCCGTCCCCGAAGACCGCGGCGACCCTGAAATCCTCCTTCAGCTTTTCCCTGGCGGTGGCCAGCCCGAACGCAGCCGAGAGAGCCGTCGAAGCGTGTCCGGCGCCGTAGCAGTCGTATTCGCTCTCGTCGCGTTTGAGAAACCCGGATATCCCGTGGTATTGCCTGAGCGTGTGGAACTTGTCCTTCCTGCCTGTCAGTATCTTGTGCGCGTAAGCCTGGTGTCCCACGTCCCAGACGATCTGGTCCTTCGGCGTGTCGAGGACGTAATGAAGAGCGACCGTCAGCTCCACCACGCCGAGGCTGGAAGCGAGATGGCCGCCGGTCTTCGAGACGGTTTCTATGAGGAACGCCCTTATCTCTTCGCAGAGCAGCGGAAGCTCTTCTTCCTTCAGGTTCCTCAGGTCACCCGGGAAGTTTATCCGGTCAAGGTATTGATAGCCCAAACGGACCCTCCGAACAAAGAGAATAAAGCCAAAAGCCCTTAAAAGTCAATGAGAACGGGTGTCAAGAACCAGCCGCACCGGTTTTCCCGGACATAGCGGCCTGGACAGCTCTCATCTCACCTCGCGCAGTAGGCGTCAGCCGTCCGCGTCCCTCCGGAAGAGTTGTAGCCGAGAGTACCCTCCGTCCCCGAACCGTTGTCAGCGGTCACAAGGAAGTATAGAACATCCGTATTTCCCGTTATGCCGGAAGATATGTCCACCCCTTCCGCCGCAAGCATTCCCGGGTTCCCGGAATCCGCCTTGGCGACCGCGCAGATCCTTTTGCCGCCGGCGGAGGAGGAGACAAGGAAAGGCGATGTGCCGGGCTGGTTGGAGACGTAGATGTTGTAGTTCGCGGAGCCCGTGTCTTCGAAAATGATATCCACTGTTGATCCGTTGGGCGATGCCGTCATCCGGAACGGGTCCGCCCCCGAGACTTCCGGTATCGCCGATGCGTCCACCGTCCAGCTCGCGCTCTCCCTGTTAACCCCGTATTTCGCAGGTTTCACGAAATTGGTGTCGGCGGTGACCTCGCAGGTCAGAGTGTATGTGCCTGCCTGGACGAAGCCGCGGCTGTATGAAGGCGATCCTGTAAAGACGACGGCCGGCGTCGGATAGCCTGGGCCCTGCAGCGTCCAGGTGAAATCGTTGGTCACTCCCGTTCCGGAGGCAAGCCGGGTCAGGACGGAAAAGTCAACGCTCGCCCCCACCTGGGCCGAGACGCCGGAACCTGGCGACTGTCCGGATACCGGTGCTGTCGGAGAGACTCTCGGATGGCCGAAGAAGGTGAGCGCCCACTGCTGGTTGCAGACTCGGCAGAAAGAGGTGCAGAGCGACCTCATCTCGCATGCAGATTCCGGCCTGTAGATGCACAGCGTGTAATAATCCGCCCCTTGTCTCGGGGCGCCGATGTCCGCTATCCATTCGGGCCACGCGCCGTTCTTCGAGTCGAGGGAAGTGTTCAGTTCGCTTGCTGAAGTGCCGCAGCTCGAATAGGCGGTGTACTCGTCCGCTAGGTTTGCAAGTGAATGGCCCAGTTCGTGGACCCCGATGTCGTCGGCCGGGCATCCGCCCGAATATCCTGCCGAATAGACCGCCCTGTATCCTCCGCACCCTCCGTACCTCGTCGTGTTGACCATCACCAGCGTTATGTCGTCTGCCGGGGCGCGCAGTTCCGCGGCGGAGATGTTGGCGGAAGAAGTGTTCGGGTCGCAGTTCGGTCCTCCGTTGCCCGTCCCGTAATAGAGACACCTGTTGTCGCTGTGGCCGCAGGTGGCGTTGATCTTGGGAAAGCGTGTATTCATGGCGGTATCGACGACCGTGCTGCAGTCGCACTGGTCGGTGCCGCTCTGCGTCGAGTAGGCGTAAACGAGGATGTAGTTCATGAAAGCGTCGTGCTCTTTGAACGGCGTCTTGCTCCTGAAATAATTCACGAGGTTCTGCGCGTGGGTCTGCATTGTGCTTTTCTGCGCGTAGGTGTAGCCGTCGGGAACGATAACCACGTTGATCCTCGAGGAGACCTCGGAGCCGCTGCCGTGAACGGTGTAGATGTCCGTATCACCGTATTCCTCCGGCCAATGGACCGTTCCGGGAGTCATTATCTCCGGCCTGCCCCCCTCCATCTGAAGGTCTGGGCGGATCGAGAGGTCGCGGTAGCCGAGTGTTCCGGCAGCCCTGTAGAATTTTTCAGGAAGCAGGTCGAACGCGCCCAGCGCTACTCTTTCCGGCCCCCTGTAACCTTCGGCATAATAGGCCGTTTCGACCCTGTCGAACCGCTCGAGTTCGGGCAGTTCCACGGTAACGGTGTCCCTGTGGACCCTCGTCGTGTCACCTTCCACGTGGGGGTCTGTCCCCGCGGGATGGAGGAGGCAGACGCCCCTGAGCGGCACTCTTTTGGTGAAGGTCTCCCCGGACGGGCCGAAGAGAACCACCTCCAGCTGGGTCGCTTTTTCCGAGGAAGATACGGGCCCGGCGGCCTCAAGAGGCGCCGAGAAAGGACGATCTTTCGCCGTGAAAAAGACGAGGGAACAGCCTTCAGAATGGACATCAAGCGCCAGGACCAGCGTCCTCTCGGAATAAATCCCGGCTTTTCCCGCGACCCTCTCGGGAGCGATCTCCGAAGCGGCCGCGGCAACGCACAGGCAGAACGACAACAGGATGATCGCCAATACTTTATTCGCCATCTCGACACCTCCGGGAAAACAGCGCCGGCCTGTCACCGCGCGCCTTGTCAGTCAAAACAAGCAAGCCCCGGGACTCAATTCCCGCAGTAGCTGCCTTTGAGGCCCGCGGGCTTGACCCCCTTGTACTGGAGGACAACCTCCCGCACTTCGTCCATCGAGAAGCCGTACTCCGCGCAGGCGTCCCCTAGCTTTCTTTCAGGCTGGACGGTTTCGGGAATATCCAGCTCCGTCATCAGGTCATCGAGAGGGACACCCGAAGCCTTCGCGGCTTCCGCTAGTGTCATCGATGCGGTCACGGGAACGGAGGCCAGCTCCGAGGCACTGTATCCCGGAGCTTCGGCGACTTTCACGGGGAAAAAGAACGGCGCCGCGGAGAGAGCCACGACCATCACGAGGCCGAAGAGCCCCATCGCGGCCCTCATTCCGGAGCCTTCTTTCGGCTTCCCCGTTACCACTCCGACGATCCATTTCCAGTGCAGGTAGATGTGCACCGCCATCAGGGAGAAGAAAACGAGAGCCAGCCAGAAATGAAGGTCTCCCCACTCGTGCCTCTGCAGGCCCAGCATCGTGTGCCTCTTGTCGCACCGCCCGGGGGGGAGGAAATAACGCATCAGGACACCCGTCGAGGTCATCACCATCAGGATAACGAAAGCGACCGAATCTATGATGAAATTGAGGTTCCTTTTCCTTTTTCCGCTATCTTCAATAGCCATTAATTTCTTCTCCCAATGGGCGAACCGCCGTTCGCCCCTACTTATTCATCAGGCAGGTAATGGCCGAGAGCCCTGGCCGTTATCCAAGTCACCACATTCCTCGGAAGGAAGCGGTTCGCCTTTCCGAGGATCTTGTTCCAGAGACCGGGTATCGCGATCCTTTTTCTCCCGAGACAGTTGAGAGCGTTGTCGGCGACGAACTCCGCGGTCATGCCGTCGTGAGGCACTCCTCCCGCGACCCTCTGGAACTCCGTCAGAGTGGCGGACGGGCAGAGGACCGTGATGTCGACGTTCTTCCCTTTAATCTCCTCGGCCAGGGCCTCGCCGAGCAGGAGCTCGAACCCTTTCGTAGCCCCGTAGAGCGCCATCCCGGGAGTGGGCTGGAAAGCAGCGAGCGAGGAAACAAGAATTATCCCTCCCCTTCCCTTTTTGATGAAACGATCGGCGAATTTCCTTGTCAGAAGCGTGAAGGTGAGGATGTTCAGCTTTATCATATCCGAAAATCTTTCCGGGGCTTGCTTCACGAATTTTCCGTAGTAGCCGAATCCCGCGTTGTTCACCAAAAGGCCGACGTCGAACTCCCCGACCTTCCGAAACAGCTCATCGGCTGAATCTTCGAGTGTAAGGTCCATCGGGATCACCATAATCTCTATTCCGTGCTTTCTCCTGAGCTCTTCGGCTATCAGGTCCAGCTTTTCCTCGCGCCTCGCGACGAGGATGAGATCGAACCCCCTTTTCGCGAGGAGCCTTGCGAACGCCTCGCCTATCCCGGCGCTCGCCCCGGTGACCAGAGCGTATCTTCCGTATTTCTCTTTGAAACCCATGTCGTTCCTCCGTCCATATTGTAACATCGGCCACCCGATATTATAATCCACTATTTGGAGGGAACCATGACTTGCATGTCAGGAAAAACAGTTTGTATTACGGGAGCGACGTCTGGCATCGGTGAAGCTTGCGCGAAACTTTTCGCAGGGGAAGGAGCGAAGCTCATCCTCCTCGCCAGGCGCGGAAACCTCCTCGAAAAGCTGAAGAAAGAGTGCGGTGACAAAGACATCCTCACAGGCGTCGTGGATGTATCCAAGAGAAAAGAGGTCGAAGCCTTCTTCGCGGGCCTTCCTGATAATTGGAAGGATATTGACCTCCTCGTGAACAACGCGGGGCTGGGCCTCGGCCTCGACAAGCTCCACGAAGCCGATCCCGACGACTGGGACAGGATGATAGACACCAATGTAAAAGGGCTACTCTATGTATCGCGGGCGGTCCTTCCGGGCATGGTCAAGCGTGACTCGGGCCATGTCATCAACATCGGGAGCATAGCCGGCAGAGAGCTTTATCCCGGAGGCAACGTTTACTGTGCCAGCAAATTCGCCGTCAGAGCCCTGACAAAAGCTTTGAAGATCGACCTGCTGGGGACAAAGGTTCGGGTCACGACGATCGACCCCGGAATGGTAGAGACTGGATTCTCAGAAGTCCGCTTCAAGGGAGACATCGAGAGGGCCAAAAAGGTGTACGAAGGAATGACGCCGCTTACTGGCGGGGACATAGCCGACGCCGTCCACTGGGTCGCGACGAGGCCGCCGAGGGTGGACATCCTCGAGATGGTCGTCGTGCCCACCGATCAGTCCGGCGCGACCTTCGTCCACAGACGTACAAAATATTAATCTGAGGTGCCGACGCCGCAAAAAGAACTTCGAGTAGGGTCTTCAGCGGGATGTTTCTTCGTTATTCCGGTTCAATCTTGTAATAGAAAATCGGCGCGGGGGCTGTCGCATCCGTGAAACTCCTGTCCGTGCCTTCGTAAATGACAACTGCGTCGGAGAAAGTCGGGGTTGTTGCCCTCGTCAGCCTGAAATTGATCCCCGGCGGGTCGTCGAGGCCGTACCAAACCATCTTGGCATCAGTGATAGCCGGCTTTTCGCCGAGGAGCAGAAGGTCCGACGGTTGGTAGGCGATGAGCGGGATCGAATCCGAGTAGCGCTGATAGCCGAAAAGCCGCAAGGATTGAAAACCGACAGCGTCGGAAGCTACATTCACATTGACTTCAAGAGCCGTGTCGCCGAGACGGGTCAGACCCGTTATCTGCAGCTTCGGGCTGTCCGAGACCGAGCTAATGTCGGCGGGGATATTTCTTCCCAAGATAGAGATTGTATAGCTGCCTCCCGCCTTGACAACACGAGGAGAGAAAGAACCAATTACCGGCCTTCCAAGAAAAGTCACGGGGATTATCGTGTTCAGCTTGAATTCGTTTATCCAGCACATCAGGTTCGTAGTCAGAGGGTCGTCGGAATTGGGCGCGACAAGATACCTTGAATAACTTCCATCGAGATGATCTATTATCGGCCCCGTGAAAGTCCCGTTGATAGGGTTTCTGGCAAATCGAACATCCTGGCCCGAAAGATCCCCGTCGAAGTTGGAGGGCAAAGCGCCTTCAGTCGTCGCCGTCGCCGTCAGGAACATCGTTGACTCGCCGTCGGCTGGAATTGAAAGCTTGTCAACGGTAAAGAGGCTGCTTTTGTCGATCTGGTAAAGCTTCCTGTATCTTCCTGTGTTACGGATGTCGAAATGAGCCATTGGCCATTCGATACAACTTCGGTTATAAGGATTTGGGGAAAGGTTGAAGAATTCGAGAGAAGTCCAAGGACTGCCAATACTTTCACAAGTAATTCCAATATCGAGATAGCCGTCGCTGTTGAGGTCGGTGAGAAGGCATCTTGATGTGGCGGTTGTTGAAAGATATATTGGGAAGTTAGGTATTTGAGTTCCATCTACATGATAGGCAAAAAGCCTATCTTCCTCAAAGGAAGAAAAACCAATGTCACATACCAAGTCTGCAACGCAATCCCCATCAACGTCTCCTATTGACTCACGGCCTCCTGGGCTCATTTCTGTCGTTTCCATAAGCCTAGGCCAGCCGGGATAATAGGAACCGTCAGAATTGAAAACGAATATAAGAGCCTTGCCTCCTGTGCCAGCTTTGCCATTATTTGTTCCGCTGATTATTTCCAAGAGGTCGTCCCCGTTTAAATCCGCTATAGCCGGAGAATAAACCGTTCCTCCGCACGTTCTTGTCCCTCCGCACTCGGGTTCATAATTGATGAAGACGCTGGGCCTAGGCCATCCGGGTTTTATTTGCCCGTCATGGGCAATGACGTTCATCCTACTTCCTGTGCTGAAGACGATCTCATTCCAGCCGTCATGGTCTATGTCCGCCACAACCGAGCCATAAACTCTGCCGAGATTAAATGTTACAGGGAATCCCGGTGCGTTACTTCCATCGGGCCTAATGGCGTATATTAATGTTTTCGTGTCTCCTACTATGCCAGGACCGTATCCAGTAATGATTTCCTTCTGTCCGTCATTGTCAAGGTCGCCGATGGCTATATGCAATAGCTCTGTATTAGGTACCAGCGACTCATAATTGAACTCCTTCGGCCATCCGGGCAGAATGTTTCCCCATTCGTCAAAGCCGTATACTCTTATAAGGTTCTGCGGCTGTTCCAAAGCCATGGCGGAAAATACCTCGTAAATGCCGTCATTGTTGACATCTTCAATGGCTGAAGTACAGGGCCCCAACTGCGGCCAATTGGGCAGAGTGTTGCCGTAAGGGTCAACAACACTTTGACCATAACCGTAACTGTAGTAGCAAATGTCATTTGCACCATCCTGTCCATAATCATAAACCGACACATCATAATCGGCTGAAGGCAAAGGGAACCCTGGCATTTCATTTCCCTGAGAAGTGTATAAATGGAGATAACTGCCCTCAGGCTCACCCCAGGTGTTATAAGTGCAAACAGCCACCTGCTTTTCTCCGGTTCCAAAAAAATCCGCAACGGTGGGGCTTGAAATCCCCCCATATGGAAAATACTTGTACAGCAATGTTGGATATGTATTGGGCTGTGGAGAGGATTCGCTTTCTTTCCTTGGATCAGAGTCAAAGATGCCGACCAATGTATTTGTTTTACTGTCGGTGACCTCATAGAAACCAGCGGTCGTTTTCTTTACCTGGTATTTTGGGTTGCCAGAGCATTCTTCTTGAGCAAATGAAACCGTCGGGAGAAACAAAGAGAGCGTGAGTAGCGCAGCAACCAGCCGGGCCGCTTTAAAATGCTTTCTCATTTCATTTCCTTTCAGTCGAAACGAAGATCTTTTCTGTATCTATCTGTAATACGAGAGCATTTTTGGTGTCCTGATGGACAACCCACTTCTTGACGTCGCTTTCCATCGCATCAAGCTTGGAAATAATTGCTTTTGCCTTAGCGCTGGAAGCAAGAAGACTATCAATTGCTTTTGTTTGATTGAACAGAGCCTGCTTGTGTGCGGGAACATCAAAATAAGTGTCCGGCGCCTCGATGATTGTGTACTTGATGTCATGAAGGATGCCGTTGATATCCACATAGGCGCCCGCGTCGAAGCGCGTGGGATTGGTGCCGGGGTCCAGCGTGATGTAAGGTTCTTGCAGGATAGTTTGAGGGGTTGCCGGATTAAAAACAAAAATTCTCCCATTAGGGGCAGCTCCTCCATATCCTTGAACGACATAGCCGTACTGTCCGTCCGCCCGAAAAGCTATAGCCGTTGGAAGAGGAATATCGCCAGGGTCACATTCTGGGAAACCTTCTTCTGTTGGATATGCTATTGCACCATCTCCGAAATCTTGGACATTAAGCCCCCAGATCTGATCGCACGGTTCGGATTGATAAGGATCACCTTCATCCGGATAATGCAACGGATTCAAACACGTCACATAAACCTTATCCAAATACTTAGTTGGATCAGCCGGGTTTGGATAATGCGCCCAGGCGAGATCGGTCGGGGTTTCGCCGACGTCGTAGGTCACTAAAACTTCATCCTCGCCGACCATCTTCGTGACGAACTCCATGTTCACAACATCGTAAACCATTACCTTGTCGGCACCCGGTGCGACGAGATAGACGTAGGGCATTGCGGATATATTGCCCTCGGCGTCTATGTAGGTATCGTTTGAATTTTTCGCAAGCGTCAATGCGAAGTTTTCAAAACCGTCGCCGGCGTTGCCTTCAATCATGTATTCCGCCACCTTGTGTATGTTCCTGGGATAGGACACATCAAGAATCAGCAAGCCGGGGCTGTACCCTGAAGGCGTCGGGATCGGCCTGCCGTGATCCGGTAACGGCAAACATGGAGGACATTCAATAGGCGGCGGCGGGTTGGGGCCCTCATGATGAAAGATGAATTCCGAGATAAAAGCGTAGGTTTTGTCGGTATTGTTTTCAACAGGTATTACCGCCAACGCAAGATCGGTCGCTATACTGTCCCCTCCTAGGTACTTGTTTATGACTCTGTAGCGGGTTGGACTTTTGCTGTCCAGATCGACTATATTCAGGATGGGTTTGCCGGTAGGCGACATTGCCAGAGGCGACGGGCCGGTGCCTGCAACAAGCCCGTACATGCTCCATGAGCCGCTCGGAATGTATACCTGGGATTTTAGAGGGTATTTTATCCCGTAATACTCGGGCATTGGAATGCCTGTTATTCCGTTGGCTGGGTTGTTGTCGATGTCGACTATCTTATGGCTCGAGACATCAACAATATAAACCAAAGGAAGGATATCGTTGGGGTTTGAGGGATATGGAGTGGCAACAGCAAGATTTCTAAATGTCGTCACATCCCATCCAAGATAAGGAAAGACCGACACGGAGGAAAGGTATTTGTCAAAAGAAAGTTCGCTCCCGCCGGGGCTCGAAGCCCATGATAATTTGACGTTGTTGTCGGTATCTATCGGAGTCATGAAGCCGGATGCATTTGAATTCGTTCCTCCCGTAGCCAAGCCTTCGTTGTAAGTATAGTACCTATAATCGCAGGGCGCCTGAGTCGGCGGGGTGAAAATGGTGTCGGAACAGTCCAGCAGGTTTGACGCGGTAAATGTCGCGCATCCCGAAGGGATGACAGGCAGTTTTGCCGTCATTTCGGTCGGGGATATGTATCCTATCTCATACAAGTTCCCGCTGATGGTTGCCGAAGGGCCGCAGTCCGCATACAATGTATATCCCAGGTTGGATATTGCAGCGCTACTTCCGTCTGAGAAGCTTGCCTGACAGCCCCCCGAGGTACGCTCAGGACAATCAGGGCAGACAAAGAACCTTGACTGCCTGTAACCGGCTACGGCTCCCGATAAATTATCGGTATAAAGGGTGCCTTGAAAGCCATAGATATAGGCTGAAGGAACCACCAGCTCGCATCCTGAGGGAAATACAACTTTCATGTCCACGGGGCCTTCGCAAGTTGGGCCCGGAGTTGTCGCGGCTATCGTCATCGTGTCGGGCGAGACATGTTCGGCGTCTTGATCCACCCAATTGCCGTTGATATAGAACGAAACCGTCGTGCCTGCTGTAAAGTTCATCCCGTGTATGGTAACAGGGTTGCCTCCGGACATATCGCCCCCTTCAGGATAGGCATAAAATGGAGTGAAAAACGGAGGGGAAAGAACGATAGTGTCGATAATTAAAGCTGATGTCTGTACATCTATGGCTCGCAAGAAGGTCCATTCAGCGGGTATGCTCAATAATATCTCCGTATCGGTGACGGAGATCGGGGACATAGCTTCATACTCGGGATAATATTTGTGTGGCGTCTCGTCACGCTGATCAACATAAGAGAAAAATGAAAGGCATTTTGCGGATAAGTTACTCCCTTCGATTTTGAGGACAAGATGTGCCACGCCATTTTCACAGGCAAGCTCGACGGTCTTGGACGATATCGTTACCTGGGCAACCTCCAATGAATATTGCTGACTACCCGCACAGCCATAGGCGTCTGTGGCGGTTATGGTGAAGCGGTAATTGCCTGCATCTTCGTAATGCGACGCATCTCCGGAAAGATGCCATCCGTCATCCTTCGGCCAAACCCAAATACCCCTCGGGAGTCCTCCATCTGTCACGGAAAGAGTATAAGGAGGCGTTCCTCCGGCAATGCTTAGAGGCTGGTCGTAAGAGTCAAGTATAATCGCACGAGGAAGCGTCTTCGGGTCTATGGTTATTGTGGGGCAAGGAAGGATATTGAGAGAGTATTCATGAACGCCCTTGCATCCATTGGCATCCGTTGCGGTTATGGTGAAACTACAGGTTCCCTCCAGCGGAGATTCTGCGGTAAGAAGCCCGCCTGACGACAATGTAAGCCATGACGGCAAGTCGTAGGAAGAGAAAGTGTAAGGGGCGGTCCCTCCCGCCGCTGTAATTGATTGAGAGTATGGAATATTCAAATACCCGTCATGAAGATCCGGGGGGTCCATTGTTACCTCGTGGCAGTCAATTTGAATGGAATATTCCCGCATGCCGAGACAGCAATATGCATCTGTAGCCTTTACAACAAAGGTGTATAAGCCCTTCGCCGTGGGCGTCCCTGAAAGCACGCCTGTTGTAGCCAAAGTCAGCCCGGGCGGTAATGTTGTTCCATTTGTAAGTTTGAAGGAATAAGGACCAGAGCCTCCTGTCGCCTCCAGAGTCTGGCTGTAAGCGACTCCCGCCAGCCCAGCGGGCAGATCAGAAGGAGAAATCGCCATCGTCGGACAATCAAGTTTAATTGATACCTTATTCAAAAACCCGGCATTGTTCAGGAAATAAACATAGTCGCACCCGTCCTCGTTCACGCACTGAAGTTTTTGGAGGGGAACGTCATGAGCGGCGAGGTCGTCCTCGTCCACCAAGACTTCCAATGTGTCGCCTCCTTCGCCGAAAGTGTAAAGATAAAGCGCGCCGCAGACAGTCGGATTATAAAGGGATGAGCCGACGGCCCATGCTATCTTGTAAGGGGCAACGGTGTTTGGAAAAGCGGTAATCGCGGTCACCGGCCCTCCGGCAAGGGCCGGGGAACTCGTATCATAAACCAATGTCCAGTCGGCATCATCCTGCGACCTCATAACTCCTGCGGCTGTAATGATGAATACATTGCCCCCCGCAATCAGGACATCCTTTACCCCGGCGTCCGGTCCTTCCAGGATCTGCGGGAATACTTGCGTCCAGGCCACAGGGTTGCCTGTCGCCTGACTCTCTATTCCTTTCCATAACCCGCTCCTGCATGCGGCATAAAGTATTGTCTGGTTCGTGATTCTTGGATCAATAATAACCTTGTAGCAATAGTTTCCAAAATCGGTGGCAGGTATTTCACCAGTGCATGGTTCGGTACAACCATAGCCCCCACTGATGTGTTTGAAAGCAGGAACTATAACTGTTCCATCATCATCTTCGGTTCCAATTTCCATATTTCTCCATATTCCCGCATCGCTTGACAAATACCCCCATTTGGGGGATTCTCCAACATCCTTTACCGCCATCGACGTAAAATTTGCAGTGCATAGATCACAGGAACTACTATAATAAAAATCCTCAAGGTAACTTGTGCTTAAAGTACTCCATTCATTGTGTTGTCGTGTGAGTATTTTAAACTCGTTGCCTGAGAAATATGCGGCAATATTGTCATCAAAGATGAATAGATTTTTGCGATTGCTTGTGTCGCGCCACGGCGTACTGTTACCGGCAAATAAATGATATTCGAAAAGTCCCGTAAATGTCCCAGTAAAATCTTTTTTCAAAGTGTCAGAATATTGGCATGTTGAAGGATTAAAGGTCAGCAGTCTTAGTTCCGTATGGAATATTCCTCCCGATCCTGCGTATCTTTTCATATATAGGATCCCAATTTGGTTGT
Source organism: Acidobacteriota bacterium (assembly GCA_029559035.1). Taxonomy (GTDB): domain Bacteria; phylum Acidobacteriota; class UBA4820; order UBA4820; family UBA4820; genus JAKQCT01. Next base: position 60,249 of record JAKQCT010000034.1, read on the forward strand.
TTTCTAGATCAACCAGCTCAAAGTGATCCACTTTCATGTTAGAAAAAGTTATCCAAGCTTCTGAAATTAAATCGTATGCCAACAAATCATCTTGTTTGCCGGTACTGATAAACAAATAATTGCCATCTTTTTTAATCCATCTTGCATTTCCCGAACAACTTTGGGGCAATTCTCCGTTGTCCACTACTGTAAAAATCCAATCTCCATTTCCATTCAGGCCATCGCATCTTGCAAGCAATGGGTGCGTTTCGTATTCGTCATCAAAGTATATCCTTTCCATATCCCCAACTGGCGGATCACCGACTGGGCATGCACTGTATTTTAACACCTGAGGGATTACTGTAAAGAATGTTGAGTTCTCACCGGAATAAAATACAGGCGCATTAATATGCCAATAACGTTCGCTGTCGGGATATGGGGAACCATAATAATCCATATCAAAAAAGACGTTGTCAAGCAGGCAGTGCCTTTCACCAGTCTCAGTCGAATCGTATATTTTATATTGGGTCCTTCGATAGCCTGCACTATAATAGCTGTCAGTATGCACCACTTCTGTTTCGAAATAGTCATTGGAATTGGGAAATACCGTAAGTCTCAATTCACCGCCCCAATTGCACGGAGTATCACCATATTGCCAACAACCCGGACTATTCGAGTTTAAACAAGTTGTCGATAGCGACGTTGAAGGACAAGATCCTGTTGTAGTAGGGAACATGGAATTTTGAAGGATAGACATCGAATTGGCTTGCTCGTCGTAATCACCTATAAAAACAGGTTGTCCCCCGACCTCTCCTACCCCAGAAAGGAAAATATAATTGGAATCCTTTTTGCTAAATACCCCACTGGTGGAGCTTCCAAAACGAAAATTAAGATTGGAATGTCCTGGACCTTTTTCGCATATATTAATCGGGAAAAACGTCTCCCCGCCGTCTTCGGTCATATATGGAACTCCGCAAACGCCCAATCTCTCGGTCCCCAGGATGAATGTATCGCCAGTTTCATCAAAAGGAGAAAAAGCAAGCGGGCATGGGTAGATTTGGGTATCAGTAAAGACCGCTCTATTGGGTAGTCCATTACCTATTTCATTCCAACTTTGTCCGCCGGTGACACTTTTCAGGATTTTCCCTTCTGCGTAAACATAGATTGTGTCCTGGTCAAATGGGTTGACTGCAACCCAAGGTTGAGATTGATAATAATAGTCATAAGTCGCTGGCTCGCTTCCCGTCGGCCACACTTGCTCCACAGGCGTTTCTGCCCGCAGGCTCGCAACTTGGGTAATTAACAAAACCATCAAAATAAAACCCAAGACGATTCTTTTCATTGCATTACCCTCCCAGGCCCGTGTTTCTATTCAAAAGTGGGATGTCAACTGCGAATCGTCGAAGATTTTGGATACTGTGGATTTCCCATGGGTCAGATTCTGTGGTTGCGATTAACCCTTTCATATTTCACCTTCTACCACAGTATCGTGCCAGGATAATAGTTTGTCAAGTAACATTCGAACGCGATTTTCCACTTCTTGCAGTCGAAATGTTTCGTTCCGAAGTCGCACCCCCCTTCCCTAGTCGAACCCCCCTTTTTCCAAGTCGGAAAGCTCCGATCCGAAATCATAATTGTCCGTTCCCAAGTCGCACCCCCCTATCCGAAGTCGCTCCCTCTGTCATCCCTATTTATGGGCGGCTTGGGCTGAACCACAAGCGGGGGTGAAATACCCTTCTATCCTTTCAATAGGGGAATTGTCCGGAGAACTAGGCTTCGGTTCAATAAAAAAAGGGGGGATATTCCTCCCCCCCCTTCAAAGGTCAGATAAGCTGATCTACTTGCCCTGCGAAGCGGCGCACTTCCTCTGCTGGTCTTTGCTGCAGCCTTTCGCGGCGGCTCCGGCGCATCCCTTTCCGGAAACTTCCTCGGCGGCCTTGTCCTGGAGCATCTTCACTTTCTTCGAGTTCTTGGCGGTGAGCGTCATGACGGCGCCCGTCTCGGTCATCTTGAACTCCCTCTTCACGCCCCTCATGCCGCACATCTCGCAAGCCTTCACGTCGATGCAGCCGGTCAGCTTGGCTTCAAGAGCCTGCTTCGCCTTGGGGCATTCCGTGGTGTAGGTGATCGTGACGCCGTTGTCGATGTTGGTCAGAGCGACCTTGACATCCTTCATCTTGAGGCAGCATCCGCCGCCGCATCCTTCGGCCATGACCGCCATAGAAACGACCATCGCCAGCAGGAAAACCATCGAAACCTTGAAAAATCTGTTCATTCGTACCTCCATGAGATCAAGAAGCGGATATTACACCATTCCGCCCGGCCAGTCAAAACCCCCTCCCACCCGGGCAATAAAAAAGGGGGACGTACATCCCCCTTTACCGAATGAACAGCGAAAAGGTTTATTACTTCGTTTCAGCCCCGTGATGGCCGCATTTCTTCTGTTGTTCGGCGGAGCATCCGGCCTTCTTTTCCTTGGTGCATCCGGCCTTTTCACCAGAGCAGCAGCCTTTCTTGTCGTGTCCGCACTTGCAGTTGCCCGAAGCGCACTTGGCTACGTTTTTCTGCAGCTTCTTGACGGCCTTGGCGTTTTCCGTGGTCATGGTGACGACCGCGCCGTCCGCGGTATTTTTAACGTCCCTCTTTACGCCTTCCATCATCTTGCATTTGCAGCTTTCCTTGCAGGATGCGGTCATTTCCTGGATGGCCTTGATCGCTTCTGGGGTCTTCCCGACTATTGTCACGGTCACGCCGTTCTCGGTGTTGACGACGGTCTTGGTGACATCGTTCATCATCTTGCATCCGGCCTTTTCGCCCTGCTTGCAACAGCCGGCGGCGAGAGCCGCTACGGCAAAGATCATCGAAATCGCGAGAATCATCGATACCTTGAATAATCTATTCATCTGAACCTCCTTTAAAGAGAACATTGCAACCTGCGCCGCCACCCCTTTATTCCCGGCCCGTCAGCCGAAGATCTTGCCCATCTGCATGACGGCGAGGGTCTTCGGCACGAAAAGAATGAGGAAAAGGTTCACCGCCGCGCAGATGGACAAAGCCACCGCGAGAGGGGCGGAGCCGGTCAAAGGCTCCCTGATCTCCGCTTCGTGCAGGAACATGTTGCACACGATCCTGTAATAGTAGTAGATGGAGATGACGCTCGTCACCGCGAGCGTTACCGCGAGGACCCAAAGGCCCGAATGGACCGCCGCCATGAAGATGAAGAACTTCCCGAGGAACCCCGCGAACGGCGGGATTCCGCCCAGCGAGAGCAGGAAAAAGATCATCAGCACGGCAAGCCACGGCTTCCTGTGGAAAAGCCCCTTGAAATGGTCCATCGAGTCGCCTTCGCAGCCGTTTCCCTTGAGGGCGATCACGACGCCGAAAGCCCCGATGTTCATGAAGATGTAGACGAAGAGGTAGAAGAGCATTGCCGTCAGCCCCTCGTTGTTCCTTGCCTTAAGGGCGGCGATGAAGCCGACAAGGATGTACCCGGCGTGGGCTATGGATGAATAGGCAAGCATCCTCTTGACGTTTCCTTGGAGCATCGCCGCTATGTTCCCCCACACCATCGTGAGCAGGGCGGTGAGGCTGAGCAGCGGGACGAGGATCTCGTGAAGGGGAACGAGCCCGCCGAGGACGATCCTCGAAAGCATGGCGAAGCCGGCAGCCTTCGGGGCGACACTCATGAAGGCTGTAATGGGAGTCGTAGCGCCTTCGTAGGCGTCGGGCGTCCAGAAATGGAAAGGTACTATCGCTATCTTGAAGAGCAGGGCGACGACCAGGAGGATCAGCCCGAAAGCAAGATGGAACGGGACAGATTCAATTCCGCCCTTTGCGATCATGATGCCCAGCTGCGCCCTGATGGATTCCAGATGGATGGTCGATGTGGCTCCGTAAATGAATGAGACTCCGTAGAGGTAGAACCCCGAAGAGAGCGCCCCGAGGACGAAATATTTCAGCGCCCCTTCGACCGAAGCCTCTTTCCTTCTCAGGTAAGCCGCGAGGACATAGACGGAAAGAGCCATCGTTTCGAGGCCGACCCACAGCGTGAGCAGGTCCGTCCCGGAAGCCATCACCATCATCCCGAGGATCGAGAAGAGCAGGAGGGCGAAGTATTCTCCCGTCCACGCGTTCTCTTCGTCGAGCTCTTTTTTCGAAAGAAGAAGGGTCAGCATCCCGCCCAGAAGGAAGAGCGCCTTGAATATCTGGCCGAACCGGTCGATCACCATGCACGAATGGCCGCCGACGGTCTGCGCGATGACGGTCTGCCCGTCGGGAGGTATGGCGAACAGCAGCTGGACCGCGAAGAAGAGGACGAATCCCATGCTCAGCAGGGAGAGCCAGAGGCTTCCCGTCCTCAGCGTCCTGTCGCCCTTGATCGCGGCCAGCACGAGGAATATCAGCGCGAACGCCAGCAGGGCGATCTCGGGGGTCAGAAGATGCAGGAACGAAGGATGAAGTGAGAACATCTATTCCCCCTTGTGCTCTTGGGCCGGGGCCGCGTTCTCCGCGCCGGCTTCGGGCGCTGCCACGCCCTGATCTTCGGCGGCGGCGGGAGTTTCGCTCTTCCATTCCTTCTTTTCGATCACGTTGTTCGCGGGCTTGATCCCCTTCGCTTCTCTGAGTCTGTCGATCGCGGGGGTCACCTTCTCCATGACGGTCTTTATGCTGGGTTCCATCCTCTTAATAACCGGCGACGGATAGAGCCCGATCCAGACGGCGAGGAGGACCAGGGGCGCCATGTAGCCGATCTCCCTCCAGTTCATGTCGTTGCCCTTGACGTGCTCTTCGAGGTGCGGGTTGGTCACTTCGCCGAAAAAGACCCTCTGGTACATCCAGAGCATGTAGGCGGCGCCGAGGACCATACCCGAGACAAGGAAGAAAATGAGCGATTTCGAGAAGAGGAACGCCGGCATGTGGTAGGCGCCGAGCAGTATCAGGATCTCGCCGACGAACCCGTTGAGCCCGGGCAGGCCGATCGAAGAGAGCGTTATCACCATGAAGATCGCCGCGTAGACCGGCATCAGTTTCGCCAGCCCGCCGTATTCCTTGATCATCCTCGTGTGGGTCCTTTCATACACTATTCCGACCAGCAAGAAGAGGGCGCCCGTGGATATGCCGTGGTTGATCATCTGGAGGATCGATCCTTTTATGCCCGCCTCGGTGAGGGCGAACATTCCCGCCATGCAGAAACCCAGGTGGCTGACGGAGGAATATGCGACCAGCTTTTTCATGTCCTTCTGGACCAGCGACACCATCGCGCCGTAGATGACGCCGATTATCGACAGGATCATCAGGAAGGGTATCCACTTGATCGTGGCGTCGGGAAGGATGGGAAGCGAGAATCTATAAAACCCGTATGTTCCCATCTTCAGGAGGACGCCCGCGAGGATTACCGAGCCTGCCGTGGGGGCCTCGACGTGGGCGTCGGGCAGCCATGTGTGGAACGGGAACATCGGCACCTTGATGGCGAAGCCGACGAAGAAGGCGGCGAAGATCCACCACTGGAACGACGGGTCGAGGTTCAGCTTGTAGATCACGTCCAGGTCGAAAGTGTTCTGGCCGTTGTTGAGCGCCCCGGTCTGGAAGTAGAGGGCGAGGATACCGATCAGCATCAGGACCGAGCCGGCGAGCGTGTAGAGGAAGAACTTTATCGCCGCGTAGAGCTTGTTCGGGCCGCCCCAGATGCCGATCAGGAAGTACATCGGGACCAGCATCACTTCCCAAAAGACGTAGAAGAGGAAGAAATCGAGGCTGCAGAAGACGCCGATCATTCCCGTCTGGAGTATGAGCAGCCAGACGTAGTATTCCTTTTCCCTCTCCTTGATGTACTTCCAGGACGACCAGGCCGCGAGCACGCCGAGAAGCGTCGTCAAAAGGACAAGGAGGACCGACATGCCGTCGACCCCGAAGTGGTACTTGACGCCGATCGACTTTATCCAGTCGAAGGGGCCTTCTTCAAAGACCCACATCCCCTTGGCCTGCGAGGACGCCCCCCACCAGCCGAACCAGAGGGGCAGGCTCAGGATGAAATCGAGCAGCATCACCCCCGTGGCGAAGTACTTGATGAACCTGGTCTTGTCTTTCGGCACGAAGAAGATGACAATCAGCGCCGCGGCCAACGGAATGTAAGTCAAAAGCGAAAGTATGTAGGGCATCTCCCCGACTCCTTTTTCTTCCCTTTATAAAAAGAGATACCAGATTATTATTACGATGAAACCGACTATGAAACCGAGAGCGTAGTTCTGCACCTCGCCCGTCTGGAAGCGCCTGTTCTGCTTCGAGAACCACTGCAGGGCGGCCGCGGTGCCGTTGACGCCCGCCCCGTCCACCGCCACCTTGTCGAAGGCGAGGGAAGCGTGCGAAGCGCC
>JAKQCT010000066.1 GCA_029559035.1 Acidobacteriota bacterium
GCGGGGCAAGTGTAGCAAATCCATGTGGGCTTATAAATATGTGCCCGCAACCTCTCTTTGCGCCTCCGCTACGCTCCGGCGCAAAGATCTTCTCTCCCTCATACTCATGGCCATATCCACCCATGAAAAAGAACATACCAGGTCTCAGAGAGCACAGATCGAGGGGCGTTGCTTCGAAGAACGCCTTTTGCTCAACAATTTCCACCTAATACAATGATGCCAGGCCATGCATTATGCATTGATGAACGATAACCTTCATTGAAAACGCTCCCGCTTGGCATTAAAATGAAGTTGTGGAGAAAAGATGAGCGGAAACAAAGAGGAAAATAAGTATATCTTCCTCCGAATTCACCCGGGATGGTGATTTGAAGAGAGCACTGTTCTTCACGATTTTTTTGTTCTTCTTATCCTGGTTCCAAACAAGTGCGGCATCAATATGCTACAGCGATAAGTATTATCCTGCTGTGGTAAAGCTCGAATCGACACCAAACGGCTTCATCGCATACCTGGGAGGAAAATTCAGGATTGTGAAAAAAAAGGATACCTGTACATTTCCATCTTATACATCAACATATCCTTCTGTAATTTATGAAAAGCACATGGGTTGGAAAATCAGCGAAAAAAGCATTGTCTGTGATAGCGATTGTGATTGCATTGACAGGGACAAGCCGCCGAATACTGAGGCCAAAAAAATCCCCCCGATAAAAATGTCCAATGAGGAAGCGATAAAATATTTCCCGGACCTCGCGAAAAGGGACGATTGGGAGATCGAACAATGCTTCGCTGCAACTTATGCAGACGGCGATTTGATATGGTTCGGAATCGAATTCTATGACGGCGAAGGCACAACAGGGATCGGCGGATTCGGTAAATATGACGTGAAAACAGGAAAAATGGAGATTGTAAGGCCAAAATTGACCATTCATTCTTCAATCGGCCCAATTATTTATGATGGACGATCGCTCTGGTTCGGAACATATTATTCTTTCGAGTGTATTGGAACTCCGCCCGCGGAGGGTCTTGTAAAATATGAATGGAAAACCGGCAAAATCCAATCCTATGAAGGTACTGATGACGGTCCCTGCGGCTTTTTGATTCGGGACATGCTTAGGACAGGCCGTTATCTATGGGTAGCGACAGACATGGGGCTTTCCCGGTGGGATTACAGAAAGCAGAAATGGGATCATTTCGTGCCGACACCTGACGAAGCAACGCCATTCAGAAGTACGACTTGCCAAGCCGTCTATGCGGAGCTGTTAAATACACTTCCAAAAGAATACGATCCCAAGGAATGCAACAATTTTAGCAGTTACTACGAACAACTTACGAAGGAATTGGAAAAATTCTATCCCAAGTTCTTAAGAGACTATCTGCTTTCAAAGCCTCCGAAGGAATGGATCGGTAGCGACCTTTCATTTTTGGCCAGTGGATCGAAGGATTTCGCGCAGCTGAACAAGGAAGTACTGTCCCGAAGAGAAATCAGCTCTGATGACCACTGCATAATAAAAGGATTCAAGGAGAAAAAATGTATTGATCCCGGATGGCGCGATTATCTTATAAAAGTTGCCCTTGCCGATAAAGGGTTTGATAACAAAAATTCCGCCTTTGGAAGTCTTTGTCAATTTGAGGGCGACGAGAAGGTAGGGCAGCTGGGCCTGGATTTCCTGGAAAGGCAACAGCCCGGGAAAACCGGCTGCATGAACTTCGACCTGGCCCTGTCAATGTTGACTAGGAATTTTGATAAAAGGAGCGTTCCTATATTATTCAAACTGCTCGAAAGATTCCGGTCTGACAATACTAAAATTTTCCTGATCAGTAGAGAGCTGGATTGGATAACCGGCAATAAAATTAACGGAGGTCTTAAATTCAACTGTTTTCTTGACGATAAGATTCCAGAATCTTACTCGCCGGAGAAAGCCTATTCAGATTGGTTGAAATGGTGGGAAATCCATAAAAAGGAATATTCGGACCATCAAGATCAGAAAGAACAATAATCAGGAATCACCACCGTTTTTATCCTGGTTATCCTGTCCATCCTTGTGAAAAAGTTATTCTTCTGCATATTTTTCTTCTCCCTTGGCATCCTCTATGGCTTTGCAGGCTCCGCCTGCATTGAAAATTGAAAGTTGAAAAGTTAAAAGTTGAGGAACCATTTCCTTATTGACCTTCAGCCTTCCGCCATCAGCCTTCAGCTCTAGTGTCAGCTCTTCAGCCTTCAGCGCTTTCCCCCCTTTCCCCTTGCAAAAAAAGGAGTTTATCCTTAAAATATCCGTTTTTAAGGGTCGGGGAAAACCACGGAAAGGACGGTCGCAAATGTTTGAGATCACTGCCAAAAAGACTCTCGCGGAGGGCGTCGTCGAGATGACCTTCAAGGCGCCGAGGATTGCCAAGGTGCACAAGCCGGGACAGTTCTGCATGGTGATGAACGACGAGGATTCGGAGAGGATACCTCTCACGATAGCCGATTCGGACGCGAAGACTGGCGAGGTGACAATCGTCTTCCTGATCGTGGGCCGCTCGACCTTCGAGCTGGCGAGCAAATACAACGTCGGCGATACTCTTTTCTCCGTCGTCGGCCCGCTGGGCACTCCCACCCACATCGAAAAGTTCGGCAAGGTGGTGGTGATCGGCGGGGGGCTCGGCGTCGCGCCCATCTATCCCATCTGCAAGGGGCTCAAAGAGGCGGGCAACGAGGTGATCTCGATAATCGGCTTCCGCTCGAAGGGGCTGATGTTCTGGAAGGAGATGATCGAAAAGGCCTCCACGAGGACGATCGTCACCACCGACGACGGCACCTTCGGGATGAAGGGTTTCGTCACTACCGCCCTTGAAAAGCTTCGTGGCGAAGAACCCGACATCGCGAGGGTGATAGCCATCGGCCCTCCGGTGATGATGAAGGCGGCCGCGGAGATGACCCGCCCCTGGGGCATCCCCACCTGGGTCTCTCTCAACACGATCATGGTGGACGGCACGGGAATGTGCGGAGGGTGCAGGCTGGAGGTCGGCGGCCAGACCAAGTTCGTCTGCGTCGACGGCCCCGATTTCGACGGCCACCTGGTCAACTGGGACGAGATGGCGATAAGGATGAAGGTTTACGGGTACGAAGAAAAACACGCGGTGGAGACCGACCATGAATGCAAGATCGGCCTGACGCCGGTGAGAAAGTAGAGGGATGGGATGACCGACAAGATCGATATCGTTGCCCTCGGAGGAGTCGAACCCGGAAAGCCGAAGAAGGCGCGCCCGAAGGAGCCGAGAAGGGAGATCGCCTGCCAGGACGCCAAGGCCAGGATAAGGAACTTCAGCGAGGTCGCCCTCGGCTACAAGCCCGAGGACGCCGTTTACGAGGCGATGCGCTGCCTCGAGTGCCCGCGCCCCAGGTGCGTAGTCGCATGCCCCGTCCACATAGACATCCCGTCTTTCGTCGGCCTCATTTCGAGAGGCGAGTTCTCCGAGGCGGCGAAGGACCTCAGGAAATACAACACACTTCCGGCCGTGTGCGGCAGGGTCTGCCCGCAGGAGAACCTTTGCGAGGCGGCGTGCGTCCTGAACGACACAAACCCCGGTAACCCGGTGGCGGTCGGAAGGCTAGAAAGGTTCGCAGCCGATTGGGTCCTGGCGAGGGAGAACGGCACGGTGAGGCAGGCCGCGGTCGAGCCCACGACGCCCTTCAAGGTGGCGGTTGTCGGCTCGGGCCCGTCGGGGCTTACCTGCGCGGCCGAGCTCGCGAAGCTGGGCCACACGGTCCACCTTTTCGAGGCGCTGCACAAGCCGGGCGGCGTCATGATGTACGGCATCCCCGAGTTCCGTCTCCCCAAGGCGATGGTTCAGAAGGAGATCAACTACGTGAGGAGCCTCGGCGTGGTGGTCGAGACCAACTGCATCGTCGGAAAGACCTTCCCGATCAAAGAGGTGATGAACGAATACGACGCGATATATGTGGCGAGCGGCGCGGGATATCCCAACATGATGCGCATCCCCGGCGAGAACCTCGGCGGGATCTATTCGGCCAACGAGTTCCTGACCAGGGTCAACCTGATGAGGGCATACGATTTCCCGAAGGCGGGCACGCCGGTCAAGAAGCCGAAGAACGGGATCGTAGTCGGGGCGGGATTCACTGCCTTCGACGTGGTCAGGATCATGCTGAGGCTGGGCGCCGAGAAAGCCGGGATCGTCTACAGGAGGACCCGCAAGGAGATGCCCGGAAGGGGCGAGGAGATCGAGCACTCCGAGGAGGAGGGCGCGTTCATCCAGGAGCTCAGGAACCCCGTCCGCTTCATAGGCGACGAGAGGGGCTTCGTGAAGCAGATCGAGCTTCAGAAAATGGAACTTGGCGAGCCCGACGCTTCGGGACGAAGGAAGCCCGTGCCGGTCGAAGGTGGCAATTACATCATCGACGCGGACCTGGTCGTCGTGGCGATAGGCCAGTCGCCGAACGTCCTCATCCCGTCGAGCCTTCCCAACCTTTCGACGAGGTGGGGATCGGTCATCAACGTCAACCGCGAGAGCTACATGTCCACGGTCCCGAAGGTGTTCGCGGGCGGCGACGCGATAACCGGCGCGGCGACCGTGATCCTGGCGATCCGCGCGGCGAAAGAGGCGGCGAGGGCGATGGACGCCTACCTGCACGACCCCAAGAGGAAATGGTTCCCTCCCGAAGTCTCGGAAAAGAAATAGGAGAGCGAAGATGAAACTCCTCGATTCCTTTGTGAATTACCTCGGCCAGCCGGTCGAAGAAGAACACGGCAAAGAGTTCGCCAAGGCTCTTGACATCGTCGGGGCTTCGGAATTCCCCGCCGACCTCACTCTCCAGAAGCTTTTCGAAGAACTGCTCTCCGAGAAGGAGGCGCACCGCTTCTCCGTGAAGAGCGGATTTTTCCTCTCCGCGTTCCTGAGGAAGACGGGAAAAAGCGACGCTCTGGAGATACCCGCCGGCGTCACCGTCCACTACCTCGGCGCTTTCCTGTCGGGAGGCGAGCTGAAGGTCAAGGGGGAGTGCGGCGACTACCTGGGCGCGTTCGCCGAAGGCGGGACGATCCTCGTCGAGGGTACGGTCAAGGATTACGCCGGGTTTTCGATGAAGGGCGGGAAGATACAGGTCAGGGGCGTCGTCCAGAACCACGCCGCCATGAACATGGAAAGCGGCGAGATCGTCATCGAGAAGAACTGCTACGACTTCTGCGGAAACTCGATGAACGGCGGGAAGATCGAGATCAGGGGCAACGCGGGCTACTCCCTCGGATACAGGATGAAGGGCGGCGAGATCGAGGTGAGGGACCTCGCGTGGGACCTTATCGGCGAAGAGATGAAGGGCGGGAAGATCACCGTCAAGGGCCACATCGGCAAGGAGTTCGGCCTCAACATGTCCGGCGGCGAGATATTCCTGAACGAGGCGAACAAGGATCTTCCGAGATCCAAAACCAAGGGCGGCACGATCAACTTCGTCAGCTTCAAAAAAAGTTGATCCGATGATTTTTAACTTTTCATTTTTCAATTTTCAATTTTCAATTGGCGGAAGCCGTTCTTCTTCGAAGCGGCTTCTTTCGGCGGCGCCGTCATGGATCTGATCCTTTTAAGGCATTCGGAAGCAGAGGACACCTCCCCCGACGCGCAGAGGAAGCTGACATCGAAGGGAAGGAAGGATTCCGCCAGGGTCGCGAAGTGGCTTTTGGAAAGAATCCCCGGGGATTTCACGCTCTATTCGAGCGACCTGGTCAGGGCGAAGGAAACGGCGAGAGCGCTCGGAAAAGAACCTGTGATCATAGACGAACTTCTCCCCGGAGTGAGTCCGCAGAGGCTTCTCGACAAGGTTTCGTGGCCCCACGACGACGAGGCGGCCGTCATCCTCGTCGGGCACCAGCCGCAGATCGGCCAGGTGGCCGCCTATATCCTCGGCTCGCACGGCTCATACAAAACCAGGAAGGCCTCCCTCTGGTGGTTCAAGGGCGATGAGCGGGAGACCGAGCTCTTCTGCCACATCTGCCCCTCAAGTCTTTGAAGAGCTGAAGGCTGATGGCTTACGCCAGGGCTGAAGGCTGAAGGTTAAAGGCGAGATCCCGCCACGCTTTGCTCGCGGCTTTGGCAACCGAGGGACGCTTTGAAGATAGCTCGCGACGCTGAACACTCCCCCGGCAGAGAATGTGCCTTTGCGCGAAGTAAATTCGACGCACGGCACGACATTTCATGCCCTGCGGGCTGATGGCTGAAGAGCTGATGGCTGAAGTTCAATAAGGAAATGATTCCACAAATTTGAAATTTAATCTTTAAAATTTGATATTTTAAATTCAGGCGCAGCCTGCAGGGCGGAAGGCTGAAGGCGTAAGGCTGAAGCACCCCTCCCTTGCTTGTAAGGGAGGCCGGGAGGGATTTTCCAACATTTTTCACTTTTCAATCTTCAACTTTCAATTTTCAATGCCGTCAGACGGGGACCGCTGCCGGTCGTCGGTTGAAATCTTTTGGCAAGAGCCGGTGTTATAATTAAATGAAGGAGGATCTATCATGGGCACAAAAGGCATAGAGATCGTCGGAATGGATGTGAAAAAGCTGATCGGCCTGCTCAACAAGGCCTTCTCGGACGAGTGGCTGGCTTATTACCAGTACTGGATCGGGGCGAAGGTGGTGAAGGGGCCGATGAAGGAGGCGGTGATAGCCGAGCTGGTCCAGCACGCGGCGGACGAGCTGAGGCATTCGGAGATGCTTGCCCTGAGGATCATCCAGCTCGGAGGGACTCCCGTGACGAAGCCGGAGGACTGGTACAAGCACTCGGAGTGCGGCTACGCTGCGCCCGACGATCCCTTCGTGAAGGCGATCCTCGACCAGAACATCAAGGGCGAGCAGTGCGCCATAAAGACCTACAAGAAGCTGGTCGACCTGACGAGCGGCAAGGACCCGGTCACCTACAACATAGTCCTTCAAATACTGCAGGACGAGGTGGAGCACGAAGAGGACCTGCAGGCAGAGCTCGAAGACCTCGAGACCCTTCTGTCGCAGTTCAAGAAGGGCAGGTAGTTTTTCCGACATTTCCTTAAAGGCCGGGGAACGGTTTTCCCCGGCCTTTTTTATCCGGGTACCTTCCGGTTCGCGGCGAAATCTTGACAAGGGATTTTTATCAGGATAATATCCTAAATTGGAAAAATTACTATTTGGAGGCATCGCTTGCGGGTCAGCCGTGATAAGTTGACGAAAAGGATGGAAGAATTCAGGGCTGCTTTGAAGCGGGCAGGGTTGAAGATCACGCCCCAGAGGCTTGCCGTCTTCGCCCGGCTCGCGGAGGAGGATTCCCATCCGGGGGCGCGGGCGATCCACGGGAAGCTTAAAAAGAAGATGCCGGGGCTATCCCTCGACACGGTTTACCGGACCCTCTGGCTTTTCGTTGACTTGGGGATAGTGGAAAACATGGGGGAGATCGACGGGGTAAGGTTCGACGCCAACACGGAGCCTCACCACCACTTCATCTGCAGGAAGTGCGGAGCTTCGTTCGACATATATTGCCGTGATTTCGACGACCTGAAACTGCCCGGGGAGCTTTCGGAAATAGGCGAAGCGATGAAGGCGATGGTCGAGGTGAGGGGGATCTGCAGGAAATGCCTGTCGCGGAAATGATCTTGAACGATCCAGCCATAGAAAGAAAGGAGAGAGCATGAAGAAGAAAAAACTTACCCACGTGACCGGGGCGCCGGTGGCCGACAACCAGAACGTGATGACCGCGGGGAAGAGAGGGCCGCAGGTCCTGCAGGACGTATGGTTCCTGGAAAAGCTGGCTCATTTCGACAGGGAAGTGATCCCCGAGAGGAGGATGCACGCCAAGGGTTCCGGGGCTTACGGTACCTTCACCGTCACTCATGACATCACGAAGTACACAAAGGCGAAGATCTTCTCCGAGATCGGAAAGAAGACCGAGCTCTTCGTAAGGTTCTCGACCGTCGCGGGCGAGCGCGGAGCGGCCGACGCGGAGAGGGACATCAGGGGATTCGCCATAAAGTTCTATACCGAGGAGGGCAACTGGGACCTGGTCGGGAACAACACGCCCGTATTTTTCCTCAGGGACCCCCTGAAGTTCCCCGACCTCAACCACGCTGTAAAGAGGGATCCGAGGACCAACCTTAGGAGCGCGAAGAACAACTGGGACTTCTGGACCTCGCTCCCCGAGGCTCTGCACCAGGTGACCATCACGATGAGCGACCGCGGCATCCCCGCGTCGTACCGCCACATGCACGGGTTCGGAAGCCACACCTTCAGCATGGTCAACGGAAAGAACGAGCGTTTCTGGGTGAAGTTCCACCTTCAGAGCCAGCAGGGGATAAAGAACCTGACCGACCAGGAAGCCGAAGCAATCGTAGGAAAATGCAGGGAGAGCCACCAGCGCGACCTTTACGAATCCATCGAGAAGAAGGATTACCCGAAGTGGAAGATGCAGATACAGGTCATGCCGGAGAAAGACGCCGCGAAGTGCCCCTATAACCCCTTCGACCTGACGAAGGTCTGGTTCCACAAGGATTATCCCCTCATCGATGTGGGGATCCTGGAGCTGAACAGGAATCCCGAGAACTATTTCGCCGAGGTCGAGCAATCCGCTTTCAACCCCGCGAGCATCGTCCCCGGCATAGGGTTTTCTCCCGACAAGATGCTGCAGGGCAGGCTTTTCTCATACGGCGACGCACAGCGCTACAGGCTCGGGGTCAACCACCACCAGATCCCCGTCAACGCGCCACGATGCCCCGTCCACGGGTACCACCGCGACGGAGCGATGAGGGTGGACGGCAACTACGGAGGCACTCTCGGCTACGAGCCCAACAGCTACGGCGAGTGGGAAGATCAGCCCGAGACGAAGGAGCCGCCTCTCGCGCTCGAGGCCGGCGCGGCCGTGGACCACTGGAACCACAGGGAGGACGACGACTACTACTCCCAGCCGGGTCTCCTCTTCAGGCTGATGAGCCCCGCGCAGCGGAAGGTCCTTTTCGAGAACACGGCGAGGGCCATGGGTGACGCCCCGAGGGAGATCAAGATCCGCCACATAGGGAACTGCCTCAAGGCCGACCCCGCCTACGGCAAGGGCGTCGCCGAAGCTCTCGGCATCCCTATGAGCGAAGTGAAGTAGAAAATACCCGAAAGCTGTTCCAAGGGCGCGGGAATCTTCCGCGCCCTTTTTTTCCCCAATTTCCCATTTCCCCCTTTATCCTCTATACTTCTGCTTTATAGCGCTCAAGTCCTGAGGGGAGGAACCCCGGAGTGATGGCCCGAAAAAACCTTCTGTTCATCTTTATTATATTGGCATGGTCAGCCGCGGCTTTCACTGAAGCCCCGCAGAGCGACAAGAGGGTGATCTCCAAGATAACGATTCAGGTGGACGACGTCTTCGACCTGTCGAAACCCGAAGAGGACAACATTCTCGGAAGGGCGGCCAATTTCCTACACATCGAGACGAAGAAGCGATCCGTCGAGAACCTCCTTCTTTTCAAGGGCGGCGACGAGGCCACAGAGCAGGTGATCTACGAGGCCGAAAGGCTTCTGCGCGGCCTGCCGTGGGTGCGCGACGCGTGGATAACGGTCGGGCAGGACGGGGAGGCTCTCGTCCGCGTGCACGACGCCTGGAGCCTCAAGGGCGGGCTCAAGTTCGGCTCGGTCGGCGGCGACAACACCTTCAGGATACGGGCGCACGAAGTGAACCTGTTCGGTTTAGGAAAGACACTTCTCGTCGGGTACGAGGACAACCCCGAGAGGAACATCGGCGAAATTGAGTACCAGGACCCGGCTTTGCTGGGGTCGAGATGGAGGCTTTTCGCGGGATACCAGAAACTCTCGGACGGTTCCTATAAGAAGCTTAAACTGGAGATGCCCTTCTACGAACTGAGGACGCCGTGGTCTTTCGGGGCGGAGGGGACGAGGGAGAAGCTCAACTTCAAGCTCTACAACGACGACAACCTCGCCTGGGAGATCCCGTCGATCACGGACGAGGTTTCCGTCTATTTCCACAAGGCCCTCATCGTAAATGAGAAATCCGCATTGCGGGCAGGGGTCGAGCTCTGGTCCAGGCAGAACCTCTACGACGCGCCTTACCCCGTTCACCCGGAGTATCTTTCCGTCCCCAAGCTCGAAGACCGAAGGCTAAGGGGCCTCGTCCTTTACCTCGGTTACTTCGAGGACTGTTTCCTCACCTGCTCCAACATCATGGCGACCTCGAAAGCGGAGGACTTCAACCTAGGGACGGAGGCGCAGTTCCATCTCGGCTGGTTCTCGGAGGAGTTCGGCGGCGACAGGGACGCCCTTTACGCGGACGCCGAAGTAACGAAGGGCTTCGCCCCGACGGAGGACTGGCTGATCCTTGCGGCGCTCGAGGGCGAGGGGCGCAGGGAAGGCGGCCTATACAGGAACATGAAGCTCAATCTGAAGGCCGATTTTTACAATACGACTTTTCCCCGGCAGACCCTAGCCGCATCGGTCGAAGCGTTCCTCGGAAGCAGGCTCGACGTCGAGAACCTGGTTTATATCGGAGGATCTGACGGACTGAGGGGTTATCCGAACCATTTCAGGATAGGCGACCGCCGATGGTCCTTCTCGGCCGAGGACAGGATAACCACCGACGCTTCGCTCTGGGGCGCCCTCCAGCTGGGGTATGTGGGCTATGTCGACGCCGGGGCGGTCAGGGAGATCGGCGGCGGATGGACAAAAACCTATGCCAATGTCGGGTTTGGGCTGAGGATGGGGAACCTGAAAAGCGCCTTCGGTCACATCATCCTCGCCACCATAGCCTTCCCCCTCGTCAAGGAAAAGGGCATGGACTCTTACCAGATCGTGTTCGGCAATTATATAAGATTCTGAAAAAGCCCGCCCGTGTTGAAAAGTGGAGGGGATCGAGATTTCCACCGTTTTTGATAACCTGTGGAAAACTATCCTGTATGTTCAGCAGTATCATTCAGATAAGACTGATGGAACGATGTTCACTGCTTTTGTTGAAAACCCCTTGACAAACCGTTTTTTTTAATGTATTATTGGAAACCTAAAGGAGCAAAGCAGCGATGCCGATATACGAATATAAGTGCTACGACTGCCACAAAAGGTTCGAGAAGATCCAGAAGCTCTCCGATCCGGTGGTCGAGGTCTGTTCCTTCTGCGGAGGGGCAGTTCAAAAGTGCTTTTCGATACCGGCTATCAGCTTCAAAGGCAAAGGGTTCTATTGTACGGACTATTCGTCAGGGTCCGCCTCATCAGGGGCGTCTTCGGAGACCACGGGCCTCATCAAGTCCGAGTCCGGGAAGGACGCCGCCTCCGGCAGCGGAGGAAAGAATGTATGATCTACCCCACCTCATTTATAAGCACCTCATCCGACCCGTGGCTCTTACGAGAGTCCCCCGCCACACACCCTAACCTACCTCAAAGTTGACCTACCTCGCTTAATGATCCCCCCGGCTTCGGCCGGGGGGACAGTCTTTTTGCAGGGTTGGTGACTCGTTTTTGCGAAAGTATCGACCGTGAAACCTTGTCCGATCGCCGATCCGTGGCGTCTCATGTTTACAAATCATCGTTTCTAATTTACAATCATAAGTCCCCTTGAAAAGGTTTTCGCGTTTTTGAGGGCATTCGTATCACTTAAAGAAAGGGGACGGCAATGACCCATACATTCGAATCCATCCAGAAACTGATCAAACAACGGGATATTTTCTCCATAGACCTCAAGTTCATCGACCTCAACGGCGAGATCAGGAAGGTGACGATCTCCCGTTCCGAGTTCAACAGGGGGCTTATGTCGGAAGGGATCGGATTCGACGGCTCTTCAGTGACAGGGTTCAGGAAAGTTTCCGCGGGCGATCTGGTCCTGATCCCGGACCTTTCGACGCTCGTTGAGGAACCTTTTTCCGACGAGAAGCTGCTCTCGTTCATGTGCAACATAAAGGAAGCCGACACCCGCGAACAGTTCGCCGACGACCCGAGGTTCATCGCGAGGAAAGCGTCCGAATTCATGAAGAAGTCCGGCATAGCAGACGAGGCCGGGTTCGCTCCCGAGTACGAGTTCTACCTGTTCTCCGAAGTCGCTTTCGACACGCAGCCGAACTATTCGTTCTTCGAGATCGAGACTGAGGAGGGATACTGGAACAGCGAGTTCGATTTCGAAACGGATTACCTTTCGATCGACAGGAACAAGGGGTATCACCGCGCGCTTCCCGTCGACAGGTTCTTCGAAGTGAGGCAGTCAATCACGAGGTGCATGGCGAAGATGGGCATAGATTTCAAGTACCACCACCACGAGGTGGGCGGCGCCTCCCAGCACGAGATAGAGGTTCCTCTCACGCCCGTCTTCACGGCCGCGGAGAACGCGGTGATGATCAAATACATCATCAAGAACATAGCCCGCCGCCACGACCTTTACGCCACGTTCATGCCCAAGCCTCTCGCGGGGGACCCGGGCTCCGGCCTCCACTGCCACATGCAGTTGAGGAAAAGCGGGAAGAACCTCTTCTACAAGAGAGGGGCTTACGGAAACATGTCGCGGGAGGGGCTCCAGTTCATCGGAGGCATCCTGCACCACGGCTGCGCTTTGGCGGCGCTTACAAATCCGTCGGTCAATTCCTTCAAGAGGCTGGTTCCCGGCTTCGAAGCGCCTACGAACCTCTTTTTCTCGGTGGGGAACCGTTCCGCCGCGATCAGGATACCGAAATACGCGACCAGCGAGGACGATGTCAGGATGGAGTTCAGGACGCCGGACGCCACATGCAATCCCTATTTCGCGCTGTCCGCGACCCTGATGGCCGGGATAGACGGCATCAGGAAAAAGATGAACCCGGGCGAGATGGGTTTCGGCCCCTTCGACATGAACATCCACGAGCTGTCCGAGAAGGAAGTAAAAAAGATAAAATCGATCCCGGCGACTTTCGAAGATTCCCTTATCGCGCTTGAAAAAGACCACGAATTCCTCCTTGAGGGCGGCGTTTTCACCAAGAACTTCATCGACGCCTGGATAGGGACGAAACGCAAGAGCATCGAAGCTTTCAGGCATTCGATAGATCCGCTGGAGTACAAGCTTTATTTCGACTGCTGAGAAGAAATCGGTTCGATCCGGAGGACGGGCTTTTCCTAATTTACCGGCTTCCGGAGCGAACAAGCCCATAAAAAAAGGGCAATTCAACAACATTTTGCGGTTAACGCGTAAGCAGCTCAACTTGTAGTGCTCCATGTTTCATCGCGTCTAACCCCTTGACAAAGCTTATGAAAGTCCGTATAATACCGAAGCTTGTCCGTGAAGGCAGGCACTTTTTTGACAGGTATAAGGAGGAGATTTGCCTACGATTAACCAGCTTGTCCACAGTATCAGGGAGCAGGTGAAGTACAAGACGAAAAGCCCCGCTCTCCAGTCGAACCCGCAGAAAAGAGGCGTCTGCACGCGTGTTTACACCACCACGCCGAAGAAGCCCAACTCCGCACTGCGCAAGGTCGCCCGCGTCCGCCTCACCAACGGCATGGAAGTCACTTCCTACATCCCGGGCGTCGGACACAACCTTCAGGAGCACTCGGTCGTCATGATCAGGGGCGGAAGGGTCAAGGACCTGCCGGGAGTGAGATACCACATCATCCGTGGAAAGCTGGACACCACAGGAGTCGAAGGAAGAAAACAGTCGAGGTCGAAATACGGAGCCAAAAGACCTAAAGCTTGAACGGCTCTCGGCGCGAGAGCGGCTGCTCTTTGATAAGTGAAGGAAGTATAAGGAGTAATACTAATGCCAAGGAAAGCTTATGTTGCGAAAAGGGAAGTCCCGCCTGATCCTCTCTATGGTTCGACTCTGATCACGACGATCGTCAACAAGATCATGGTCCAGGGGAAGAAGGCCGTCGCGGAGTCGATCGTTTACGGTGCGCTCGACATCATCAAGAACAAGAAGAACGACGACCCCCTCAAGATCCTGCACAAGGCCATAGACAACGTGAAGCCGAACCTCGAGGTCAAATCCCGCAGGGTCGGCGGCGCGACCTATCAGGTCCCGATCGAGGTGAGGGCCGACAGGAAGCTCTCGCTCGCCCTCAGATGGATCATCGAGAACGCGAGGAAGAAAAAAGAGAAGACCATGATGGCCAACCTGGCGTCGGAGCTGATGGACGCTTACGAAGAGAAGGGCGATTCCATCAAGAAGCGCGACGATACGCACAAGATGGCCGAAGCGAACAAAGCTTTCGCTCATTATAGATGGTAAGGAACAGGTAGACCGCCGTGCCGAGAACAGTCCCATTGGACCGCTGCAGGAATATAGGCATCATGGCCCATATCGATGCGGGAAAAACGACGACGACCGAGAGGATCCTTTATTATACGGGCGTCAACTACAAGATGGGAGAGGTTCACGACGGGACTGCCACGATGGACTGGATGATCCAGGAGCAGGAGCGCGGCATCACGATAACTTCTGCCGCCACCACCTGCAGTTGGAACGATTATAGCGTCAACATCATAGATACCCCCGGACACGTTGATTTTACCGCCGAGGTCGAGAGGTCCCTCAGGGTCCTCGACGGAGCCGTAGGTGTGTTCTGCGCGGTCGGCGGCGTCGAGCCCCAGTCGGAGACCGTGTGGCGCCAGGCCGACAAGTACAAGGTCCCGAGGCTTGCCTTCGTTAACAAGATGGACAGGCAGGGGGCCGATTTCCCCCGCGTCATCTCCATGATGAAGGAGCGCCTGAAGACAAGGCCCGTTCCCGTCAACATCCCGTGGGGAAAAGAAGACAATTTCGTGGGAGTGATCGACCTGGTCGCGGGCAAGGCGATAAGGTGGACCGACGACACGCTCGGCGCCGATTTTGTCGTCGAGGAAGTCCCCGCGGAGTGCAGGAATGATTTCGAGCATTACCGTGAGGTTCTGCTCGAAGCGGCGTCGGAGCAATCCGACGAAGTGCTTCACAAGTATCTTCACGGCGAAGAGATCGAAGAGCAAAGCATTAAGGAAGCGGTCCGGAAGGCAGCGATCTCCATGAAGATAACGCCGGTGTTCTGCGGGACCGCGTTCAAGAACAAGGGCATTCAGCCGTTGCTGGACGGGGTCATAGATTACCTCCCGTCGCCGCTGGACATCCCGCCAGTCGAGGGCGTGAATCCGGACAATGAAAAGCCGGTGGTCTGCAAGCCCGAAGACGACGCGCCCCTGTCGGCGCTCGTCTTCAAGATAATGACGGACCCCTTCGTCGGCCAGCTGGCCTTCGTGAGGGTCTATTCGGGAAAGCTCGAGGCCGGAAACAGCGTCCTCAGCGCCGGCAAGCAGAAGCAGGAGAGGATCGGAAGGCTCCTGAGGATGCACGCCAACAAGAGGGAAGAGGTCGACGAGATACTTTCCGGCGACATAGGCGCGGTCGTCGGGCTAAGGGAGGTCGTCACCGGCGAGACCCTCTGCGAGAAAAAACATCCCGTCGTCCTTGAGACCATGAAGTTCCCCGACCCGGTCATCTCGGTCGCCATCGAACCGAAGACCAAGGCCGACCAGGACAAGCTTGGCAACGCTCTCGCGAAGCTCACCAGGGAAGACCCCACCTTTCGCGTCAACATCGACAACGACACCGGCCAGACCCTGATCCGCGGGATGGGCGAGTTGCATCTCGAGATCATCGTGGACAGGCTCACGCGCGAGTTCGGCGTCTCCGCCAACGTGGGAAAGCCGCAGGTGGCCTACCGCGAAACGCTCACCCGCCCGGCCAAGGCGGAAGGCAAGTACATCAGGCAGACGGGCGGAAAAGGCCAGTACGGCCATGTCAAGATAGAGGTCGAACCGGTGGAACCCGGCACCGATTTCGTTTTCGAGAACGAGATCGTGGGCGGGTCCATCCCCAAAGAATTTCACGCCGCCATACGGAAAGGCATCGAGGAAGCCCTGGAGATGGGCCCCCTCGCTGGGTTCCCCGTGAAGGATGTCAAAGTAACACTCACGGACGGTTCCTACCACGAGGTGGATTCTTCCGAAATGGCTTTCAAGATCGCGGCTTCGATGGCTTTCAAGGATGCCTCGAAAGCGGGCGAGCCGGTGCTCCTCGAGCCGATCATGAAGGTCGAGGTCACGGTTCCCGAGTCCTACATGGGGGACGTCATCGGGAACATCAATTCAAGAAGAGGCAGGATAATGAACATCGAACCGAGGAGCGGCCTCCAGATAATCGATTGCTTCGTGCCCCTCTCGGAGATGTTCGGTTACGCGACGGATCTTCGTTCGCTTACTCAGGGTAGGGGAACTTACAATATGGAGTTCGACAAGTACGAACCGGCTCCAAAAAGTGTGTCAGATTCGATAGTAGCCCGTGTGCAGGGCCTTTGATTAAGGAGGCAAAGGATGTCTAAGGAGAAATTCGTCCGCAACAAACCCCACGTTAACGTGGGAACAATCGGTCACGTTGACCACGGAAAGACCACTCTCACCGCAGCGATCACCAAGGTTCAGGCCGCGAAGGGCTTCAGCAAGTTCATCTCCTACGATGAAGTTGCGAAGGCTTCCGAATCGGCCGGCCGCCGCGACTCGACGAAGATCCTCACCATCGCCACTTCCCACGTCGAGTATTCGAGCGCGAACCGCCACTACGCCCACGTCGACTGCCCCGGACACGCCGACTACGTCAAGAACATGATCACCGGCGCGGCGCAGATGGACGGCGCGGTGCTCGTGGTTTCCGCAGAAGACGGCCCGATGCCCCAGACCAGGGAGCACATCCTCCTGGCCAGGCAGGTCGGGGTTCCCTGCATCGTTGTCTTCCTCAACAAGTGCGACAAGGTCGACGATCCCGAACTTCTAGACCTGGTCGAGCTCGAAGTCAGGGACCTCCTCAAAAAGTACCAGTTCCCCGGCGACGAGATCCCGTTCGTCAGAGGTTCGGCCTGGAAAGCGATGAACGCCGAAACTCCCGATTCTCCGGACGCCAAGTGCATCCAGGACCTAATGGACGCCCTTGACTCCTACGTTCCCGAGCCGGTCAGGGAGATCGACAAGCCCTTCCTGATGCCGATCGAAGACATTTTCTCCATCTCGGGCCGCGGGACCGTCTGCACCGGCAGGGTCGAGCGCGGCATCATCAAGGTCGGCGAGGAAATGGAAATCGTCGGCTTCAAGCCCACCTTCAAGACCGTCGTCACCGGCGTCGAGATGTTCCGCAAGCTCCTCGACCAGGGACAGGCGGGGGACAACGTCGGCCTCCTTCTCCGCGGAACCAAGAAAGAGGAAGTCGAGCGCGGACAGGTCATAGCAAAGCCCGGCAGCATAACCCCCCACACCAAGTTCAAGGCCGAGGTCTACGTCCTGACGAAAGAAGAAGGCGGCCGCCACACTCCGTTCTTCAAGGGCTACCGTCCGCAGTTCTACATGAGGACAACAGACGTCACCGGTTCGGTTGAGATCCCCGCCGACCGCGAGATGGTCATGCCCGGTGACAATACCGAAGTTACGGCAACCCTAATCACGCCTGTCGCCCTCGAAAAAGGCCTCAGATTCGCAATCCGTGAAGGCGGAAGGACAGTTGGCGCGGGAACCATCACGGAGATATTGGAGTAGCAACTCATGCTGAACGAGAAAATCAGAATACGCCTTTTGGCTTATGATCACTGGCTCCTGGACCGCTCCACGAAAGAGATCGTGGAAACGGCGCGCAGGACCGGCGCGCGAGTGAAGGGACCGATCCCGCTTCCGACGGAAAAGGTAATCTTCACCGTGAACAGGTCCCCGCACGTCGACAAGAAGTCCAGGGAGCAGTTCGAGGTCAGGACGCACAAGAGGCTTTTGGATATCTATGACCCGACGCCGCAGACGGTGGACGCGCTTCAGAAGCTAACACTGCCGCCCGGCGTCGATGTTGAGATAAAGGCGTTTGAGAAGTAGGGGAAAGACGCGGTGTTTTTCCCCTGCTTTCAAGATAGCGCGAGTAAGTCGTCGGCGGACGACCAATGCTTGAGGAGGCATTTATGAAAATCGGGATTTTGGGTCGCAAGCTGGGAGTTAACCAGCTCTTCGATCCCGAAAGCAGGGAAGTGGTGCCCGTGACCATCATCAAGGCCGGGCCGTGCCTTGTTCTTCAGAAGAAGAGCAAGGATAAGGACGGCTACAACGCGCTCCAGCTCGGGCTCATCGAGACCGACAGGAAGAAGAAGGTGAACAAGCCCCTTCAGGGACACCTCAAGGCCTCGGGGGCGGGCAGCGCCAGCTACATCCGCGAGATCAGGGGCGAGTTCCCGGACCTCGCCGTCGGCAGTCACGTGACGCTCGAGAACTTCCAGGACGTCAAGATGGTAGATGTCATCGGGACATCCAAGGGCAAGGGGTTCCAGGGCGTCGTCGTAAGGCACGGCTTCGGCGGAGGCGCGGCGACCCACGGCTCGATGTTCCACAGGGCCCCGGGCTCCATAGGAGCGTCCTCCTACCCGTCCAGGGTTTTCAAGGGCACGAAGATGGGCGGCAGGATGGGCGGGGTGCGGGTTACCACGAAGAACCTCACGGTCTCAAGGATCGACGCGGAGAACGGGCTCATTCTCCTCAAGGGCTCCGTCCCCGGTCCCAAAAACGGCTTCGTTATCATTCACGGGCTCTAAGGAGAAATGGCAATGTTGACACTTCCCGTCTTAAACAACGCGCTTTCAAAGGAAAGGGAGATGGATCTGCCGGAAGACGTTTTCGGCGTCACCTTCAGACCCGACGTGATCCACGAAGCGGTTATCTGCTACCTGGCCAACCAGAGGCTCGGAACGCACTCGACCAAGAGAAGGGACGAGGTCAGCGGTTCTGGCAAGAAGCTCTGGAAACAGAAGCACACCGGAAGAGCCAGGATGGGCGAGATACGCTCCCCCCTCTGGTATCACGGCGGGATCACCTTCGGCCCCAAGCCGAGGGATTATTCCTACGCGATCCCGAAGAAGGTGCGCAGGCTCGCGATCAGGTCCATCATCTCGGAGAGGATCCGTCGGGGAACCCTCAAAGTCCTCGACACGCTCGAAGTGAATGAACCCAGGACGAAGGCCTTCGTGGAGAATTACAAGGAGATCATCGGATCCTCCAAGACCGTCCTGTTCGTTGACGAGGTGGCCAGCAAGAACGTGCTCCTCGCCAGCAGGAACGTACCCGGGGTCGACGTAGTTTCGTTGAACGAGCTAAACGCCTATAACCTGGCGAAATACGAAACGGTCGTTTTCACGGAAAACACCCTTAGCAAGCTCGCGGAGGCGCTCAGGCCATGAAATCACCCAACAACGTTATAATTCGCCCGTTGCTCACTGAAAAGAACCTCCTCGCCAAGGACAGGAACAACACTCTCGCCTTCGAGGTGCGCAGGGACGCCGGCAAGATAGAGATCGCCAGGTCCGTGGAGACCCTCTTCAAGACCAAGGTCGAGGAGGTCAGGGTTGTGAACGTCATGGGCAAGAAGAAGAGGATGGGCCGTTTCGAAGGCATGAGGCGGAGCTGGAAAAAGGCTTACGTCAAACTCCGCAAGGGCCAGAAACCGGTCGAATATTTTGAAGGACTGTAAGGGATAAGCCATGGGAATCAAGACCTATAAGCCGTATACGCACAGCAGAAGATACATGACCAACTCGACGTTCGAGGAGATCACGAAGAGGACCCCCGAGAAGTCCCTTCTCGAGCCCAAGAAGCGCATCTCCGGGCGCAACGCCGACGGCCACGTCACGATGAGGAGAAGGGGCGGCGGCCACAAGCGCCACTACCGCGTCGTTGACTTCAAGAGGGACAAGAACGACATCCCGGCCAGAGTCTTCGCCATCGAGTACGACCCCAACAGGTCGTGCAGGATAGCTCTCCTACATTATAAAGACGGCGAGAAGAGGTACATCCTGGCCCCGGACGGCATCGCTGTCGGCGCGGTCGTCCTTTCGGGGGAGAACGCGGAAGTCCAGGTGGGCAACGCGATGCCGCTCAAGAAGATGCCCGTCGGAACGCTCGTCCACAACGTCGAGCTGACGAAGGGCAAGGGCGGCCAGATCGCCAGGTCCGCGGGCGCTTCCGTCCAGCTCATGGCGAAGGAGGGACACCAGGCGACCCTCAGGATGCCCTCGGGCGAGATGCGTTACGTCGACCTCGACTGCTACGCCACCGTCGGCATGGTGGGCAACATCGAGCACAAGAACATCGTTCTCGGAAAAGCGGGAAGGACAAGGTTCCTCGGAAGGCGCCCGAAAGTCCGCGGCACCGCGATGAACCCGATCGACCACCCGCACGGGGGCGGCGAGGGCAAGAGCAAGGGCGGACGCCACCCGGTCAGCCCGTGGGGACAGCCCACCAAGGGCTACAAGACCCGCCGCAACAAGAGGACGCAGAGCTTTATTGTCAAGAGGAGAGCCTAATGTCAAGGTCTTTGAAGAAGGGCCCCTTCGTCGACGATCACCTCCTCAAGAAGGTGCAGTCGTCGAACGAGGAAGGGAAAAAACAGGTCATCAAGACTTGGAGCCGGAGATCGATGATCATTCCCGAGATGCTCAACCACACGATCGCCGTCCACAACGGGAAGAAGTTCGTACCCGTCTACATAACAGAGAACATGGTCGGCCACAGGCTGGGAGAGTTCGCCCCCACGAGGACGTTCAAGGGGCACACCGGCGAGAAGAAGAAGGTCGAAACCTCGTCGGCCCCGCCGCCGGCTAAATAGGAGGCTCACTATGATGTTCAAAGCAAGTGCCCGCTACGTGGGCACCTCACCGCAAAAAGCCAGGCTGGTCGGCAACCTCATCAAGGGAAAGCCCGTCGGGGACGCCATTTCGATACTGCACTTCACGAACAAGAAGGTCGCGAGGACCTTCGAAAGCCTTCTGCACGACGCGGTCGCGAACGCGCAGAGCCAGCCGAAGGAACAGGTCGACGTCGATTCCCTCATGGTCACGGAGGTGATAGTGGACATGGCTTCCCTCAAGATGAGGAGAAGGATCATGCCCGCCTCGATGGGAAGAGTGTTCAGGTTCGTGAAGCGCCAGAGCCACATAACGGTCGGCCTCATGGAAAAGGCCAAGCGCGGCGGCAAGCAGTAGCCGCGGAAGTTAACTGATACTGGGAGGTGTCATTTGGGTCAGAAAGTTCATCCCGTAGGCTTCAGACTTGGGTTTAACAAGGACTGGGAATCGCGCTGGTTCGCCAGGAAGGATTATAAAGAGCTTCTCCACGAGGACCTCAAGCTGAGGAACGAGCTCAAGAAGAGGTTCCAGCACGCAGGAGTTTCGAAGATCGAGCTCGAGCGGGCCGGAAAGAAGCTCACCGTTGCGCTTTTCACCAGCCGCCCCGGTATCATCATCGGCAAGAAGGGCGCCGAGGTGGACAAGCTGAAGGAAGACCTTCAGAAGAGGACGGGAAGGGAAGTCTACATAAAGATAGAAGAGATCCACCGCCCCGAGACCGATGCCCAGCTGGTCGCGGACGGGATCGGAATGCAGATCGTCAAGAGGGTCTCCTTCAGGAGAGCCATGAAAAGGGCGATGGAGATCTCCAGGAAAGCGGGCGCGCTTGGCATCAAGATCAGGATCTCCGGAAGGCTCAACGGGGCCGAGATCGCCAGGACCGAATGGTACCTCGACGGCCGCCTTCCGCTCCAGACCCTCAGAAGCGACATCGACTACGGCTTCGGCGAAGCGTTCACGACCTACGGCACCATCGGCATAAAGGTCTGGATCTTCAAAGGCGAGAAAGTCACGAAATAGAGGAGATTTGCAATGTTGATGCCCAAGAAAGTCAAATACAGGAAGCAGCAGAGAGGCCGGATGAGCGGCGTCGCCACCAGGGGACAGTTCGTCGATTTCGGAGACTACGGCCTGATGGCGCTCGAGCCCGCCTGGATAACGAACAGGCAGATCGAGGCCGGCCGTATCGCGATAAACAGGTTCATCAAGAGGAACGGCAAGCTCTGGATACGCATCTTCCCCGACAAGCCCTATACAAAGAAGCCCCTTGAGACCAGGATGGGAAAAGGAAAGGGCAACGTGGAAGGATGGGTGGCGGTCGTAAAGCCCGGCAGGATCCTCTATGAGCTCGAAGGCGTCAGCCCGGAAACTGCGGAGGAGGCATTCAGCCTCGCCGCCCACAAGCTTCCGATAAAGACGAAGATCGTCTCGAGGAAAGAACAGGAGCTGCTGGTATGATGAAACTCGAAGAACTGAAGGACGTCAAGAAGGTAAGGGAACTCACCGCCGACCAGCTCAGGCACGAGGCCAAGGAGCTGGAGGACCAGCTTCTCAAGCTCCGGTTCCAGCTCGTCGCGGGCCAGGTCACCAACCCGAACATAATCAGGGCGTACAGGAGAAGCCTCGCGAGGATAAGGACGATCATCGTCGAAAAAGACATGGTAGGAGCTAAGAATGGCTGAGAAAAAAGAATCTAGCCGCCAGACAAAGATCGGCGTTGTCACTTCGGACAAGATGGACAAGACCGTGGTGGTCAATGTCGAATTGAAGTTCTTTCATCGCACCTACAGCAAGGTCGTCAAGAGGACTTCCAAGTTCAAGGCGCACGACGAAAAGAACGAGTGCGGAATCGGGGACAAGGTGCTGATCATGGAGACCCGCCCCCTGAGCCGCGGAAAAAGATGGACAGTGAAGAAGATCATCGAGAAGGCGAAGTGACCGTACTTCCCGGACGGAGGCACAAATGATACAGATGAGGACCATGCTGACAGTGGCGGACAACTCGGGGGCGAAGAAGATCGCCTGCATCCGCCTGAAGGGCGGGAGCATAGCCGGAAACTACGCGGGCCTGGGCGACATCATCACCTGCTCGGTCAAGGAGGCGATCCCGCAGAGCAACACGAAGAAGGGCAAAGTCGTTAAGGCCGTCATCGTAAGGGTCAGAAAAGAGACCAGGAGAAGGGACGGATCCTACATCCGCTTCGACGACAACGCCGCTGTTTTGATAGACGACAAGAACGAACCGATCGGGACGAGGGTTTTCGGACCCGTGGCAAGGGAACTCAGGGAGAGGAAGTTCATGAAGATCATCTCCCTGGCGCCCGAAGTTCTGTGAGAGGAGAAGACATGGCTCTCAGGATAAGAAAGAACGATACGGTAATCATAATTTCCGGAAAAGACAAGGGCAAGAAGGGCCGGGTCCTCAGCGTGGACAACGAGAAGCATAGGATACTCGTCGAGAACTGCAACTTCGTCAAGAGGCACACGAGGCCGATGCCCCAGAAGAACATCAAGGGCGGGATCCTAGAAAAGGAATCCCCTCTTCCCCAGAGCAAGGTAAAGATCTTCTGCGGCGACTGCCAGAAGCCCACGGCGATCGGCTCGAAGACCACCGACGGCAAGAAGCAAAGGATCTGCAAGAAGTGCGGCGCAGCTTTGACAAAGGGAGCGTGATAAGATGGCCACCAAGAAGTATGTCCCCAGGCTCTTTGAACTTTACCAGAACGAGATAGTTAAGGACCTCAGGAAAGAGTTCGGTTACAAGAACGTGATGCAGGTCCCGAAACTCGAAAAGATAAGCGTGAACATCGGTATCGGAGAGGCAAAGAACGACATCAAGCTCCTCGACGAAGCGGTCGCGACGATGACCGCTTTCACGGGCCAGAAGGCGGCCGTGAGGAGGTCCAAGAAGTCGATCAGCAACTTCAAGCTGAGGAAGGGCATCCCGGTCGGCGCATCCGTGACCCTGCGCGCCACGAGGATGTACGACTTCCTCGACAGGTTCATCTCCCTGGCCATCCCCAGGATGAGGGACTTCAAGGGCGTGCCCGACAGGTCGTTCGACGGCATGGGCAACTACACCCTCGGCGTCAAGGACCAGCTGATCTTCCCCGAGGTCGAGTACAACAAGGTCACGAGGGCGATGGGAATGAACATCACCTTCTGCACTTCGGCGAAAACCGACATGGAAGCCAAGGCCCTCCTGAAGGCCTTCGGCATGCCTTTCAAGAAGTAAGGAGTAGATATGGCAAGCGTTAGAATGTTCGCCAAGATGGTCAAGAAACCCAAGTTCGAGGTCCGCTACCGGAACCGCTGCCAGCGATGCGGAAGGGCGAGAGGCTACTACAGGAAGTTCGCTCTCTGCCGCATCTGTCTCAGGCAACTGGCCCTGGAAGGAAGGCTTCCGGGCGTGACGAAGGCTTCTTGGTAGAGGGAGGATGAACAGATGATGACCGATCCTATTGCCGACCTTTTGACCCGCATCAGGAACGGGATCAGCGCAAGGAAGAACAGCGTTGACATCCCATCCTCGAGGACGAAAGTCGAGATCTGCAAGATATTGAAAGAAGAAGGCTACATTCTCAACTTCAAGGAGACCGATGACGGAAAACAGGGCGTCCTGACCGTCGACCTCAAGTACACCCCGAACGGCAAACCCTGCGTCGACGGGATCGAGAGGGTTTCCAGGCCCGGCAGGAGGGTCTACCGCGGAACCGAAGAGATTGAACCCGTCCTGAACAACCTCGGGATGAATCTGATCAGCACCAGCAAGGGGATAATGACCGACAGGAAAGCCAGGGAGCTCAATGTCGGCGGCGAAGTCCTCTTGAGGGTCTGGTAGGAGGCAGAGATGTCGAGGATAGGCAAGAAGCCGATAGCGATAAATCCCAAAGTCAAGGTGGACCTCAAGGGCGCAAGCGCCGAGTTCAGCGGCCCCATGGGGAAGGTGAATGTCAACATCCCCGAGGGGATCACCTGCAAGATGGAGTCCGGCAGCCTGCTGGTCGAAAGGCGCGACGACACGGCGGCCCAGAGATCCCTTCACGGGCTGGCGCGCCAGCTGCTCGCGAACGCCGCCCTCGGCGTCGAAAAAGGGTTCAGGAAAGAACTCGACATCGTGGGCGTAGGCTACAAGGCGAACGTCGAGGGGAAGAAGGTCGTGTTCAACATCGGATATTCCCATCCCATCGAGCTCGTTGTCCCCGAGGGGATCAAGGTGACGGTTGACAAGGGCACGCACGTAGTAGTCGAAGGCGCCGACAGGGAGCTCGTGGGCCAGATCTCGGCGACCATCAGGCACTACAAGAAACCCGATCCGTACAAGGGCAAGGGCGTGATGTTCACCGGTGAAAAGATAATCCGCAAAGCCGGCAAGGCCGCGAAGTAAGGGAGAAGCGTAAATGTCCAACCACAGGCATTTCAGTTCGAACGAAAGAAGAGAGTGGCGCAAGATCAGGGTCTTCGACAAGATCAGGGGAACGGCCGAGAGGCCGAGGCTCGCGGTCTACAGGAGCGAGAAGTACCTCTACGTCCAGGCGATAGACGACAGCGAGGGAAAAACGATCGTGTCGGCTTCCTCGCTCGAGAAAGAGTTCAAGAACGTGAAGACCGGGGCCAAGAAGAACCTTAAGATCGCGGAGAAGCTGGGCGAACTGGTCTCCGAGAGGCTGAAATCGAAGGGAATAGAGACGGTCGTGTTCGACAGGAGCGGCTACCGGTACCACGGCCGCGTGAAGACCCTGGCGGAAGCGGTCCGCAAATCCGGCGTCAAGTGTTAAGAGGGCATGGGAATGGTTGACAGAGTAGAAGGACAGGAATTCGAGATCACCGAACAGGTCGTTAACGTCAGAAGGGTCACCAAGGTCGTCAAGGGCGGAAAGAACTTCTCATTCTCGGCGCTCGTGGTGGCGGGCGACGGGCACGGAAGGGTCGGATTCGGCCTCGGCAAGGCGAGGGAAGTTCCCCTCGCCGTGAGCAAGGCCTTCGAGAAAGCAAAGAAGAGCATGGTCTTTGTCTCGATCTGCGAGACGAGCATACCCCACCCGATCATCGGCCATTTCGGCTCGAGCCAGGTGGTTATGAGGCCGGCCTCGAAGGGGACCGGCGTCATCGCCGGGGGAGCCGTCAGGTCGGTCATGGAAGCGGCCGGGATCCGGGACATCCTCACCAAGTGCCTCGGGACCAACAACCCGCAGAACGTCGTCAAGGCGACCTTCAACGGCCTCAAAAGGCTCCAGAACGTCGAGAACATCGCCGGCAAGAGAGGCAAGACCATAGAAGAGATCACGAGGTAGATGAAATGACTCCCAGAAAGAAGACCCAGAAGGAAAAAGGACTGACCGTGACGCTGGTCAAGCGCCCCGGGACGGAGAAGCTGAGAGTGATCACATGGGCGATGGGGCTGAGGAAGCTCAACAGGACCAGGACCTACAACGACTGCCCCGAGATCAGGGGAATGATATTCAAGGTAAAACATCTCCTCAAAGTCGAGGAAAGCGGAGAATAAAATGTTGCTTAGCGAGATAAGGCCTGCCAAAGGCGCGAAGAAAAATCCGAAGAGGGTGGGAAGAGGGCCAGGTTCCGGACACGGCAAGACGTCGTGCCGGGGTCAGAACGGCCAGAAGTCCCGCTCAGGCTTCAGCATCCGCCCCGGGTTCGAAGGCGGTCAGATGCCTCTCCAGAGAAGGCTCCCCAAAAGGGGGTTCACCAACATCTTCAAGAAAGAGTGGCAGATCGTGAACCTCGAGAGCCTGGAGAAGCTTTTCGAGGCCGGTGCCACCATCGACAAGAAGGCGCTCAAGGAGGTCGGCCTGGTCAAGGATGCCCTGAAGCCGGTGAAGATCCTCGGCAAGGGGAAGGTCACGAAGGCGTTCAACCTCGTCGTCGACGGGTTCTCCGAGTCGGCCCACAAGGCGATCGCGAAGGCAGGCGGGAAAATAGAGAAAGTTTAAGGAGAAATCACAGTGATCGAAGCTTTCCAGAACATCTTCAAGATACCTGACCTCAGAAAGAGAGTGATCTTCACTTTCCTTCTTCTCGCGGTCTACCGCATCGGCGCCCAGATCCCCACGCCCGGCGTAAACGCGATGGCCCTGCAGGAGTTTTTTCAGGCTTACGAATCAGGCCTTCTCGGATTCTGGAACATCTTCTCCGGTGGGGCGTTCGCCAGATGCACCATCTTCGCCTTGGGGATAATGCCCTACATAACGGCGTCCATCATCTTCTCCCTCCTCGTGGTAGTCTGGCCGTACCTCGCGAAGCTCCAGAAGGAGGGCGGCGCCGAGGGCAAGAGGAAGATCAACCAGTACACCAGGTACGCGACGATATTCATCTGCATCGTCCAGGGGCTCGGCATATCCGTGTGGGTCAAGGACCTCGTCAGCCCCAGCGGCACGAGGGTGGTCGAGAACCCGAACCTCTGGTACCATTTCTCCGTAATAACGATCCTGACCGCGGGCGCCACCTTCATCATGTGGCTCGGCGAACAGATAACCGCCAGGGGCGTCGGCAACGGAATATCCCTGATGATCTTCGCGGGGATCGTCGTCGGCCTCATACCCGCCATCTTCAAGACCTTCGAGCAGTGGAGCCAGGGCAACATCAGCATCCTGGCGATACTCGTCCTCCTGATCTTCATGGTCGCGGTCGTGGCGTTCATCGTTTATTTCGAAAGGGCTCAGAGGAGGATCCCGATCCAGTACGCGAAGAGGATGGTAGGCAGAAGGATGATGGGAGGCCAGTCGGTCTACTTCCCCCTGAAGCTGAACCCCGTAGGCGTCATCTCGATCATCTTCGCGGTGTCCCTGCTCGGCCTTCCGGCCACTTTCCTTTCCCTTCCGGCCCTTGAAAAATACCCGTGGGTCAAGGTGATCTCGGAATACCTCGGTTACGGCACCATCACCTATCTCCTGCTTTACGCCGTCCTGATCATCGTCTTCACCTATTTCTACGTCAGTATCGTCTTCAACCCGGACGAACTGGCCGACAACCTCAAAAAATACGGCGGGTTCATACCGGGGATCAGGCCAGGCAAGAACACGGCCGATTACCTTTACAAGTCCCTGACCAGGCTTATCTTCGCCGGATGCCTTTACCTTATCCTGGTCGCGCTTCTTCCGATCATACTGATGAGCGGCCTGCCCCTTCACCATCTCTGGGGCATCGGGCCGTCGATTGAGTCTTACTTCAGGACGCTCCACCTCGACTGGATACTCAACGGCTTCAAGGTCCAGTTCTACTTCGGAGGCACCTCGCTCCTTATCGTCGTGGGAGTCGCGATGGACACGATCCAGCAGGTGGAATCCCAGCTGATCATGCGCCATTACGAAGGGTTCTCTAAGAGGACCAGGATCAGGGGCAGGAGAGGCTGATGATATCCTTCATCGTTCTTCTCGGACCTCCGGGAGCCGGAAAAGGGACGCAGGCCAAGCTGATCTCCGATAAGCTCGGCGTGCCCCACATTTCGACCGGCGACATCCTGCGCGAGGCCGTGAGAAACGACTCGCCGCTGGGAAGACAGGCGAAAGCGATAATGGACAGGGGGGAACTCGTCCCCGACCAGCTTCTCGTCGACATCATCGTGGAAAGGCTTTCTCGGGCGGACTGCGCGAACGGCTTCCTGCTCGACGGCTACCCGAGGAACATTTCCCAGTCTCAGACCCTGGAAAAGGTTTGCGCGGAACACGCGATCTGGGACAAGGTCAGGGCTCTGGAGATAACCGTCCCCGACGAAGAGATAGTGGACCGGCTCAAGAACAGAAGATCCTGCCCTTCGTGCGGCGCCGTGTACAACGTAGTCTCCAACCCGCCGAAGCGGGCGGAGACCTGCGATTCCTGTTCCGCGAAGCTCCAGCTCAGGGACGACGACCGCGAGGAGACCGTCAGGCAGAGACTCAATGTCTACCACGAGAGGACCGAGCCGGTGGTCGGGTATTTCGCGGAAAGAGACAAGCATATAGTCGTGAAGGGCGAAGGTTCTCCCGAGGACATCTTCGCCGCGATAATGGAGAAGCTGCGGTGATCTTTTTGAAGACCGGAGAGGAGATCGAGATAATGGACGAGGCGAACCGCATCGTCCACAAGGTGCTTGACGCGCTGGGCGAAAGCCTCGTGCCGGGCGCCACGACCCTCGAACTCGACAGGATCGCCGAGAACATGACCCTGAAGGAGGGCGCGGAGCCGGCCTTCAAGAACTACCACGGATATCCCGCCTCGTTATGCGTCTCTATAAACGACGAGGTGGTGCACGGGATACCCAGCGGAAA
Organism: Acidobacteriota bacterium; assembly: GCA_029559035.1. Classification (GTDB taxonomy): domain Bacteria; phylum Acidobacteriota; class UBA4820; order UBA4820; family UBA4820; genus JAKQCT01. The sequence continues at coordinate 28,884 of JAKQCT010000066.1, forward strand.
AAGGACCATCAGGGAAGGCGACATCGTCTCCGTCGATTTCGGGGTCCTTTACAAGGGATATTACGGCGACGCCGCCAGGACCTACGCCGTCGGAAAGGTGACGGGAGAGGCCGCGCGGCTGATAGATGTCACACGGGAATCGCTGAAGAAGGGCGTCGAGCAGGCGGTCGACGGCAACAGGATCTCGGACATCTCGAAGGCTGTCGAAGGCTACGTTCTCGACAACGGATTTTCGGTGGTGAAGGATTACGTCGGCCACGGCATCGGCAAGAACCTCCACGAGGACCCGCAGGTTCCAAACTTCACGAAGGATGACGGAGGTTACCCCATCAGGGCCGGAATGGTGCTCGCGATAGAGCCGATGGTCAACGCAGGCTGCAGCGACGTCACGGTCGACAGGGACGGATGGACGGTCAGGACAAGGGACGGGGCCAACTCGGCCCATTTCGAATATTCGGTAGCCGTCACGGCTGACGGCCCCAGGATCCTGGGAGTAAGGAGTTAATGAGCAAAGACGACGTCATCCAGATGAAGGCAACGGTCAAGGAAGCCCTGCCCAACGCGATGTTCAGGGTGGAGCTCGAGAACGGGCACAGGGTGCTCGCTCACATATCCGGCAAGATGAGGAAGAATTTCATCAGGATACTGCCGGGCGACCAGATCCTCGTCGAACTGTCGCCGTACGACCTCAACAGGGGAAGGATCGTTTACCGCTTCAAAGCGTAATGGAGTTTATAATGAAAGTAAGAGCGTCTGTGAAGAAAATTTGCCCGAAATGCAAGATCATCAAGAGAAAAGGCGTTATCAGGGTCATCTGCGATAACCCCAAGCACAAGCAGCGTCAGGGATAGGGAGGTGTAACAGTGGCACGTATTTCAGGTATTGATCTGCCTCTTAACAAAAGGGTCGATGTGGGCCTAACTTACATTTACGGGATCGGTCAAGCCCGCTCCAAGGAGATCCTCCAGAAGGCCGAGGTGAACCCCGCCGTCCGCGTCAAGGACCTGTCCGAAGACGAGGTCGCAAGGATCAGGAAGGTCATCCAGGAAGGCGCGGAGGTCGAGGGAGATCTCCGCAAGAAGGTCCAGACCGACATCAGACGCCTCATGGACATCGAAAGCTACCGCGGCTCGAGACATAAATCCGGACTGCCGGCCAGGGGACAGAGGACGCATACCAACGCCAGGACCCACAAAGGCCCCCGCCGCGCCATCGCCGGTAAGAAGAAAGTAACCAAGTAACAGGGAAGAAGGAGTATAGAGATGGCTAAAGCAGCCGTAAAAAGAGCCCCGAAGAAGGAAAAAAAGAACATCCCGCAGGGACGGATCTACATCAACGCCTCGTTCAACAACACGCTGATAACCGTCACCGACCTCGAAGGCAACACCGTCTGCTGGACCACTTCCGGCGGTTCGGGGTTCAAGGGGACGAGGAAGGGTACTCCCTTCGCCGCCCAGGTCGCCGCGAAGATCGCGTCCGACAAGGCGATGGAGAACGGGATGAGGGAAGTCGACATTTTCGTCCAGGGCCCCGGCAGCGGGAGGGAATCGGCCATCCGCGCCATCCAGGCCACCGGAATGAGGATCAGGTCGCTGAGGGACATCACCCCGATCCCCCACAACGGATGCCGTCCACCGAAAAGAAGAAGAGTCTGATATAGGAGGTTCAATTGGCACGTTACCATCAAGCAGTATGTCGTTTGTGCCGCCGCGAAGGCGAAAAGCTTTTCCTGAAGGGAGACCGCTGCTTCAAGGAAAAATGCGCGATAGAGAAGAGGAACACCCCTCCCGGCCAGCACGGCAGGAGAAGGGGCAAGATGCAGGGGTACGGAGTTCAGCTCCGTGAGAAGCAGAAGGTCAAGAGGATCTACGGAGTCCTCGAACAGCAGTTCAGGAACTACTTCAAGAAGGCCTCCCTCAAGAAGGGCATCACGGGCGAGATCCTTCTCACCTTCCTCGAAAAGAGGCTGGACAACGTAGTCTACAGGCTCGGCTTCGCGACGTCCCGCCCGCAGGCGAGGCAGCTCGTGGCCCATGGGCACATCCTCGTCAACGGCAAGAGGGTGGACGTGGCCAACTGCCAGGTCAAGGCGAACGACGAGATCTCGATCTCACAGGGAACCCAGAAGAACGTGTTCGTGGAGCAGGCGGTAGAGTCGGCCAAGGGAAGAGGCATCCCCGAATGGCTCGAGCTGGACAGGGAAGGCTTCAAGGGCCGGGTCCTCAGGGAGCCCAGGAGGAGCGACATCCTCTACCCGATCAACGAACAGCTCATCGTCGAACTCTACTCGAAGTAGCCTGAGACACCGGAAGAAAGAAAACAGGGAAGGAGCATATAACCATGCGACCCTTTATCAAGCCTGATCCTGAAAAGAGCAAATGGAACAAGAAGTCGGAGAACTTCGGCGAGTTCACGGTCCAGCCCTTCGAAAGAGGGTGGGGAACCACGATCGGGAACGCCCTCAGGCGCGTCCTGCTCTCCTCGATCGAAGGCGGCGCCATAACGGCCGTCCGGATCGAAGGCGTCCTCCACGAATTCACCACCATCTCGGGGGTAAAGGAGGACATCACCACGATCATCCTCAACCTCAAGGGGATCAACATCGTCTGCCACAGCGACGAACCCAGGGTGGTGACCATCAAGGCCAGGGGCCCCGCGACGATAACCGCCAAGGACATCCAGCACGACGATTCCATAAAGATCATCAACAAGGACGCCCACATAGCCACGCTGAACGAAGAAGGCAAGCTCGACATGAAGCTCATTGTCCAGAAGGGCAGGGGATATGTGCCCGCCGAGCAGAACAAGACCGACGACCCGCTCTTCGTTCCCATCGACGCGATCTACAGCCCCGTCCTCAAGGTCAACTACAAGGTCGAAGAGACCCGCGTAGGGGAAGCCACCGACTTCGAGAAGGTGACGCTGGAAATATGGACCAACGGCGCCGTAGGCCCCCGCGAGGTGCTTCAGAAAGCCACCGGCCTTCTGAACCATCACATCCAGCTGGTGGAAGAATCCGCCGGCCGTGAAGGCGGAGATGCCGCGAAATCGGCCGCTGCCGCGGCTCCGAAAAAGGGCAAGGCGGACAGCGCGGCGCTCAAGGCGCTCCTGTCGCAGAAGGTGACCGATCAGGAAAACCTTAGCAAGAGGGTCCTGGCCTCCCTCGACACGATGAACATAAAGACCATCAAGGACCTCGTGACGAAGACCGAAGCGGATCTCAGGGAAGGCAAGAACTTCGGAGAGAAGGCGCTGGGCGAGATCAACGAGCTCCTCGAAAGTCTCAACCTGACACTCGGCATGAAAGTTTGAGAGGATTAAAATGCGTCATAACGTAGATCACAGGAAATTGGGAAGGACAAGCGAGCACAGGATGGCCATGCTCAGGAACCAGGCCACCAGCCTCATCAAGCACGACAGGATCAGGACCACCCTGCCGAAGGCGAAGGAGCTCAGAAGGTTCGTCGAGAAGCTGATAACCCTCGCGAAGAAGGATTCCCTCCACGCGCGCAGGCTCGCGGCGGCCGACATCCAGGAGCCCGAGGTCCTCAAGAAGCTCTTCGCCACGATCGGCCCTCTCAACGCCACCCGTCCCGGCGGCTACACCAGGATAATCAAGATCGGCGTCAGGAAGGGCGACGGCGGCGAAGAAGCCTTCGTCGAGCTCGTCGGAAGGGAAAAGAAGTTCGAGGACAAGACCAAGAAGAAGGAAAAGAAAAAGGCCAAGAAGGAAGAGGCCGCGGCGGAAGCCGCTCCGGCAGAGGAGCCCAAGGCCGAAGAGCCGAAGGCGTAACGTTAAAAGGACCGGAGAGAAAACAGCCGGATAGATGAAAAAACTTTTCGGGAACGCGGCCGGACAAGCCCCCCTAGCGGAGCGGGTCCGGCCTTCTCTTTTCGACGATCTCATCGGGATGCAGGGCATCGTGGGAGAAAACACCCCCTTCGGCGCCCAGGTGAGGAGCGATTCCCTGCAGTCCTCGATCCTCTGGGGTCCCGCGGGCAGCGGAAAGACCACCATCGCGAGGATCTTCTCGAAGATGACCAGGCACCCCTTCACTTCGCTCTCCGCCGTCCTTTCGGCCATAAAGGAAGTCAAGGAGACGATGGAGAAGGCGAAGGCCCTCTGGCTCGACGAGGGAACTTCATCGATCCTCTTCATCGACGAGATCCACAGGTACAACAAGGCCCAGCAGGACGCCTTCCTTCCGTACCTCGAAGAGGGTTCCGTGGTCCTGCTCGGCACGACGACCGAGAACCCGTCGTTTCACCTCACCCCGGCGCTCCTGAGCAGGTGCCAGGTTGTGGTGATAAACCCGCTGACGACGGAAGGTATCGTCACCATCCTCGAAAGCGCCCTCAGGAAGGACAAGCTGATGGCGGAAAAGGGCGGCCATCCCTCGAAGGAGCTGATCGAGACCTTCGCCAGGGTATCGTCGGGCGACGCGAGGTTCGCGCTCAGCCTGCTCGAAGCTTTCGTGACGCATTACCCGAAGGACAGGCCGAAGACGGTCGAAGCGATCCTCGACTGGGCGTCGAAAAGCAGGGTCATTTACGACCACGCGGGCGAGGAGCACTACAACATCATCAGCGCGCTCCACAAGTCGATAAGGAACTCCGATCCCGACGCGGCGCTATACTGGCTCTACCGGATGCTTGAAGGCGGGGAGGACCCGCTCTTCATAGCGAGGAGGCTCGTCAGGGTGGCGGTCGAGGACATCGGCAACGCCGACCCCGCGGCTTTGAGGGTGGCTCTGGCGGCGAAGGAGGCGATAGATTTTCTGGGGATGCCGGAGTGCGACCTTGCGCTGGCGCAGGCGGTGGTCTACATGGCGGCGTCGCCGAAGTCGAACTCTCTCTATGTCGCGGCGAGCGAAGTGAAGGCGGACCTCAGGAAGGGTAAGAGGTTCCCGGTGCCGCTGCACCTGAGGAACGCGCCGACGAAGCTGATGGAGGATATCGGCTACGGCGAGGGGTACAAGTACGCGCCGGACGAGAAGAAGGGGATCGCGAAGATGGAGTGCCTGCCGAAGGAGCTGAAGGGCAGGAAGTACTACCATCCGAAGGAGACGGGCTACGAGAAGAAGATCGCCGAGTGGCTTGTTATGTGGAAGAACCGAAAGGAAAAGGAATAGGGCCGACGGCAAGGGGCAATCTGCGTTGTCAGCCTGCGAGGAACCATCTCCAGAGTATGTCAATTATACGCTTCCGATGTTTCCTCTTGCCTTCCTAGCATCTTACCCCTTGGCGTCTATGCCTGGTTTTCTTTATCTTAATAACAGTTCCTGAAAAATTATCCTCCCTCCGTGGGAGGAATAAAAGGTGGGTGTCATTTTGCAAGAGAGTTGGTCGTCTCTGCGACAGTCGGGGCCGGTTCTGCGATTGAGGGATTCCTCTCTGCAAGCGCCGAGGTTTCATCTGCGAAACAGTCGGCGATCTTTGCAAGAGGCGAGTAGCTCTCTGCAAGTGCTGAGTAACGCCCTGCAAGAGATGAGCAGCTCTCTGCAAGAGGTGAGCAGCTCTCTGCAAATGTTGAGTAACGCCCTGCAAGCGTCGAGTAGCTCTCTGCAAGAGATGAGTAGCTCTCTGCAAGAGGCGAGTAACGCTCTGCAAGGCGCGCAGGCAAGTCTGCGCAACAAAAGCGTGTCAAAAAGGACACAAAAAGGCCCCGCCGTGCTTAGGGCGGGGCCAGACGCCGAAATGCGATTTATGCAGATGTGGTTTTAATTCGGTTTAGCCCCTTCGGGGGGCTCTTCGCCTTTTCTTTTGCCCCGGTTGCGGCCGAGGATGTCGAGGTTGTATCTCGCGGCAAGCGAGGCGTCGCCGGACCAAAGCTCGTGCCCCGCGTTATTTACCATCTTGAGCCCGGTGTACAAAAGCCCCTTCTGGAAGTAGAACTCCTTCACCGAATCGGGAAGCTCCCTCAGCCTTTTTACTTCCTGCGTCGCGTCCTTCGTCCTAAGCTCGGTTTCCAGCTTTTTCCCCTCTTCAAGAAGCTTGTCCAGGTTCGCCCCGTGCAGATTGCCGAGGTTCGCCTCAAGAAGCTTCACCATTTCCGTGTGCTGTCCCTGAAGCGCCGGGATCGTCCTGGCGTGCGAGATCTTCAAAAGCCCGTCAGGCATGGACTTTCCCATCTCGGCGGCGTTCTTCGCCCTCTTCGCCACCTTCCTGCGCCACACTTTCGCCCGGCGGAAAGCCTCGTTCTGGACATTCGTCGCTTCCTCGGACTCGGCCTTCATCAAAGCCTTGTCCTTCCTGGCGGCGTCAACCTTCCCCACCACCGCCCGACCTCATCCTTGAACCCGTCGGGAAGAAGCTCGTAAAGAGCCTTTCCGTCCAGAGCGGCGATTCCCAGAGTGTAGCCAGCCTGGTCCACAAGGTAATCCGCCCTGAAACGGGAGCCTACTTCGATAAGTTTTTCCCTCGGAATTTCGGTAATCATCTAGACACCTCCTCTATCAAGACGCGCCCGGACGGAGCATCCCTCCGCCCTGAAAAGCGCGGTCTTACCCCGCAGAACGCGCCCTTCCGCAAGACGACGCGCCAAAACGCCGCGAAGGACGCCAGTCAAACTGAAAAAGGTCGATTTGTTCCAAGGACACTGCAAATCCCCCGAAAAATTCAAACCCCGGTGCTGCTGTCTTAGTGAGTCAAGAGGGAATTGTAAAATAAAAGAGGGACGGAAGCAAGGGGGGGTTAGGGCTTTTTAAAAAGATCGGATTTGACGAGGCCGAGAGCATCAACTATCTTTTTTGCAACTTCACCAACTTGTTTATCAATACTCGCCTTTTCCCTTTCTAGCTCTTTTTTCCCTTTTTCAGCCAACACGTTTGAAAGAACGCCAAGGGTAGCCCAAGAAATAACTTGCTTCGGAGCTCCATCAAGAAATATTTTGAATGTCGTTTCTTTCTCTGGAGTCCAATCTGGATTGGTCATTTTTATAATTGATAATTTCTCGGAGAGAGATAGCTTTGATATTTCTGATTCGAGAGAATTTGCCACTGATGATATGTTGTGTACGAAATTATTTCTGATCTTCGTTAATGTTCTAAGATAATTCATATCTATATCGCCAATCAGAGCCAATTCCTTGGCAAAGGCTAATTTGCCGGTGCTGGTATTGGCAAAAGTTAATTTACCTAGAATCTTGTCCAATTCAGGTTTTCCTACAGTTATGCTTATTACCTGTGTAAGCAAAGCCTCAAGCAAGGCATGGGTCTTTATAACAAAAGACCAATCGTCTTGCTTTATAAGATCATGATAGAAATTTTTGGGCAAACCCAAGCCCTGTTCAAATTGATCAATGGCTTCGTCTAATGATTCTGGAAATAATTCTTTTTTCAGACTTTCTTCCACTTTCACCTCTCTTTGTATTCCCTGAATCCATCCATCAAGTGCTTGAATGAAGTCGGCTTGTATTTTTCAAAGCTTTCTTCGTCCACGTAAACGAAGTCGTACACAACGTCTGTCTGCACCCGGTTGACGTCTTCGCACCATTGCCGCAGGCGCGCCATCTTCAGCGGCACATCCAAATCCTCCCGCCCTTTGGTTTCGACGATGACTATCCGCTTGTCGGAAAGCTTGACCATCAAATCAGGGTAGTAATTGGAAATGTCGCCATCGGCGTTCACATAGTCCAGCTTAAAATGCACGGCCAGATAGTTCTTCGCGTATGAAACCACGTCGCTGCACTCCTCCAGGAATGAGGCAAAGCGAAGTTCCAATTGGCTGTCGCCGATGATACGGTTAAAGACGCTTTTCTTGGGAACAATATAACTTTGCTCTTTTGCAACAAAAGGCCGGGTCTGGCGCAGCTTGATCGTATCCCTTATTTCGGCGTCGCCTTTCTCCCGGACGGTCAGCGCGTTGATGGCCTTTTTGAATGTTTCAATCAAAGCCTTGGTTGCAGCCAGTTCTGAAAGGTTGCGCAATGTGTTTGGGTTTTCCAGTTCCACCGTGCGGTCAAACAATTCCTCTTGTACAAACGCCTTGATTTTGCCGTACAACACATCATAGCCGCTCACCAGGCGCAGATCCTTCATGATGCTTTGGGCAAAGTAGCCGATCACGCTTCGATAGTCGGCAACGCCGGCTGTGTCGAGAATCGTCGTATGCGTAATCTCGCCGGTAGTGATGTCCTTGAAAACTATCTCCCGCTGCTGCTCTTCGCTGAACTGCAAATACAACAATCGCTGATGCCCCAGCTTGCCCACATCCAGATCGCCAAGATTTTTATATTCCCGATAGACGCGAGGCGTCAGCACCGGGATTTCAATGTCCAGCGCGGCAATATCCTTCTTCTCGTTCTCATTGTCAACTTCTACCACCAGCGGAGTCTTCGGCCCCGTTCCTTCACCCATCGCCTTACGCTCCAGCAACACACCTTCCTGCTGGATGGATTCCACAAACTCCATAAAGGCATTGGTGCCCACCACGCTGACATGCTCTTCCACATCACCGTGATACATTCTGCGCAAACCCCTGCCCAGCGTTTGCTCGGGAAGGATGTTGCTCTCGGCGACATAGGCGCGGAGGCCCACGATGGTTGTGACATTGCGAACATCCCACCCCTCTTTGAGCATCATTACCGAGATGATCGCCTTGTACGGGCTGTCCATCTCGTCAATCTCATTGGCCTGTTTGCGCAGTTTTTCCAGTTCGTCCTTGTCCTTGCCCGAGGCTGATTCGGAAATCTCGCCGTTGTTCTTGGTGTGTATGACCAGCACGGCGTCCTTCAAATCCGGGTATTGACGTTCCAGATACTCGGCCACATCGTCGCAGTTGCGCGTGTCATCGGTCATTATAAATAGGATTGCCTTCTTGCCCATCTTTTCGTGCTCGGCGTACGCCTTGCGCCATTCGAGCACACCGAGATGAATATAGTCGGTATATTTTTCGGTATACTTCGCGCTCTTACGCTCCTGCAGTTTCGCGCGGCTGGGCGCGTCGGGCAGGAGGGGATGCTTGACCACGTTCTGCCTGATGGCTTCAACCAGCGGGTAATCAGCCACAGTCTGCACAAAGATAGCGCCGTTGTTGTGCTTGGGCGTGGCCGTCGTGTCAACTTGCATGGATAGAGCCGCCCCTTTTTGTTTTAACCGGTTGTGGATGTCTTCAATGGACTTGAACCATGCCATGCGCGGGTCGTGAATGTGGTGCGCCTCGTCATTCAGCACCATCAACTCGTCAATATCCCGAACGATCATCCCTAAATCCACTTTGGAGTCGGTGGTCGCTCCCGAAGGACGCTTGCCCAGAAAATAGTCCCGCATGTCTTCATCCTCGGGTGAAGGCGGAATGTCGTCGCCCGAATAAACACGGTGAATGTTTGTCAGAAAGATATTGCCCGTAGGCCGGGTAATGCGAACCTCATCCTGCACATGCAGTGTCAGTTGAAAATCGTCCCGCCAGCTGCGCCCGTCATACCCGTTATCCGGCAACACCGGATCATCGAAGAAGATACGAAGACCCTGAAAATCCCGGTAAATCCTGTCCAGCACTATAATGTTGGGTGTGATTACAAGAAAGTTGCGTGAAAGTTCTGAATCCGGCTCGTAGAGTTTGTGATAAAAACTCCACGCCAAAACCAGGCTCAGCACCTTGGTCTTGCCTGTCCCCGTCGCCATCTTCACAACAAACCGCCGCCAGGACTCGTCGAACATGCTCCCCGATACAAGGCCGGTTGAATCGAAACGCATCATATCGTGCTTGTCCTTAACCCCAACCACATCGTAGAGATAAACAATCGTCTCCAGCGCCTCGCGCTGGGCGAAGTAGTATTCAAACTCCGCAATGGCTCCGTCTGCCTTCGGCAATAGATGCGGCGTCTTGAACCACCAATTGAGCAGGCTTTTGCTTGTGTCCGCCGCGCCCACATACCCCCCGTCCCTGAATTCCTTCACCTTGCGGCGCAGAACCGCCACGAGCGGCGGTATGAGTTTCTCCATACTGCCTTCCCGCAATGCCTCGTCGGCGGGAAACCAGCGTATGCCCGGATCGAGAATGGCGTGCGGGGAATCTGGAAAGTCTTTATGCAATGCCATTATTTTTTCCCTCCGTTCTTCCCCACACTTATATCAATAATCGTCATCGTGTCATTGCCGAATATGTCCACCACCTTGACAGCGATCTTGCGCCGCCCCGGATAGCATTCGTGAAAGACGCTCTTCAATTCCAGCGACCGATCCTTCTTGGTTCGGAAAGTCTGCCACTCGTTCTCGAAGATATAATCCCCCGTCCAGCGTTCTTCCCATTCACCGGTTTCCTCGTTCTTCACACGGATGATTTCGCGCTTGCTCTCAAAGTCGAAGTCCACCGACCAGTAATCAATCCAGTCGGTCCAGTTCTTGGTCAGCACTTCACGGTTGGTGATCCCGCGCGCGTCCTTGCTCACCTTGACGATCTGCCCTTTTTCAACAACGATCCGGCTTCCCTTGTTCTTGATCTCCGCTTCGGCGTTGGCAATCGAGTCCTGCGAATAAAACACCGAAAAGTCCGTCAGTTCCATTGCCACACTGTTGCCTTTGACGTGAGGTTTGACCTCAATGAAGGACACATCGTGAAATACCACCTGATTTTTCTCAACCGCCCGTTTGTCGAATACTTCGGCAGGGATGTACTTGGGCGCGATGTCAATGCCTTTGGCACGGGCTTCATCCAGCACGTTGGGGAACAGCCCCATCTCAAACTCAAAGCCCAGGATATCCACTTTGGTGATATGTTTTTTACGGCACTCCAGAATTATTTCTTCAACGAAGAGGCGCGTTACCGGCATGTTCACCGGCCCCACCGCCACCAGCCGACCGGCCTTCTTACCGTGAAAACTGGCGAAGCCTGTTGTCTTCTCCGCCAAGTAAGCCCGCAGGATCAGGTCAAGAAACGCCGCTTCTTTCTCTTCCAGTTGCTTGCGCTGTTCTTCCTCGCGCAGGTTCGGGTTGACGCCGATATAATGCTGCCGTTCGTACTTGCCCAGGTTGAGGATTTCAAATGCACGGTAGTCCTTGCCTTCAGCCTTCAATTGCCGCTGGACGCCGATCAGCCGCTTGCGCGTCGTGTGAATGGCGAACTTGCCGAGATCGGCCCCGATCCACTTGCGCCCCAGCTTCTCCGCTACAGCCTCAGTCGTGCCCGAGCCGGAAAAAATATCCATCACAATGTCACCTTCGTTGGATGAGGCTTTGATGATGCGTTCGAGAAGGGCCTCGGGTTTTTGAGTGGGGTAGCCCCATATTTCGCTATGGTCACCCTGATTTGCTTTATATGCTCTGGGGTCAGCATATATTTGCTTAATGTCATTCCAAACGGTTGACGCTGGTTCACCAGGACTTTCATCTAGATATTGTTTTTCATAAATGGGGTTACCATCACTGTCCTTGCCTCGAATTCGTTTGCGGTATACCCTATTATCCTCGTCTGTCCACTTGAACCAGTCGATAATATAGGATTCTTTGTATGGTAGATAGATTTTATTCTCTTTCCGCGCAGTATATGATTTTGCAAAATGCAAAATGTATTCATGTATTTTCACCAGTTTTGTTCCAGCAGCCCGACCACCAGACGGTGATCCGTACGCCCATATAATTTCGGATACTAAGTTTGATTTTCCAAATACTTCCTCTAATATTAGTCTCGCATAATGGTTTACCTGAATTCCCATATGCACGTAAATACTTCCATCCTCGGCCAGCAAATCCCGCATCAGTACCAGCCGTTCGTAGATCATGGCTATAAAGGAATCAGCTCCTTTACCCCAAGTGTCGCGGTAGGCGATCTCTTCGAGGATGTTGGGTTTCTTGGTGAAAGTGTCGTCACCTATTTCGATGTCCATGCTGAAGTCCGCGCCGACATCGAAGGGCGGGTCAATATAGATCAGTTTGATGCCGCCCTGCTTTTCAATCTCCTCGCGCAGCGGGCCGTTTTTCAGACTGGAGAGGATGAGCTTGTTGTCGCCCCAGATCAGCTTGTTTGTCCAGCCCTTTAGCTGGCGTCCCCGTTCATCAAAGAGACCCCGCTGTATGGCCGTGTCGGCAGGCTTTTCGGCGCGCGGCTCGTCCACCTGCTCGATGACCTGAAAGGGCAGGACGATATTGCAGACCTCGCTCGTCTTGCCGTTCCATACCAGTTCAACCTCCCGCTTGTCTTCAAACAACAGAAAGCGGTACTTATCCGGCAGCGGCCTGCCCGCCTCGATAAAACGAATGATCTCTTGCTGTTCCTGTTCAGTCAATCGCGGCATAAATTTTCTCTCCTTCGAGGTGGTCGGTGAAAATCATCGCTTTTGATATCTCCAGCGATTCACAACGGCCTTCAACTGCAAGTCTGACATTGCATCGTTCTGCCATCCTTTGTCGAAATCAATATCGTTTGACTTGGGGAGCTGCGCGGGCAATAAGTCGCGGATTAGGATGCGCGAGGGTAGCATCGCTGCTTGGCCTACAAAGATTGCCTCTTGCTTTCGAAGTCCAGAGAGCATTTTTGTCAACCCTGACATTGAATCAGGCAGTATTGCCTTTACGTGTTCGCGGTCAGAATCATTGGTAATCCTCAAAACAATCCACGAATTGCATTGAGATAAAACTGTTGTCTCAACTTCACTTGGGCGTTGAGAGACAAGGATCAAACCAACGCCGTACTTCCTCCCTTCTTTGGCAATACGTCGTATCGCCTCTTGAGCCGCTTCGTATTGTGCCTCTCCACTATTCGGCACGTACCGATGCGCTTCCTCACACACGAGAAGGATGGGATCGGTTGCGCGCTCATCGGATGTTTGCCACACCTTCAGGTTGAAAAGTGTACGTGCGACAACAGCACTCGATACACCCGCGACCTCATTTGGAACACCAGAGAGATCAATCACGCGTGGCTGTTGTCCATCACCCACAAGTTGCGCAACAATGCCCGGAAACGGGTCGTTCGCCACTCCAGTCCATTCTGTCATAAGAAAGTTGAGGCGAGCATCAGCCACAAGCACATCGAGCTTTTGAAGAATGGAGTTGTGGGAGTCTTGTTTGCTCGCCTGCGGTGGCTTGTCTGCCTCTATCTTAGCACGAAGGGTTGCAAGCTTGTAGGGTACAGGGGAATCTACGGTAATGGCAGCAGCATCAAGGCTGAGAATCCCAGCGCCTTCCTTTCGTGCATCCATCAGAGCGCTCTTCACGATGTTTGCCTGCGAAGTTGCCACGAATTCTGTCTTCCCTATTAATAGTGCGATGGTTTCCTGGAAGCTTAAGAGCCAATAGGGTAGTGACAACGTGCCATTATCAGTCGACAGCTGTGAATGTCCGGGAAATGCAGCACCATATTCGTTGTGTGGGTCTAGTATGACAATTCGTGGTTTCCATTTTGAATATCCAGCCTCTTGGCCTCTTTCAAGAACGCTGTGAATTATCGCAGCTACTGCGCAAGACTTTCCTGCTCCGGTTGAACCGAGAACAGCTGTGTGTTTCCCGAGAAGTTCGTTCACATCCGCGTAACACGGTGCTCCACCTGAACCAACATGCTCACCAAGACGAATTGTTGCGTCTCTCGTGTGGCCGTAGATGGAGCGTAGTTCCGTCTTGGGCGTTAAATAGACAGTCTGCTGTGGTAAGGGATAGGTCGCCACTCCGCGCTCGAACTTTAAATCCGAAGTGCCAGCCGCATCAAGTGTCCACTCGCCCTCCCCAAACAAATCAGCTTCGACAATCCGCTCATCTGGAGAGGCATGGGAAACTAGTCCCTGCTCTGCTTCGTATTCTGCTTTCATCCTTAGCCGGCCCACGAGCGCGTAGATTAGTCGGCGACCGAAGTGGATTCGAATGATCGAACCGAATTGACCGATCGGATATGTTTCCCCCGCATAAACACGCGAAAGTTCTGTTAGATGAGGATCAAGCTCAGCAATGATGCGGGAACCGTCTACTTCGATAATCTTGCCTATGGCCAGGTTTTCAATTGGTTCGCCAGGTTTGCGTTTTTCGGCATTCATCTCTCACCCCCAAGTAGGCGTGTGATATTCTCAAACTTCCACCATAAGAGGTCTGTCGTCGCAGCCGCTGATTGCGTGCCATGAAAAAACCCACGGTTGGCGAATATCATTAGCTGATTTGCCACGGTGGCATCTTTATGCCATTTTTCAAGTTGACCAGATGGTTCGTTATCAGAAGTGAAGACAACCATCGTGAGGTCACCTTTTGATTCTCGCAACGCACGATCAAGCTCAAGATTTATGTGAGCATCGCCGAATCGATATCCGCAGACGACTAGCACACATTGGGAGCCGCTGCTTGGCCTGAGAACGCGTCGTGCGCGCTCCGCCAGTTGTGCATATGGGTCAAGCTGAGTTTCGCGATATTTAGTAGAGGCGGGCCAAATGAGAATTCGTCGCTCGGTGGCCACCGTGATTTGGAGACTATCCCCAATCCGCCGAGGTAAAGGATCGTCCGGCAACTCGCACCAATTGATAGATCCGTGCAGTTTGAAAACCCGTGCGGCCAACCCATCGCGATCAAATGTTTCAGGTCTCCACCAACCGGTCACTCCTCCATCAATTCCGTCCGCGAATGAAACACGCTCCAAGGCTAGAGCGTCCTCAAGTAAGGTGTCATAGTTCAAGACAAGGTAGTCCACTGTCTGCCCAGATGTTGGTTTTCCTGGCCGCAGCGGACGATGCAAAGCTCTAATAAAACTTTGGTGGGTTTCAATATTCACTTTCTTATCAAATATTTTAGCAATGCCCCGCTTTATTTGATCGGATGCTGCTCGCAATTGCACTTCACTATAAGATGCTCCATCGATTGAGACGTCCTTTTTTTTCGCGCCTCGCGTGGTTCTGCGGTCCGCGATCGCAAGCAGGTCAATCAGCTCGCTGAGATAATCCTCAATATTAGCGTCGGTTGCACCATCGAACAGCTTTTCTATTGCCTTAAGAATTGTTTTGGTAGTTGTGTCAAGTGCGTCACTTTTTAGGGTTTCTTGGGTGAGTTCCATTGTCAGGGGTACTCCAGCACACTTGCTGCAGCCAGCCCCCATTAAAAAGGCTCGTCCGCTCTGGGCGAGTAGCTCCTCGAACTTCGCTACGGCATCGGCGAAGGGTTTCTCTCTAAGCGCGGAAAGATTGTCAGGCTCTGTCATTGATCCCCTCCCTCAAAACACTCAAATTATCCCCGAAATACAAAGCACCCATTCTTTTCTCCCTTTCCTCTTATATTATACTCCTCCACCCTGTCATTTGGAGCTACAGGCTGAAGCAGGCACAAATAGGAAGTGGGAAATAGGAAATAGGTGGGAAAAGGTAGATCGCCGCAGTCGGGGTTACGCGTTGAGGTCATCTTCGCGATGACAAGATTATTAAGACAATCGCGCCCGTGAAGGGCGTGGCTACGAAAACAAGGGAGACCCCGGATCAAGCCCAGGGTGACAAAACCCGCTTACTTTCAGGAAAGATGTTTGAAACTGGTGGGGGCAAGCAGAGCTTGCCGTTCGCCCCTACGACAAAACAACATTCCCTATTGAACATCAGCCTTCAGCCATCAGCCTTCAGCCTATGTCTGTAGCGAAAGCCCAAGGGCGGGGGATTTTTTCTGTTGGAAGGTATAGAATGGAAGCGTGAGAAGTGAGAAATGAAAATGCCGAGGCGGTTTTATTGATCAGCCTAATTATTGTTCGACTCACTCGGTACAAAAGGAATAAATCGGGACAGCCACCTATTTCTTTCCGGTCTTTTTCGTTATCTCTTCCCAGATCTCGGTAAGGCCCAGGCGGTCGGCCCAGCGGGAGATGTAGTCAAGGTCAAGCTCGGAGCCGCTCACCCTGATCATGCCGGCGATGTCCCGCAGGTGTTTCTCTGAGCCGCCTCTTTTGAAAAAATCCATCTTTTTGATGATGACGTCCTCCGGTGAAGCGAACCTGGCCTTGTAAGAGCCCGCGGGAGAGATCATCCTGGCGCGGCTGAAACGGCTTTCGTCGAAGGGAGTGTCCTTTTTGATCATTATGTCTATCTTGAGCGCGGATGCCGGGTGGATTATGTTGAATTGCCTGCATTTCTCGACAGCTTCTTCCACTTGCTCCCTTTCAACATAAAACTCGTTCTCTGGAAATGCTTCGATCAAGCCGGGAATGTCCTTTTTTTCTATGGAAGCTACAATGTCAATGTCGTTCGTGAGCCTGGGTTCGCCGTAGAAGATGGATGCGATGGCCCCGGTCACTACATAGTCGATACCCAGAGACTCGAAAACCTTCGCCACCTTCTCAAGGAGTTCATGGGGTCCCATGGCCGAACCTTCTGAGGATCTCCTTCCGGATGGTTATTTCGTCCCAGTCGGGATGTGTTTCCTTGAGGTAATTTTCAAGCGACGAACGGACGGAGAGCCACATGTCGAAGGCTATCTTGAGCCGCTCTTGAGGCGTTTTTTTCCTGAGGATCTCGGCGGTCTTGTCATCCACCATTTCCATCCTAGATAAATCAACTGCCATAAGCATCTCCCGTTAAAATTCTATCATATTTCAATCTCTCTTTCTCTTCAGCCTTAAGCCTTCAGCCTCTGACGCCTCCTCTTCCCCTTATCGTCCGGTCGGGCTACAATGACTTCTTTGATCTCGTTTGATCGGGGGAGGCTGTATGTTCAAGAGAGCGATCGTCAGGAAACCCGGGAAAAGCATGGTGGGGGGCATCACGACGGCGGGGCTGGGGAAGCCGGACCACGCGCTGGCGCTGATCCAGCACGAGGCTTACGTCGAAGCGCTCAGGGAGTGCGGCCTCGAGGTTATCGTGCTTCCCGCGGACGAGCGCTACCCTGATTCGACTTTTATAGAGGACACGGCCCTTCTGACCCCGAAGTGCGCCATAGTCACAAACCCCGGGGCGCTTTCGAGAAGAGGGGAGACCGCAGGGATATTAAAAGTCCTGGGCGATTTTTATTCGGACATCGAAAAGGTGAGGGAGCCGGGGAAGGTTGACGGCGGCGACATAATGATGGTGGGATCGCACTACTATATCGGGCTGTCGGCAAGAACCAACAAGGACGGGGCCAGGCAGGTTATCGGGTATTTGGAGAAACACGGCATGACCGGCTCGACGGTGAAAATGGGGAAGATCCTCCATCTTAAAACAGGTGTCTCCTACCTCGAGCGGAACAACCTGGTCGCGAGCGGGCTTTTCTTCGAAAGCGCCGAGTTCCATAAGTTCAACAGGCTGAAGATAGACTACGACGAGAGCTACGCCGCCAACTGCATCTGGGTTAACGACAAGGTCCTCGTTCCCAAAGGCTATCCGAAAGCGAAAAAGACCATAGAAGGGGCAGGCTATTCGACCATAGAGCTGGACATGTCGGAGTTCCGCAAGCTCGACGGCGGCCTGAGCTGCCTTTCGCTGAGGTTTTAAAAGACGCCTTCGGCTTTCCGAAGAAGGGGGCGCTACGCTCCCTCCTTAGACGCTAATTCGCTCCGCTCATTTCGCTGATTCACCCCCGTATAGGAATGCGCCTTAGCGCGAAGTAAATTCGGCGCACGGCGCTATATCGCATGTTGCTAGATTTCCTATCTGGAGCTTTACGGGTTAAAATATCTCTTTTCCGCACGGAGATGGAATGAAAAAACTTCTCGTTGTTCTCTTTCTGGTTGCCTCCCTTCCGCTATTCGCAGAGAGGGTGCTGGTCTTTCCCTTCACCCAGAAGGGCGACGACATCTCGACGCTCTGGCTCGAGATGGGGGTCTCGGCCGCCATCGAAGAGTCGCTCCTGGACAACGGCGTAAGGTGCGTGCCGATCGACGACCTGGAGAATTACTTCAAGGAGAAGAACCTCGTCTCCCAGCCGAAATTTTCGCTTTCCGCCCAGCTCGGCCTTTCCCGGGAGTTCGGCGCGAGCCACCTTCTTACCGGCATATACTCGATCACGGACGGCACCATCTCCATAGAAATGAAGGTCTTTTCGCTCGAAAGGGATGTGATCGCGAAAGGTTCCTGGAGATCTTCGGGCTACGTCAAGGACCTCAGGCGCATCGCCGAAGAGCTCTCCAAGAATTTCCTCGAATCAGCGGGGAGAAAGTTCAAGCCCTTTCCCGCCGTCGACCCGGAGGCTTTCGAATCGTACATCAGGGGAAGGATAGTCCTCGACCCGACACTCCGCGAGGTCTATTTCAGGAAAGCGCTCGAGATAGAGCCGTCATACTTGGACGCCCGGTGCCTCCTGGCCCTAACGCTGAACGAGGAAGGGGAGATCAGCGAGGCCCTGAGGATTCTGGAAAGCCTCAAGAAACAAAGCTACGCGCGCTCGTCGCTCGGCCTGAAGACGCTCGGAGAACTTAAGATGGAGGCCGGGCGGCTCTCCGAGGCCAAGGAGCTCTTCATCTCGTCCCTCCGCCAGGTGGAGAACGCCGAGGGGCACCTGCTCCTCGCACGCCTTTACCTCAAGCAGGGAAAGAAGGAAGAGGCGCTCAAGGAAGCCCGCGTGGCTGAGCGTTTCGGCACACACAACGACGAAGCGGCGGAACTCATCGACGAGATAAACAAAGAAAAATAAAAATGGCGAAGATCGTCACGCTCGGCTGCCGGCTCAACCAGTACGATTCGGCAAGGATCGGGAAACTTCTCGAGGGCCGCTGCGAAGATATCGTCATAATCAACACCTGCACCGTGACGGGCAACGCGGACATCGACGCGCGCAAGGCCGCGAGGAAGATGAAGCGGAAGAACCCCGGCGCGAAGGTCATCCTCTACGGCTGCGGAGTGAAGGGCAACAGGAGGCTGTTCGAGGGGATAAAGGAGATCGATCACCTTGTCCGCGACGAGCGGGAGCTCATGGCGATCCTGGCTCTGCCCTGGGAGCCGCGTGTCACCCCGGGCTTTACCGGAAGGACTAGGGCGCTCCTAAAGATCCAGGAGGGTTGCGACCGGCAGTGCAGCTACTGCATCGTTCCGATCGTAAGAGGCCGTTCCAGGTCTAGGCCGCCAAGGGAAGTTGAGGACGAGTTCGACTCGCTTCTGGAGGCGGGATACAGGGAGATCGTCCTCACCGGCACGCATATCGGGGATTTCGGAAAGGGGCTCGATGAGAAAACATCGTTGCCCGACCTGATCAGGAGACTGCTCGGGAAAAGCGGCGATTTCAGGCTGAGGCTCAGCTCCATCGAGGCAGGCTCGATAAGCGGCGAACTGATCTCGACTATGGCGGAGAACAGGGGGCGGATAACCGAACACCTTCACGTCGCGGTCCAGAGCGGCTCCCCAAAGGTCCTTCGCGACATGAACAGGGACTCCGACATCGCGGGTCTCGGCGATACCATCCGCAGACTGGAAAAGGAAGTCCCGGGCATCGCGATAGGGGCTGATTTCATCAACGCCTTTCCGACTGAGGGTGAAAAAGAGTTCAGGGAGACCGTTAAATTCATCGGAAAAATGCCTTTCGCGTTCCTCCATGTCTTCACCTTCAGTTCCAGGCCGGGAACGGTCGCCTTCCAGTTCAAGCCTCTCGCGAAGGAGATCGTCGATGAAAGGAAAAAGGAGTTGATGGCGCTGGCTGCGGAAAAGAGGCTCGGCTTCTACAAAAAGAACGAGGGGAAGATCCTCAGATGCCTGACCCTCGAAGGAAGCAGTGGAAGAGGGAAAGCCCTGAGCGGGAATTTCATCGAGCTTTCTTCAGATTGCCGCTGGGAGCCCAACAGATTCATCGACCTCAGGCTCCGCCTGGACGAAAACGGAAAACCATCCGGAGAGGAGGCCTGATTTGGCGTTCGAAAAAAGGGGCGTATTCAAATATATTGACCTGAGAGGTTTTTTCCCGTTGAACGTCGCGGCATTTTTCCTCGTGAACAGGAACGGAAGGCATTCAACAGAAGAGATACGGGAGTTCCTGGAGATTATGGGCTGCCCCGCGGATGTGGTCCACAAGCCGAAACAGGTCCACTCGAGCGAGATAATCGGGAATTGCGGCGAGAGAGAATGCGACGGCGTTCATACAGGCAGGATCGGGGAGGCGATAACGATAGCAGTTGCGGACTGCGTTCCGATACTCATTTCTGCGGACGGGGGGAAGACGCTCGTCGCGCTTCACTCAGGCTGGAAGGGAACGATCGGAAGGATCGCGGAGAAAGCTTGCAGGATGTTCGATCCCTCATCGTTCGACCGCGTATGGATAGGGCTTTCGATCAGGAAATGCTGTTATGAAGTTCCCGCCAATAGGATCGAAGCCTTCACGAAAGAATTTCCCGGAAGCGCCGGGATAGATGAAGAAAAGAGGCGGCTCGATCTTCCCGTGATCAACGCCGAAATGATAGAAAGCATGGGCGTCCCGAAGGAAAAGATAACGATGGACGGAACATGCTCCTGCTGTTCCCCCGACGGATTCGCCTCTTATAGGAGAGACGGAGAGAAGGCGGGGAGGATGGTTTTGGTCGCCGTCAGGATACGCGGAAGCGCTGAAGAACTAAAGACATAATAGTGCGGAAGCCGGGAAGAGGCAAGCAGGGAAGGAAGGATTGTCTGCAGGAGCGAACTGCAGCTCGCCCGAATAAAGAAGGGCGCCCGGTCGAGCGCCCTATGATTGCTTCACGACTTGCGATCTTCCGCTCTAGCCGATGTCGCTTGTGCAGTTGGGGCACTTCGTGGCGTTGAGGGGTATCGACGAGCAGCACTTGGGGCATTCCTTTGTCGTCGGAGCTGCAGGGGCTTCGGCTTTCTTGAGCCTGTTCATAGCCTTCACCGCGAGGAAGATGACGAAGGCGATTATGAAGAAGTCGATGCAGTAGTTGATGAAAGCGCCGTATTTCAGCAGAACATCGGCCTTGCCCGCAGGGTCTTCCTTCAGGACGACCGCCAGCTTGGAAAAATCAGCGCCGCCCAGGAGCAGGCCGATCGGAGGCATGACGACGTCGCTCACGAAAGAGCTGACGATCTTCCCGAAAGCCCCGCCGATGATGACCCCCACCGCCATGTCCACCACATTTCCCTTTACCGCGAATTCCTTGAACTCACTGATCATTCCCATCTGAGTGCCCCTCCTTTCGGGTTATTAAAACGATCTTCTAACGTTCGAATTTTTCCTTGAGGATCCCTTTTTCGCCGAACTTGCACGCTCTTGTCACCGGGTCGTGGTAGAAGAGGAACCAGGCGTTCTCATCCATCGCTTCTTTTTCAAGCTTCTCTTTTTGATCGATGACATCCATCGGGTAGTTGTCGTAGGACATCACCCAAAGCGGGTTGAAATGAGCGTGGCTGGGGAGCAGGTCGCCGAGGTGGTAAGCGGTTTCGCCCCTGCTTTCTATCCTTACGACCTGGTGGCCGCGGTTATGCCCGCCCGTGTGCCGGACCGATATGCCGGGGACGATCTCCCGTTCCCCGTCGACAAGGTCCAGCCTCCCGCATTCGGCGAGCCCCCGGAAGTTTATCTCCCAGAACGTGTGGGCGGACCTCCTGTTGGGATGGCTCACATCCTCCCATTCCGACCTCTGCATGACGATCCTGGCGTCGGGAAAAGTGGGGACTATTTCCCCGTCCTTTTCAGCGAGGACCCCTCCCGCGTGGTCGTAATCGCAGTGGGTGAGTATGACCGTGTCTATCTCTTCCGGGGAAAGTCCCATCTCCTTGAGGCTTTCAGGGAGAGCCCATTTGTCCCTTATCCCGTGGATCTTGGCCTGTTTTTCCGTGAGCTTGTTGCCGATCCCCGTGTCTATGACAACGTTGTTCTGTCCTGTCCTGACAAGGATCGGGCTGGCCACGAGGAAGATGTCGTTGTCCGAAGCCGGGGGGATCTTTCTCTCCCACACAACTTTAGGGACCGGCCCGAACATCGTCCCGCCGTCCACATGGAAGCTCCCGCCGTCGAGCCACGCGATTTCAATTGAGCCGACATTCAGTTTTGCTTTATCCTTCAATTGACCCCCCGGCGGCAGTTACCCGTATGAAGATAAAAATATTGGCGGAGAGAGAGGGATTTGAACCCCCGTTACGGTCGCCCGTAAACCTGATTTCGAGTCAGGCGCCTTCGGCCGCTCGGCCATCTCTCCACCAAGCCGATATTATAAGAAACTATTGAAGGAAAAGAAAGTGTCCGCGCCGTTAATAATTTCAGGTAAAAAGCCCGGCTTTAAAAGGTAAAGCCCGCCTGGGGGAGACGGGCTTTGAGAAAAAGGAGGGTGCGAGGGGTTGGGGTTGACCGCTTTTCCGCGGCCGCTTTATATTAAGCAACATCAATGCCAGAATCTTATCTGTTGAAAATAATAGAGTTGTACTTGTGGGTGAAAAATGAACCAGCGTTACCGTGCCTTAAAGGACATGACGATGTGCCATTATGGCGCTGACATCCTAAAATATTCCCGGATCGTTTTCAGGATTGCCGTAAGGCTCGTGTCGCCAGGTGGAGAGATCGCGTTTAAACCCAGTTCCGACGCCCTCCCCAGAGTGGTCGCTCCGATAGGAAGGACCTTTGTCCGGCTGATGGCGCGAAAGGCTGAAGGAGAGTCCGCGAAAGCGCTGAAAGCCGACGGAGAAGCGAAGAACGCGAGATCGGCTCCCTCCTTCAAGAGAGAGAGCTCCTCGTCCCGGATCTTCCGCGGTATTGTTTCGTAAAGCTCCAGTTCCGAGACCGCCCAGTTACCTTTGATCAATATCTCCTGAGCTGTCCGGAGGCCTCCCCTTGAAGAAGGGAAAAATGCTGTCGAGGGCGGAAAAGCCCCGAGAAGGCAAGTCCCGAGGTGCTCACCATCCTCGACGGGCGGCATTACATCAGTCTTTACGCCTGCGGCGGAAAGCTCTTCCCCGGTCCCCTTCCCGACTGCGGCGTACCGGGTTTTCAGGGGAAACTCCAGGCTCTTTTCTTTCATCCATCCGAGAAGGTGCCTGACGGCCCTTCTGCTTGAGAAAACCATCCAGCCGAAAGAATTCCACTTGGCCGCGATCTCGCCGTCGTTCGAAGGCTTCAAGGCGACCGTTTCCAATGCGGGTATCTCGATGACGCGAAACCCGAGTTTTTCGAGCTCAATCCTGAGAGCGGAATTGTCCTCAGGCGCTCTCGTCAACAGGATCTTCCGGACCGATCCAGTTTTGCCGCTCATACTTCGCAAAGGAGCTCTCTTGCCCCCAGGGTCAGAAAGCGTTCGAAAAGCTCTCCGGCGAGATCGAGATGGTCAGAAGCGTTTCCTTCAACTTCATCCCTGATCCGCTTCGCTCCCGAGAGCGACGAAAGGAACGCCGAAACGCGCATCCGCCCGCCCGAGATCTCGGCGTGGATCCCCACGGGCGTTGTGCAGGACCCCTGCAGGTCCCGGAGGAACTTCCTTTCCGTCTCCGTTTCCATCCGCGCCTTTTTGTCGTCCAGCTTCGCGAGCAGATCGTTAAGGTCGCGGCTGTCCTTTCTGGTTTCGACGGCGATCGCTCCCTGGCCCACTGCAGGTATCACCTCGCCTAGAGAAAAATGGCCGCTGATAAGGTCTTCGTATCCGAGCCTTTTCAAACCCGCCGAAGCCAGGACTATAAAATCGAAGATACCTGACTCGACCTTTCTCAGGCGGGAATCGACGTTGCCCCTCAGGGGGACGATCTCCCATCCGGGGCCCAGAAGCAAGAGCTGGAATTTTCTGCGCAGGCTGCCAGTACCGATCCTCGCTTTTTCCGGAATTGAACTTCCCCCCATTGCCGGCGACAAGACGAAGGCGTCCCTGGGGTCCTCTCTTTCCGGGACACAGGGAAGGAAGAGTTCGGGAGGGTTCTCGACAGGATAATCTTTCAGCGAGTGGACGGCGACGTCTATCCTGCAGTCCAGGAGCGCCTCCTGTATCTCCTTCACGAAAAGCCCTTTCCCTCCGAACCCGTGAAGAGGGAGGCTTGTTATCCTGTCCCCCGCGGTTTTTATGACGACCACCTCGGTTATGCAGTCTCGTTTCCTCAGGAGGTCAGATACGATCTCCGCCTGCCTGAGCGCGAGGGCGCTTCCCCTGGTGCCGATCCTCACGTGAAGGTTCATTATTTCAGCCTCCTTCGGTCCCGCCGCCGCGTCGGCCGCCCGTATCACTGTCGAGGAAGAACCTTTCGAAGACCTCGGCGGCTTCGTCCCTCTCCTCTTCCAGGACCAGTTTCTTGAGCTGGGTGATTGGGCCGTGCATGAGGCGGTGGACGATTTTCATGACAGACCTCCGGACAAGGTCCTCTTCCTCTTTGCCGGAGATCCCAAGTTTTGAAAGAAGCGTGCCGGTCTCCGCCTCGGCCATCCGGCCGGCTCTCTCGACCACTCTCTCAATAAGGCGGGGAAGTTCCGCGTGTTCAAGGAAATGGCCGTAGAGTGCGACCTCCTCTTCCACCATCCGCTCCGCGACTACCGCTCTTCTCTTCCGCTCCTCGAGCCCCAGGTCGGCACTCCTCTGAAGGTCGTCGATGTTGAAAAGATATACTCCGTCTATGTCTCCCGCGCCCTCCTCGGTGTTCCTGGGGACTGCGATATCGATTATCATCAGCGGCGCCCATTTTCTCCGCTTCATCGCGGAAAGAAGCATCTCCCTCGTTATCACCGGCTTCGCGGCCGCCGTAGAAGCTATGACCAGGTCGGCGCGGCAAAGCTCATCGGGAAAACTTTCCCACGGGACTACCCTCGCGTCAAAGCGCGAAGCGATATCCCCCGCCCTCGCGCTGGTCCTGTTCGCGACCGCGACGTTCCTGGATCCTTCGTCGTAGAAGTGCGACGCTATTATCCTGGCCATTTCGCCCGCTCCGAGGAGAAGCACTTTTTTGGCGCCGATCTCGGAGAATACCGACCTGGCGAGATTGAAGGCCGCGTAGGAGACCGTCACCGGGTGCCTTCCTATCCCGCTTTCGGTGCGGACCTTCCTGGCCACGTACATGGCCCTCTGGAACACCAGGTTGAGCTGGGTGGTGATGGTTCTCCCGGACCGGGAGGCGAAGTAAGCCTCCTTCACCTGTCCGAGGACCTGAGGCTCCCCGAGGATCATCGAATCGAGCCCGGAGGCGACCCTGAAAAGATGGCGCACCATGTCCCTTCCCGTCATCGTCCGGAACAGGTTCCGCCCATCGGGCGGAAGCTCCCTGTTCTCGAGGAGGAGGTCAGCCAGCGCGAGAGGGTCCGTTTCCGGAGGCAGTTCGGCGTATAACTCGACCCTGTTGCAGGTCGAAAGGAGGACCGCCCCGGGAACTCCCCTGTTCCCGAGCCACCGCAGGAAAGACAGTCTTTCATCGTCCCCGAAAGCCAGTTTTTCCCTGGTCTCCACGGGAGCTTCGCCGTGGCTGATGCCTGTCATGGCGAGGCGGTTCAGTGCCATAACATGCCCATGAAAATGAAAAGGAAAAGGGAAGAGCCGACGATCACCAGAAAAGCCCTCTTGCGGGGCCTCATGCCGGATCTCACCCATCCGAAAGTGGCCGCGCCCAGCACGATCCAGGAGAGGAAGGACGCAGCTTCGAGCAGCCCGGGACGGTACCCGCCGCCGTCCGAGCGGAGTATCCCGTAGGCGGCGGACGAGAGCATCCCCGCGCTGAAGAAAAAGAAGCCTGTTTTAAGATAGAACTTGCTCAGTTTCTCGGTAACGGATATAGGGGGGAGGAGCAACGCGTTCGGCTGTTTCCTTTTCCTGAGTGAGTGGTCCTGCATGATGAATATCGCGGAGTAGATGAAAGAGAACAGCACCAGCGTCATCCCGGACACGATAAGAAAGATGTGAAGCGGGAACCAGAAAGTCGTGAAATACGGCTTCGTTTCCGGAAGGTCCTGGGGAAGCATTCCTGCGGTCATCATCAGGAGGACCGAGATTGGGGTAAGGAAAAAAAGCATCTCCCTCTGCCTCGCGAATATCCCCGAGACGAAGTAGGTGAGCATCAGGAAGAACACGGTCAGTTCCATGAGCTGGGGAGCGTTCACGGATGGAATGACCCCGCTCTCCTTCCATTTCGCGGTCAAAGAGGCGGCGTGAAGAACGAACGCGGCCGAAGCGGAAGCCAGGCAGAGCAGGTGCAGGGCTTTCCTCCTGAAACCGCCGTCGAGGAACGCGAAAGCCATCGCGGCGACGTACAGAAGCAGCGTGAGGTCACCTATCGTCCTGATCATCCTCTATCCATCCTCCGCCGACCACACGGTCTTCCAGGTACCCCACCGCGGCCTGCCCCGGGGCGGCCACTTCCGTTTCCGCGAGCCATTCGGCCGTCGCAATCCCTTCCGCCTCGAGGATCCTCGCGCGGCGCGGAACCTGGCGGTAGCGCACCTGCATGTCCAGTTCCCCGGCGCTTTCACCACCCCTCCAGCGCCAGTTCCCGATCCTGAAGCGCCTTCGGGACGCTTCCTCTTTTGTTCCCACCACGAGGGCGTTCGAGCGGAGGTCTTTCCTGGTGACGTACAGCGGCTCGGAAAACGGAACCGCTATCCCCTTTCTCTGTCCGACAGTATAATTCCACAGGCCGGAGTGGGTTCCTATCCTCTTCCCGTTTCGGAGAACGATCGGCCCTTCCTCTTCCGTGAAGCCGTTTTCCGAGAGGAACGCCGAGAGGCCGACCCCCGAACCGAAGCATATGTCCTGGCTTTCCGGTTTTTCGAAATTCGGCAGCCCGGCTTCAGAGGCTTTTTTCCTGACCTCGGTCTTGGTCATGGAGCCCAGAGGGAAAAGGACGTTCTGAAGGATCTCTTCGCCCACATCGAAAAGGAAATAAGATTGGTCCTTCATTTTGTCAAGGCCTCTCAGCAGGCGGGCCTTTCCGTCGAGCGTCTCGAGCCTTGCATAATGGCCCGTGGCCAAAAGTTCCGCCCCCTGGCTTCGGGCCCATCCCAGGAGGAAGCCGAACTTGATCTTCGAATTGCAGACGACGCATGGATTCGGAGTGGAGCCCGAGCGGATCCCTTCTAGGAACGGCTGTTTTACGGTTTCATCGAACAGGCTTCTCTGATCCAGAACGAAATGATGAATACCCAGCTTGTCCGCCGCTTCCCTGGCGCTCAGTATGTCCTCGTACGCGCAGCAGGACTTCGCGCCTGAGTGACCGCATTCGTCCTGCAGAAGCAGGGTCGCCCCCAGAACGGAGTAACCGCGCTCCTTCAGGACAAGAGCCGCCACCGAAGAATCGACGCCCCCCGAAAGGGCGACGACGACCTTCCGTGACATCCTAGAATTCGTCTTTTGTCGTTAGGAACATCATGAGGGTGCCGCCAACCCGGAACTCGGTCCTGTTCTCGAGCGTGGACGCCTGGATGTGCTGTTCGTTGATGTAGGTCCCGTTGGTGCTCTTCAGGTCTCTCAGGGTGACCGTGTTGTCCCGCACCTCGATCCTCGCGTGGTTCCTCGAGACTTCTGCGTCGTTGAGAACGACGTCGCATTCCGCCCTTCCGATGACGGTCACTGTTTCGGTCACGTAAAAGACCGCGCCCGCGTCGGGGCCGCTCAGCACCGCGAGCGAGATCCTGACGCTGTCAGGCATCCTCAGAAGATGGGCGTCAGGGATGTCGTCATGCTTTTTCGCCTTGAGGACATCTTCAGGCACCTTGAAACGCTGAGTGGGGGGAGAAGAGGGATCTTCGGGGTTGGGGTCCTTGAACACCTTTATAACTTCCCCGCAGCCCGGGCACTTCAGAGAAATGTTGTCTTTTCCCTGGAAATACTTTTCCTCGTTGATCTTGTATTTCTTGCTGCATTTCGGGCATTCTACGATCACTCTGGGTTCCTCCCTGGTTACTTGTTACCATTAAAATCATTTTTGGTCAAGTGGCGGGAAACGGGGCTGTGACCGGAACTGTCTTTTGTTCATAGGCAGATGGCAATGGACACGCGACCTGCGAAAAGCGTGTGTTACCTGCCCCGCGCCCCGAAAAGCTTCCCTGGGGCCGTGTGGCCCCGGTCAACAGTGAAATTCATTGAAAATTGAAAAGTGAAGATGAAACATTGTGGCAGCCACGCCCTTTACGGGCGCGCCCGCGGGCGTAAAACCCGCGGCTACAATATGTCTTCTGCCTTCATCGCATCTGGCCGATGCGCCATATCCTCTTGCCACCTTCTGCCTAAATCGGCGCTCAGAGGCCCGCCCCTTCAGACAACCCTACCTTCCCCGCTTGCCGACTTCCAAGCTTTCCGGCTTCCTAACTATTAACGGGATTCTGGCGGGGTCGACGCCGACCCGCTCCCGCGCCTCGCAGGCTCGGCTTCATGGAAAAACCTGCCGGTTTCCCCATGGACTCCTTCCCGCCTTCGAAGGAGCACTTACCACGGGAAAAGCCTCTTTTCCCGTTAACCCTTTTGGGTCGCGTGTTCTCGATTTCTTCGTGGGATTCTGGCGGGGTCGACGGGGCTCGAACCCGCGACCTTCGGCGTGACAGGCCGACGCTCTAACCAAACTGAGCTACGACCCCGGACAGAACGCGTATTTTCTCAAAGCTTCAACGATAAGTCAAGAGGTTTCTTGGAAATAAAGCCCGGAAAACTTTTTATAAGTCGCGGTTGTTGTGGATTTCTTCGTGAAAGCTTGAAAAAATGAGCAAAAGGTAATAAGGTTTCACTTTTAAGGATCTGCAGGAGGAATCCATGAAGAAGGTCAATTTGTTGCTGCCTCTCTTTTCAGCGCTATGTCTTGTAGTCCTTTCGATCTCCGCGGAGCAGGCGACAATCGGCGCCGAAAAATGCGCGAGGATATGTCATAAGATACAGTATGATTCATGGCTGAAAACCCGCCACGCCGCCGTGAGCCCCAAGGTCGATTGCGAGTCCTGCCACGGCAAGGGCTCCGATTACGCGAGGCTCCATATCATGACCGATCCCGACGCCGCCAAGGCCGCCGGGCTTGTCGCTAAGCCTGCCAAGGCGTCCTGCACGGAGAAGTGTCACACGACCGGTTTCAAAGAAGAGATGATTAAAGCGGTCCACGAGCACAAGAAGTAACTGAAAAACCGATAGATTCTTTACTATCTGTCACTTGACATATTTATTCTCGTATGGTTAATTCATAGCTTATGGAAGAGTTATCCCGGGCGCTTGACAAATGGGACAGGAAAAGCGTTTTTCTGCTGAGAATCGATTACGGTTACCCGGTCCCCCTTAAGGCCGACCGCACGATCGACTGTTCCGCGGTCCCTCCATCGGATGTGCTGGAAGCGGCTCCGGCGTTTGCCCGTCCCGCCGTATGCCGGATCGTTTCTCCCCAGTTCGCTTTCTCGTCAAGAAGGAGGACGAGGGAGGGAGGCGGAGCGTCCGCCGTTCCTCTCCGTGATTCGGCGGTGATCATCGAGACGAGGTTCCCGAAAACCTTCAGGAGCGTCAGGGACTACCTCGAAAAAGAGAATGTCCGTCATACATCCTACGAAGCAAGACACGACGGCTCGCTTCCGCCCCTCTACAGGCAGCTGAGGCCGGGAAGCGACCTTTTCGAGCTTCATCTGTCCAGGGAATGGGAGACAGGGCTGTGCATGGCGCGCGGCACGTCGGTCATCGTCGAGGCGGGTTCGCTGATCTCCAAAAGCGCGGAACCGGTCGCGGCGGGAGCTCTGGCGAAGGAAATGGGGATAACGACGGGAGCGGCCGCGTCGTACCTGAGATGGATGGAAGACGCCGCGCTGGTCAGGAGGGTCGGAAAAGGATACCTGCTGAGGCACGAAGGGCTCTACCTTCTTTTCCGGGGCCGCCCCGAGCGTCAGGCCCGCGAGCGGGTCGTGAAAAAGAGCGACCCGATGGACCTTGACTGAATTGAAAGAGCGTACATCTTTTTATTGTTGACGGACACCGGAGGTCCACCATGTGCGGAATAGTCGGATACATCGGGCCGCGATCGCCCCTGCCGATCCTCGTGGAAGGGCTCAAAAAACTTGAATACAGGGGTTACGACAGCGCGGGAGTGGCGCTCATTGGCGGTAAAGGCCTGAACACCGAAAGAGCGGCGGGCAAGATGGTCAACCTGGAGGAAAAGCTCGCCCTGAAGAAGCTCGAAGGCGACTACGGGCTCGGACACACCAGGTGGGCGACCCACGGAAGGCCCACCGAGGAGAACGCCCATCCTCACACTGACTGCGGCGGCGACATCGTCGTCGTCCACAACGGGATCATCGAGAACTATGTCGAACTGAAAAGCGCTCTCGAGAAAAAGGGGCACAAGTTCCGCACCGAGACCGACACCGAAGTGGTCGCCCACCTTCTCGAGGACGAGGGAAGCGATCTTCCTTCGGCTATGAGGAGCGTGTGCGGCAAGCTAAAGGGGATTTTCGCCCTCGCGGTGGCCTCTCTGCGCGACAGAGGGAAGATAGTGGTGGCGAGGATGGGGCCGCCGATAGTGATAGGCGTCGGGGACAAGGAGAACTTCGTCGCCAGCGACATCCCGGCGATCCTTCAGCACACCAGGAACATAATCTATCTTGAGGACGGCGAGATCGCGGTCATAAAGGCGGAAGAGATCGGGATAACCGATTTCGCGGGAGAACCGAGAACCCGTCTTCCGCAGAGGATAGCCTGGGATCCGATCCAGGCCGAGAAGGCCGGCTACAAGCATTTCATGCAGAAGGAGATATTCGAACAGCCGAGAGCCCTCAGGGACACTCTTGTGGGAAGGATCTCCATAGAGACGGGGAGCGTCCACCTCGAGGAACTCGCGCCGCTCTCCCGGGAACTCAAGGAGACAGGGAGCCTTAATTTCGTGGCTTGCGGGACATCCCTCCACGCCTCGCTCTGCGGCAAGTTCCTGGTCGAGAACCTCGCCAGGATCCCCTGTTCCGTCGATTACGCGTCAGAGTTCAGGTACAGGGAGCCGGTCATCGATCCGAGGGACATTTTCGTCTTCGTAAGCCAGTCGGGCGAAACGGCGGACACGCTCGCGGCGCAGAGAGAAGCCAGGATCAGGGGCGCGAAGACCCTCGCGATCTGCAACGCCGTCGGATCGATGCTTACAAGGGAGGCCGACGGGACAGTTTACACCCACGCGGGTCCCGAGATAGGCGTCGCCTCGACCAAGGCTTTCACCACACAGCTCACCGCGATAGCCCTTCTCGCGTGCCACCTGGGGGAACTGAAAGGGACTCTCCCGCAGGAAGAAAGAAAAGAATTCCTTTCAGCCCTTCAGCAGCTCCCCAAGCTTGCGGAAAAAGCGTTACGCCTCGAGAAGCAGGTCGAGAAGATCGCGAAGAACTATTCGAAATATAACAACTTCCTTTATCTGGGCAGGGGCGTCCATTACCCGATAGCTCTCGAAGGCGCGCTCAAACTCAAGGAAATATCCTACATCCACGCCGAAGGCTATCCCGCGGGCGAGATGAAGCACGGCCCCATAGCTCTGATCGACGGGAACCTGCCGGTCGTGGCGCTCGCGATGAAGGACCACGTCTACGACAAGGTGGTGTCCAATCTCGAGGAAGTCAAGGCGAGGGATGGGAAGGTGATCTCGATAACCCAGGCGAAAGACGAGAGGCTAGAGAGGACTTCCGACTGGATAATGGAAGTTCCTGCGACCCTGCCGCTCCTGCAGGCTATACTGACGATAATCCCTCTCCAGCTCCTGGCGTACCACATAGCGGTGCTGAGGGGCTGCGATGTCGACCAGCCCAGGAACCTCGCGAAAAGCGTGACGGTGGAATGAAATGATAATAGCTGTAGCGTCTTCGGACAAGAACATCGATTCGAAAGTGAGCGGGGTCTTCGGCAAAGTCCCCTTTATCTTCGTCGCCGACACGGAAAGCCGGATCGTCAAGATCCTCGACATCTCGAAGATCGCGGCACTTCCTTACGAAAGCGGGAAAGGCGCAGCGGAGCTGCTCATCAGGATAGGAGCGGATCGCGTAGCGGCGGTTTCGATCGAAGAGGAACCCCGCGAAATCCTTGCCGGTAAGGGGATCGCGGTCTTCTCCGGAGCGTCGGGGACCGCGAGGGAAGTGATCGACCGGATCGCGACGGGAGGCCGCATTGAAAACAAATAAGACATCATTCCTCGCAGCGTGGGCGGCCAAGGTTTCGCTGATCTGCGCTCTTCTTCTTCAATCAGCTTCATCGGCCCGCGCCTCATCGCCTTACGGAGAGGCGGCGGACAAGTATCCGTCGGGAGTTGTTATTGAACGACAGGATGCCGGGAGGGGAAGCGGTCTCATCTTCCTGAAATGGAGGGCGGTGGATCCCCTCTCCGAAACCGGGGTGAAGATCCAAGAGAATTATCAGGGGAACCGTTTATTCCTCGCGAGCTTCACGCGGGAAGTTGGCTTGAAGAAGATCAGGTCCGTCGAGGACGGGGAGCTGTCCTTCCTGGAAAAAATCCCCGACAATGGTTTCCTCGTCAAGGCTTCAAGCAGGGGTCTAGCGCGGCTCATGAGTCTCGAAGGATTCAGAAGCGTTCTAAAATATGAACCCCAAGACAAGATAGATCCGGCGCTGCTCTCCGGAACCTGGAGAGAACCGGTCGTCATCGAGGCGCTGCTCGCGAGAGGGGAAAGCCCGGCCTCCCTGGTCGAAGAGACGAGGTCCCAGTTCTTCCTTGGAATGCTGGGACACGAAGAGGAGGGGATCAGGCTCAGATGGCTGGTCCAAAGTGAGAGCCTCGCCGAATTTTCCAGGAAACTTGCCTCGCGCGACGAGGTGGTACTCGTTTCGCCGTTCTTCCTGCCGGGGGTCCTCAACGACGACTCCATCTGGGTCATCCAGAGCTACGACACGGCGAACAAGCGGAACTACGCGCTTTCCGCGACGCTCTTCAATCACGGCCTGCTCGGGCAGGGCGAGATCGCGGGAGTTTCAGACAGCGGCCTCGACAATGACATGTGCTACTTTTCCTACGGCGAGAACGGGTACGCGGAAGCTTCATACCCGTCTCTCCCCGCGGCCGGGCCGCTCGACCTGTCGAAAAAAGTGATAGGCTACGCGGTGCTTCCCGGAGCCTCGGCCTACGACAACAACGCCACCTGCGGAGGGCCGGTCCAGTTCCACGGTACGCACACTTCAGGGAGCGTCGTGGGCGACAACTTCATGAACATCGCCTCTCAAAGCTCGGCGGGCCACGACACGGGAGACGGGATGGCTCCGATGGCGAAACTCTATTTCCAGGACGCCGGCGACGACACCAGCGGCTGTCTCACCGGCCTCGCGAACGACTACGGTGATATCTTCGGGCAGGCTTACAACGCCGGCGTGAGGGTACACTCGAACTCCTGGGGGTCTTCTTCCGGAGGGCAATACACCACGGAGGCTTCAGAGGTGGACCGGTTCCTCTACGACAACGAGGATTTCTCCCTCTTCTTTGCCGCGGGCAACAGCGGGCCTTTCACCGGAACGATCGATTCTCCGGCGTCCGCGAAGAACTGCGTCGCAGTGGGGAGCGTCGTCTCGGGTTCGATCGGCTCTGATGCGGTCTCTGATTTTTCATCGAGAGGGCCGACCGCCGACGGAAGGGTCAAGCCGGACATCATGGCTCCCGGCGAAAGCATAGTCTCCGCGTCCGGTACGATAAGTTCTTTGGACCGCAACTGCGGGTTCAAATGGCTCAGCGGAACTTCCATGGCCACGCCGACCGCGGCGGGTGGAGCCGTCCTTTTGAGGAACTATTTCACAGAAGGATTTTATCCTCGCGGAGAGGCGGACCAGGCCGATTCCTTCTCTCCGAGCTCGAGCCTCATTAAGGCGGCCCTGATAGCGGGGGCGATGGATGTCGGAGGCGCGGACATTCCCAACGTGATGGAGGGCTGGGGGAGGGTCAACCTCGACCGGTTCGCCTTTTTCAGGAACGACGACAGGGACACCCTCAGGCCTGCAGCTTACGACGTGAGGAACGAGGCGGGGCTGACCGACGGGGAAGAGATGGTTTTCGAAGTGGCCCTCAATCATGCGGGCCCGCTCAAGATCGTCCTTGTGTGGCTCGATCCGGAAGGGACTCCGATGTCGTCGAAGGCGCTTGTGAACGACCTCGATCTTGAAGCGGCGTCACCTTCGGGAGAGATCTTCAGAGGCAACAACTTCGTCCAGGGGACTTCCGTGTCGGGAGGGCAGGGCGACAACAAGAACAATGTCGAGGGGATCTATCTTTCGGATGCGGCGCAGGGCACATGGCAGGTGAAGGTCAAAGCCTCCGACGTGAACGGTACCCCCAGGCAGGACGATTCCGAGAGGCAGGGCTTCGCGCTCGTTATGATCAAGACTTCCTCTCCTTCGCCCGAAGCCGCTCCCTCCGGACTCGAAGCGGCTGACGAAGGGGAGGGAGGGATAAGCCTTTCGTGGAACGCTGTCGGCGGAGCAGATTCCTATTCGGTATACAGGATCACCGGAACGGCCCCCGGTTCTCCCGTGACGTTCATCGGCGGATCTGCGACCACGACATTCACGGACATGAGGGCCCACGGAGGCTATCTTTACACCTACTTCGTGAGGGCCGCGACCGGCAATTTTGAAGGGCCGGCTTCTGAGAAGGTCACCGCGACAGGCAGCGGAGACTGCTCACTGAGACCTCGTTTCGCGGGAGTGCTCAGCGCTGCGAACGACGACGATACTCCCGGCTGCGACATTGTTCTCGGCTGGGGAGCCGCGGAGCCGAGATGCCCGCTTTATCCCGGGATCAGCTACAACGTTTACAGGGACGACTCGCCGGATTTCGTTCCCTCGCAAGGGAACAAGATCGCTTCAGGCTTAGGAGCCCTTTCTTTCAGGGATTCGACGATCCCCTCCAGCAACACCTACTACTACATCGTCAGGGCGGAGGATTCCGCCGGCAACGAGGACGCCAACATCGTCAGGATAAACGCCACGCCTTTCGGCGAGCCCGTCTCGACGGGAGACTGGACCGACGACGGGGGCGACGCTCTCGCGCTCATGTCGCTTGAGTCGCCGTGGAACGTGAACGACGCGCGCAACCACACCCCTTACGGAAAATATTCTTACAGCATAGCGGACAAGGGGCTTCCCTACCGTTCCAACTCGTGCTCGTCGCTGGCGACGCCTCTCCTGGAACTCAGGGGCGACACTCCGGAGCTGAGCTATTCGGTAAGCTACAACCTCGAGAACGGCTGGGACGGAGTGGTCGTCGAAATCTCCGAGGAAGGGGCCGATTGGGTCCCCCTGACGCCGTCGGAAGGTTATCCCGGAAGCTTCGCCTACACGGGGACGCCCCCAGTCAACAGGTGCGGGATCGTCTCCACTCGCGGAGCATTTTCCGGGCCGAAGGTCAACGACGGGCTGACCGCGTGGATCCTCTACACGCACGACCTGTCCGCCTACAAGGGAAAAAAGGTGGCGGTCAGATGGCGCTTCAGTTCCGACCCGGCTTCCGAATACGAAGGTTTCTTTATCGACGACATCAAGATAACCGGTGTTTTTCTGCCGTCGCATTGCGAAGGCTCGCTTCCGAGCGTCTCTTTCGACCGGGCGAGCTACGGCTGCTCGGACGCAGTTACTGTGAGGGTCTACGACGGCAAGAAAAAGGGCGCGGGAGAACTCGAGGCTCTCGTATCGAGCGACACCGAAAACACACCCGAGACGGTGGAGGTCCTGGAAGATCCGGCCTCGTCCGGTTATTTCTACGGATCGATAATGACCGAAGACGCGGCGCCGTCTCCGAACGGCAGGCTTTCCGTAAGCGACGGCGATGCGGTCCGGGCTTCCTACGGCGGCGTGGCGGCGGAATCCCTGGCCGACTGCGCGGCGCCTACGCTGACATCCTCCTCGATGGTATGGCTTTCGGCGACATCCGTAAGGTTTAATTTCACGGCGGACGAGGATGTCACGGCGGTGGTCAGGTACGGCATGGGGGACTCGCTAGACATGACGGTCGAGGACGATCTTGTCTCTTCCTCCCACAAGGTGGAGATCTCAGGCATGCAGGCGTGTTCCGGATACAGCTACCAGATAACCGTCACCGACGTCGCTGGCAATACCCTGGTCGGAAAGACAGGCACATTCGAGACGAAGGGATGTTTTCCCGCCCCCCGGATCACCGGAGTGAAGAAGATGTCAGATCCCTTCAGGCTCGTTGTCACGGGGACCGATTTCGCCGCCGACGCGGTGGTAAAGATCAACAACATTCCCGTGCCGGAGACAAAGTTCAGGTCCTCGGCGAAGCTGGTGGCGAAGAAGGGCGCGCTCCTCAAGGCGATGGTCCCCAAGGGCGAGACGGTCGAAGTCACCGTCCAGAACGTTGACGACGTGACGCAGTCGGAGAAATATTATTTTACGAGGTGAGAAAAGGCTTATTTGCTTTCAGGTTTGATTATTTCCAGGTCCTTGCAGATCTTCTCGACAAGCCAGTTGTTGATCTCCCGGTGTCGGGGAATTGTGGACACCTTTCCTTTTATCCTGTTGACATAGATAGTATGATCAGAGCCTTCCCTCAGGAATTGGCAGCCGTGTTCTTCAAGATGTCTTATCAGGTCTATTCTTTTCAAGCGGAGAGGCTTAGCTGTTCCCGGATCACTTCTTCTCCGGCAAGCTGAATTTCAGATAGTTCGCGGTTGGCTTCAAGCACGAGCCTGACCGCTTCTTCGAGATTGGTTCTGGTCTCCTCCAGGGTTTCTCCCTGGGTGTTGGCTCCCGGAAGCTCTTCCACGAAGCCGACATAACCTTCTTCTACCTTCTTGTAAACCGCGGTGAACATTAACTGCATTTTTAACCTCCACCTATATTGTAGTGCCCGAAGGAGATAAATGCAACGTTTGGGAAGGGAAAAAGGCAGGCAGGCGGGGGCCAGGGGCAAGCAATCCGAATGAACTTTTGTTATCTTGCCCCCGGCCCCCGCCTGCCTGGTCTGGGAAACTAACTCACAGGAGTCTCATTTCTTTGACATAGTTCCCCTAAAACCTTATATTCTGTTATTAGGAGGAGGAAAGTGCAGAGATTTTCTTTGATCTCCCTAATCGTCTCGCTAATAGTGGCTTTCAATGCCTGTGATGCATATGCCAAGAAACTTATGCCAAAAAAGACAGATCCTGTAATAATCATAGCCGCAGCAAAGGGGGACATCAAAACACTGAAAAAGCTCGTAGAGCAAGGGGCCGATATAGAAACAAAAGATTCTTTTGAGCGCACACCTTTGTTGTGGGCTGCGATGTCAGGTGAATTTGAGGCGGTCAAGTACCTTGTTTCCAACGGTGCAAATATTCATGCAAAAGATAAAATAAATGAAAACACATTGCACGCTGCGGCTCGAGGAGGCACTGGTGAAATCGCCGAATATTTGATAATGAAAGGACTATTTGCGGATGAAGACGACACACAAGGAAAAACTCCTTTGCACTGTGCAGCGGTGATGGGAAACTATGAAGTTGCAAAGGTGTTGATTGACCATGGAGCGAACGTCAATGCCCTTGATAGATTCTTAGGGGTAATGCCGTTGCATGACACTGCTCTCTTGGGAAGACCCCACACGATGAAACTGTTGTTGAGCAAAGGAGCAGACGTCAATGCAGTAAATGGTTTCGGGGATACAGTCCTTGGGGTAGCTTGCTCTTCTGGCTGCAAGGAATGCGTGGAATTATTGCTTGATTATGGAGCAGATTTTGAATATGTTAAAGAAGGAAATGTTGCCATATTGCACAAAGCCGCAGCTGGCGGATTGACCGGTATATGCGCCCTTTTACTTTCCAAGGGCGCCGATATTGATGCAAAAGACAGCAGCGGCGAGACCCCTCTGTTTTGGGCCATAAGCAGATGGGCTGAAGATACAGCCAAATTTTTAATAAAGAGGGGAGCAAGTATCCATATTAAAGACAAGCAGGGATATACTCCACTACAAACTGCCATGTGCCATGCGGAAAAAAACCTTTGTTATTTTCTTATTTCTTCTGGAGCAGATTTATATTGCAATTCGGGAAATACTACAAATCTCCATCTTGCTGCAGGAGCGGGGTTAAAAGGAATATGCAGAAGGCTATTGAAATCTGGTGCAGATGTTAATGCTAAAGATCCAGATGGGGCAACGCCTCTTCATAGCGCCGCCGGCGGAGGCCGGGCGAGCACTTGCAGCTACCTCATTTCAAAAGGAGCGAATATAAACGAACAAGACAAAGAAGGGTTGACCCCATTGCATTATGCTGCAAGAGGAGACATTCCACGATTGAATACGGTAAAAATTCTGGTAAGAAAAGGTGCAGAATTTCAATTAAAGACAATGACGGATTAACACCCCAAGATCATGCCGAGCTCCGAGAAGTTGCTGATTATCTAACGTCTGTCGAAAAAGGCGGCAGGCCTTAACCTGCTGCAATACTTAAAGATCACTTCATAAAAATTGCTTCAAAATCTCTCGTGATGGCGCCCCGCTATCCCTTCAGCACGGCCAGCGGCCTCATCTTTGCGACGACCTTTGCGAGCTTCGCGCCCTCGACGACCCTGATCACCTCGTCTATGTCCTTGTAGGCCTGGGGGGCTTCCTCCTTGATGGTGTGCCTGTTTTCGCAGATGAGGGTGATACCCTCCATCGAGCGGTTGAACTCCTCGTCGGTTATCGCGCCCTCTCTAAGGACCTTCCCGTCGCGGTGGCGCACCTTCCCGGCCGCCTGGGTCCTGCTCATCCTTCGGCCCGCCCCGTGGTTCGTGGAGCAGAGCGCGCGGTCGTTCTCCTCTATCCCGGCGAGAAGGTAGGAGAACGATCCCATCGAACCGGGAATCAGCACGGGCTGTCCCGTCTCCCTGTAACATCCTGCGGACATCCTCGACGGGGCGAAGGCCCGCGTCGCCCCCTTCCTGTGTACCCACAGCTCCTGACCGAAGTGAGTCTCCGGTTTCGCGATGTTGTGCGGGACGTCGTAAAGGAGCTCTAAATTCGCGTCCCTGCAATGATGGAAGAAGTTCTTTTTCACCAGAGCGGCCATCGCGTGCCTGTTGGCGAAAGCGAGATTCGCCCCCGCGCGCATCGCGCCGACGTAGTCCCGTCCCTCTTTCCTGTCGAGCGGGATGTAGCAGAGCTGGCTGGAAGGGTGGGGCTCGCCGTAGCTTCTTGACCTCGCGAATGACATGTAATCCTCGCCGATCTGGTGGCCGAAGCCGCGGCTTCCCGAGTGGATCATCACGAGAAGCTGGCCTTCGCTTATGCCCCACGCCGCAGCCGTCGCTTCGTCCCCGACCGAGACCACCTCCTGCAGTTCTATGAAGTGGTTGCCTCCGCCCAGAGTGCCAAGCTGGTTCCGCCCCCGATCTTTCGCCCTCGGCGAGACGGCAGCGGGGTCGCCCTCCATGGAGCCTCCGTCCTCGATAAGGTTCCTGAGTTCGCTCTTCTCGTGAGGGTCCATGAAATCCCACGCCGGGTGGTCCTTCCGGGAGATTTCGTAGAGCGCCGGAACCCCGGCTTCAAGGACGAGGTCGAACTCCTCCCTGCTCAGGCGGATGTTCTCCTTCCCCTCGCCGAGCGGGATGTCCCTTCTTATCGACCTCGCGAGCATCGAAGCGTCCACATCGCGGGCAGTCAGGTTCGTTCTCAGCACCCTCATGCCGCAGTTGATGTCGTAGCCGACAGCGGCGGGGATGATCACTTCCGATGTGGCGAGGACGCACCCTATCGGGACGCCGTAACCGACGTGGATGTCGGGTGTCGCCACGACCTTCCTGACCGAAGGGACCCTGCACGCGTCGACGAGTTGGCTCAGCGAATCAGCTTCCAGCCTGATGCTTTCGGAGACGAAAAGGGTCGCCTCGACCCTCATGTCGTCCTTCCTCGGAATGTTCGCCTCGAACGCCGACCTTCTTTCCATTCGTCCCTCAAGAGCAATATAGGGCCAATGCCTCCGCGATGCAACAGGTGCCCGGATCGATATTCGTCGATAAGGATGTATAATGGGATCTGGAGAGATACAGGCGCCCGAACTCAACCGGCTGCGGCAGCATCGAACGCGCGCCGAAACAGGGTCCGCTTGAAGGGGGGAAACATGAGCTGTCCGGCAGGTCTGGCAACAACCGATCTTTCAATTGTAACCCGCAAATCGTTGGTCTGTTTTATGAAGCTGCTGTTGATCGTCCTCGTGGCGGTCCAGATGAGCGTTCTCGCCCAGGCCGGCGCGGACGGCATAACCCTCGGCATGGGGCAAACGGTCACTGTGAACATCCGGGACTTGGGGACGATCCTCGCGGTCACCGGAGTCGAACCCGGAGTCAGCGGCAAGGATGGAGCAATTGAGTTCAGTCTGAGCACGATGGGGCAGATGCGTGTGCTCGCGATCTATAACAGGACGGGCCGATCGCTGACTTACAGGTGTTTTCTGAAAAGAGGGTCGATGATCGTCGAGACCAACGTGCTTCCGCTGTACGATATGTCGAACATGAAACTGAAAGAGACGCCGGCGATGCTGGAGACCTGGCAGGAGCCTTTTGACGCGGTGATCATAAGGGATATCGCCAAATTGAACGACGGTAAAGAAGGGTCGGAGGAGAAACCCGTGAATGCGCCGGAAACATCTCACCCGCCTGTCGAGAAACTTTCCCCCGAAGCTGTCTCGGGGATGGAAAGATCACTCTCCGCGGCGAGGCTTTTGTATGAAATGGATACCGCGGGATGGGCGGGAACAGACATGCTTGTGCCTGCACTCCAGGTTAATGCCGGAGAACTTCCGGGGGACGTCAGGGATGTCCGTTATGTGGTTTGGAGGGATGAAGGCAGGTGGAGAATCATTTTCTATTATGAGAACTACGCCGGAGATCGTCACCCGATCGTTTCAGCCTCACTGGACCAGCCCCTGACAAGGTCAAGCCGTGGAGAGCAGCACCTTTTTGACCTGAAGAAAAAAGAGACGCTGGGCGAGAACGCGGAGTCGCTTGCAAATCTTAACCGAAAAGGGGCGTCCCTTTTCGACAAGGCGCTGGGTTTCGCTCTGGCACCCCCTTTCAACTCCTACGCTTTCAAGGCGGAGGATGGAACATTCTGGTTCTACGCGGTTGCGGGGGACGAGAATTTTTCCGATGCGAGGATAGGGCCCACATACGCCGTTCACTTTGACAGGGATCTTGAAAAAGTGCTTGAAGAAAGGCGGTCGGTTACAGAGAAGCAGTCGTTCCCGCTGATGGTAAGGGGAGGCGGGACAAGCGCCCCCGGGAAACCTGTGCTGAAGCTCGCCTCGCCTTACATTGAGAGCGAAGTGATGTTGTTCGTGATGCTGCATCCGGAGCTATCCCCCCTGGTCGCAGTATCTCCCGCGGGGACATGGGTCCTGCGCGCCGGAGTAATGCCCGAGTTCCGCGCAGGCGAACCGGCAGAATCCGTCATAGCCTCCCTCTCGAAAACACCGTCCCTCCCCGGAGGACCGCCTCCGCCAATTTCCGGAGAACGGTCAGATACGCCCGGAAAAGCGCAGATGGAAGAGATCCGGGGCCAGATCAGGAACAGGGCGGCGGCGATGTTTTTCACTTCATACATGATAAGGGAGGCAAAAAAAGCCGTCGCTGGCGGTGTTGACTGTCCCGCCTTTCCTGAGCCTCACGATGTGTTGATAGACGTTCAGGGAGACAACGAGTTCTTTGTCTACTTCGTTCCTGCCGGCTCATTCTTTCCGTGCATGGCTGTCCGGCCTTCAGGCCCCTTCGGACCGGCGAACGATTGGAAATTCGAAATATTGAAAAATGTGCCGGCGCCGTCGAAGATCTTCAGGACGAACCTGTCGCTTGTGAGATCCGCGAGAACGAGAGTGGACGAGTTCCTGGGTCCCGGAACTCACATTTACTTCCCCGT
Organism: Acidobacteriota bacterium; assembly: GCA_029559035.1. Classification (GTDB taxonomy): domain Bacteria; phylum Acidobacteriota; class UBA4820; order UBA4820; family UBA4820; genus JAKQCT01. The sequence goes on from JAKQCT010000066.1 coordinate 70,429, forward strand.
TCTCGAGAATGATGAGATCGGACAAGTTTACGCCTGGTCGGAAATGACTCGCGACGCGGAGATTGGAAAGGGACAGGACCTTTGGCTCGTAGGTTCGTGCGTCAATATGGTGTTCATAGGCACCGGAGGGATCTTTTCGATAGCAGGGGAATCGGTCATTGATGCGACCACTCCGGGCTGGGATATAAGAGGTCTGAAGAAGGAAGGGCCTTTCGGGATAATTTCCGCAGCCGACTCTGACAACGGTTATTTCTCCGAGTTCGAGATCCTGCGATGCAGGCTGAACGGCTGGCTCTGTCCGAGATTAATGAAGTCGGGCTCCGAGTGGGTCGTGGTCAACAGGGATGGTTCATACAAGTTTCTCGAAAAGAAGGAAGCGAAAAAGATCAAATCCCTGCCCGCAGAGATGTTTCCATCAAAGATCTTCGTGAATAAAAACCTTGAGGAATACAGTAAGGGTTCTCCTTCCATACTGAACGTAGGAGAAAAACCGGGAAAGAAATAGAGGCATCGCCGGATTTGTCCCGCTCTAGCTTCCCGGCCAGATCCTCCCGCTTCTCTGATATAATGCCGGAGGGAGGCGTCAATGAAATATCTCGCGGGTATCGGCTCCGCTCTGCTTCTTCAGGTCGCGGTGACTCTTCTGGTGATCAGGGTGACTGCAGGCGGAGGATCGTTCGTGGGGCTCATCGCGTTCTTGTCGGCAATCTACGGAATACCCGCCACTCTCGTCGTAAATCTTCTGCTCATCAGGATCTTTTCTCAAAAGCCCCTGAAGACTCATGTCATCCGCTCCTTGCTGGTCGGGCTCGTTCTTCCCGCCTTCCAGCTGGGGCTTTTCGCGGCAGTGAAATATTTCAGGCTTTGAGCTCGAGACGTCGCATCGGAATGCCGGGGACACATCGTCGGGAAGCTGTAATCTCTACCCTGGAACTTGACGGAATCGCCATATAAGAGCAGAATAAAAATGTCAGAGGTCTGGGGGTGATCGATCGAAAGGGAGGATCCCGATGGCGCAGCAGTCGCTTCCGGTGACAAGGGAGGACCTTCTAGTAAGACGGGCGAAGCTCGAAAAGTCCCTTGCCGTCTTCACGGATGATCATCAGATAACAAGCCTCATCGACGAGGTCGACTCCGCCCTCGAAAGGATGGACGCGGGAACTTACGGCCTCTGCGAGACCTGCCACGAGCCGATAGAGGACGAGTACCTTGCGGCGGACCCTCTCGCCAGGTTCTGCATCGAACACCTTTCGACGGCGGAAAAGGACGCGCTCACCAGCGATCTTCTTCTCGCGTCGCAGATCCAGGCCGGGCTTCTCCCACAGCAGGGGCTTTGCGCGGCGGGATGGGAGACGGCCTACCTCTACAGGCCCGCGAAGATCGTCGGCGGCGACTACTGCGACCTGCTGGTCCACGACGGCAGGCTTTATTTCGCGGTGGGCGATGTGAGCGGAAAAGGCGTTTCGGCGGGACTCCTCATGTCGCACCTTCACGCGACCTTCCGTGCGCTGGTCGCGCAGGACCTTCCCCTGAACGAGATCCTTTTCCGCGCGAGCCGCGTCTTCTGCGAAAGCTCCCTCAGCGAAAGGTTCGCCACTCTCGCCTGCGGGATCGCGCGGGACGACGGTCGCGTCGAATTCGCGATAGCCGGCCATACGCCGGTGCTCGTCGCCGGAGCTTCGGGGGTTCAGAAGATCAAGGCGACTGGCCTGCCGCTCGGACTGTTCTGCGAGGAACGGTTCTTCACCACCGGGACGAGCCTCGCTCCGGGCGACACGATACTTCTCTACACCGACGGCCTAACCGAAGCCGAAAGCCCTTCCGGAGAGGAGTTCGGCATAGACAGGCTCATCGATTGCATCAACCCCGGGAACATTTCATCCCCCCAGGGGACCATAGATGCCTGCGTCAGGGAGATGGAGGGTTTCAGGAAAAGCAGGAAGCAGAGCGACGACCTCACCATACTGGCGCTGAGAAAAGTCTGATCTCTGCTTTGACCGCACCTTGAGAGCGCGACGATCCGCGCTCTTCGGCATAAGTTTCCTTTAAGGGAGGGATATAACAGATGAGCATGATCTTCCTGCTTCTGCTGGCGGCCGGGATAACCTCTTTCATCGTCGGATTTCAGATCACCAAGCTTCCCCAGCCGGACTCCTCAATCATAAAGGCGGGGGAATTGCTGGAAAAGGCGGAGGCGGCATACGGCGAGGGAAGCCCCGAGATCGTCCCCTTCCTTTACACTCTCGCCGAGAGGATCATAAAACACCAGAAGAACTACGAAGTGGCATTTCCATACATTGAGAGAGCCTTCGTCATCAGAAGCAGGCTGGGAGAACCGGAGAGCCTCGAAATGGCCGCAGCTCTTCAGAGGACGGGCGAATGCGCACTTTTCATGGGAAACACGCTGCTCGCGGAAGAGAGGACATCGAAAGCGCTCGCGATAAGGCGCGCCAGGCTAGGCGACGACCACCCGATGACCGGGCAGTGCTGGGCGGTGGCGACCATGCTCGAACTGCTGAAAGCTCGGCCCGGGATCCAGCCGGTCATGCTGCGTTCGATCATTTCGGTTAACCCGATGATTCCTGCGGCGATGCCGCCGGCCGCGAAGGAAAATGCGGAAAAGACGCTCGTCTGCATCGATAGAGCTCGCAAGGAGGTTTGGGGTGCCGTGAGCCAGCCGGAGACCACTTTCGGTTACGACGCCGCCTGGAACGCTTTTGCGAATTGCGATCCCCTTTACGACGAATATATGAAAGCAGTGGATGCGCTGAAAAAAGGTCCGCTGGTTCCCGGCGCCCCGGCCCAGAATTGTTTCATCGCGACGGCGGTCTACGGCTCTTCTGACTGTCCCGAAGTCCTCTCGTTAAGGAGTTTCAGGGACCGGAAGCTTGCTCCGACGGCCCCCGGAAGGGTATTCATCGCGTTTTACGGCGCTGTGGGGCCCATCGCGGCGGCGCTTGTCAGGAACCGCCCCGTTCCGAGAAAGCTCTGCCGGATGATCCTCGATCCTCTCGCAAAGAGATTGGGCCGAGGATAAGGAGGAGCCAGATCAGAAGCTGAAGGAATCAAACCGGCCACCGGTCGGTTAAGGCGATAAAGGAAGGCGGTACAAATGACCGGACAAACAAAAACCTCTTTGCCCGAGGAGCTTCTTCTAATCATACTCGATTCGGTTCCGATCCCCGTCTTCATTAAGGGAGCTGACCTTCGTTATATCGACGCCAACAAGGCCTGCGCCGATTTCTTCGGACAGGCCAAGGATTACCTGATCGGCAAAACCGCTTTCGATATACTTCCGAAAGAGCAGGCGGAGATGATCAATCAAAAGGACCTGGAACTCCTGAAAAAGGGAGGCAAGCAGGTCTACGAAGCCGAGCTTAACGATTTCTTCGGGACCGTCCACCAGGTCGTCTATCACAAGAAGGTCTTCAGGGACGCCGAGGGAAAAATAGCGGGGATCATCGCCGTGCTTCTGGATATCACCGAACAGAAGATCGCGGAAGTCAAGCTCAAGGATAACGAAAGGCGCTTCAGGAGCCTTTACGAGAACGCGGTCCTGGGAATATTCCGTTCTACGCCCGAGGGGAAGTTCCTGCTGGCGAACCCCGCTTTCGTGGGGATGCTGGGTTACGACTCCTTCAGCGAACTAGCCGCCCTCGATATCGGGCGGGAGGTATACAAGGACCCTGAAAACCGGAATCTGTTCAGGGAGTCCATGGACAGGACCGGAGAAGTGATAGGCTTCGAAACCGAATGGAAAAGAAGGGACGGAACCATCTGCTTCGTAAGGGAAAGCGCGCGGGTAATAAAGGACTCTAAAGGCAAGACGATGTATTACGAGGGGACCGCCGAGGACATAACCGAAAAGAAGAAGGCGGAAATGACCCTGCGGGCCCTCGCCCGGCGCCAGGAAGCGCTTCTCTCGGCGATCCCCGAAATGATCATGGAAGTGGACAACAACAAGGTCTACAGGTGGGCGAACCGGAACGGGCTCGATTTCTTCGGCGATGACTGCATCGGAAAAGAAGCCGCGTACTATTTCGAAGGCGAACAGAAGGTGTACGAGACGGTCCAGCCTCTTTTCGAAGGAAGCGAAGAGGTGATCCGCGTCGAAAGCTGGCAGAGAAGGAAGGACGGCGAAAAGCGCCTTCTCGCCTGGTACTGCACGACGCTCAGGGATGACAGCGGAAAAGTCACCGGAGCCCTCTCGTCCGCGAGGGACATAACGGATATAAGGAAAGATCACCGCTGAGTCAAACGATTTCTGCTTTCAACATTGGAGGCTTTGATGTATGTCACGCTGGAGATCGAGGAGAAGAAGTTCGTCAACCTGGTGAAGCTCCTGCACCTGGGCAACCACATAGTCAACGGCAACAGGGAGGGAACCCGGGAAGACCCGAAGATCGAAAAATACGACGAGCTGGAGGAGCTCATTCTCAAGTTCGCCTTTGGCAACGGCCATCAGGATCTTGTGCGTTTCGACTGCGATTCCGGCAGGCATGTTCCGACCGAGGACATCGAGCTTGAAGAGGAAATGGTGCAATACATCAGGGAGTACGACGAGTGCGTCCTCTGGGACGAGCTGGGGAACCTCCTGGCGGAGAGGGACACGGTCGAGGAGATAGGCAACGAGGTGTCGTTCTTATGACTCAGAAGGAAAAAGAGAAGATCAGGGAAGAGTACAAGGATAAATATTTCAGGGAGTTCGAAGTGAACGGAGTGAAGAACCTCCGGATCGTCGCTCCAGCGGACAGCCCCGATCCGGAATGAAAAGGAGTGTCTCATGAAGCTCGCGGGAATTGAACACGGGATAACCGACTGGTCCAAGATTGATACGGCTGAGAGCAGGGGCGAGACAGGCTCCGCCCGCCAGCGGGTAAGGCAGTTCGGCGACATCCGGGCCAGGATCGTCGAGTATTCGCCGGGCTACAAGGCCGACCACTGGTGCTTCAAGGGGCACATCGTCCTCTGCCTCGAGGGCGAGTTCACGACCGAGCTGAAGGACGGAAGGAAGTTCGAGCTCAAAGCCGGGATGGGCTACCAGGTCTCCGACGACGCCGAAGCCCACCGCACCTTCACCGAAAAAGGCGCGAAGCTCTACATCGTGGACTGACCAATCAAGAGAAAAAATGCAGGTCCTTCATCGGAAAGGACAGGAGGGAACATGATAAGAGTCTCCACGATCATCCTCGCGGCGGGAGGTCTGCTGCTGTTCTGCGTGTCCGCGGCGGCAACAGGAAAGAATGCCGAGAATGAAAAGGCGGTCATCGAGAAAGTCGTCCGCGACAGCATAGGGTGGGCTCAAACCAAGGACCGTCCTCTCCTTGAAAGCCTCATGGTCCACGACGAGGGGCTTTTCATATTCAATCCCGATTCCGAGGTCACCTCAGGATGGGAAAGCTTCAAGAAAGGGTTCGATTTCTGGATGGACCCCAGGTTCAAGGCCACATCCATGGATATCAGGGACATGCGCATCAGCGTTTCGCCATCGGGAGAGACGGCCTGGTGGTCGTGCGTGCTGGACGACCTGTGCGAATGGGAAGGCAGGCCGGTCGGCTGGAAAAACACCCGCTGGACCGGGGTGCTTCAAAAGCGGGAGGGGAAATGGGTCATAGTCCAGATGCATTTTTCATTCGCTTCCGATAAGGTCCTCACGGAAGCCCGCGAAAAACTGCAGGCTGAGGGCGCAGAGGCTCTCAAGGCGGCCCAAGATTATGCCGAAGGGAGGGATGAAGGGAACGCGGCAAAGGTCGAACGGGTGCTTCACAAGGATTTTATCAGAAGAGTGCTCGTCTTGACTCCCGCAGGCGGAGAGACGATCGGGAGCCAGGACCGCGACCGGTTTCTCAAAGAAATTCGCGGAGGAAGCGGCAAAACGGTTCCCATGAAAGAGGGCGGGGTCAAGGCGACGGTGCGTGACATCGCCAAGACAACGGCCGTGATCCGCGTCGATTCCGCCGGTCATGTGGAATATCTGGACCTCATAAAGCTCAGGGAAGGATGGCGGGTAATAAGCGCCCTCGCGGAAGATCTCCCAGATCAAAAGAAGTGAAAAGAGAGTCTTTCGTCTTCAACAAACCGTCGGAATCCAAGAACTAGCCATCATATATTTGCCAAAGAATTAGAAACCATGAGTCGCGCCCGGAGGCAGATTCACTCTGCGACAGGGCGCATTCTTCGCCGGGGAAGCGTTCAGCGCGGCGAGCTTGCGAGCGGAGCGCCCCCTTCTTCGGGAAGCGCTGGGTTAAAGGTCCCTTCGCGCGCCTTGACAAGTTAGGAATAGCTAACTAAAATAGGCGTTCCTAACTGGGAGGAGAAATGCCCGGAAGATCAGAATATCTCGGAGAGAGCCTGGAGGATTACGCCGAAGCGATCCTCGAGCTCGAAGGCAAGGAAGGCTCGGCGAGGGTCACCGACATCTCGAAGAAGCTGGCGGTCTCGAAACCGTCGGTAACGGGAGCGCTCGCTCACCTGAAAGAGAAGGGCATCGTCGAATACGCCCCCTACTCTTATATCCGCCTCACCGACAAAGGGCGGGCGCTCGCCAAAAAAGTGCGCAGGAGGCACGAGGTCCTTTCTGGCTTCCTGACGGACATCCTCGGGATAAGCCCAGAGAAGGCGAACGTCCAGGCGTGCAGGATGGAGCACATCCTCGAGCCGGAGACGATAGAGAAGATGTGCAAGCTCGCCTCCTTCATGAAGAGGTCCTACGCGAACCCCTCGGCAAAGATAGATTCCGAGCCGTCGTCAAAGCCCCCGAAAAGCGCGGGAAGGGGCGGCGGAAGATGAGGGAACTCACGAAGCTCCTAAACAACGAAGAGGCGGCCGTAGTAGCGCTGAAAGGCGGGCGGTCCTTCACTTCGAGGATGGCCTCGATGGGCCTTACAGTGGGCGTCAGAGTGAAGATGCTCCAGAACTTCGGCAGGGGCTCGCTCATCATCCTCGTCAGGGACACGCGTATCGCTCTCGGGAGGGGGGAGGCTTCCAAGATATTGATAGGAGGTTCGACTGGCGACAAGTAGGATAAAAGCCGCCCTCATAGGCCAGCCGAACGTGGGCAAATCGACTGTCTTCAACCAGTTGACCGGCCTCAGCCAGCATGTCGGTAACTGGCCGGGGAAGACCATCGCGCAGAAGACGGGCGAGGTGAGCTTCGAAGGCAGAGACTTTTTCCTCGTAGACCTGCCTGGGACTTACAGCCTCACGGCGAACTCGGAAGAGGAGAGGATCGCCCGAGACTTCATCATCAAGGAAAAGCCCGACATCGTTTTCCTGCTCGTGAACGCGGCGGCGCTTGAAAGAAGCCTCTACCTGCTTTCCGAGATCCTTATCCTTGAAGTTCCTGTCGTCATCGGCCTCAATATGATGGATGTGGCCGAGCGGCGCAAGACGGTAATAGATGTGAAAAAGCTGGAAAAAGCGCTCGGAGTGCCGGTCGTCCCTCTTATCGCCACAAAGAACCTCGGCCCGGGTCAGCTCCTGAGGAGTGCGGTGGAACAATTAAGCGGAAATTTTCCCTTCTGTCCCGTTAAGCCCGTCATCAAGAAGAGCCACAGGGATGTCCTCGAAAAAGTAAGCGCGATCGCGAAGGGCAAAGTCCCCGAACCATATCATCCCGGCTGGGCGTCCGTGAAACTGCTCGAAGGCGACAAAGAAGTGCTGAAGCTCGCGGAGAAATGGCTCGGCGGCGACTGGAAGAAGGTCCACGACATCCTCGCGGAGCACGAGGACGCCTACCTCGACATCGTCGGCGAAAGATACGGCTGGATCTCAAAGGTGATCCGCGCGGCGGTCAAGAAGCCGAAGGCGCAGGAGATATCCAAGACCGACAGGATAGACAGGTGGGCCACCCACCCGATCGCGGGGGTTTTCATCCTTCTTCTCATGCTGATGACGGTCTTCTTTTTCACCTACACGATAGCATCTCCGATATCAGGCCTTCTCGAAACGGCGGTCGGAGGCCTGCAGGAGAAGACGGCCGGCGCTTTATCGTTTCTGCCGCCGTTCTTTTCGGGCCTACTCACCGAAGGGTTCCTCGGCGGAGCGGGAATGGTCCTCGTCTTTCTTCCCACGCTGATATTGTTCTTCGTGTTCCTGGGACTGATGGAGGATGTCGGTTACCTCGCCCGCGTGGCCTATGTGATGGACGCCTTCATGCACAAGATAGGGCTCCACGGTAAGTCGTTCATTCCCTTCTTCCTCGGCTTCGGCTGCAACGTCCCCGCGATCCTTGGCAGCAGGATCGTGGACGAGAAACGCGGCAGGCTTATGACGATCCTTCTCGCCCCGTTCGTGCCGTGCACCGCGAGGATAGCGGTGATCACCTTCCTAGCTCCCGCGTTCTTCGGAAAGAAGGCCGCGTTCGCGATGGCCGCGCTGATGATCCTGAACGTCGCCGTGCTTTTCATAGTGGGGCTTATTGTCAACAGGTTCTTATTCAAGGGGGAAAAGGGGGCCTTCATAATGGAGCTTCCCATCTACCACAAGCCCAACCTCAAGACCGTTTCGCTTTACGTGTTCAACAATGTGAAGGACTTCCTGCTTAAAGCGGCTACAATTATAGTCCTCGTTTCGGGGCTGATCTGGTTCCTCGCAGAGTACCCTTCCGGAAGCGTCGAAAACAGCTACCTCGCATCGTTCGGAAGGAGCCTCGAACCTCTGGGAGCCCTTATCGGCGTTTACGACTGGCGAATCATCGTCGCCCTCCTGACCAGCATCGTGGCGAAGGAGAACACGATAGCCGCTCTCGGCGTGCTTTACGGCAGTTCCCCGGAACATGGCCTCGCGGAAAGGGTCTCGTCCGTGATGACGATGCCCTCGGCCTTCGCTTTCCTCGTCGTCCAGATGCTCTTCATCCCATGCGTCGCCTCTCTCGCATCGATAAGGCAGGAGGCGGGATGGCGATGGACATTCGTCTCGATCGGCCTTCTTCTTCTGGTGTCGCTCGCGTGCGGTATCGCCGCCTATCACATCCTGGGGCTTTTCGGTGCTTAGGAACCTGCTTGAGTTACTAAAGGAAAAAGAGGTCCACTCGCCCAAGGAGCTCGCGAGGAAGCTCGGGGAGAGCGAGGAGATGGTGGCCGTCCTCCTCGACGAACTGGCGAAGCGCGGCGTGATAACCAGCTCCGAGTTGTGCGCCCCGTCGGCATGCGAAGGCTGTCCCGTCAAGAACGGCTGCAAGAGCTCGAGCGGGAAGATCTACTTCCTGAAAAAGTGAAGATCAAAAAACCACATTTGCCGCAGAGATCTCAGGGGACACAGAGAAAGACGATTACAATTCACCAGGATGAACAGGATCGGCAGGATCTGAAGGCTGAAGGCTGAAGAGCTGAAGTTCAACAAGGAAATTGATTCCACAATTTTAAAATTTAATCTTTAAAATTTGAAATTTAAAATGCAGGCGTGTCCTGCGAACAGGCTGAAGACTGAAGAGCTGAAGGGTCGATAAGGAAATGGATTCCACAAATTTGAAATTTAATCTTTAAAATTTGATATTTTAAATTCAGGCGTGTCCAGCCGGGCTGACGCTTCCCGAAGAGAGGGGCGATCCTCTCCTCTCTTAGGCGCTCCGCTCGCATACTCGCTGCGCTGAACACTCCCCCGGCAGAGAATGTGCCCTTTCGCAAAATGAATTTGTCTCAGGGCGCAACATTTTGTAAGACGGGATGCTGAATCAAGTTCAGCATGACAACAAATCTGTCATTCCGGGCTCGACCCGGAATCTCTATCGCATGGGCGAGCGGCGGTTCGCCCCCCAAACCCCCGATAATATGCTCTATTTTGATTGATGAACTTCGCTTTTCAGGAGAGTGAAAATGGGATCGTCCTCTTGAGGATCAAGAGCGGCGGTAACCTTCTTCTGCCATGAGGGGAGCATGGCACTGTAGGCATCCAGGATCGCCCCTTTCATTCCTTCTTCGATCATCGCGTTAAGAACGGTCAGCGCTTCCCTCTTTTCCTTTATCCGCTTAACTTCCGTTTTTCTTCGTGCGGAGACGATGAGCTTGTGAAGCCCGAAAGCCGCCGGGGCTGGGACCCTGACCTTCAATCCGTCCGAAACGACATCAATGCAGTTCTTTGCGAGATAGTCGAGAAAGCGAAGAGGCTGGGCGTTCATACCAAATGCCGGAAGCGGATACGGCTGGTTTGACCCCTTTCCTCTCTCAGGAACCAGAAATTCGACTATCAGGTCGGGATGTTCCAGCCTCAGGAATCCGTCCCTGTTGTGGATCACGATGAAGCCGTCTGCTTCCAGGAGGGCGGCCACATCTATTTTCATTTTTGTTTTCAGCGGCAGCGGAACAAGGAGATCGATATCCCTTGTCCTTATGGTCGGATGGTAATTAATTTCGCTGAAAAGCTCTTTATAAAAATGCATGCACCAGCTTCCGATGATGATGGTTTCAACGAGCACGCCGGCTTTGGACAACTTGCCGAGAACTTCAAGAAGCAGTTCGTATTTCTTTTGCATGAAGGGCTTTCCTCAGGAAGGCAACCTGTTTTTTGCTTTGCGAAAGAAGTGCTTTGTATTTTCTTCTCAGTTTGATCGATTCCCCGATCTTCTTCGCTTCGCTTTTTGATAGCTTCCCGAGGTAGGAGAACCTGACCTTGCCGTTCTCCCTGAAAACAAGATAGTAATACTCTCCGCTCCCTATCTTCTTTTTCACGAGCGAGCCGGGAGGCATTTTATCAAGGGCTTTCCTGTAGGCCGCTTCCTGCCTGAGCGAGCTTTCAAGTTCTTCTTCCAGAACGCCTTTTATCACTTTCATCTTCAATTCCTCTTTACCATACTACACAGGATAATGATATATATGTATGGTAACATTGTCAAGCGGCCGCATTACCATACAATTGAATGTTATGTGTGCATTGTATGGCAACATTCACCAGCAAAGCGTTGATTTAGGCTGATGGCTTACGCCAGAACTGAAGTTCAACAAGGAAATGGATTCCTCCATTTTTCACTTTTCAATCTTCACTTTTCATTTTTCAATGCAAGCGCAGCTTGCCGGGCTGAAGTTCAATAGGGAATGGTTGGTTTTCCGTAGGGGCGATTCACGAATCGCCCGAATTGCCACCCGCCATACCCGCACAGTAAAGAATCCTGTCATCACGAGAAAGGCCCGCAGCATTTCAAGCGAAGTGATCTACCTTATCCCGCGAGATTCAAGACTAAAGCCCTGACACCCGAGGTTTGCCCGTCGGCGAATAATACAACTGCCCAAGCATGAACCCGATCCCCGATCCAAGGTTCTTGACCGGCAATAAATTGAATGGTATATAGTTACTTGAAGAGGTGAGACCATGATAATCAAAGTGATTTTAGAACCAAGCGAAGAAGGAGGCTTCACCGCAATTGCTCCCTCCCTTCCCGGATGCATAAGCGAAGGTGACACCAAGGAAGATGCCCTCAAGAATGTCCGCGAAGCCATTGAACTCTATTTGGAGCCGGTGGAGGACGACCAGACATTTTCCCCCAACTCGGAAATTGTAGATCTTGCAGTATGACCATAACACCTAGTCTGGCCTATGACCAGATTATCAAATGTCTGCAAAGGGATGGATGGGTTGTGGTTCGCCAAAAAGGCAGTCACATAAGACTGCATAAACATACTGCTGACGAAACCATAAAACTTACGGTACCGGCCCATCGCCCGGTCAAGAGAAGCACTCTCTCACATATTTTGAAACAAGCAAGATTAACAGTCGAAGAATTCCAGAAACTTCTGTAGCTTTTACGGTCATCGCTGGATGACACTTTAGAGGCTATCTGACCCGCAGGGGCATACTGAGAAAAGCCAACGGCGATAAGCCCTTGAAGGATCTCATTCCTCTCTAGCTTCAGCTCTTCAGCACTAACTTGATCGATAGGGTTTTGCGGGATCGTGCCTCCTGACGCCAGTCCTCTCCCTTTCGCAAAGGGGGCACGAGGGGGATTTTCCGCCGACGGTCATCACGAGGATTTCTTAGAAGCCAAGACAAGCGAGGTGATCTGCAATATCCGGGAAATGCAGTGTTTTACAGGGATGAACAGGATCGGCAGGATAAAGAATCCGGTCATCACGAGAAAGCCTCCGCAGCATTTCAAACGAAGTGATTTACCTTATCCTGAAAATGCATAATGCATGGCCTGACCCCTGGGGCACCTCTAATATTTCTTAATGGACTTTTAGTCTTCAGCACTAATGATAATGTCGTCATTACGAGCGCAGCTTCGTAGTGCGGGCAAACGAAGTGATCTACCGTATCCTGAAAATGCATAATGCATGGCCTGACCCTGCGCGCTTTCACTCTCAATAAAGAAAAAGGGTGCGGTATTCCGTGCCCCTTTGTAATGGTAATGGTAATAAGATGTTCCTCCATATCCTATGGACTGCAAGTGCTCTGTAAGGGGTCTATTTCTATAATATTTGAATCATACCCGCTGGGGCCTTCAACTCCACCGCCAAAGGCAGTAACGAGGTAGTAATGGTTTCCCTCGCTCGGGCTTATCTCCACCCGCATCTCCCCCGTGCCAAGGTCCTCGACTGTCGCCTGACAGACGCTGCCTGGCTTATTGTCGTGGTGATAGATCCCGTCCCATGGAGAAACGATATCTCCTTCGTAGATGTTGTAGCCGTCCAAGGAATCCAATCTTTGAAAATACATATAAAAACCTGTTGAAGATGCAACATCTTTTACCAATCTTGCCACGAAGATTGCATCTGACGGTGACACTTCCGACGCAGGGCAAAAATCCACAAATACTTGGAATTCGCTTGAAAAGCCCGCACACCCATCAGGATTCATCACTTGAACTTTGTAATTTCCTGAAGTCTTTGCGTCGTAATTTTGCATTGTTGCGCCTACGATCAAAAAATTGTTCAAGTACCATTGGTAACTACTATAGCTTCCGGTGGCTAAAGAAACATAAGTTGATGGGCACATGTTTAAATGGTCGCCTGATATGGAAGGTGTGGGAGTTTGATAAACAACAACTTCCTTTCCGCTTGATGTTGCGACGCAACCGTCCGCAGTTGAAACCCTTACTGCGTATGTCCCACTTAAAACTGCACTATGGTTCTGTCCGGTTGCACCGATAAGATCAGTTCCATTTCGCATCCATTGATATGTCGAAAATGCTTGCGTAGATATTTCGACTGAACCACAGCCAGTGCTGTTGCCAATAACCGAAGGATTTGGAGTAGGATATACCGTAATTGCCTTATCTTGGGAAACACCCACGCATCCGTTTGAATTTGTCACTCGAACTGCAAATACTCCAGTTTCTGATGTTGAATAACTCTGGCTGTTTGCCCCTGGGATATCGATCGCATCCTTGATCCATTGGTAACTTTCATATACTTCTGTGGATAATAGGACAGAATCGCATGCGTTATTACCTGAGATTGTTGGAGAAGGAGAAGCATCTATGGTAACCGCTTTGGCGTTAGAGATTGATGTGCAGCCTCCGATATTGCCTACTCTTACACTGTAATTTCCAGTTGTTGTCGCTATATAAGATTGATTGGTTGCTCCAGTAATATCTATTCCATCGCCGATCCACTGGTAACTCGCATAGCTTCCTGTAGAAAGCGCAACGCTTCCACACCCGTTCGACGGTCCGGTTATTGTCGGTGGTGTGGGGTATGCATACACAGTGAAAATAGGACTGATTGCCTGACACGCATGGGAATCAGTTACTTTGACCGTATAATTGCCTGGGACCACAGCCTCGTAGTTCTTGCCTGTTGCCCCCGATATAACTGAGCCATTTCTGTACCATTGATAGTTACCGGGAATAATTTCTTGGGTGCTCAAGTTGGCCGTCTGGCAGGCAGGACTCGGACCTGTAATAACCGGAGAAGGAGCACTCCAGTCATACACATTCACGCCTTCTGTTGATGAAGCATATCCATAACCGTTCCTGTAAACCACTTGGTACAGATAAGTCTGCCCGTTCTCCCCGGTTAAATCAATATACTCGACATTTCCATAAAGAATACTACTTGCGATCTTGACGCCATCTCTTGTCACATCATACGAACGCGTTCCGTTCCCATCATCATTCCAATTAAAAGGGTCCTGCTGCCAAGAGATCAATACGCCCGTATCGCCACATCCATCAAGATCAACAGCACTATTGTTGATCGTACATTCCGGGGAAGCATGATAGTCATATGCCCATAAAGATTCATTGGATAAAGCGGATTCCACAAAGAAATATAGCCGCAGATTCGATGCCGTAAGATTTTGGATGTCTGCGGATAAAGCACCCGGGTTAATGTCCGACACGCGTATTGTGCCAACTCCTGTCCCGTCGCTTTTCCAAAGCTCCATGCCATTAATGCCATCATCGGCCAAGAAGAAAAGCTCGCCACTCGCATAAGTTAGATATGTCGGATTTGATGAGGAAGCGCCACTGCGTAAATCCTCAACTATCACAGTGCCGGAAGGAGTGCCGTCGCTTTTCCATAATTCAGTGCCACTTGTATTATCATTGGCGGTAAAGAAGAGAATTCCGTTTGCATTAATCAAGTTGCTTGGATCTGATGATGATGCCCCGCTTGATATATCTTTTACCAGGGCGGTTCCTGCGGTTGTGCCGTCGCTCTTCCAGAGTTCACAGCCATTTACGCCGTCATCGACGGTAAAGAATAAAGAGCCGTTCATAGCAACAAGATTGTCAATGCATGGGAATTCGATACTATAGAATCCCTTTACGAGAACAGTCCCGGCGGCAGTGCCATCGCTCTTCCATAATTCATTACCCCTTAATGTAAAGAATAATAATCCATCAACGCTTACAAGACCCTCCGGAGATGTGTCGAAATGCGAGACCACTACTGTCCCGGCAGTTGTTCCGTCGCTTTTGCATAGATCAGAGTCAGACCAAGCGAGGCCTGCTGTAAAAAATAGTGTTCCTTCTGAATTCACCAACCTCTCCACTGCTTGATATCCATAATTCATTATGAGAACTGTCCCCGCGTCGGTCCCATCACTTTTCCAGAGCCCATTGGCATTAGCTGAAGGGTTATGCGCGGCGAAATAAAGAATATCGTTTACATTTGTAAGATATGCCGGACAACTCCCCTCTGCGCCAGGATAAATATCCTTAACTAATGCCGTTCCTGGTTCAGTTCCATCGCTTTTCCAAAGTTCCCGTCCATGCAGACCATCATCCGCGGAAAAAACCAATGCCCCGCCGACATCTATGAAGTCCCTCGGATCGGAGCCATCGGAGCCTGAATAAATATCCTTAACCCTGACAGTACCAGCTTCAGTGCCGTCGCTTTTCCACAGTTCATTATCAATTGTTCCCTGATTTCCTGAAAAATAGAGCGTGTTATTAATGCTCGCCGTAATACGCTCCTGAAAGTTGTAGTAATTGTTCTTGACCATGACGGTTCCGTTCTCGGTCCCGTCACTTTTCCAGAGCTCTATGCCGTGAGAGCCATCATTGGCACTAAAGTAAAGAACGCCATTTACATTTGTAAGATGATTCGGGTAACTTCCCTTTACGCCTTCATAAATATCTTTAACTAAAGTGGTTCCAACTTCAGTGCCGTCACTTTTCCACAGTTCAAAATGCAAATTATCATATTCATCCACAGAATCAAAGGTTCTAAAATATAGTATCCCATTCACATTTGTAAAATTTTGGCTGAAATCGTACCCACCAATACTAACGGTTCCTCCCGCTGTTCCGTCACTTTTCCATAATGTTCCACCTGTACAATATATAAATAGCAACCCATCTGCGTTCACGAGACATTTAGCCCCCTCAATATATTTTATTGCCACTGTTCCGGCAGTCGTCCCGTCGCTTTTCCACAACTCATTTCCCGCGGAAAAATAGAGCGTGCCGTTTACATTTACTAAATTATCAGGCCAAGGATAGGCCGAGATGGTGGTCAATTGCAATGTGCCTGCTTCAGTTCCATCGCTTTTCCAAAGTTCGACACTTTCTGTTGTTTCGTCCCGAGCTGTAAAGAAAAGAATCCCATTTACATTTGTAAGGTTATCAGGGGGGAAATATTTCCATACGTAACTGGGCATATTTTTTACCAGCACAGTTCCGGACTCTGTTCCGTCGCTTTTCCATATGCTGGAATCTCCTTCTGAATGATCTTTTGCAACGAAAAAAAGAGTCCCATTAACATCTGTCATACATCTTATATATGCACCATCCGGATTTGTTGTTATGTCTTTTACGACTATTGTGCCTGTAGAAGTTCCATCACTTTTCCACAGCACCCTCTTAAAAAAATATTCTGGATTCCCCGCAGTGAAGAAAAGTGTACCATTCACATTGATCAGATTCTCCGGATATGACGGTATCCATCCATTCGATAAAAATTGCTTAACCATTATTGTTCCAGCTTCAGTGCCATCACTCTTCCATAATTCATAGCCGTTCTGGCCGGAACGCGCTCTAAAAAAAAGAGTCCCGTTCACATTCGTAAGATATTTGGGATAAGAAGATGCTTCCCCCGTATTAATGTCCTTGATCATATATGTGCCTGTCGCGGTTCCGTCGCTTCGCCATAGTTCCTCACCGTGATGAATATCATCCGCAACATAATAAGCAATATTACCTATTCCTACAATTTCAGTACCAGCTTCAAGACCGCCCCATGAATCCATCGCTGAAACTGCTTTCACCTGATATGGGTTGATCTCCGAAAGTTCACTGTTTTTATTGATGTATGGTGACTGGTCAGTTTTAATGGTTTGATAGCCATAATCATTGTTACCAGACATAGTATATTGAGCGTGAGTAACATGAGTAATAATTGAAGAAAGAACGATGAAAGCTATGATATTACCGATTGCACTAAGCTTCATTTTCCTACCCCCTTTGACAAGATCTTATTATAGGTCCATTGTCAACAAATTGACAAGGGCTGAAGGCGCAAGGCTGAAGTTCAATAGGGAATGTTGGTTTTTCTTAGGGGTGATTCACGAATCGCACGAATTGCCCCCCCGCCATACCCGCACAGTAAAGAATCCGGTCATCACGAGAAAGGCCCGCAGCGTTTCAAACGAAGTGATCTGCCTTATCCCTTCCCTATCAACCCTTCAGCCTCCAGCCTTCAGCCTTCAGCTCTGGCGCAAGCCTTCCGCCTTCCGCACCGCCCTTCGGGCATTATCCTTGACACTTTTCCCGGATGGGCTTATGTTGTAAGTGGGCGAGACATCGCGCTGGAGGGCAAGGGGTGGCCGAAGATAACGGGGGAAAAGACCTCACGAAAGAACGCATCGGGGAACTCGAGGACGCCTACCGGGTGATCGAGGAATACAACAGGATGAAGGAATCCGCCCCGCAATCCCCGCCTGCCGAGCCGCCTCCAACCGAACCGGCGACGCCGGAACAACCCGCGCCTGAACTTCCGCCCAGGCAGGAGCCTCCGCTTCCGTCCCCGCCCGCCGGCCATTCGAAACCCGCCGTCGTTCTCAGGGAGATCATAAAGAGCGTCACCCCGAAACCCTCGCCGCAAAAGATGACCAGGGAAGAGCGTCTGCAGGACAGGGAGCTTCTCTCGCAGTACAAGGGGCCGCGGCTCTACTGGCGGATAATCACCGTACTGACGATGATAATCCCTCCGATCCTGGCCTTCGTGGCGACGCTCGACCTTTTCAGGGTCAGGAACCACGAACTGCCCAGCCGTTACAAGTTCGCCCTTCACTACTGCATTCTCCTTCTGCTGACGGGCATCGGCTTCAATTATTTCTTCTTCCAGGACTCTCTGGGAGCCCTGAGCTCCGTCGAACTATGGCAAAGCGTTCTCAGCCTCTTCGCTCTCTTTTTCCCGCCCCTTCTCATCTGCATAGTGATCGTGGACATGATAAGAAGGCGCAACATGCGCATGGGGCCCTCCTACCTGCTCCACTACATCCTGCTCATCTCGGGCCTGTCGTGGCTTTTCATCAAGGTGGTGATCGCCCCCGACCTCGACACGCCGGACATCCTCGATATCGTCAACATCCTCCCCGCCATCTACACGGAGATCTTTCCGCCCGTCCTCTTTCTAATGATAATCCTCGGGCTGATAGGCATCCGCAACAGGCACCTCGCCAGCAGGTACTCCCATACGATCCACTACTGCAGGCTCCTTATCGTCGCCGGGACGCTCTGGTGGATCCTGCTCGCGACGGGCGAAGAGTTCAACTTCTGGGAGCCGATCAGATCGCCCGCGTCCCCCTCGAAGCTAACCCTTTTACG
This sequence comes from Acidobacteriota bacterium, assembly GCA_029559035.1. GTDB lineage: Bacteria > Acidobacteriota > UBA4820 > UBA4820 > UBA4820 > JAKQCT01. The sequence goes on from JAKQCT010000066.1 coordinate 88,634, forward strand.
CCTTGACAATTTCCCGGATACCGCGGCCCGGAAGGAGGAGATGACAGGCAGGGATATCGCGCGCGACTACATGCACCTGGTCGCCAAGATAAGCCAGGTTTACGAATACCGCTTCGCCCCCGGCCAAGGCGGCAATTCAGGGAGCACCGTCGTAATAATGGCCGACGAGCAGAACCTCTATTTCCTCACCTGCGACCATGTCGTTGACATGGACGACAACGGAAGTTCCATAAACAACATCATCGACATAGCGATGGAGAACGGCCAGACCTCCCAGGCGAAGGTCATAGGCGCCCACAAGAAATACGACCTCGCGTTCCTGCTGGCGCGAAGGGATTCATCAAAAACAGAAATGCCCGCAAAGGATTTTATCCTGCCGATAAGGTCCTCCGAAACGATCGAGACGGGAGAACACATCTTTGCCATCGGCCATCCGCTGGGTCGCAACTTTTCCCTATCCGACGGCCTCGTTTCCCAGAAAATTGACCTTAAAGAAAAAGAGTATAACGGCCTCATCCAGATATCAGCCCCCGTCAGTCCCGGCAACAGCGGCGGACCCGTTTTCGACAGCAGGGGCAACCTGATCGCCATAGCCGCCCGAAGCTTCTCGCCCATATTCAGAGCTCAGAACCTGAATTTCGCCGTCCGCGCCGACGCCATTTTCGATATCAAAGATTGGGTACTCACCGAAGAAGGAAAAAAAGCGCTGGAGAAGATCGCCGAGACGCATGGGAAGGGGAAAGATACTTAGCAACATTCTTATTAGGAGGAATGAATGCCTTTTTATCATTTTACTGACACAAGGAACCTTCCTTCAATAAAACGTCACGGTCTCCTTAGTTGGTACAACTTACGCAATAGGAACATCGATCATTTTCCTGCATCTAATGATCTATCCCGTAAACTCGACTTAAAAAAAAGCCTTGAGAATTATGTCCGTCTTTGCTTAAAACCAAATCACCCTATGGCAAGTCGAGCATTATCTGAAGGAAGAATCCAAAGAATAGCATGGTTAGTTATTGATGACGCAGTGTCGCGGTGGCGATCCACCCTCTATAGCAATACAAATGCAACCGCAAACAATGCCGTAATTGATCATGATATTAGAACGATTTACAATAGTTTTGATTCTCAGGCTGAAGTTCTTGTCGAAGGAGGTATTTCTCTCAAATGGATTACATTTCCGTAATTTGATGGTTTCATTGAAAGAGCGAGGATAGAATTGGCAGAAAGACCTGTTTTTATTCCTAATCACACCGGCAAGCAACTTGTTATTGAGAAAAATATTTCTTTTCATTGGAATCCAGGAATGAGCATATCTCAGAAAAGAAAGAACATAGTTGCTTTGCACGAAGCCGCCAGCATGATTGGAGTGTCACCGATTCTTGAAGTATCTACAAAGTCCGATCAACAGATTGGCAATAGATTAAGTGCCTTCAACCTCAAAGTTAGAAGGAATACTGGGACACATATTTCTCTGGAATCTGCATTCCAAGGCAGTAAGGTATTTAAATACGGCGGCCCCTATAGTGACTTATATGGAAAAAGTGGCTTTGAGTGCAAAAAGGACGAGCGATTAAAGAACTCCGGTGAACTGGTTTCTTTCTGTTATGATGGCATTGAATGGGATCTTTCACCCCATACAGCTTTTTATGATTGGCTATATGTGAACGCAGTCCATTCGGGTCCATGTATTGATGATGTGCTTCTTAGATACAACGGGTTCAGCGATATTGAATTCAATCCGGCAAAATCAATCAACTGCCAGGCCCGCTCATGCGCTTTATATGTTTCTCTGAAGAAAAGAAAACTTCTCGAAAATGCCATTAAAGACAAAGATTGTTTTATTGAACTGGTAAAAAACGGATACATTCAAAAGACCGACTTATCCCAAATGCATCAAGGGAGCTTATTTTAGCATAAGGAGAATTATATTACGGGGTCTCTAGGAAAGGCATATCAAATAAAACTATTGTCACGACAAAGGAAGACGTTGTCATATAATTGTGAATAGCACTGCTATTTAATTACGGTACGCTTCATCCATTGGATGTCGCCTTCCTGAGAGTCTTTTCCTGATAACAGTACTTCATATTGTTCATTTTGAAGTTGACGGAAATACACTCTCCATTTTACCGCCTTAGAATGATACTCCTTCCATCCTTTATTTTGTCCTTCTACTCTCCACCCATCGATTTGGTTATTTATTATATTATGAATACTCTTTATGGCGTTAATTATTTCCTGGTCAGACAATTCAATTAATGCCATTTCTATGCTGCTCCGAACAAATATTACGTTGGGCATTAACACTTCAATTATTGATGTAACTAAGTTCTTTCGGTCTGACAATGATGAATCCTTGTGCATTTTATCAAATATAGTTGTATTATCATTTTGAAGTCGGCATTTTTCTTGCCTAAGATGAGCGATCTCCATTTCACGTTGTTTTAATTCATTGTCAAATTCACTGATGTAATCGTTTAATTCTTTTTCTTTTTTCTCTATTTCTATCTTGAAATTAAATATTTCCTTATCTTTATTTTCTATTATTGCTTTGTACTCCGATTCGAGCTTATCTTTAGTTTGACTTTCAAGTCTCTCCTGGATTTTACTATTCAAAACATCGTTTTCTTCTTTACTTGATCTGAGCGATATTTCAAGTTCCTTCATCTTATTATTTTTACTAGCTATTTCCTTTTGATATTTTGCCTTCAGGGTTTCAACCTCAATATTTCTTAAAAACAATTCTTTTTCTATCGTTTCAATTCTGTTCAGGGATTCTTTAAGTGATTGAGATGTATCATCTGCTTTTTTCTGAATTGCTTCCTGCGGAAGAGCAATATCTTGCTTTTTTTCCTCCTGCAAAGAAGTTTTCGTAAGACGTTGCTTCTTTTTTAATACTGCTCGCACCACAGCATTAATTTTTGTCTTACTCAATATATTGCTTTCACCTTCAACCCGGAAGTACCAATTGTATTGAATCCCATCAGATGCCGGACGAAAACTGTAGTTCTTCTTCGTTACTTGAATACCTTTTGATAATAATGCTTTTTCAATCTCATCATAATAGCCTTCAAAGGAGCGAGGAAGTAAAAGATATTTGAAATAACCTTGTTCGTCATAATACCATTTAGCATCTGACATTCACTACCTCCCCATATGCATCATTAAATGAACATTTTTTCAAAAGTGTTGTGATCTAACACTACTGAAAATATTTGCCCATCATGCTTCATCAACTCCTCTCCACCATTTTTCACGCCCAATCTATTCTACTCCTATCCTATTTCCAAAAAAATCCCCCGCCCTTGGGCTTTCGCTTCGGGGCGGGGGTGTCTTCAGCCATCAGCCTTCAGTTTTACTGTTTTGCTGCTTTCTTCGCCTTTCTCGTCGCTGCGGCCTTTTCGGGGGCTTTGCGCTGCGCGGCTGTCTTGCCGTTGCGCTTCAATATGCCCAGCTTTTCAAGAAGCTGGGGCTGGTCCCTCAGGGCGACCTTTGCGACCTTGATGAACGCGCTCATCCAATAGTCGATCGCTTCCATCGCCTTGTTCTGTTCATAGGTGGCCTGCTGGGCGGCTCCCTTCGCCGATTCCTGCGCCTGGTTCGCGGCCGTCAGCTCGACGATCTTTCCCCTCTCCTTCGAAAGCTTTTCGACAGTATATCCGTAAGACGACAGGATGTCGGTTATCTCCGCCGTGTGCGAAGCGTTGTCAAAGAGGGCCGTCGCCATCGTGATGAACAGCGGCAGGGCGTTCGGCATCGCGGCGTTCAACCCCAGAACCGCCAGCTTGGCCTTGTCCCTGACAAAAGCCGCCCTCGCCACCTGGGCGAGGTTCTGATAAGCCTTTTTCGCCTCCTTCTCGGCAGCCGACAACCTTGCCGTCGAATCCTTCTGGTCCCCGTAAGCGGCGACCTGCTTCTTTACAGCCGCCTCGGCCGCCTCGTACAAGCCCTTGCCCTCGCTGATCTTTGCCGTCTGGTAGCCGTACTCCCCCAAAAGCTGTCCGATCTGGGGATCCGAAAGAGCATTCGAAATTGCCACGTTCGCGGAAATCAACCTCTCTGACAAAGCGTTCTTCGGTCTGACCATCATGGCCTCCTTTCAGAAAAACTACTCTCCTTTGGTATGCGCTTCTGCTACTGGATTATCTTTCACTGCTACAACTCTATTTGCCTTTGCTACCGCCCCATTTGACACTGCTACAGCCCGATTTCCCACTGCTACCATCCTATTTGTCGTTGCTACGACCCGATTTGTCCTTGCTACCGGGACGACAGCCATTGCTACCACGGTAGCAACCGCAGACAGGCCGGTAGCAACCATAAAATGACCGGTAGCAATCGTTTTTATGCCGGTAGCAATCACAGAAAGAGCGGTAGCAGCCATTAACATGGCCGTAGCAGACACAATTATGGCGGTAGCAACAATAATGTTACAGGTAGCGGACATAATTGTGGCGGTAGCAGACACAAACATGCCGGTAGGAATCAAAAAGAGAGACTTGTAACAGGCTAACAGGCATAAAGATGTCGTAGAATGGCCACCGAACAAGCAAATATCGGCAAGAATCAATGAACCCCCCACAACCAGTTAATAAAATCTATAAATAGTGGTTATCTAAGGGGGAATTATAGAGAGCGCGACGGGAGATGTCAAGAGGGGGGGAGGCCTAAGATTTAGGTTAAGCCCATATCGTTCTTAATCTCAATAATAACTTCTTCTGTTCTTTCTCTTAACAAAGAATATTTTGACATTTCCTTTGTAGTATCTAGAAAAGATTCGAGTTTTTCCAAAGCCACAGGTGCGTTGTTTATCTTATAATAATAAAGAAACCCCAGAATAAAAAGAGAAGCATAAAACGTTGGGTTTTGTTGAAAATAGCTCTCGTTAAACCTGGTGCATCTGTCGATTGCCACAACTTCATTCTTAAAAATGTTGTCCTTTATTCTCGTATAATAGGAATAAGCGGTCTCATAATTCTCTATATACATATTTAGGAAGGCTTGGTTGTAAAGCCAAGTGCCGTCGCCATCAGAGAGAATTCCCGCCGCTCGACAATAATCCAATGCTTTATAGGCATCTCCATCAATTAGAAAAGCATAGTAAGCCTTTGATACAACAATAGAGTAATTGTTCTTATCAATTTTCTCAGCTTTAGCAACAAATGCCTTTGCCGATTTAATATCAGCTTTAGCATAGGCATTAATGGCTTTTTGAATGAGTTCCTCTATCAGCATCGAGCGTGTTCTTTCGTAAATATACACTATATTTGGTGGTTGTGGCTTGAAGTTCGATAGATCCGCAAGCAGAGTGTTGTGGATATTATATGCAGTATTTGGATCGCCAGATACTAAGGCTGCCCATCCAATCATATACTGAGATGCCAAAAAGATCATTTCCGCAGTGACTTGAAAACCACTAACTTCAAATGCCTCGTCAAACACAACTTCCTTCGGCAAAATTGCGTTGAATTCTTTTGATGCCTCTTTTGTAACTGAGAAGTCTTTTGGTACATGTCTCACCATTGCGTTAAAAGTCAAGTAATATTTCTCTTCCCCCTCCTTTCGTTTTATAACGGAACCCCATATATACAAATGAAAATGAGTCTTATTAATGAGTTTGCTGTGCATCTTGATTTTCTTGCTTTTTTGAAAGTCTTTTATTCTTTTCGTTTCAAGAAGCTTCTTCATTTCATGTTGATATTCCATGAATAATTCATTAGCCATTTGGGCCTTGCACTCTTCAAAACATACTATATTAAGGAGATCGTCCAGTTTTTTCTTTTTACTTACCGCGTTCATGTTTTTAATAAAATCGTTTTTGATTCTGATTTTTTGATCGTCGTCTTCCGCTGTTATAGAAACGGCAATACCAATTCTATTCTTCAGGTTTTTAGGGTAGTGTTCTTTCCATAAGTACCAAGTAACAAACCAGCCAAAAAAAAGGATTAGATAAATCACCCATCTCAGCCATACTTCATCCAGAATATCTTTTAGCAAGCCATCTGTTGGTAATATCACCACCAGATACAACATAATGCAGCCAACGAAAAAGCCAACAGGTTTATTCTTGTATGTGTGGAAATACTCTTTAGGTAACTCAATCATTCTAGAACCCTTTTAAGATGGATATGATGGACATCAGTACTGCCCTCATCCAATCGTCATGATCATGTATTCCATGTTCCTCTGCTTGCACCATATTTCCGCTGCTTTTCGTTTTCTCTGGACATCGTCGGAATCTATCCGGCTCGGGTCTTTGACTTCAATTATTACTTTCTTCCCATCTTCATATTCGACGAAAAAATCCGGCACATACTTTCTTTGATGCTTCTGCCCATCGATCCAGGGAATGGTAATGCCGTGCCTTTTCATCCATTTCTTCACGAAAGGGTCTTTTTCAAGGCGGTCCATCATTCTTCTCTCAAGATCGCTGTGGTAGTTCTCGAAGTTCCAGGGGCTCTTCTTCGGATTTGCGTATTCACCGCGAATGCTAATCGCCATATTCTATTATCCCCCCTATAAGGCCAGGAACCTCTCTCACGTTCCTAAGTACCTGGGTAAGCATTCTCCATGCATAATCAATTTCCTGGCGATCTGCAAGCCCGATGGAGTTGCCGTTCATGAATCTTTTCCTGACATGGTGAAGCAGGGCGCTGTAAACCTTGTCTTTTGAAGATGCTGCATACCCTGCCTCCACAGTCAATGCTTCTGCCATTTCAAGCAACCTTGATTTTAGTGCTTCTCTCACATCATCGTCGCTGATTTCCACTATGGGGATTTGGCCTTCATATTCCCCGGGAGCGGCATGAACACTTTTCCAGCCTTCCCCACCAAGCTCCTGCCCTGTCACCCCGTTAATCTCAACTTTTGTTATTTCAACAACATTGGGATCATACTGGATTGCGTTTAAAGCTTCCTTCCAGTTTTCAAGCGGTTTCGGTGGAGGAGGGACATCCCCGACATCGAATTCGCCCTCATCCTTATAATCAGGGTCTATCGGAGGAAGATCAATAACGTTGTCAGGTTCGGTCAGTTCCTGTTTCTTTGGCGGCGGCGGCAAATCCTCCGTCTCATCAAAGAGGTCATCGATCTTGACGCCGACCCTTTTCTTTGCGTTGAAAATATCCCACAGCCATTGATGCTCAAGCTTTGGGTGGTCAACTACCGCGCAAATCTGCGGCTCGGAAGCATCAACCCCCTTGGCTCGCACCCGTCTAAGACCGCGACCAACAACTTGTTGTCCGTAAACCTTGCTCCCGAATTTTCTAAGAAGCAGTATCACCCCAACCTCAGGCACGTCCCAACCTTCGCGAAGCATCAGAACACTTACAACCGCGCGATACGGCATTGCGGTCTTCTGCTGTCTTCCAAGCTCTCTTGCCTTCTGCCTGTCCTCTTCGTCGCTGTCCTCTGTAACCATGAGCGCTTTTACTTTAAAATAGTTATTCAAGGTCTGTGCGGCCTTTTCTGCGTCAGCTTTGCACACCGCCACTACAAAAAGAATAGGCTGGTATCGTCCCTTCGCTCGGCCTTCCTGTTCTTCAAGACGCTTTAATGCTATTGCCATCTGTTGGCGCATGGGCTCATCGTCCGTAACCCACTGTGTCGCGTTCAAGCCCAGCCGGTCTACCTCGTCCCAATCAATTTCCTCAACCTTCCTCTTTTCTCCCGTCTTTGCATCTGTATATGTCAGCTGAACCGTCTTGATATCAGGCTGATAGACAACCGGTGTCTTGATGATCCCGTCTGACAGCGCGTCTCTTACGCCGTATTCATAGATCATCTCGCTGTCCGGCACTTTCCCGTCGGCTCTGTCGGGAGTGGCCGTAGTGTCGAGGCGCAGGATGACCTTTTCTCTCATCTTCTTGAGGGTTGCGTCATATTCAGTAGCGGGCGAGTTGTGGGCTTCATCATTGAATAGGACAAACTCTGGCCCGTTCATGAGCGCAGAAAGGTTACTCTGGCCGCTTTTATTGCTCTGATAGAACTGATGAATATTTCCAAGAACAACATCCGCCGAGAAAAGGCTGGCCCATCCCTTCTCCCTGTCAGCCCCAAGAGTAGTAAGAATGAAATCCTTGGATGTGGAATGCCCCCATTCTGGCAACAGGTCGCGGTCTACGAACACCTTCCCATTCTGAAAATCGTCTTCCAGCCTGTCCCTTACAATGAGATTGGGGCACAGCATGACGAATTTTCTCGTATCGTAGGCTATCCTTTGCCAGGCAATTACCGCCGCGATAATTGCTGTTTTGCCGCCCCCTGTAACTATGTTCAAAAGAAGGCCGTCAAGTCCTATCACCGGTTTCTTTAGTATCTCATGCGAATAAATGACTCTGAGAAAAGATTCCCACTGATGAGGCCATAAAGTCCCTTCTCTCGGCAGTTGGTCGTCATCTTTCGAAGTAAGAAAACCGATATATTTGTACGATTCATCCTTCAGCCCCGGCATCCCGTCACGTCGCCAATCCCTGAAGGCATCCTCATGTCGAGAGAATTGATTAAACATCCTATTTCACCTCAACTTCGCCGGTCCAAATGCCTTCACCGCCCATATCATCCTGGACTTTACAGGCGACCGTAATCTTTCCTTCTTCGGGGAATTCATACTGAACCGACGACATCGGTTCCTTCTTGTCTGTCTTGGCAAATGCGTAATTGGCAGAGCTAGAAAAGCGATCTTGGTAATCAAAATCCCACTGAACATTGATTATTTTTGCGCCGGGATTCATAACGATAGTTTCGCTGGCGTCGAATTTATAAACCTTGTGGCTGATTCTCCTCATCCCCACTTCTACCTTTGGGGATTGGACGAAGGTAAGGAAATTTTCGTAATCGGCGTGATCGGTGGAGAGCTTGGTGATGTGCTGCCGGAACGGTGGTGAATCAATGCGCACCATATCGAGCCGGATAAAATTGAGGTCTGTCAACTCCAGTCGTCTTAGCCTCTCAGCAGCTTCAACAGCATCAGGCCTGAACGCCCAGGCAAGCATCATTCCGTCCCTTAAGTTGTCCTGCTGATATCTGAGCCCTTTTCTTATAGCATTGGCGAAATCCTGAACATCCTTGGAGGTGACCGCTTTTTTCTGGTCGGGCGATCCTATCCAGATTGGGATTGCCCCCTTATACCCATGTATCCCTTTTTCATTGCTCTCTATAACAGCGCCGAAAGCTTTTAAAACAAACGCCTGGAATTCCTTTTCCGGCATCTTCTCCATACGGCGTGCTTCATATACGCCCCAGTGCTCGACAGTGAAGTCGGGAACGGGGAAAAGGTTGCCTATCTTTTCTTCAACGAGACGCGTCAACCGATCAGCAGTTATTGCCACAGCCACACGGGATTGATCGCAGGCAATCCAGTGACGGCCAAGACGCTGGGCAACTGCGGCTGTAGTACCGCCACCAGAAAAAACGTCAGCAACTACATCGCCTTCAATTGTGAATGCCTTAATTACCTTTTCAAGCAATTCTTCAGGCTTTTGCGTTGGATATCCTATTCTTTCATTTGCTGACTGATTGATAATATCCATTACCCACCAGTCTTTAGGTTTAACACCAACTTTCTCATCAAGATAATCTACTCGACACAGCTCAGGAGCCTTTGTCAACCATTCAATACCCACATCAGTAGAATTTTGAATTGGGCTCTCTTTAAGATTTCTCCCGTGAAGCCGGAATCTTCTCCCGTCATTATCAATATGCTTATATTTTTTAATCGTGACCTCTGAAAAGGTATCGGCTACATTTTTCCAATTGTAACGATAGTGGGGAAAACCACTCTTTGAATACCATAATATAGTATCATGTTGTGGGACAAATCGAGAGGTGCTTTGGTAGTAAGTAGTGTTTTTGCACCAAATAATTTCGTTCTTAAACCCAGGTTCTTTGCCATCCTTGTCTCCATGACCAAAGATTTTGTCCAACTCCACCTTCACGTAATGGACTGCATGCAAATCAAGATGCACAATAAGCGATCCAGACTTCTTCAACAATCTCTTTATTTCATATAGCCTTGCATTAAGCCAGATGAGATATCCTGGCATTCCGCCTTCCCAAATATCCGAGAAGGAGCGCAGTTCATTCTTGTCACCAAATATCACATTGTAATTCCGCCCAGAGAAGAAAGGCGGGTCAATATAAACTAGGTCAATGCTCTCACTTGGGAGCTGCCTCATCACGTGCAAGTTATCTCCCCAAAATAGTCTATTGGGTTCGAGATCAGGATGTCCGAATTTGACCCTCTCGACTATCTGGAATGGCAGTGATATTGTCGGAAAGAGCTTCCTGAATCCTCTCCTTCTATCCCATCCCAGCGGCTCCTTTTCAACCGGAACGCTCCCGAATCTTGTTGGCGGCCGCCAGAAGTCTTCTTGCTCCGGTAACGCTTCAATACGCTCTTCTTCCACAGGAACTTCAATCTTTTTGAACTCATCCTCTGAGGTGCCTATCTCGGCAATCAGCGTCTTCTTTCCTTCATCCTTTTTCTTTGTCATTATTTTTCCCCATTTGTGCGTAAAGCTGCCCAATAGATCTTCAGGTTAGTAATTTAGAGATTTCATCAATTCCCAATTTGAATTCTTTTGCAAGTGCCCATATTAATGCTAATAGCTCGGCAACACTTTTTACACTGGAAAGTCCTTTCCTTAATTTTTCCATGAATCCTTTTTGAGGAGTTCCTTCCTTATGAGCATCTATGTTTTTATCAATGATAGTTCGAATTTCGAGAAGCATTTGTATAGACTGGTTTTGCGACTGGCTTTGAGAAATTACTGTTGACGGACCCCCGCTGAATGGCTTTTCTTCGTGGGAAAAATATTTTGCATACAACCTATTAATTAATCCATTAAGTTTCCCTCGGTAATCCGCCAAAGAAATAAACTCAAATCCCCCAGAGGATGTTGGCACGATCTTAAAACGAGCCATACTATCTCCAGTAAGCTTTTCAAGCTCATCAATAATATGGTTTATATTTTCCCAGCAAGTTTGTGATTGAGGTGGAAATGAATCTCTTGGATGCACAGGCATGGGGGTCTGGCTAAGATAGCCTTGGAGTTCCTCATATAAAACTTTAATTTCATCTATTTCCGCCATGCTTCCCTCCCTTTGCCTCCAAGTCTCTATTATACTCCCCCCCCCGTGTCATTTCGCGCTACAGGTCTTTTCCCCCCTCAAAGTACCCTTCCTAGCAGTTCAACTCTGCTGTCTTCCCACAGGTTCGCGGGGCTTATGAATCCGCGTTTATCGTAGGGGAACTCTATCCCGGCTCTGAGGAAGCATTCATAGACCAGTTCGGAGCAGATGTATTCGTTGTCCCTTTTCTTTTTCCCCCTGCCTGCTATGATCCTTGCGACGATCAGTTTTAAAATCCTCTTCAAAGGCTCAGTCAATTGTTTTGTCTTTCTTTCTGCTCCTCGGGACTTTTTTCTCAACCTTTTTCTGAACGTCTTTGATGGCGTCGAGATACGCCTTCTCAACCTCGCTTAGATTCTTCGCTTTGTATTTGCGGAATTCGAGTGCGGCTTTTTCCGCAGCCTTCTCATGGCTTATTGTACCGGCATCGCCTAACAGTTTCCTGCCTGTTGTTCGTAAAATATTGTCCAACTCCCGTATATAATCCGCCATCTTCATCGGTTTATGTTCCATGGCGTTGATCTCAGCCAGGTCAAAATAAGCGGAGACAAGATTGTTAAGGACCTTGAGCTCGCTTAATTCCAAAAAGTTCTTGGCGACCATCGCTTCGGCTTGAGTAGGCTGCAAGCCTTTAAAATTTCTCAGCCCAGCAAAGGGCCTGTCCGAATCCACCCGCAGATAAATCACTTCCGCCGCGGTATGCCCGTGGGCGGCATAATGAAGTTTGTTCTGGACTATTTTAAAGAACTTCAAGGACTCCTCTGCCCGGGGATCGTAATCAATCGCGGTGGCATAGAGGTCCAGCACCTGGCGATACAGCACTTTTTCACTGCTGCGGATATCCCGGATCTCATCGAGAAGGTCTTTCCAGTAATTCCCGCCGCCCAATTTCTTCAAACGATCTGAATCGACAGTGAAGCCCTTGACAATATATTCACGTAGGCGGGTCGTCGCCCAGATGCGGAAACGCGTTGCTACCGAGGATTTTATCCGGTAACCAAGCGAGATAATCATGTCGAGATTGTAATGCTCAACCTCATATGCCTTGCCGTCTGCCGCAGTTGTTCGGAATTTCCGAACAACTGAATCCCGATCCAGCTCCTTTTCTTCAAAAATATGTTTTATATGTTCACTGACATTTGCTTTGCTTGTCTGAAAAAGGTCCACAAGCTGGGATTGGGCGAGCCAGGCAGTCTCCCCTTGAAATCTGACATCAACGCTCGTCCTTCCATCGTCGGACTGATATATGACAATTTGGGTGTCTTGGCTTCCTTCTTTCATGTCATTCTCCATTTAATATTCGCAACTAACATTATACTCCCTACCTCTCCCTTCGGGCGGCGCTGAAGGCTGAACCCAGGCTGATGGCTGAAGGCTTAAGGCTGAAGTTCAAAAACGAGATTGCCGCAGAAGGGTTTACGCTTCGAGGCGCTCTTCGCAATGACGAACCAGGGAAACTCGATAAGGAGGCGGTTTTCTCTCTTTTAGTCAAGATAACCTTCCTTTTCTAGGAAGACTTTTTCTCTGATGCCACCCCAATGGCAGCGCCCAGGGCCATTCCACCGCCGCATCCAACGGCAAGCCAGACAGCCAAAGCCCCGCTCGTGACGCCAATCAAAACCCCAACCAGCGCTCCAGCGGCAAACCCGATCGCAACGCCCATAGCTAAATTATTTTTGCTGTTATGATCATCCACGGCTTCTCTCCTTTCCCTGCAACTTCAGCCTTAAGCCTTCAGCCTTAAGCCCTTGCGAAGCAATATTATACTCCCTCCCCCCTGTCATTTGGAGCAACAGGCCCTCGCTCCGCTTTCGCTACGCTTCCCGAAGAGAGGAGCTATCCTATCCTCTCTTAGGCGCTCCGCTCGCATACTCGCTGCGCTGAACACTCCCCCGGCAGGGAATGTGCCCTTTCGCAAAATGAATTTGTCTCAGGGCACAACATTCTATGCCCAGTGGGCAGGCTAAAGGCGGAAGGCTTACGCCAGAGCTGAAGAGCTGAAGGCTGATGGCTGAAGCCAGAGCTGAAGGCTGAAGGCGGAAGGCTGAAGTTCAATAGGGAAAAAGATTCCACAATTTTTCACTTTTCAATGCCGGCGTGTCCTTCGGACAGGCTGAAGGCTTAAGGCTGAAGCGCTGAAGTTCAATAAGGAAATGATTCCACGAAGGTGAAATCAGGATGACCCTGTCCTGCTATTCCTTGAACAGGATCGGGGCTGTATCGATTTTCGTTTTTTTTGCCTGCCGGATGATCTTTTTTATATCGCTGTTAGTGTTGGCCGGAACAAGCTTCACTTCGGGATGGATAGAAGGATAGACTCGGAATATCTCATCCGCAAAGGCGTTCCCGATGGTGTCCACTCCGGTGAAATCCAGGACGACCACCTTGAAGCGTTCGAACCGCGCCAGGAGCCTCTTGGCCTGCGACCTGGAGATAAGCTGCTCCATCCCGTGTTTTAGAAGCCGGACCGCTATTATTGTCTTGTTGAACCCGTAGTCTTCCTTCGATGTCTGGTATTTATTGAAAATCTCTTTGGTAGTCCTCGGGCAGAGGTTCCTGCAGGACATGTAAACCACTGTTCCGGTTTCACCGATCTGTATGTCCCTGTCCCATATCCAGTCTTCTTCCTGTCCGATGTCGTGGGAAAAAAAGACGCCACCGGAAAATATCATGAAATGGTCGAACATCCGCGACGTGAAGAATATCCCCTCGCCTGTATGCCTCGATGGATCGGTTGTCAGCTTGCCTTTCGCCAGTTCGAGGATGGCGTGTCTTTCGTCCTCCAGGTTCAATTCATTCTTGATCTTTTTAAATATGCCGATGCCGTTGTCGGCAATGAACATTTCAACGGTGGCGGCGGTCTTCCGGATGACCACATTCAGATCTGTCCCCGCCGAGTGATCCACCGCGTTGTTCACAATTTCTGAAAACCCATAATTCCAAATATGAATCATGTTTTCAGGCAGGTCCTTGAGCGAATCGTCAATCTTTTCCCTCCAAAGCTTGTCCTCCTCAAGGTTTTGAAGACTGACTCGAAAGGATTTTGTCTCAAGCAGTTTAAGTTTGTAGGTTCTCTGGCGGGTTCTCCCTTCAGCCTCGATCAGCCTGTCTTTCACCAGAGCGTTGATATGGTTGATAATCGCCTGGCGGGTCAGGCCGAATTTCTCCATGGCTTTCGCCACGACATCCTTTGGATGCTCGGTTATTTCATTCAAGATGAAGTCTCTGATTTCCTTGGTTCGTCTCGCCATATTCCTCTCGGATCAGGGATGCTATTGTCAACTATCCCAAGTCTTATTGTCAACTTATTGGGGACAATTGTCAACTAATACCCGACACATTACCAATATATTTCAATGATATTGTCAACCATTAAGACTTTTAACACCGTTAACTTCTTGATTATCAACAATATGAGCAACATTCTCCTTGCAGTCATTCCGTACAACAAACCGCACGGAGCCAGGCCATGCATTATGCATTTGGGGGATAAGGTAGATCACTTCGCTTGAAATGCTGAGGGCCTTTCTCGTGATGACGATCCCTCCGGGCAGCCTCCACGGCTGAAGATTCAACAGGGAAATGATTCCACGAAGGTGAAATCAGGATGCCATTGCTAGGGGACGGGTTATTTTAGAAGCTCACAGAAATCATCAACCGAGAGAAAGGCATCACGGATCAAGGCTCTCAGCAATCCCCTGTCAAGGGTCTTGTGATCCGGGATGCTAAGGGTGGTAATTGTGCCTTCTTTTTTCAAGATCATGTGTCGGCTGCTTCCAACTCTAGCGACCACCCATCCGGCTTTTTCGAAAGCGGCGACAGCTTCCCGGCCGGATATTGAAGGAAGTTTCGACATTTACACAGTCACTTCTACAAATGTCACATCCTTTTGAGGAGGAGTCACCAATTCCCGATCAAGCGCGTTGAGACAGCCGCGGATGGCATCCTTGATGTTCTCGAGTGCTTCCTCCAAAGATTCTCCCTGAGAGTGACATCCGGGGATTGCGGGACAATGCGCGATGTAGCCGAAATCTTCGCCTTTTTCCAGTACGACTCTGTAAACCATTGATTCCTCCAGCAATATGATATGGTCAATGCTTTCCGAATGCAAGTGCTTTTCCTGAAAGAGCATCCAGAGCGGATGGCTGAAGGATGACGCTTCCCGAAGAGAGGAGCTATCCTATCCTCTCTTAGGCGCTCCGCTCGCATACTCGCTGCGCTGAACACTCCCCCGGCAGGGAATGTGCCCTTTCGCAAAATGAATTTGTCTCAGGGCACAACATTCTATGCCCAGCGGGCAGGCTAAAGGCTGAAGGCTGACGCCAGAGCTGAAGGCTGAAGGCTGATGGCTGAAGTTCAATAGGGAAATGATTCCACGATTTTTCATTTTTCAATCTTTAAACCGCGCGGGGTCATGCCATGCATATGAATTTGGGGGATAAGGTAGATCACTTCGCTTGTCATGGCTTCGAAGAAATCCTCGTGATGACATGATTCTTTTTCCTGCCGATCCTGTCCATCCTTGTAAATATTCCAAATTATTGACTGTTCGTTTCCGGAAGAAATATTCGGCTCGCGATGGATGTTGATTGCTTCTTGGTAACTGTGGTAGATTGCGCCTTTCGGGAGAGCCCATGCGCGAAGGAAAAAGATCCGGGAAAGAGGGAATTGCGGCGCTGAAGATGCCCGTGATCCTTCTTGCCATGATGTTCCTGTTCTTCGCCGCCGACGGCCCTCTGGGTATCGCCCTGGACCTCGGCCACCTCTGTCATTCCGAGGACGCGGGATGCCCCGACCGGGACAGCGACGGCCTTCCCTGCGGCCCCGACTGCCCTTGTTCCTGCTGTCCGGGATACCGCGTCATGCCGGTCATCGCGTCAGATCCCCTCTTTCTTGCCACTCCCGCCCTGACGAGCACGGTCCAACCCGAAGACAAAACCCCTTCACAGAAAGACATCCCTTTCACAATATTCCGCCCGCCCGAAGCCTGACCCTCTCCACCTTGAACCGTATCGGTCTCCCGCGTTCCCGTTTTCCGCGGAAGCGCCGGAGCGTAACGAAATTTCTCAACCGATGGAGTAGGGCAATGATCAAGCGTTATCTTTTGTTGTCGATAATAATAACGGTGTCGGCGTTCTTCGCGGCTTGCGCCGGAGGAAAGGGATCTGCGGGGCATCCCGGATCGGAGGAATCCAACGGCCACGGACATGAGGAAGCCTCGGACCTGGATACTCCCGTGGAAGAACTTCTGTCGAGGGTGTGCGAACACGGCATCAAGACATATCTATGCGCGGAATGCCGCTATGAGACCGGCGTCGCGCGTATCCCTCCGGAGCTGGTCAGCGGCGGCCTCGTGAAGACATCGAGCCCCGAGGTGAGAAGGATCGATGTGCCCCTGGCGCTCAACGGGGAGGTCCGGTTCGACGACAGGCTGGTCTCTCACATCAGCACGCAGGCGGAGGGGATCATCAGGAATGTCCATGTCGTGCTGGGCGACCGTGTCAAAAAGGGACAGCCGATATTGGAGCTCGAGAGCGTTCAGGTGGGCGAGGCGGAGGGTTCTCTCCTCGAAGCGCGGGCCGCGCTCGAACTGGCCCGCAAGGACCACGAAAGGAACGAATCTCTCTACAGGCAGTCCATACTTTCGGAGAGGGATTTCCAGAAATCCCGGCAGGAGCTGGAGGTTGCCGAGATCAGGGAGAAGACCGCCGGGGGCACCCTCGCGAGGCTCGGCGCGACGGGGCATGACGCGGCCGCGCAGGCGTCGATCCCGTCGAAGGGGAGGCTCGTCCTGAGGTCGCCCGCCGACGGAACGGTACTCTCCCTCCACGCCGTCCCCGGTGAGGTTGCGAGGGCGGAGGAGGCGCTCGCGACGGTCGGGGACAACTCCGCCGTGTGGGTGTGGGCAAGCGTTTACGAGAAGGACATCGCCCTCCTGATGAAGAGGCCGCCGGGGAGTGAACTGCCCGCGTCGGTCACCGTCAAGGCCTATCCCGGAGAGGAGTTCTCCGGGACGGTGGATTTCGTGAGCCCCGTGATGGACGAGCAGTCGAGGACCGTCAAGCTGAGGGTCAACGTGAAAAACGACGGCGGCAGGCTTCTTTCGGGAATGTTCGCGGAGGTCCGCCTCTTCTTCCCCGGCGGCGAGAGCGCCCTTTCTCTCCCCAGCGCGGCGGTCCTGGAGGACGAGGGCAGGAGATTCGTTTTCATCCACCTCGAGGGCGACGACTATATCAGGAGGCCCGTCGAGACCGGCAGATCGTGGGGCGGGTTCACGGAGATAAAGAGCGGCCTCAAGGGAGGCGAGACGGTCGTCTCGGACGGCTCCTTCCTACTGAAATCCGATGTCCTGCGCTCGAAGATGGGCGCGGGCTGCGCCGACTGAGCGGGGGGATCCATGAAACCGCTCACGTGGATTTTAAAGAACAGGATGCTGATCATCTTCGGCGCCGCGGTCGTGGCTTTCGGAGGCCTGCTAGCCTGGATGAGGCTTCCCATAGACGCGTTCCCGGACGTGACCAACACCCAGGTGATGATCCTCAGCAAGGCTCCGGGGCTCGCGGCGGTGGATGTCGAGGAGAGGGTCAGCTATCCGATAGAACTGGCGATGAGAGGCCTTCCCAGGGTGACCCAGGTGCGCTCGCTTTCCAAGGCGGAGCTTTCCCAGGTCGTGGTGATTTTCGAGGACGGCGCCGAGACCTACTGGACAAGGCAGGTGGTCTTCGAGAGGCTTGCCTCGGTAACGGCGGACCTGCCGCCGGGAGTCGAGCCCGAGATGGGGCCCATAAGCACCGGCCTCGGCGAGATCTTCCAGTACACGCTCGAAGGAGAGGGCCGCGATCCGATGGAACTCCGGACGATCCAGGACTGGCTCGTTTCGCCCCTTCTCAAGCCGATCCCCGGCGTCAACGAGGTGAACAGCTTCGGCGGCTTCGTCAAGCAGTACCAGGTGCTGGTCTCCCCGGAAAAGCTCGTCAAATACGGGCTTACCGTGAACGAGGTTGTCGAGGCGGTCGAGAGGAGCAACGCCAATTCCGGAGGCGGAGTGATCGTCGGCGGCTGGGAGCAGGTCTATCTCAGGGGCGTCGGCCTTTTCAGGGACATCCCGGACATCGAAAGGACCGTGATAAGGTCGGTAGACGGCGCACCCGTTTACCTGAGAGACGTCGCGGAAGTTGTCATCGGCTCCGAACAGCGGCAGGGAGCTGTCACCCGCGACGGCAAGGGCGAGGTCGTGGCGGGCATGATCATAATGCTCAAGGGGGAGAACTCGAGGGAAGTCGTGAACCGGGTCAAGGACGCCGTCGGGAAGATCGGCGGAACGCTTCCTCCCGGCGTGAGGATCAACGCCTTCTACGACAGGACTACGCTAATACAGGCGTGCATCAGGACCGTCGTAAGGGCCCTTCTGGAGGGCGGCGTGTTCGTGATCCTGGTGCTCTTCCTGTTCGTGGCGGACATCCGCGCGGCGCTCATCTGCGTCATCTCGCTTCCCCTCACCTTCCTGGCCAGCTTCATCGTGATGGGCTGGAGTGGCATCTCCTCCAACCTGATGAGCCTGGGAGGTCTCGCCTTCTCGGTGGGGATGGTCGTCGACGCTTCGATCGTCGTGGTCGAGAACGTAAGGAGGCATCTGTCGCGGCCGGGCAGGGAAGGAATGAAGATGATGATCGTCGCGGAGGCCGTATCCGAAGTGGCGAGGCCGATCGTCTTTTCGGTCGTCATAATCGCGGTGATCCTCGTTCCTCTTTTCACTCTCGAGGGCATCGAGGGGAAGATGTTCATGCCTCTCGCCTCGACGCTGATGATCGCCCTTCTTATCTCGCTCGCCGTGGCCCTGACGATCGTCCCGGTCCTTTCCGACGTTTTCCTGAAAGCGGGGGAGGAGAGGGAATTTCAATTCGCCCGGCGTTTCAGGGAATGGTATCTCCGCGTCCTTCAAAAAGCGCTTGACAACAAGCGGGCCTGCGCGGCGTGGTCCCTTGCAGCCCTTGCGCTGGCTTCCCTCCTGGTCCCCTTCGTCGGCACGGAGTTTTTGCCTTTCCTCGACGAGGGTGCGATCGCGATCAACGTCGTGAGGCTTCCGAACGCCTCGCTCGAAGGTTCGGTCAAAGTTGCCGAGTTCATGGAAAAGAGGCTCCTCAAGTTCCCGGAAGTCGAGACTGTGGTCAGCAAGACCGGAAGGGCCGAGATCTCCGAAGACCCGATGGGCCCCGAGCAGACCGACCTCCTCATAATGCTCAAACCGAGGCGGATCTTCGGCGGGTTCAGGAGAAGGGCGTCGCTCGTGGAGGCGATGCAGAAGGACCTTTCCGAGATACCCGGTCTGAGGTTCTCCTTTTCACAGCCGATAGCGCTCAGGGTGAACGAACTGATATCGGGAGTGAAGAGCGACCTCGCGGTGAAGGTCTTCGGGCCCGATCTCGATGTCCTCAAGGAATTCGCCGACAACGCCGCCGCGGCGGTGCGGGACGTGAAGGGGATCAGGGACATCAAGGTGGAGCAGGTGTCCGGCATGAGCCAGGCGGAGGCGGTGATAGACAGGGAGGCGGCCGCGAGGTACGGGATAGATGTTTCGACTGTCAACGACACGATAGAGACGGCGATCGCCGGAAGGGAAGCGACCACCTTCATAGAGGGGGAATACCGCTTCCCCGTGGTGGTAAGGCTGAAGGAGGAAGCCCGTTCGAGCATCGAGGGCATCTCCGGATTGCTCGTCCCCGCCCCGGGAGGCGCGAGGGTGCCGCTTTCGGGGATCGCCGGGATAGGGGTGGTCGAGGCTCCCGCGCAGATATCGAGGGAGAACGGCATGCGGAGGGTGATAGTCGAGGCGAACGTCAGGGGGAGGGACCTCGGCGGGTTCGTGGACGAGGTGAAGGAAAAGCTTGCCCCTCTCTCGGCGAAACTCCCTTCCGGTTATTTCGTCGAGTACGGAGGGCAGTTCGAGAACCAGCAGAGGGCGATGAAGAGGTTCGCGGTGGTGGTGCCGATAACGCTGATCATAATCATGTTCTTCCTCTACCTCGCGCTCGAATCAGTGGCGGGATCGCTCCTCGTGCTTCTGAACCTTCCCTTCGCGATGGTGGGAGGGGTGATCGCCGTCGTGCTCTTCCGGATGCCTTTGTCTGTTTCGGCCGCCGTCGCTTTCATCGTCCTACTGGGAATAGCAGTCCAGAACGGAGTCGTTCTCGTCACCTTTTTCAAACAGCTGAAGGAGAGGGGCGCCGGCCCGACGGAAACCGTGACCAAAGGATGCGAGCTGAGGTTCAGGCCCCTTCTGATGACCGCGCTCACCAGTTTCATAGGGCATCTGCCGATGCTTTACGCGACGGGGTCGGGCGCCGACATCCAGAAACCGCTCGCGGTCGTCGTGATGGGAGGACTGATAACTTCGACAGTCCTGACGCTTCTGATAATCCCGGTCATCTGGCACTGGCTTGAAAGCAGGAAAGCAGCTTTTTCTTGTAATTAGGAAGACGGGTGTTACCTTGCGGCGGCTTCACGGAACAACATCGTGAAGCCGCTCTTCTTTTCGGGGAGACGCGCCTTTTAAACCATGATGAGGGCTGAATGGTATCATTGTCCTGCTTCGTTGCAGAGGGGAACGGAGCCGGTATTTCTTAAAGGAGACCTGACATGGCTGAAAACGACAATTGCCCCAAGGGACGGACGGCCCTGAATTTCCTGGTCGACCTTGTTTCTTTCGCCGTCCTCATGTTCCTCGTAACGACGGGAATTCTGATGAAATTCATTCTTCCTCCGGGGACGGGCGGCAAGCTCTCCGTGTGGGGATTGGACAGGCACCAATGGGGAGAGTTCCACTTCTGGCTCGCCGCGGCGTTTTTCGCGCTGATGGCTTATCATGTATGGCTTCACTGGAAGTGGATCGTCGCGGTGGTGACGGGGAAAAAGCCTCTCGGGGCCGGAGCTGTCGTTTATCCGGTCGCCGCGGCCGTCGTCATTGTCCTGGCCGTCGCTCCCATCTTCTCGCCGGTTAAAAAAGAAGGCGGCGGCCGCAGGGGAGAATTCAAGCTTGAGCGGTCGGGGACATCGGAGACCGCTCACGCTGCAGCCTTGGAAGATGAATGCGGCAAAAACGGACAACATGGCAGGAGAAAAGGCAATCAGGCAAGTCGAGAAGCATCAAAAGCCGAGACGAAAACTGATGAGGCCCAGGTTGAGAATGACGGACACCAAGAAGCCGGTCACCACGGCAAGAGAGAAGGAAACGAAGAGGTCAGGGGGTCGATGACCCTAAGGGAAGTGGAGGAAGCGACAGGGGTCCCCGCCTCCCATATCATCAGGGAACTGAACCTTCCGCCCTCGGTCACTCCCGACGACAGGCTGGGCCACCTGAGAAAAAGCTACGGCTTCGAGATGGAAAAAGTGAGGATGATCGTCGAGGCTTACGAAAAGAAAAAGGGGGGCGAAGGAGCGCCCCCCTTGTAAAAAATGAACGATCCTGTCACGCCTTCTTCGCCTTGACGGTGAAGACAGGCCGGGCTTCGATCGCCTTCTTGACGGCGCACTGGGCGACGGCTCGTTCGAGGGCAGGCAGGTATTTTTCGTCGAAGGACGCGCCTGCTTCGATCGAAAAGTCGAACTTCGGGGGCTCGCCCTTTTCCTTCATCTCCTTCGTCCATTCGGCGTTCATTTTGATGTCGAGGGAAGACGGGTCGATCCCCCTCGCGAGGCAAAAGTCGAGGACGAAATAGGAGCCGCAGGTCGAGAGCGCTCCAAGAAAGAGCGCGTAGGGAGAAGGGGCTGCGTCCTCACCTCCGTCCTTCACCGGCTGGTCGGTGAGGATCTGATGGCCGCCAATTTCGGCCGTAACTTTTCTTCCGCCTTTGAACCCGATCTTTATCTCCATTCCGTTCTCCTTTCAATATTTCTTCGGATCAATCATAGGCTTTCATGATTTCTTCCGAGTCCCTGAAGAGAAGGGGCGCGAGCTTCTCCATCTCGGACCTCTTCCAGAAGGGGAGCTTCCTGTGCTCCTTCAGGTACTTCATCGGGATCGGGTGGGTGCCGACGACCACTTCCAGTTCATACCTGCTCTTGATGAAAGAAACGAAATCGGCCAGCCTCGGACAGGGAGGATAGCCGACGACAAGCCCCGTCGCCAGATGGACCACCTCGACGCCGTTCTTTTTCATCTCTTCGGGCGCGTACTCGATGTTGCCTCCCGGGCATCCTCCGCAGGATGTGTATCCTGCTATTTCGACTTCTTCCTCCCCGGCATAGCGGGAGAAGGCTCCCGCCTTTTCCCCGAGAGCGCGGAAGCACTTTCCGCCGGCGCAATTTCCGTACCTGTCGCAGATGATTATGCCGATCTTCTTCATCGCGGCACCTCCTTTTATAATACTATGGGGTCTTCGAGAACCAGACTGCAGCGTTATTGTGGGCTTCGGCGCGGCCTTCTTCCTTGAGCCCCAGCGAACATAAAAAGCTCGCGGCGGAATCGATCGTGCATTTGCTCCTCGGATGTTCCTTCCCTTCTGAACGGTGGACCTTCGCCACCATGCCGAACCCTTCCTCGTTGAAGTCGGCGATGATCAATTTTCCGTTGGGAGAAAGGACCCTCGTCATTTCTGACAGGACCCCTTCCGCATTATCAAGGTGATGAAGTACCTCCATCATCGCGACGGCCTTGAATTTGCCGCTCTCGTAGGGAAGGGAGGAAGCGTCCCGGATCGCGAATTCTATCCTTCCCGAGAGAGACCTTTCGGCTGCGAGGAAGCCGGCCAGCTCCGAGTCCTCTTCGCTTATGTCTATGGAAACTACCTCGAGACCGTTCGAGGCAAGCGCCATGGCAAGGAGCCCCTTTCCCGTTCCCACGTCCAGCGCGGGCGATCCGAGCTCTCCGGCGCAGCCCGCGACGAAGCGGGCCGCTTCGAACCTGTCGTGGCCGAGAGAAAGGTACTGCTCCGTCCTTCTGTCGAAATCCTCCGCCCGATCTTTTAAGGGTTTTTTCACGAGAGCCGGATCTGTCACAGAAGCCCCCTGCTTTCCATCCACTGATCGTCGAAGATGTTGCTTAGGTACTTGGACGCCCCGTCGGGAAATATGGTCGCGATCCTTGCCGACGCCGGAAGATCTTTAGCGATCCCGAGAACGGCGCAGATGGCGGCGCCGCTGGACCCGCCTCCGAGGAGTCCCTCTTCCTTCACCAGCCTTCGTGCGTGCGAGAAAGCGTCCCTGTCGGACACCTGGACCATGTCGTCGATGACGGAGAAGTCGGCGCATCCGATGATGAACTCGTCGCCCAGCCCTTCCAGAAAATAGGGGCGTGCGTTCCCCTTTTTGCCGGTGCGGAAGTATTCGGTGAAGACCGATCCTTCGACGTCAACCGCAATTATCTTTATTTTTGGGTCCTTCTCTTTAAGGAATTTTCCCGCCCCCCCGATCGTTCCGCCCGTTCCCATGCCCGCGACCAGGCAGTCGATCCTACCCTCCATCTGTTCCCAGATCTCGGGGCCGGTGGTGCTGTAATGGGCTTCGTTGTTCTCCCTGTTATTGTGCTGGTCGGGGAAGTAGCAGTTCTTCGTCTCCCTCGCGAGCCTGGGGGTTATGTTGTTGTATGAATCGGGAGACTCCGGCGGAAGCGAGGTGTCAGCCTTCACGATCTCGGCCCCCAGCGCCTGGAGCTGTTTCAGCTTTTCCCTGCTCAGGGTGTCGCGCACCACCACCTTGAGCCTGTAGCCCTTCTGGATGGCCACCATCGCGAGGCTCATGGCCATGTTGCCCGAGGAGTTCTCGATTATCGTGTCGCCCGGCTTTATCCTGCCGTCCCGCTCGGCTTTTTGGATCATGTACTTCGCGGTCCTGTCTTTTATGCTTCCGGTCGGATTGGCGAATTCCAGCTTGGCGAAAACCGAACAGGCTAGCCCCGCGGTGATCTTACGAAGCTTCACCATGGGGGTGTTTCCGATGGCATCAAGGACGCTGTCGTGTTGCCGGACGGGCGGCATGTTTCCTCCTTGCAGGGGTTACGCTTTTTGCAGAGCCTGTTCCAGGTCGGACATGAGGTCGTTTATGTCCTCTATGCCCACCGAATAACGGACGAGCCCGTCGCCGATCCCGGCGGCCTCGCGGGCTTCCTTCGACATCCCCGCGTGCGTCATCGAGGCGGGATGCTGGATGAGGGTCTCGACTCCACCGAGCGAGACGGCAAGGGTCGCGACCTTGACCGCGTCCATGACCTTTCTTCCCGCTTCGATGCCGCCCTTCAGTTCGAAGCTTATCATCGACCCGAAGCCGGACATCTGCTTCTTCGCGAGCTCGTGCTGGGGGTGGGATTCGAGCCCGACGTAGCGCACCCATTCGACCTTCGGGTGCGTCTCGAGCCAGCGGGCGATCTTTATCGCGTTCTCCTGCGCCCTCTCGACCCTGATGGAGAGGGTCTTGAGGCCGCGGAGGACCAGGAAAGCCTGGTGCGGATCCATGTTGCAGCCGAAGTTCACCATTATCGGGCGAATCCGCTTGCAGAGGTCCCTTTCTTTTGTGACGATCACTCCGCCAACTATGTCGGCGTGCCCGTTGAGGAATTTCGTGACGGAATGAAGGACCACGTCCGCGCCGAGGTCAAGCGGCTTCTGCAGGTAGGGGCTCGCGAAGGTATTATCGACGACCAGCAGACAGTTCCTCGAATGGGCCAGTTCCGCGACCGCGGCGATGTCGGTAACCAGCATGGCGGGGTTCGAAGGAGATTCGACATAGACCAGCTTCGTCTCGGGTCGGAACGCCGCCTTCACGGCTTCAAGTTTGGAGGTGTTGACGAACGATGATGTTACCCCGAACCTCGAGAGCTGCTTTTCCACGAGGCCCCGCGACGGCCCGTAAACGGAGTCGGTGCTGATCATGTGGTCGCCCCCGGAAAGCAGGGCCAGGAAGACCGTGCTAACCGCGCCCAGGCCGGAGCTCGTCGCTATCGCGTGGGAGCCGTTCTCCAGTTCGGCGATGTTCTCCTCGAACGCTTTCACGGTCGGGTTGGCTATCCTGGTGTAGATATAGCCCTCTTCTTTTCCGGCGAAGAGCGCGGCGCCGTGCTCGGCGTTCCTGAATGCGAAGGTCGAGGTCTGGTAGATCGGGACGTTGACCGTTCCGGTATGGTCGCCGTGAAAACCGGCGTGGATGAGCTTTGTCGCGAAACCCTTGTTCTTGGTGTCCATTCGTTCTCCTTTTTCAAAAAAGCCCGTTATCACCGAAAAAACGGGCGAGGGACCGGTATTCAGATCACGGGCGGGTCTCGACGACCCTTCCTTCCATTTCCGGGTGTGGCTTGACGCCGAGAATGTCCAGGATGGTCGGCGCCACGTCTAGTATGTTGAGCTCGGTATCCATCAGCGTCCTGTTGCAGAAGAACATTCCCTTGACGCAGTAGGGGTCGAGCGAGCAGTGGTCGCCGCTCCACGGCTTGAGGTTCGGGGCGATCAGCTTGTCGGGGACTCCTCCGAGCGATGTCTGCCAGGAAACCCTGTACCCCGGGTGGTTGGACACCCTCAGGTCGGGAATGACGTCGGGATCGTAATCCCTGTATATCTCGTCCCTCTTGTAAACCTTGCAGACGGGAGCTTCGCCCGTCTCGGGATCTACGATCTTGGGAAGCTCCGAGCAGATAGCGTCCATGAGCTCCTCGTATTCGCGCCCGGGGTTTACTATGCCGTGCTTTTCACGGCCCTTCAGGTTGACGTAGATGTTCCCGAGGCCCAGCCCGTAGGCTTTCGTTTTCGACCAGTCCACGTTCTTGAAGAGCAGCCTGTCGTCGTCGAACAGGTCGTAAAGAGACATCAACCCGGTGTCCTCTTTAAGCGCCATGTAGCCGTTGTCCACCAGCCACCTGTTGTAGTTGACCTCTTTCCTGAAGCTTGCGAAGCCGTGGTCGGACAGGACGATCAGGACCGTGTCGCGGGGGATGAGGGACGTCGCCCTGCCCACGATGTCGTCCATGTAGATGTAAGCCTTTTTCATCTCCTCCCTGTAGCGGGGCGCTTTGACAGGGTCGAAAAGGGGATGCCTTTCGTCCATGTAGCGCCAGAGAATGTGCGACATCCTGTCCGTGTATTCGAACACCTGGACATAAAGGTCCATGTCTCCGTCTTTCAGCAGGGCGGCCATCATGTTCTCGTAAGGTTTTTCGGTCTCGTACATGTCGGAGAGGAACTGCTCCTCGTCGGAGAGGGAGGACGATATGGTCCAGGTGTCGACCGCCCAGCCCATGGTCTTGAATGCCCCGAAACGGCGGAACAGCTCGCCGGCGTATTTCCTCGGGAAAGAGATGTCGAGGTCGTTGTCCGGATGGATCTGGATAGGCGACATGTACATCCTGAACTCGGGTTTGACTTCCACCAGGTAGAACCTGACGAGCCCTTTTACCTTAACCAGCCTGCTGAAGCGGAACTCCACCTCCGTCCATTCGGACCATTCCCTCATTCCCAGTTCGAGCCTTTTGCCGGGGACGGAAAGGGCCACTCGTTCCTTTTCGGGGAGGATCCTTATAGTAAGAGGAAAGGTTTGTATCTCCTTTACCCCCTTCTTTTCCAGTTCCTCTCTGCCCATCACTCTCAGCGCGTCTTTTGTCGTATCGTCCGTGCAGGCGTTTTCGTATTCGTCCAGGATGTATGTGAAGAATGGCTTGTTGAACGGCCCGGGGATTTCCACCGTCTTCTCTTCTTCGTAAACGGTCGGGTCGACCGGTACTATTTCGACGGAAAATTCGTTGTCTCTCATCTTGAGGGAATAATCGGTGGTGATTATGTAAGGCGTGCCCACTCTTCCCCTCATGTCGGGCACTCCAAGGCCCGACAGGAGCCGGCCTTTGAGGAACGGTTTCGCGGGGAAAGTGTCGGGATGTCTTATGACGACGGCCTTTACGCCGCTATCCGCCGCGTGCTCCCAGAAGGTGACCCCCTTCAGGTGGTTTATGGCGAAGGGTATCTGCGAGGGGATGTTCTCCGAGATGAAATCGAGCGCCGCGACGCCGCAGAAAACGCCGAGGACGGCTGAACATCCCATGACGAGCATTCTGACCCTCTTTGGAAGCATCTTCGCCGTCACGAATCCGGCGGCAAAGAAGAACAGGAAGGCCAGTAAAGCCCCTGCCGCCGCGTTGTACCTTCCCAGAAGGAACCTCTTCTTTCCCTCTTCGTTGAGAGCGAACGACGGCTTGTATGTTTCGGGGTTTCTTCTCAGGAAATCGAACACCTCGTTCTTGCCCGGGTTCGTGGATGTCATGAAGGCCGCCCACGAAACGGGGGTCTGCGGCGGGTTCACGACGCCGAGTTCCCTGAAACAACCCTCGTTTTCAAGCTTCCTGAGGTTGGGCAGCGCTCCTTCGTCCATGTATTGCCTGATGAGCCTGGGGTCGGCGCCGTCGAAGCCCAGGACAACGACCTTGGGCGCGGAGAAGGCGGGGAAGCTCAGGAAAGCCTGCAACAGCAAAACGAGGAGCCCGGCGATCCCGGTCGGAAAAAACCTCATGACGGCACTTTCAGTGGTCACAAACGTTGGCTCCGCTTACAAGAGTGCCCGCGAGGAAATCTCCCGCGAGCTTCTCGGGGGATTCAGCGGGGGCGCCGATCACCACCTTTATTCCGTTCGCGGCGAAAAGCTCCTGAGCCCTCTGACCCATTCCTCCCGCTATTATCACGTTCGCTCCCCTTTCGGCGAGCCAGGGAGGAAGAAGTCCCGGCTGGTGGGGCGGAGCGTCAAGGAATTCTTTTCCCAGGATCTTCTTTTCTTTCTCGTCAACCTCGATGACTGCGAATTTTTCGCAATGGCCGAAGTGCATCGATAACTGTCCGTTCGCAACAGGTATGACTATTTTCATCGTTAGCTTCTCCTTTTGAAGGTCATTTCCGCCGTCTCAGGTCTTTCAACACAAGTTCGGCGGCTTTTAATCCGGACTTCAGCATCCCGCCGAAGATCGGACCCATCCGCGGGCCGCCGTAGTACGAGCAGACGCTCATCCCCGAGAGGTACAGCCCGGGGTAGACCGCACCCGTCTTTTCCACTACGAAATCCTCGCCGGAGCGGGCGTTCATTATGCCGTCGCCCTTAGGTTTTCCGAGGAGGTTCCTTTTGGCGAGCAGAGCCGCGGCAACAGCCTCGTGGCCTGTCGCGTCAACGACGGCGCGGCATTCGATCGTTATGGGGTCGACTGGAAGGTTCTCCCCGATGAAGGTCCTGTTGGCGACCACTCCCGCTATTTTCCTGTCTTTAACGACAAGGTCTTCGAGGTAGACAAGGTTCATTATGGAGGCGCCGGCTTTCATAGCCTGGTGGATCAGCGCCGCGGCCAGTTCGAAGGCGCTGGTCAGAAGAAGCCCGTCGCCCGTCCTGGAGTGGCCGATGTCAAGATCTTTGAGGATGGGACTGTCATTTTCCTCCACCACGATCTCGGGCATTCCCATCGCGCCGCCCCATATCCCGCCGCCGGGGGCCAGCCTTTTTTCCAGCAGTGTCACGCGGACGCCCTTCATCGCGAGCTGTCTCGCGCAGAGGAGGCCGGAAGGCCCCGCCCCGCATATTACCACGTCGCTTTCAAGACATTTGCCGAACCGTCTGGCATGGGCTTCAAAGATGGCGGTCGATATCTCTCTTTCGAAATTTTTTCTCTTCATCGTTTTAGCTCCATCGAGAGGGCTCCGGGGGGGGTTCAATACACGGAGCAAGCTTGAAATGATACCACAAAGGCTGTCCTGTTATCTTCCCCCCCGGGCTTTTTTTCAAAGGCCGAGAACCCTCCATACTTCCCTGATATCCGCGTCGGAATGGGCGCCGGTTTCAACCGCCGCCAGCCCCCTGATCTGGGCAGCCGTAACAGCTCCGTCGTAGCGTATCCTTCCTGCGATCGAAACGCCGGCTTCGATAGCGCCCCGCTCGATCTCTTCGGTCATGCCGGGGTTGATGTCCCATTTGTTTACACATATAAAGGTCGGTATTCCGAAGTGCTTGGTAAGCGATACTATCCTTTCCAGGTCGTGCTTTCCGGAAACGGTGGGCTCCGTTACGACGAGGACTTGAGACGCCCCCGTTACGGAGGCTATGACCGGACATCCTATGCCCGGAGGACCGTCCACGATGAGCGTATCCCTGTTCGTTTCTTCCGCTATCCTGCGGGCTTCCCTACGCACAATGGACACGAGCTTGCCGGAGTTCTCCGCCGCGGCATTCAGCTTCGCGTGGACCATCGGGCCTCTCCTGGTGTCGCTGACCATCCACCTGCCGCAGAGCCTTTCGGGGAAATCTATCGCGCGCTCCGGACAGCACCAGACGCACACACCGCATCCCTCGCATCCCGTTCTCCCAACTGCGTAAGCTGCGCCCTCTCCTTCGTTTTCATCCCTCCTGATGGCCTCGAACCGGCAAACTTCCGCGCAGATCCCGCAGCCGGTGCATTTGTCCCGGACGATGACGGCTTCGTTTCTGCTGTAAAAATCGTGTGTCTCGACCAGGGTCGGAGTGAGAATCAGGTGCAGGTCGGCCGCGTCAACGTCGCAGTCGGCAAGCACCGCGTTGTTCGCCAGCACGGCAAATGAAGCGGCGATGCTTGTCTTTCCGGTCCCCCCCTTTCCCGATATTACGATAAGCTCTTTCATTTTTCAGTCTCTCTTCCTTCCCCTCACTACCACGAGAGAAGCGGCGGAAGGATCCGATGTCTCGAATATGGTTTTACCTCCTATTCCGAGCCTGTAATCGATTTTCGTCTCAAAAAGCATGGCCGCGGCCTCAACCAGCGGAACGGGATCGCTATGCCTTATCTTTGAAACATGGCTGTCGCTCCTTTGGGACCGTTCCAGAAAAAATGGGGATAAAGGGTTCAGAAGCATCAGCATGAGGCTTCCGCCTTCGCGGAGAACCCTGGCAGATTCTTTCAACGCTTTCGCGGGATCTTTCATGAACTGAAGGGAGGCGATGAAGATCACGCCGTCGAACGATCTGTCCGGGAAGGGCATCTCCTCGGCGCTTCCTTCGAACTTTCTCATTTCCTGAGGGGCGCAGGAAAGCGCTTCTCCCGACACGTCCAGCCCCGTCAGGTCGAATCCTCTGGCGAGAAGGATCCTTTCGACACCCGCGGGGCCGCAGCCGACGCTCAAAAGAGCATCTTTCTTCGTGAAATACTCTTCCGCGTAGGACGCTTCCTTCTGAAACACGGCGTGCCAGAAGGCGCTCTCGGTTTTCTCCTTGTAATTTCTCGTTTCACGGTTCATTCTTGCTTCCCTCTGCGGGGATGTAAAAGATCTGTCCGTTCTTCTCCGTTGCAGTTATTCTGCCTTCTTTGAACATCTGGCCGGTTCTCTTGAGAGCTTCGTTGGCCGGTATCCCGAGGCCGAGGGCGATGTCCCTTACGGTCACGGGCCTTCTCCTGACCAGCTCGAGTATCTCTGAATCTGCCGACTCAGGCACCGGTCGCGAGTCCTCCCGGCCTGATCCCTCCTTATATCCGATTATCTCGACAGGAGTCCGGAAAAATGAGGCGAACTGTTCCATTCTCGGACGGGGGACCTCAAGAGCTTCCGGCTTCGCGGGAGGCCTGACCACGGTGTTCAGTTGCACCTTCTCGGGCGAGATGTCGTCGACCAGCGCGGCTATCTTCTCAATCTCTGAATCGCTGTCGGTAGATCCTCCTACGACAAGGGATTCCAGCCAGACTCTTCCCTTGTACCAATCCTTCAGGCTCATCAGGCCTTCAACTACAGAGTCGAACCTGATCTTGCCGTGCGGCCTGTTGACTCTCCTGAACGAGGCGCCGGACCCGGCGTCAAGCGATGGGATGAGCAGGTCCGTCCCGGAAAGGGCCTCCTTGACCTCGTCCATGAACAGCAGGGACCCGTTCGTGATAACGGCAAGAGGGATCCCGGTCATGTTCTTTGTTTCACGGACGATCTCTTTCAGCGATCCGTTGAGTGTGGGTTCCCCCGATCCCGCCAGGGTGACATAGTCGGCGTGGATGTTAGTTTTTAACCTGGCTTCGAGTTCGCAGAGGAGCTTACTTGCCGAGACATATTCCTTTCTATCGACGGTCTTGAGGGTGGTCCCGCCAAGTTGACAGTAAACGCAGTCGTAGGTGCAGACCTTGAAGGGGACAAGATCCAATCCCAGCGATCTCCCGAGTCGCCTTGAAAATACCGGTCCGTATACGTGTCTCTCTGTCCGACCCGCGGAGTTCAAACCTTTTTCCCTCGTGCGGAGTTTTCCGCCATCTGCCTTATTTTTTTCATCAGCAGAACGAAAAGCTCCCTGTATTCGGGGATCGCGTTGACCGCGGCCTCGCCTCTCGAATAAGCTTCGGCGACCCTCCTGTCGTCCGGCAGTTCCATAATCAGGGGTATGTTCCTTTCGCCGCAGTATTTCCCGACCCTGTCGTCGCCCGACCCCGCCCTGTTGATGACCACGCCGAAAGGTATGGACAGCTCCAAGACGGTATCTACTGCCAGCTTCAGGTCGTGAAGGCCGAAGGGCGTCGGCTCAGTTACCAGTACTACGCAATCCGCTCCCTTCATCGTCGTTACGACCGGGCATGACGTCCCGGGGGGAGCGTCAAGTATGTTTGTGGCGGCTTCGTCGATCTTTGTCTTGACCGCCCTGACCAGAGGCGGAGATGTCGGGATCCCGACATCGAGGCGCCCGGTTACAATGGAAAGCCCGTTCGAGGAAAAATGGTCCATTATTCCTATCCGCTTCTGTATCTCGCTGATGGCTTTTCGGGGGCAGACGAGCAGGCAGCCTCCGCACCCGTGGCACATTTCGGCGAATATCATCGGAACGGAACCGTAGCAGGCTATGACGTTGTAACGGCAGAAACGGGCGCATTCCCCGCAGCCGTCGCAGAGTTTTTCGTCCACTTCGGGGACAGGTATGGTCACGATCTCCGTTTCTGATGCCGTCCTGTTAAAAAAGAGGTGGGCGTTGGGTTCCTCCACGTCGCAGTCGAGCAGGCGGACGGGCGGCGACGCCGCTATGGCAAGGTTCGTCGCGACCGTTGTTTTCCCGGTGCCGCCTTTTCCCGAAGCGATGACTACCTTCAACCCCTTCATTTTTCAAATCCTCTTTTTCCCAGCCTGCCGGCCGTGTCGTCGTCAACCTCATCCTGCCAGCCGTTCTTTTCGGTGTCTATCTTGTCGAACCTCTCTACGTAGGGCTTGATGTCCAGAAGGGGCGTTCCGTCCAGGGCGTCAAGCCTATCGACATGGAGGACCATTCCCTCCACGCGGATCAGCCGGACGACGCTCAACCCGATGGGGTTCGGGCGGCAGGGGGCTCTCGTGGCGAAAACCCCGCGCTCGGCGTCCTGAAGAAAAGGCCTGACAGACAGCCTGGGTTCTCCACATCGGTGAAAGTGATACACGAGGAAAAGGTGGGAGAATCCCTCCAGATCGCGAAGACCATCCGCGAACTCCGGGAAAACTTCCACCCTCCCCCCGCATCCTTCTGCAAAAACCGGCTGTATCGGAGTCTTATCCGGCTCCCTGTGCCTGCTTCGGATGACGCCTATGGGTCTGTAAACGATCCCTTCGGTCATGCCCAGTGCCCTTCCACGTCGGCGTCGCAGGCTTCCTTGAGTTTCCCCTGCCTGTAAAGCGTCAGAGCTTCGGAAACTGTCGCCGCGTCCGTGTTGTATATCTTGACGCCCGCGGCGGAAAGGACCCTGAAAGCCTTGGGGCCGCAGTGTCCTGTCACGAGGACTGCCGCTCCCTGTTTCACCACAGCCTGGGCCGACTGTATCCCTGCGCCCTGCGGGGCGTTGAGGTTCTGGCTGTTCTCCAAAACGGTGAATGTGTCACCTTCGAGGTCGTAAACGAGGAAATTTTTCGCCCGCCCGAATCTCATATCAAGGGGGGAATCCAGTCCCGTTCCTTCGGTAGTGAAGGCTATTTTCATCAGGGCGCCTCGTCCTTGCCGGCTCTCGACTCTATTTCGTCCATCCGCTTTTTGACGGCTTCCAGTTCCGACCTGAGAAACTCCGCCTTCTCGGCAAGCATCTCTTTCTCGCTTTCCGGGTCGGGAGCGGGAAACCTCGAAGGATAAACCGGCGCGGCTCCATAGCGAGCCCAGCCGGGTAGTCCGGTCGCGTAGAACATGTTCCTCCGGCCCCTGCCTCCGCATCGCACTGCCATCCCGCGGCCCCTGCCTCTGCCCATTCCCGGTCCGTATCCTGCCGATGGATTGGCGTACCCGGGCATTCCATGTCCTGCGCAGTATCCCGCGCCGCGTCCCGTCATCGGTCCCATTCCCATCGGTCCGGTTCTGTCTCCTCCCGGCATTTTGATATCCTCCTTTCAGGATGAAAAGAGCTACTCTCTCGTCATCGCGTTTCCGCACTTCGGACATTTTTTCTCTATGCACGGTACTCCCTGCTGATGAGGCTCGGCGAACCCGCACTTGGGACAGACGCAGTTCCCTCCGGGTCCTCCGGCGAAGCCTCCGCCCATTCGGCCTCTACCGCCGCCCCTGCCCTGCCCGCGTCCGCCGCCCTGCCCCTGCCCGCGTCCTCCTCCTCCTCCTTGTCCTCTTCCGCCTCCGCCCTGATTTCGTCCGTTCATGTTTCCGTTCCTTTCTTCAAGAGTCGTATGAGCTGCAGCGGCTTCTCCGCTTTCCTGAAAACAATTTCCCCTTCTCCATCCCTTCCCGTATCCTCCGCAGCCATGCCCCTGCCCGCGGACGGACCTTCGGAGGTCCCGGCTGTCACATTCGGGGCATGATCCCGGCCTCGGTGTTCCGAAGGGGACCTCCCATTCGTTGCTGCATTCGTGACAGAAGAATCTTCTCTGGCCCATGACGAGGCTTCCACCGTCGATCTTCAGGACCCTTCCGTTCAGCAGGAAGTCGGCGATCTTTGCGCGTGCAGATTGGATGATGTTGCCGAAGGTCTGCCTCGATACGTTCATTTCCCGGGCCGCCTGCTCCTGGTACATCCCTTCAAGATCCGCGAGCCTGACGGCTTCCAGTTCGTCGACGGTAAGTACGGTTTCGTCGAGTTCCGACGAGGGAACGCCGACCGGCTTGAAAGCCACGAAATCGGGGGGGAACCCGACATATCTGCATTTTCTGGGCCTGGGCATTTGTCCTCCGCATATATTGGCATATGCCAATAAAGAATATATGCCTGCTTCCGCGCTTTGTCAAGCCGGGTCCTAAACTCAGGAATAGCCTTAAAGCGAAACTTGTTCAAAAATCGTTGGTTTTGATGTAAAATCCCTGTTTAGGAGGAAAAGATGGCAGGATCGGATTTCGAATCGAAAGTGAAGGAAGTGATCGAAAAAATAAGGCCGGCTCTCCAGATGGACGGCGGAGACATAGAGATCGTAGCCATCGAGCCCCCGAACCTGAAGGTCAGGCTGAAGGGCGCCTGTCACTGCTGCCCTTCGGCCTCCTACACTCTCTACCACGGAGTTTACGCCGAGCTAAAGAGAAGCATTCCCGAATTCGGCGAGCTGATAGCCGTCTGAAATGTCACTTTCCGCGGAGGTCAAGAGCGGCCTTCTGGCCCTCGCCAGGAAAAGCCTGGAGACCCACCTCAGGGAAGGACGGAGGCTTCTCAAGGGCTCCGATTACAAACCCGTCTCCGAGGAAAAGAGAGGCGCTTTCGTCACTCTGAAAGATGAGAACGGCGGCCTCAGGGGCTGCATCGGCATGATAACCGGATACAAGGCGCTCGACGAAACGATAATCGACATGGCGATCGCCGCGGGGACCCAGGACCCGAGGTTCCCGAAGGTCGGACCGGATGAGCTTCCCCGCCTTCGCTTCGAGATCTCGGCCCTTACCCCGCCGAGGCCCGAGAAGGAGATCGGCAACATTACTATCGGGAAGCACGGTCTGATAATGAGCAGCGGCTTCAGCAAGGGGCTTCTTTTGCCGCAGGTTGCTATGGAGCACGACATGGACAGGACGACCTTCCTCGAGCACGCCTGTCTGAAGGCGGGCCTGGGCAGGAACGCGTGGAAGGATCCGGGGACGCTTATTGAAACATTCGAAGCGGAGGTTTTCGGTGAAACCGTTCAGGAATGAGGCGGAATTCGAGATCGAGCTTTTCTGCTGCGGTATGAGGCTCGATCCGTCCGCACAGGTCGAGTCTTTGCTTTCTGCCAGGACAAGGGCGGGATTGGGTTCGGGCCTCGACATAATAATAGGGAGGCGCAGGAAGAGGCGCCACATAAACGTTCCCGTAAAAGAGAAATTCGTCGGGGACTCGCCGTACCGCCTGCTGAAGATAGGGCACGACTTCGTGATCGCAGACGACAGGGACCCCCACGTCAGGTTCTTCGCCGAGATCCCCTCGCTGCCTTCCTGGTACCAGAAAAAAACCTCATCGGGAAAACTGATGTCACGCGTCGGGGTCATGCAGGGGACCTACCTCGGGATCTATGTCGGCGACATCTGCAAGTTCTGGAAAGTGACGCCAAAAACAGCCTGCAAGTTCTGCACTACCGGCGTCAACGTGGGGATCAACGAGGACACGGAGAAAAAGATCGATGACGTCGTTGAGACGGCCCTCGAGGCGAAGGCGGAATCCGGGATCACTTTCGTCCATCTCAACTCGGGCGAACAGGAAGGGGGAGGCCTGGAAACCGCGGCCCCCTATGTGAAAGCCATCAAGGAAAGGGTCGGCGCCCTCGTCGGCGTCCAGGTGACCCCCACGAAGGACCTCTGGAAATACGACTGGCTGATCGACCTCGGGGTCGACCATTTCTCGTTCTGCTACGAATTCCACAACCCCGAATATTTCGCGAAGTATTGCCCGGGGAAAGCCGAGGCGTTCGGCCAGGAGACCTTCTTCAGGGCCATGGAATACGTTTCGAAAAAAATGGGAAAAGGGAGGAACAGCGGTGAGATAATCGCGGGACTCGAGCCGGTCGAGGACACGCTGGCCGCCATAGACTACATCACCGGCGCCGGCTGTTTCCCGACCGTATGCATCTTCAGGCCGCTCGTCGGCGCGGAGCTCGAGGACAACCCGTCCCCCCGCTACGACGACATGGTCGCCGTCATGCGGCGAGTATATGAATCGTGCATGAGGGATTCGATACCGGTGGGGCTCGCGCCGAACATCGAGGTCTCCCTTATAGTGAACCCGGACGACGCCCTGGAACTGGTGCCCTTTTCATTCCGCAAGATGCGATACGAAACGAACAGGAAGATGATGAAGCTGCTTGCCTACCCGCTGTTCGTGTCAAAGATGAGGAAAAGGAAGGTCTCGGCGGACGCCTACGATCCGTCGAAGTACAAGCGCTGAGCCTCATGAAAAAAACTCTCCTGCTTTTATTGTTCATGATGGCGGGGTGCCGGCCGTCCCCGGTCAACGTCGCCGTCATGCTCCCCGGGAACGGCTCCATGGACCATCTTTTCAGGGGCGTGGAACTCGCGGCCGCGAAAATGAACGCGGAGGGAGGCATCTACGGGCACATCGTCTCGGTGGAAAGGATCGCCGGGGGAGAGACCATCCCCGGGGGGACATCAGCGGTCATCCTCGCTACAGGCCGCCGGGAGGCCCTCGATTCCGCGGCCTCGGCCTCGGAGCGGCTCCGCGTGCCGGTGATCCTCGTCAACCCTCTCCGGGTCAACGAAAAATACCGCCCGGGAATTGTCTGCCTCTCGCGAAGCGCTCTCGAGGAAGCGTCCTTCCTCGGGGATTTCTGCGCTTTTTCGCTCCACGCGTCGAAAGTCATGGTCCTGCAGGAAGACCCGGCCCTCGCCGCCGCCTTCGAAAAAGGTTTCTGCAGGGAAGGGAAGACAGCCGTGACCATTTCCGCGAAGGAGGCCGAGACTTTCCCGGCCAGGATCTCCGACGGACTCTGCTCCGATGATCCTCCGCAGGCCGTCTTCTGGGCGTCTTCCAAAGCGCTCCCTCAGGAAGTGTCGGATATCCTGGCGAAGAAACTGGAAGGAAGGGCCCTGTTCGTCGCCTCGGCCTCCCTGCTCGATCCGGAAGGTTCCTTCCCCGTTCCGACTCTGGCGGCCCTGCCGTTCTTCGACGGAGGGAAAAAGGCGGCCGGGACGGTCGAGTTCCGCGCGAACTACAAGCAGAGGTACGGCGAAAAGCCTTCCGCGTGGTCGGCCGTCGGGTGGGAGGCGATGAACCTTATAAAGCAGAGCTTCGAATCGGGCGCGAAAAGCTCGGAGGAGATGGGCGGATTCGTGAAAGACAGGGAAGTGAACTTCACCCTGCTCGGGAAATTGAACTTCAACGGCGACCGCGAACTCATGATACCGTTCGACATGGCGTCGGTCAGGAAAAAAGGCGTTTTTCCGCTGAAGGACCTCGACAGGCAGGTGCTTGTCGACCTCCAGGAGAAGGTGCTCGCCTGCAGGTACGGGAAAAAAGATGGGAAGAATACTGACTCTGAATGAAGCGGTGAAATGGAGGGAGCGTCTAAAGTCCGAAGGGAAGACGCTTGTCTTCACCAACGGCTGCTTCGACATCCTCCACGTGGGTCACACCAGGTACCTTTTCGAGGCGAGGGCGATGGGCGACGCCCTGATGGTGGGCCTCAACAGCGACGCTTCCACGGCCAGGCTGAAGGGCGAAGGCCGCCCGGTCTACCCCGAGAAGGAGAGGGCGGAGATCCTCTGTTCGCTGGAAGCGGTAGACGCGGTGGTGATCTTCGGCGAGGACACGCCGTTCTCGCTCATCTCAGCCGTCGTTCCGGATGTCCTGGTCAAGGGCGGGGACTGGAAGGTCGACGACATTGTAGGGAAGGACATCGTCCTCGCGGCGGGCGGCAGGGTAACGAACATCAGTTACCAGGAGGGCCATTCCACTACAGGCATACTGGAGAGAATAGGGAAAGGATAAGCGTGGCGGGCGTCTGGCGGGGGCTCATAAACGAACTGACAAAAATCGTGCCCGAAACTCTCTCCCTGAGAGGGTCGGCGCTTCCCTTCGGCATCGCCGCGGACCTTCTTCGCCATGAAGGCAGCCGGATCTTCATAGCGCCCTCGGAGGAGAGCGCTGCGGGAGTCCTCGGAACGGTCGAATGCCTGCTCGGGGAAGATTCCCCGCTCCAGACTTTTCCATGCCTCACGGACGATCCCTACGGCCCGCTCGCGCCTCATCCTGCGGTGGTCGCGGAACGCGCCTCTTCGCTGACGAAGATACTCCACAGTAAACGAATGTCCCTGGTCGTCTCGCCTCAGGCTTTCCTGTGGAAAGTTCCGAAACCCGGAACATGGCGCGCTCTCCACGTCCTTCTGGAAGAGGACCGGGAATATTCCCTCAGGGACCTCAAGATGACACTCTGGGCGATGGGTTACAGGAGGGAGGACCTTGTGGAGGGGCCCGGCGAGTATTCCGTGAGGGGAAGCCTCCTCGACATACTTCCTCCCGAGCTCGACATAGGGCTGAGAGTTGAATTCTTCGGAGAGACGATCGAGGAGGTCCGTTATTTCGACCCTACCACGCAGAGATCCCTTTCCAGGATGGACGGCAGCTTCCTTGTCGGCCCCCTGTCCGAGGTGACGAGGAGCGACGAGGCGCTGTCCTGGCTGAAGGCGAAACTCGCGGAAAGCGGGGAGTTCGGCGAGATGAGGCTCGACGGCCTCGCCCGCAGCGGGAACTACCTGACCCTCCAGGTGGAAGCCAGGGCGGCCGCCGATTTCTGTCCGCTGACCGAATATTTCGCGGACCCGAAAATATACTCGCTCAGCGGAGGAGGCGCGGCCCTCTTCGAACCACTCAGGAAAAAGCTCGGGGAGGAGTTCCTGTCGAGCGGAAGGCCCGGTTTCCTCTCGCCGGAGAAACTCTTTCCTTCGGAAGAGGAGATCGAGAAGAGGATCGAAAGCCTGCCGCAGTCAGCCGTGCCTTTCCCGGTCGAAAGGCCGAGCCTCGTGCCGCTGAGGCCCATCGAAAGCCTGCGGTACCTCGACGGAAAGGTGAAGGAGGGCTACCGCGTCATCCTCGATTTTTCGAGCGAGGGGAGCCTCGAAAGGTTCAGGGATTTCGCCGCGGGAGAGAATATCGGCCCCGTTTTCGGCGGGTCGGAACGCGGGGAGTACCCGGCGGGATTGTACTTCGCCAGGGGCGGTTCGGCGGAAAGCCTCATTTTCCCGACGATCAGGTGGATCACCGTCTCCGAAAGGGACATCCTGGGCAGGGAAAGGATACAGGCGGCTGCCCCTTCGAAGGGTAGGGAACTCTTTTTCGAGGGGCTGAGGGACCTCAGGATAGGCGACCACATCGTCCACACCGAACACGGCGTCGGCAGGTATTCCGGGATAGAGACCATAAAGCGGGGCGAGAAGAGCGAGGATTTCCTGCTGATCGTTTATTCGGGAGGCGACAGGCTCCTCCTCCCGATGAACCGGATCGACATGATCCAGAAATACAAGGGGCCGGAAGGGTTCGTCCCCGAGACCGACAAGCTCGGGACCCAGTCCTTCAGGAAAAAGAAGGAACGGGCGAGGAAGTCGGTCAAGGAGATAGCCGGAGAGCTGATAAAGATCTACGCGAAGAGAAGGTCCGTCGAGGGCGTTCCCGCGCTCGCTGACAGCCCTCTCCAGCGGGAGTTCGAGAACCTCTTTCCCTACGACCTGACCGCCGACCAGGCGAAGGCCCTGCTTGAAGTCAAGGCGGACATGGAATCGGCGACCCCCATGGACAGGATCGTCTGCGGCGACGTGGGTTTCGGCAAGACCGAGGTGGCGATGCGCGCCGCCTTCAAGGCGGTCTCCTCGGGAAGACAGGTCGCCCTGCTCTGCCCGACGACGGTCCTCGCTCTCCAGCATTACGAGAACTTCGTCGAGCGCTTCTCCCTTTTCCCCTCGCGGGTGGAGATGCTCTCGAGGTTCGTCCCCCTCAAGCAGAGGAGGGAGATCGTCAGGGACCTCGGGGCGGGGCTTGTGGACGTCATAGTCGGGACGCACAGGCTTCTCTCGAAGGATGTGGAGATACCGAAACTGGGGCTCCTCATCGTTGACGAGGAACAGAGGTTCGGCGTCATGCACAAGGAGCGGATCAAGCAGTTCAAGGCCGACATCGACGTTCTCACCCTCACGGCGACGCCCATCCCCAGGACCCTCCAGATGGGTCTTTCCAGGATACTCGACATGTCCCTGATCGAGACCCCTCCGAAAGACAGGCTTGCGATAGACACGATCTTCACGCCCTACGACGAAGCCCTCGTGGCTTCGGCCATAAGGAAAGAGCTGTCCAGGCAGGGGCAGGTCTTCTACCTCCACAACAGGGTAGAGACGATAGAGGAGAGAGTGAAGCGGCTGAGGGAGCTCGTCCCCGAGGCGAGGTTCATCGTGGCGCACGGCCAGATCGAGGAAAAAGAGCTTGAAAAGCGGATGATCGCCTTCTACAGACACGAGGCGGACGTCCTGGTGACCACGACGATCATCGAGAACGGCGTGGACATCCCCAGGGCCAACACGCTGATCGTCGAGAACGCCCACATGTTCGGGCTGTGCCAGCTCTACCAGATCAGGGGAAGGATCGGCAGGAGCAACGTGCCCGCGTACGCCTATCTCCTGATACCGAGGAAGAGCGAGATATCGGGGGACGCGGTCGAAAGGCTGAGGACCCTGGAGGAGTTCACGGAGCTCGGTTCGGGATTCAGGATCGCCGCGATAGACCTCGAACTGAGGGGCGCGGGGAATTTCCTCGGGGCGGAACAGTCCGGGCACATCGAGGCGGTGGGTTTCGAGCTCTATATCGGGATGCTCGAAGAAGCCGTCTCCGAGCTCAAGGGAGAACCCCCTCAGAGGCTCTTCCGCTGCGAGATCCAGCTGACAAGGAACATGCTGATCCCGACGAGTTACATAGAGAACGACGACCACAGGCTCAACGCCTACAGGGAGATATCCCTCGCCTCCGCTCCCGCGGACATCGACAGGATATCCCGGGAACTGAGGGACAGGTACGGGGAACTTCCAGAAGAGACCTCCGCCCTCCTGAAAGCCGCTTCGCTGAGGATAAGAGCGGAAAAGATGCTGATAGAGAAGATCCTGGAGGGAGCCGATTCGGTCACTGTGGTTTTCAACGAAAGCTCCGCGGTGGACCCCGAAAGGCTGCTCGCTTTCCTTTCCTCGAAGCGCGGCGCTGTCGTGAGGCCCGATCACAGCGTCTCCATCCCCAAGGAAAAAGGCGCGAAGGCGGAGCCCCTGATCGAAGAGCTCTTTTCAACTCTCGAATATAATGGTAAAAAAGAGGTGTGATGAGGAACGCTCTTTTCATCGCCGCGATACTTGTTCTCTCTCTCGCCTGTTCCAGGCAGGAGAACGACCCCTCCGCCCGCATGGACACCGTCGCAACCGTCGGGGCCTTTTTCGTGACGGTGGACGACCTCGATAGGGAGGTCCGCTCGTCGGGGCAGACGGCGGACAGCCCGGCGCTCAGGAGCAGGCTCTTCGACGCTCTCGTCGACGAAGTCCTCATTCTGAACGGAGCCGTCAACGCCGCGGAGGAAGGCCAGCTCAGGCCGCTGGGCGAATACGCCGACCCCAGGAAGCGCAAGGAGACGGCGTCGATGCTGCTGGAGGAGAAGGTCTATTCGCGGATAGAGGTCTCCACGAGGGACGTCGAGGATTACTACAACCGGAGGAGATCGGAGTTCGCCAGGGGCGAAGGCGTCCTCGTGAGGCAGATGACCCTCGGCGGCGGGAACCTTAAGAACGAAGCGATGGACCTCCTGCAGAAAAAGCACTCTTTCGAGGACGTCGCTAGGCTCTATTCGATTTCACCGGACAGGGGGCGCCAGCAGTACTTCGAGATGAGCGAGCTGCCGGAGTACCTCGTCCCTTTCATCATGACGCTGAGAGAGGGACAGGTTTCGAAGCCGATCGAGATCTCGAAAGACACCTTCCAGGTCATCCTCCTGGAAAAGAGGGCTAAGGAGTTCGTCCTGCCCCTCGACATGATCAGGCAGATGGTCCGCCTGCACCTTTCGGACATGAAGGGCGAGGAACTCAGGAAGGATTTCCTCGATTCGCTCAGGAAGAGGTATAATGTCCATCTGTTTTACGAAAGACTTCCGTTCGGTTATGTGAAGGAGAACTGATGAAAAGCAAACTGCTTCTGGCCGTCGCCCTTGTCGCCGCGCTCCCCCTCTTCGCCAAGACGATAGACGAGATCGTCGTCAAGGTGAACGATTCGATAATAACCAAGAACGAGTACGAAAAAAGGCTCAGCCAGACGACCGAAGGCTTCAAGAGGGAGTACAAGGGCCCCGATTTCGAGCAGAAGCTGAAAGAGCTTCCCCAGCGCCTCCTCCAGCAGATGACGGAGGAGCTCCTGCTCATCGAAAAGGCCAAACAGCTCTACCAGGTGGACGTCATCGTCAACGCCCAGATGGAGAACTTCATGCAGGAGAACGGCATAAAGAACGAGGCCGATCTCGACAAGGCGCTCAAGAACGAGGGCATGTCGCTCGACGAGTTCAAGAGGCAGATACTGCTCATTTATGTCCCCGAGTTCATGAAGAGCCGCGAGGTGCGTTCGAAGATAAGCCTCACCACTGCGGAGATCGACGATTTTTACCAGAAGAACAGGGAAAAGCTCCAGGGAAAGCCGCAGGTGCACCTGGAGGAGATCCTCCTTCCGAAGGAGAGGTACACGGAGGAGGCCGCCAAGCAGGCGTATTCCGACCTGCTGATCGAAATGGCGCAGGGCAAGAGCTTCGGGGACCTGGCGAAGCTCTATTCCGGCGCCTTCTCGAAGTCCCGCGGAGGCGACGCCGGCTGGTACCAGGCCGACGAGCTCTCTAAGGATTTCAGGGATGTCGTCTTCGCGCTCAGGACCGGGCAGGTGTCCGATCTGATCTCCACCGACCACGGGTTCTACGTCTTCCGCCTCGTCGAGAGAAAGGAGCCGAGGGTCCCGACACTCGAAGAATCGAGGGACCAGATCATCAACATGATCAAGGAGGAGAAGTTCGCCGAGAGCTACAAGAACTACATAGGCGAGCTGAAGAAGGAGCACTACGTTCGCATGAACCCGAAGTACGTGTAAGGCTCAAAAAGACGAGGTCTTTTTGGTCATTTTAGATTTAAAATTGAAAATTTGAAATTTTAAATTTAAGATTCCCGCCGATGGCGGGGTATGGGAGGAAATCGTGGAGAAGCTCAAGCATCCGACGGGATTGAAAGTGCTGTTCTTCACCGAAATGTGGGAGCGGTTCGGCTTTTACACGATGCTCGCCATTTTCACGCTGTATCTCGACGAACATTTTCATTTTCCCCACCCCGGGACCATCTACGGCGCGTTCCTGGCGCTTGTATATTTCACCCCGATCGCGGGAGGGCTCATCGCCGACCGCCTCCTGGGGTTCAGGAAAACGATAATCCTGGGCGGCATCCTTTTGGCGCTGGGTTACGGGCTGTTGTCCGTTCCCTTGAGGGAGACCCCGCAGGTCGAGGAGCAGGTCGTCAAGGCCGAGCAGCTCCAGAAGGAAAATTTCGCCTCGTGGGAAAAGAGGACGCTCGAACTGAAAAGCCAGGGAAAGACGAGCGACGAGAAGGCTCCAGTGTACGACGGCCCCGAAAGGAAGAAGGGAAGATGGATCTTTTTTCTCGGCCTTCTCGGTATATGCCTCGGCAACGGCCTTTTCAAGCCCAACATATCGGTGATGGTCGGCAACCTTTACGAGGAAGGCAACCCGCTCAAGGATTCAGCCTTCAACATCTTCTACATGGGTATAAACGTGGGGGCGCTTTTCGCTCCGCTCGTCGCGGCTTACCTGAGGAACAACTTCGGGTGGCCGTTCGCGTTCGGGGCCGCGGGGTGCGGCATGGCGCTCTCGGTCCTGATATTTCAGGTCTTCAAGAGGCACATCGCCCACGCGGAGATCTCCAACCGCGAGGATTCGCTCGTCAAGGTGGCCGAAATGCCCAGGGAGGAAGAGCGTAAGAGGATCCTGGCACTTCTCGCCATTTATTCGATAGTCATCCTCTTCTGGATGTCGTTCCACCAGAACGGTTTCACCATGACCCTCTGGGCGAGGGACTCGACCGGCCCGATCTTCGGCCAGAAGATATCAGCCGAGATCTTCCAGTCGGTAAACCCCTTCTTCGTCATCACTCTGACCCCGCTGGTCGTATGGTTCTGGGGTTTGATGAGGGCGAGGAAGATCGAGCCCTCGACCCCCGCCAAGATGGGCATAGGGATGCTGCTCACGGCGTCCTGTTTCGCCGTCATGGGCCTGGCCGGCCTTGCCGGAGGCGACACCGGGATGGTATCGCCGCTCTGGCTGATCTTCTCATACGCCCTGGTGACAGCCGGAGAGCTGTGCCTGAGCCCGA
Source organism: Acidobacteriota bacterium (assembly GCA_029559035.1). GTDB lineage: Bacteria > Acidobacteriota > UBA4820 > UBA4820 > UBA4820 > JAKQCT01. The sequence goes on from JAKQCT010000066.1 coordinate 133,010, forward strand.
TGGGGCTCTCCTTCTGTTCGAAGGTCGCTCCGCCGAGATTCCGCGGGATAATGATGGGCGGATGGTTCGGCGCTACCGCGATCGGCAATTACCTCTCGGGGGCCGTAGAACCTTTGTGGGACAAGCTTCCCCACAGCGGGTTCTTCTTCTTCCTCGTGGGTACCAGCCTCTTCGCGGCGCTCCTGCTGAGGCTCGTCCTGAAGTGGGTGAACAGCGCCACGGGGACTACAGTACATTAAAACCTCGACTATATCTCAGCCTCCCGCCGAAAATGACGGGAGGTTTTTTCTTTTTCCGGGCGCCCGGGGAAGGCCGGAAAGGCGCGGCTGTTTGATTTTTGGCGCGTCATCGCCTAGAATTTAATCGAAGGAGGTCCTGATGGAGCAGGTTGTCCTGATGCTGACTACGACCAATTCGGAGGAACAGGCGGTCAAGATCGCCGAGTCGCTGGTGCAGAACGGGCTCGTGGCCTGCGTCAACATCGTCAAGAAGATACGCTCCATCTACAGGTTCAAGGGCGAGGTGTGGGACGACGAGGAGTGCATGCTTTTCATCAAGACTCGCGAGAACCTGAAGGAACAGGTGGAGGAATCGATCAGGAGCCTTCACACCTACGAACTGCCCGAGATCCTCTGCATCCCGCTTTCCCACGCGGAGCCCCACTTCCAGCAGTGGATAATGGATTCGACGGTCCCGTCCGCGGAATAGAGCGGTTCCGGGCCGCCCGGGATGTCCGTCAGTCTCTGAAGAATCTCTCGACCTCTTTCCTGAACTCGGAAGCGACCCTCAATCCGTCCCTTGTCCTCGCGAGCCCTCCTCCCGCCGTTTCCTTGTAATCCCTGTGCAGTTTCTCCCCGACCTCCCGGACGGCAAGGACCACCTCGTCGGGGGAGACGAACGAGACTACGCCGCTCATCGCCATCATGGCCGAAGTGAGGGCGACCGAGGTGTAGATGCCGTTCCTTTTGACGCAGGGCACTTCCACGAGTCCCGCGACGGGGTCGCAAACGAGGCCCATGCAGTTCTTGAGCGCCAGAGTGAAAGCCTGAATGACCTGCGAGGCGTCCCCGCCCTCGATGTGGGCGATCCCCCCCGCCGCCATCGCGGCCGCGGCCCCTACCTCCGCCTGGCAGCCGTAGTCTGCGCCGGCCGTCGAAACGTCGTCGAAAAGGATCATTCCCAGGAAACCGGCGATCACGAGCGCTTCGAGGATCTTCTTCTCCGGCGTCCCCGCGATCTCTTCGTAAGCCTTAAGCACACCCGGGATGATCCCGCACGAGCCGGCAGTGGGAGCCGCCACGATGACCCTGCTGCACGCGTTCATTTCGTTGACTGCGGCGGCGTAGGCGGCGGCCCTGCCGTAAAGGTTGTCGAAATTCCTGTTGTTCCTTGAGTAATCGGCCATCTTCGCGGAGTCGCCTCCGCTGAGGCGGAAGGGTGAAAGTTCCCTGTTCTCGAGGCCCTTCCTGATCCCCTCCTTCATTATCAGCCAGTATCCGCGCATTTCCGAGAATATTTCCTCGCCGGACGCTCCGCACAATTTTGCTTCCGATTCCAGCGCAACTTCCAGGATGTCCTTTTTCTCCGAGGCACAGTACTCTGCGACCTCTTCGAAGGTGTTGAACTCCGGCCTCTCCTCTGAGGGACCTGTCCCCGGCGAACCGCTGACGATCCTTTCAATCCTGGTCTCAGGGAAGTCCGCCCCGAGAAGGTCGCGAAGAGAAGGTTCTTCCTTTCCGGTCAGCGGCTCGGAAAGCCTCTTTCCGTTTATGTACCTGGCTTCAACGTTGCCTCCACCGAGAGAGAACCCGGTAACGGTGAATTCGCCCTTGTCCGTGATAGCTGTAACCTCCGCGATGTTGGCGCTTCTTTCGGAGGAATATTTTTTGTCGTCCTCCGCCGAACCCTTGATAAAGCCTTTGAACGACGCCTTGTCCCCGGCTATCTCGATAGGGTTCTTCTCCAGAAAAAGCGGATCCCCGAATTCCATGACCCGTTCGTCGTCCGGCCTGTATCCCCATAGCCCTCCGGCGATCGCCGAGGGCGTCCTGTGGCCGACGCCGGTGTCCCTGAACGAGCCGATAAGTTTTACTGAAACCGCGTCTATCCTTCCGAAAACTCCGCCCTTTCTCATCGCGGCAAGAATGCTCCTCGAGATCTGCCCGATCCTGCACGCTCCGGCCGTGTGCGAGCTGGACGGGCCGACCATCGAAGGGCCGATGATGTCGAAGATCGACATGAACCTGAGATCGGCTTCGAGATAGCGCGCGAAGTCGGACTCGATCGAGGCGAGAGTCTCCTTTCCGGGGGGCGACTTGAAGAAGAACCGGCAGTGCGTTATGCTCCGGACCCTTTTTTCTTCCCCGGCGATCTCCCGTATCAAGGTGAGGAAAGGGAACAGCCTGTGGGCCGCGAAGGTCTCGAAGACGTTCCTTGCAAGCGTCTGGAAAGAGAGATTGAAAAGGGTGAGCAGGATCTCCGTCCCGCCGTCCTTTTCGCCTATGGAGATAAGAGGCTTGAGCCCTTCTTTTACGGCAAGCTCCTTAAGCCGGTCGTCGGAGGGAGTATCTTCAAACGCATTCGGGGTGGCGAGCGCGCCCTTTCCCGAGGTTGAGATGATCATGAATCCTGGGGACCCGTTCTCCGCGATCATCGTGGTCACCCTGGGAAGGGGCAGTCTTCGCGCTCTGGGCCTTCCGAGGTCCCTGCGGGCAAGCGCCGTATCGAACCGGTGAACGGTGAATTGCCTGTTCTCTCCGACGACGGAGAACGCCGCGGCGGGATCTTCCCTGAGCTGTCCGAGGTAGCGATTGAAAGAGAGAAGGTCCGCGGAGTCGAAACCCCTCGTACAGCCGTCAGTGAAACCGAAAACATCTTTCAGCGACCGCGCCACATCCGTCCTGTCCATTTGACCCCCGAGGATATCTCTTTAGAATTTAAACCTGTAAGCCGTCCGCCTCAGAAAGGATACGCCCGCGCGATTCGAGAAACCGGCGACCCACGACTCGCTTCGTTCTTCGGAATATCCTTCGAGGATCGGCCCCGCGAAGGGAAGGTCCGCAGGTCTTCCCGCTCTCGCGTATTCCTTGACGCAGGAGCGCAGAAGCCGCAGGATGTTCTTCTTCGAAAGCGACTCTGGGAGAGGCGCCGAAAAGATATAGGATCCCTTGAAATCGATGACCTTCGCCTCTCCGCCTCTGATCAGGATGTTCCCGCAGTTGAGGTCCCCGTGGAATATCCCATTTTTATGCATAGCCGCGACGGCCCTTCCGGCCATCCTCAGCTCATTGCCAGTGAGCTTTTCCGAGCGGATCAGTTCGGTGAGTGAAAGGCATCCTTCGACGAAAGGGGCGAGAGTGTATATATCGAAAAGGACCAGATGCCTCTTTATGAACCACCTTCCGACAAGCGGGAAGGAAAGGCCCCGGGAGCAGGCGAACTCCTGTATGAGCCATTCGCCGTCGAACCGTTCCAGGGAGAAGAAGCTGTCCGGGAGGAACCTCGCCGTCAAGCCTCCTCGCGCCTCTTTCTTGAGTATGTACTTCTTTCCGTCCAGCTCGATGAGGCGGGCCGTACCCCGGCCCGAACCGAGCGGCCTGCCCTCTTCGTAGAGACGCAGCATCTCCTCGGGGCGACTGAGCCGCTCCGGGAGCTTGGGCGGCGCCGAGCTGTCGAAAAAGACCGATCTCCTCATCGCCTTAAAGCATAATTCACTTTGACGGCCGGGGCAATACGCTTCATCGCTCTTGACCGCGCCGCCGCTTTTTCATTTTTCGGCGATCACCAGCATCTCGAAATCCTCCGTTGTCAGCCTGTCCTCCCGGCTGTAGGCGCCGAGCTTCGACCCGAATATCCCGATGGCCTTGAACCCCAGGGATTTAAGCAGCCAGTTTATCTCGGAAGGCGCGTAGTACCTTTCGTCGCAATCGAGGGTCTTCTTGTTGCCGTCGTCGTCGGCGAATTCGGCGGTGTTCTTTTCGCGGAAGGTCATCAGATCGAAGGTGATCTTCCCGTATCTGGCCCCGTCTGCGTTCACCTGCGATGTCAGGAAGTCCTTCACCGAGTGGAAGAGCGGGAACAGCGCGTTCAGCGTCGTGAAGATCAGCTTACCCTGCGGCTTCAGAGCATCCGCCGCGTTCTTCAGGATGGCGAAGTTCATCTCGTCCGTCTCCATCAGGGAAAAGCCCCCCTCGCAGAGCATTATCGCCAGGTCGAACTCTCCTTTGAAATGAGGCTCCCTCGCGTCGCGCTTCTGAAAGTCCGCCTTCAGCGAAAGTTCTGAAGCTTTCTCACGCGCCCTTTCGAGCTGGGACCCGGAAAGGTCGAACCCGGTGACAAAGTAGCCCCGTTTCACCAGTTCTATAGAATGCCTTCCGGTTCCGCACCCGATGTCCAGGATCTTTTTCGACCTGTCGCCGCCGATCTCCTTTTCTATGAAATCGCACTCTCCGGCGGTTCCCTGGGTGAAGCATTCCTTGTCGTATGTCTTCGCGTAGTTGTCGAAAAGCTCTTCGTACCACTGTCTCATCTGAGCGGTCCCTCCCTGTCCCGGGGGATCTCGCTCCCCCGAAGGAGATATGATAGTGGCGCCGAGTCTTTTACGCAACAGCTTCCCGGCGGTCCTTAAGGTTGAAGCACGGCTGGCGCGGTGCTAGAATACGCGGCTTGGGCAACTGGAAATTCAAAAGGGGTGAAGGATGGAGTGCAGGGTAGGTTTTGACAACGAGAAGTACCTCAAGGAGCAGTCGGAGGAGATCGTCCAGCGCATAGGCCAGTTCGGCGAAAAGCTGTTCCTGGAGTTCGGCGGGAAGCTCCTGTACGACTACCACGCCGCAAGGGTCCTGCCCGGCTACGACCCCAACGTGAAGATGCGGCTTTTGCAGAAACTTAAGGACAAGGTGGACATCATCCTCTGCATATACGCGGGCGACATCGAACGCAAGAAGATGCGCGCCGACTTCGGCATTTCCTACGACACAGACGCGTTAAAGCTGATCGACAACCTGAGGGAGTGGGGGCTCGACGTTTGCGCCGTCGTCATCACCCGCTTCGAGGAACAGGCGGCCGCCGTCCAGTTCAAGAACAAGCTGGAGCGGCGCGGCATATCGGTTTACACCCACAAGTTCACCAAGGGCTACCCGACGGACGTCGAGACCATCGTGAGCGAACAGGGATACGGCGCCAACGCCTGCATACCGACGACGAAGCCGATCGTAGTGATCACCGGCCCCGGGCCGGGCAGCGGGAAACTCGCTACGGCCCTCTCCCAGCTCTATCACGAACGCAAGCGGGGAGTGAGCGCGGGTTACGCCAAGTTCGAGACCTTCCCCATCTGGAACCTGCCGCTGAAGCACCCTGTCAACGTTGCCTACGAGGCGGCTACCGCGGACCTGAGGGATGTCAACATCATAGACTCGCACCACCTCGAGGCTTACGACAAGAAGACGGTCAACTACAACCGCGACGTCGAGGCTTTCCCGCTCCTCAGGAGGATAATCGAAAAGATCACCGACAAGCCCTGCCCCTACAAATCGCCGACCGACATGGGCGTGAACCGCGCAGGATTCGGCATCGTGGACGACCAGGTGGTCAGGGACGCGGCGGTCCAGGAGATCGTACGGAGGTACTTCCGCTACTCCTGCGAATACGCCGTCGGCCTGACCGACAAGGGTACGGTGGAGCGCGCCGATCTTATCATGAGAGAGATCGGAGCGAAGCCGGAGGACCGCCCCGTCGTCCTGCCCGCGAGGAAGGCGGCGGAGGACGCGGGACAGGCGGGAAAGGGCAGGGACGGGATATTCTGCGGCTCGGCCCTCATGCTGCGCGACGGGACCGTGATCACGGGAAAGAACTCGGAGACGATGCACGCCGCCTCATGCCTGATACTCAACGCCGCGAAACACCTCGCGGGGATCCCTTCCGAGATAGACCTCCTTCCGAGGAGCGTCATCGACTCTCTGACCTATTTTAAAAGGGAAGTGCTGGAAGGAAGGCGGCTCAGCCTCGACCTCGAGGAGACGCTCATCGCCCTCAGCATCAGCACCGCCCACAACCCCGCGGCGCAGGCCGCCGTGGAAAAGCTCAAGGAGATCCGCGGCTGCGACGTCCACCTAACCCACATACCGACGGCGGGAGACGACGCGGGCCTCAGGAAGCTCGGGCTCAACCTCACCTGCGACCCCGACTTCTCGACGAGGAGCCTCTTCCTGCACTGAGCCGGCTCAGGGCGAAGAAAGAACAAATGCTTCAGATCAACAACATCGGCAAGTCGTTCGGGGAACAGGTCCTTTTCGAGGGAGTCACCTGCTCGATAGGCAAGGGCGAGAGGGTCGGGCTCGTCGGCAGGAACGGCTCGGGAAAGACGACGCTCTTCAGGATGATCCTCGGCGAGGAGCATCCCGACACGGGCATCATGGACATGCCGCAGGGATACAGGGTAGGACACCTCTCCCAGCACATCCGTTTCACCGCGCCCACCGTACTCGAAGAGGCGAAGCTCAGCCTCCAGCCGAACGAGGACGGCATCGACGAGACGTACAAGGTGAAAAAGGTCCTGGCGGGCCTCGGCTTCACGGAGAGCGACCTTCAGAATTCGCCGCACCGCCTCTCCGGCGGTTATCAGATACGCCTCAACCTGGCGAAGGTCCTCGTTTCGGAGCCGGACCTTTTACTTCTCGACGAACCGACCAACTACCTCGACATCGTTTCGATACGCTGGCTCGGCAGGGAGCTGCGCGCCTGGAAGGGCGAGCTTATCCTCATCACCCACGACCGCGACTTCATGGACAGCATCACGACCCACACGATGATCATCCACCGCCTCAGGCTCAGAAAGATCGAGGGGCCGACTCACAAGCTCTACGAGCAGATAGCCGTGGAGGAGGAGGTCTACGAGAAGACCAGGATCAACGACGAGAAGAAGAGGAAGGAGGCGGAGCAGTTTATAAACCGCTTCAGGGCGCAGGCGACCAAGGCGAGGGCCGTGCAGTCGAGGATCAAGGCGCTCCAGAGGCACGAAAGGCTCGAGAAGCTGACGAGGCAGAAAACGCTCGATTTCTCGTTCAACGAAGCGCCGTTCCAGGCGAAACAGCTCCTCGTCGCGGAGGACATCTCCTTCGGATTCGACAGGGACAGGCTCCTCATCGAAGGGCTTAACCTCCTCATCGGGAAGAACGACCGCGTCGCGATAGTCGGAAAGAACGGCAAGGGAAAGACGACCCTCCTGAACCTTCTCGCGGCCGAGCTGAAACCCTCCCGCGGCGTCATCACCCGCCACCCCGCCGCGAAGCTCGCCTACTTCGGCCAGACGAACATCCTGAGGCTCAACGAGAAGAACACGGTCGAGGAGGAGATCATGGACGTCCACCCCGACCACAGCAGGGGCGCGGCGCGCGGCATCTGCGGGCTGATGCTTTTCAGCGGCGACGACGCGCTCAAGAGGATATCGGTGCTCTCGGGCGGAGAGAAGAGCCGCGTGCTTCTCGGCAAGATCCTCGTCAGCCCGTCGAACATGCTCTTCCTCGACGAGCCTACAAACCATCTCGACATGGAGTCGATCGCCTCGCTCATCGAAGCGATGGAGGAGTTCGAGGGCGCCATCGTCATCGTCACCCACAACGAGATGATCCTCCACGCGATCGCCGAAAGGCTCGTTGTGTTCGACGACAACAAGGTCACGGTCTTCGAAGGCTCGTACCAGGATTTCCTCGACAGGGTCGGGTGGAAGGACGAGTCCCCCATCGACAGCGTCGCGGGGAAGCCCGCGGAGGCCAGGGAAGGGTTGAAAAGGAAAGACCTCAGAAAAGCGCGCGCCGACGTCATAACGCGGAAATCGAAGGCGCTCGGCCCGATGCAGGCGAGGATGACGGAACTCGAACAGACTATCATGAAGCTGGAAAAGAAGGTGGAGGACGACACGAAGGCGCTGCAGGACGCGACCTTCCACGGCAGGGCCCTCGACATCCAGAACCTCTCGAAGGACATAAACCACGCCCAGAAAAGGATAGAACCCCTCTTCGAAGAGCTTGTATCGTTGACACGCGAGTTCGAGAAGAAGAACAGGGAGTTCGAAGAAGAGCTTAAAGAGATCGGGTGACAACAGGCGTATGGCTGACGCCAGGCTTAAGGCTTAAGGCTGAAGACTGAAGGGTCGATAAGGAAAATAATTCCATAAATTTGAAATTTAATCTTTAAAATTTGAAATTTAATGAATTCCTTACTAAAATCCCCGTGCGTGAGCTCGTGGGATGGAGTCCCTCCGCCAAAGGCGGACGAGCTTGCTCGCGACAGAGAAAACCCCGGGCGTAAGCCCGTGGGAAGTTTATAATGCAGGCGTGTCCTGCGGACAGGCTGAAGACTGAACGCTCCGCTTCCCAAAGAGAGGGGCGATCCTTGCTGCCTCGAATTCTACGATCTGCCTTAAAGCCCTTTAAGTCACTCTCTTGAATTCTACGGCGCAATTTCTCTTAGGCTCTTCGCTCGCATACTCGCTGCGTTGAACACTCCCCTGGCAGGGAATGTGCCCTTTCGCGAAGTAAATTCGACTCCGGGCACAACATTTTTCGCCCTTCGGGCAGGAA